>NZ_JANNOD010000018.1:0-9795 GCF_031398885.1 Hymenobacter sp.
CCAATTCAAATAATTCTCAGCCAGAAGCCGAGGGAGTAGGGGCGGGAGGGATTGGCAACGGGCATGAGTGCCACAAAGGTCGGTGCTGGGCTGCGCACGGCTTCCTCCCTTCCGCTCCCCCCGCTGGCGCGCGTCTGCAACGCGCCAGTGGGGCGGGGGCGGGCAAAACGGGGCCCTTGCTACCGGCCTAAGCAACCACCCGCGCTGCTTGGGGCTTGGCGCGCAAACGCCGGTGCAAGGGCCGCTCCACGGTTTGGTAGAGCCCGATGCTGAGTAGCGTGTACGCCCCGATGCAAACGGGGCTGCTGTCCGACACGTACTTGCGGAACAGGTAATCAACCGTGCCCAGGTGAATTAAGTACAGCACGTAGGAGGCTTTGCCCAATAGGGTGAACAAGCGGGTTTCCAGGAGCCGCCGCAGCTGCGTCTGCTCGCTGATAAGGCCCCACAACAAGCTGCACACCAGCACGGGCAGCAGCCCGTTGCTGGCAAACACCAGCCAGTAGTACCAGTCGGCCGCGCCCTTGGCTAACGGGTGGTAGTGCCCCGGAAAGAAGCGGTACAGCAGGCTGAGCACCAGTAAATAAATCGGAATGCCGCCCGCCCCAAGCAGCGTGTAGGCAATGCGGCGGGTGGGCTGGCGGGGCTGTTGGGCCGCCCACAAGGCCAGGCCCACGCCCATCAGGAACTCGGCGCTGTGCCCGAAGAAGGTGATGCTGAGCATAAACCGCACATCTTGCATCAAGCCGTAGTGGGGCACAAAAAGCGCGCAGAAGCCCACCAGCAGGAAGCCCAGCGCCAGCAGGCCCAGGGCGTACGCCACCAGACGCCGCAACCGGCGCCGCGCGCCCAGCAGCAGCAGGGGGGCGCACAAATAAAACGTTTCCTCGGCGGTGAGCGACCACGCCGTGGGCAGCCCCAGCACGGAAAAATGGTTGAAATAAGCCCGCAGCAACGTGACGTTCAGCAGCACGGCCAGCAACTTTTCCCGCCCCGTGAAAGCGGCGTTCCACTCCCACCAGCCGTGCGTGGGCTGCACCAGCATCACCCCGAAGGTGAGGCCGCTGAGCAGGAAGTAGACGGGGTAGATGCGGGCAAACCGGTTCTGCAGGTAGCGCCCGAGCCAGGCCCAGGTGGGCGTAACCTGGTCGGCGTAGCGGGTCGCAATCAGGAAGCCGCTCAGCACGAAGAAGATGTTGACGCCGATGCCCCACTGCCGCACGTACTCCACCACCAGCCGGTTGAAATAGGGCAATTGCTCCGGCGTCTCGCGGGCCGAAAGGTGCACCAGGACGACCATGTAAGCGGCCACCGCCCGAACGCCGGTCAGGGCAGGGAAATACGTTTTCAAGCGGGGGGACAATCGACTGTGGCCCGCAAAGGTATTCGGCGCAGCCACTGGCCGGCGAGTAGTTGTAAGCCGAACAAAAAACTCAGGCAGAACGAGGGGATAGCCTCAACAAAAGTCGATGGGGTGGGGTAAAATAAGGCAACGGGTGGGAGCGTCGTCAAGGCCCGCGTATTGCCGCCGCCCAGCCGCGTGAGGTGGTCGGGCAGCTCGGGCAGCAGCAGGTTGAAGCTGAGAAAAAAACAGGAACGACAACAGGCACATCAGCCCGAAGCCGAGGGCGCAGGGGCCGGCGGGGGTGGCAGCATGGATGCCGCAGGGGTCGGTGCTGGGCTGTGTAAGCCAGCTATGCGAGCATGAGCTTCGCGGCATCCGCGCCAGTTCGAGGCGGTGAAGCAGTCGGTGCAGGCCCAGCGCCTGCTCCACCCACTGCCGGAAACGGAGAGCGAACTGAGCTACGCTCTGCAGCTGCTGGCGGCCCCGCGCAACCTAGAGTCGATGTTCGGCAACGTGAGCGAGAGGCAGCGGGAGCTGAAGGTGCACCAGAATTTGCATGAGGTCCGCAGTGGGCCCAATACCCTGGAGCAGATTGAGCAGAAGTCGGCAATTCGGGCGTAGGCGCTCAGTCAAAGCGGGGCTTATTACAAAAAATTCTCGCTCCGCAATAACGAAATGGGCAGAAAAGCGGCCCGTATCTGCCGGATTCAGGCCTGGGGAATGTCACAAAAATCGCGAATTGGTAAATTGACAACTCACTCATTGACTAGTGCTTAATAAATAAAATTCTCAATTTATATAATTAATTTAATTATTATTTGTAATAATATTTAAAATATATAATTTTACACATGTCACAAATTGTCTTGTATTGTCCTTTTTTGCTGTTTTCTTTTCCTCGATTTTTGTCTCACTCCCAATCAAAATTCAAAACATAACCATACCAGCCATGAATAAAAAACCCGTACTCCTTGCCCTTCTCGTAGCTAGTGCGCTGCTAGCCAGTCATACCTCCCGCGCCCAAGAGGGAGCCGTATATTCGCTTGGTGACTTCAATAGCTATTCTCTTTCCTTGGGAACTACTTATCGTTTTAATCTGGGGTACGTGCATTCGTATCTGGGCTTAAATATAAAGCCCCTAAACACTGGAGAATGGCAACTGGGCACCGACGGTGCAAATAACGGAGGCTCCATGATTACGGGAGGATTGACTGGCGTCATGCGCTTCATGACCATCCCCACTGCCAATGCCGGCGCTCCTCAAATCTTTAACGACGGACAATTATACAATAATACCCGCCTGACCATCTACCCCAGCGGGTTGGTCCAAATTCCTGGCCAGACGCAAATAGGCAGCCAACAGCCGCTCAGCTCCCATCCGGACTCTAAGCTTTCAGTCGACGGCAAACTGGTGGCCAAGTCCATCTACGTGACAACCCAAGGGTGGGCTGATTTTGTGTTTGAGCCCGGGTACCGGTCCATGTCCTTGCCCGCCCTGGAAAGTTATCTGCAGAAGAACAAGCACTTGCCCCACATTCCTTCGGCCCAAGAAGTTGAGTCAAATGGCATCAACGTGGCAGACATGAACGCGAAACTGCTGCAAACCGTGGAAGAACTGACTTTGCACGTCATTGCCCTCAGCAAGCAGGTGACCGCCTTAGAGGCCAGCAAAGCGGCCGAAGGCCGTAGCAAGTAATCCACCCGCAGATTTATGTGCATCGCCATGAGACATCTTGTTCATTCTTGTTTACTTGCCCGTTGGCTGCATATTCTGCCCGGGCACTACTTCGCCTTGCTCCTGTTGCTCATGGTAGCACTGGGCAGCCATTCGGCGCGAGCGCAAAATTTCCCTCCGACCACCCTAACCAATTTTACCATTGATGGGTCGACTTCGGCCACTTGGTATATCTCTAATAGTGCCGGGGCGGTGCGGCGTTCCGACTTTTCGGTGATCCTAACTAAATATGTAGGCTCACGTGACGACCCCTATCAAATTAATATCTACCGTGTAGGGGGCAACCAAGCACAAAATACTTTTCTCCCAATCACAACTAGGAATGTATCGGGTCCAACTCCTGTAGGTTCAAGTGTTTCTTACGTCATCACCGGCACAATAGATATTACTTCTAATAATCTCTTTTTTGGGGGGTACACTGGGCTGAAGGTCGTGTTAAATCCTTTCGGTCTACAAACCTACCCAAGTAGTAACACTATCACCTTTACCTTAAATGATAACCCATCCAATCCGTCAGCGGCGAGCCTGAGTAATTTTAGCTTGGATAATGCCACCTCCATCAGCCTGTCCTCCACCCCACGAGTGGTTACCGCCCGGGTGACGCTTACCCGTGACCCTGGTTTAGCAGATAATTTCTGGGTCCGAATAGGCGGCAATAATAGGGGCTTAGTTATTCAGAACTCGTATACAAATACTCAAGGAACCGCTTGTCAAGTGCCATCAACGGGGTGGGCTTTGGTTAACGGCAAGCGGAGGTGCTCTTTAACTTGGACGTTTTCCGTAAGCTCCAACGACGTAAGCTCTGTCAGCAATGCCTTGGTGGTCCAAGCCACGACCACTAATGTAGGAGGCGGGTTTCTTCTCGCGAATGATGGCAATCCAGTGGCGTTGAGTGTGGTGACGGTCCCCTGCCAGAGCGATGTTTTCGTGCAAAATGTGCTAGGATTTTCCGGCACGAAAAACTCGGGGGCGAATTTGTATGCGGGCCGAGCTGTAACGAACACCGTAACTACTGGAGATGTAATAATCTCATCATTTTCATCAGCCGAATTTACCGCCCGTGAGGCTGTTGTGCTGGCCGATGGATTCATTGCCCCGATAGGGTCCACTTTTGCCGCGCTGATAGACGGTGCGGCTTGTTCTTCCTTCGCACCGGAAGACCCCACGGGCCCAAGCGCAGCGCGCCAAGTCAGTATGGACGAAGGAATGTCCCACGCCCTCCCCGCTTCTGCTCGGGTCTCTGCCGCCGAAAACAGTTCTCTGGCAAGCGTCGCCATCTACCCCATTCCGGCTAATGATGAGATTAACGTCACTTTGCTGGAAACAGGTGCCGCCCATGAATTGCGTGTCTACAACAGCATAGGTGACGAGGTTCAACGCGTGCGGCTAAAGCCTGGGCAAACTAAAGTGGATGTTCGGAGGCTGCCGGCTGGAATTTACTACTTGTATAGCTCCTCAAACAACGGCATCGTTAAAGCCCGCTTTAGCATCGAGCGATAAAATCTGGCGGGAGAATTTTCTCCGAGTCAGCTCAACAACAAGCCCCCTTTAGAATTCCGTCCGGAACTCTAAAGGGGGCTTGTTGTTGAGCCAATTACTTCAATTGTCAACGGTGTCGGAAAGAGCGCATCACTTGCAATCCCTCTAAAAAACGCTCGTATTCTGGGGGGGTATGGGTGTGACTCTTACCAATGAGTTGTACAAACTCCGAGCTCTGATTAAGAATTACCCGTTTGTTGCAGGAAGCTACCGTGCACAAAAATGGCCCGAAAACAAAACACAGGGTTCTCGGGCCGTCTAAGCACTTGTCTAGGTTAGGCCCCTGGCTAGCTGCTACCCTCCCTACACCACCCGCCGCACCACCACCGTCGCGCTCCCGCCCTGCTCCCCCTCAAACTGTCCCGTCAGGTAGCGCGCCGTGTCCGGGCCCAGGTCGGCGCGCGTCAGCACCGTCACGGCGCCGGCCGCGCAGGGCAGGGGCGTGGTTTTGGCCCCGTCCTTCTGCGCCATCCAGAGCAGCAGCGTCGTGGCGGCGCGGTTTTCCACGGTCAGGGTGTAGGCGGGGCCGTAGTTGGTGTTGGCCAGCCGCAGCGGCTGGCCCGAAGCCGCCGTGACCGGCAGCGTGCGCACGATGCGCGGCCCCCCGGCCACCGTACGGCGCTTGGCGGCCACGCCGCGGCGCTTGTTGGCCTCGGCAAAGGCGTTGTACAATTCAGCCCACCGAAACTTAGGGTCCGGGTCGGTGCGCTGCCCCTTCAGCAGCGTGTCCATCAGCCGCAGCGCGGCCCCGAGGCGACCCAACAACTCGGGCAGGGCCCGCGTAGCCAGGCGCGGAGCCGCTTTGGCGTCCGTTTGGGTGTCACTCGCCGCCTCAAAGGCATCCGCCGCGTCGGCCGGCGCCTGAATCACGGCATCGGTCAGGCGGTACTCGGCGCGCACCTGGGCGGGCAGGGCCTGCACGGCCTGCACCAAGTTGCGTATGTGGTTCACGTCCTCGGTGGCCTCGCCGTAGTGCACGTCGGCGTAGCTCAGCGTGAAGGCCTGCTTCAGCCCCAGTTGCCCAGTGGCCAGGGCGTAGCCCACGGCGCGGGCCGACAGAGTGGCGGTGGCTAGCGCCATGTTCTCGCGGGCTGTGTCCTTGTCCGTGGTGCTGGGCGTGGTCTCGGCGTCCTGGGCCGTCTGCTCGGCTGCAATGGCCGTCACCAGTTCGGCGCGAGCGGCGTCGGCCGCGAGTAGTGGGGGAAAGTCAGCTAATTCGGCTCGGTAGGGCGCCACGGCCAGGCCCACGCGCTGGCCGCTTTCGAAGATGGAAGTTTCCTGGGCAGTCATAAGGTAGAAGGTTGAGGTTTGGAGCTTGTGAAGCTGAAATGTACATGGCTCCAACCACATCAGCCCGTTATTCTTACGTTTGGCCCCCGGCCTCACGCGCCGAAAGCCGGCCCAGTGGGGTTGGCGCACGTTTTTGGGCCTAAAAATTTGTATGAGCAGGCCCGTGGCATGGATGAGAAGACGCGTGATGCGCATGAGCAAGCCCGTGACGCGTACGAGCAAGCGCGCGGTGCCCATGAGCCGGCGTTTTGCGCCCGTGAGCGCGTCCGCGGCGTGCATGAGCATGCACTTTGCGCCCATGAGCACGCCCGTGGTGCCAATGAGCCACCGCTAAGGCCGTACGAAGCCGCCCGAAACCTCTATGAGTTGCTTCAAGGCGCTTATGAGCCGCCACAAGACTCACAGCGGTTCTCTGATTCGCGTATTGGTCGTTCGGCTCCCCTCTCTTTGGGAGAGGGGCCGGGGGTGAGGTTTCGCCAGCTGAGCAATCTGCCCGCCACCCACCTCCCCCTGCCAAAACGGCCGCCCCGCACTTCCGGCCCCAACCTTGCCCCGAGGCCGGCAATGCTCAACTTCCTGAAAACCATTTCCGCCAAGCGGCCCACGTCCGGCGACAAGCCGCCCGTGAGCGTGCGCGAGCGGGTGTCGGCCCTGCGCAATTTGCCGGCGTTTCTGAAACTCATCTGGCGCACCAGCCCCGCCCTGGCCCTGGCCAACATCGCCCTGCGCCTGGTGCGGGCGGGCCTGCCGCTGGCCACGCTCTACGTCGGCAAGCTTATTCTCGACGCCGTGGTGGTCCTCACCCGGCTGCCCGCGGCGGAGCGGGTGCTCACGCCCGTGCTCACGCTGGTGGCGCTGGAGTTTGGCCTCGTGCTGCTGGCCGACGCCCTGGGCCGCGGCGTGGCCCTGCTCGATTCGCTGCTCGGCGACCTGTTCGCCAACCAGTCCTCCATCCGCATCATGGCCCACGCCGCCGAGCTTGATTTGGACCAGTTCGAGGACAGCGCCTTCTACGACAAGCTGGAGCGCGCCCGCCGCCAAACCCTCTCGCGCACCGTGCTCATGAGCCAGGTGCTGAGCCAGGGCCAGGACTTCGTGACGCTCGTGCTGCTGGCCGGCGGGCTGGTGGCCTTCCAGCCCTGGCTGCTGGGCCTGCTGCTGCTGGCCGTGGTGCCGGCCTTCCTCGGCGAGTCGCACTTCAACGAGCGCAGCTACTCCCTGAGCCACTCCTGGACGCCCGAGCGCCGCGAGCTCGACTACCTCCGCCAGACCGGCGCCTCCGACGAAACGGCCAAGGAAGTCAAGATTTTTGGGCTCTCCGATTTCCTGATAAACCGCTTCCGGGAGCTGTCCGACGACTTCTACAATCAGAACAAAGCCCTCGTGCTGCGCCGCGCCGGCTGGGGCACGCTCTTCGCCGCCATCGGCGCGGCCGGCTACTACGGCGCCTACGTCTACATCCTGGCCCGGGCCGTGGCTGGGCAGATTTCCCTGGGCCAGCTGGTCTTTTTGGCTGGCTCCTTCGCCCGGCTGCGCGGCCTGCTCGAAGGCATCCTCAGCCGCTTCAGCTCCGTGGCCGACGGCGCCCTGTACTTGCAGGACTTCTTCGACTTCTTCGCCCTGCGCCCCCGCATTGTGCGGCCGGCCGCCGACGACGCCCGCGTGCGGCCCTTCCCGCGGCCCATCCGGCTGGGGTTTGAGTTTGAGAACGTCGGCTTTCAGTATAAGAACGGCGCGAAGTGGGCCATCCGCAACCTGTCGTTCCAGCTCGAAGCCGGCGAGAAGCTGGCCCTGGTGGGCGAAAACGGCGCCGGCAAAACCACGCTCGTTAAGCTGCTGGCCCGCCTCTACGACCCCACCGAGGGCCGCATCCTGCTCGACGGCCACGACCTGCGCGAGTACGACCCCGCCGAGCTGCGCCAGGAAATCGGCGTTATCTTCCAGGACTTCGTGCGCTTCCAGTTGCCGGCCGGCCAGAACCTGGCCGTGGGTCGCATCGAGGAGCGCCAGAACCAGCCCCGCATCGAGCAGGCCGCCGGCCAGAGCCTGGCCGACACCGTCATCGCCAAGCTGCCCGGCGGCTACGACCAGATGATTGGCCGCCGCTTCAACGGCGGCGTGGACCTGAGCGGCGGCGAGTGGCAGAAAATTGCCCTGGGCCGGGCCTACATGCGCGACGCCCAGCTGCTCATCCTCGACGAGCCCACCGCCGCCCTCGACGCCCGCGCCGAGCACGAGGTGTTCCAGCGCTTCGCCGAATTAACAAAAGGGAAAACTGCCGTGCTCATCAGCCACCGCTTCAGCACCGTGCGCATGGCCGACCGTATTTTGGTGATGGAAAACGGGCAATTCGTGGAGATTGGCTCGCACGAAGAGCTGCTGGACAAGGGCGGGCGCTACGCCGAGCTGTTTGCCCTGCAGGCCGCCGGCTACCGGTAGCGGCGGCGGGTGGGCCGGCCATAATCTTTCTGCCGGGTTTTCCGCCCCTAACTGTCTTAGCTTTCGTACATTGGTAGTCCCGTAAACTTATTTCTGTCCGTATGAAACCGACGATTACGCTATTGTTACTGGCCGTGCTGGCCCTGGCCGGGTGCATGACCACCCGTGAGGCCCGCGTGGAATCAGACTATAGCTACCGCGGCAATTTTCGAAGCTACCGGACGTATGACTTCGTGACCGGTACCGGCCTGACGGCCGACAGCAGCCGCCTGGGCCAGTCCCTGCGGCAGGCCATTCAGCAGCGCTTGCTGGCCCAGGGCTACCGCCTGGCCCGGCGCCGGCCCGACATGCTGGTGAACTTCCGGGTGTACGAGGGCGACATGAACTTCCACGGCTTCGCGCAGGAAGACCTCAGCCAGTGGATTAAGCGCAACATTGAGGAGAACGACGAGACGCCCAAGGAGGACCGCCAGGGCTACCAGCCCGTGCGCCTGCTGCTGGCCGAAGGCACGCTGCTCGTCACCCTCATCGACGTGAAAACCAACCGCGCCGTGTGGAACGGCTACGCCTCGGGCGTGACCGTGCCCGAAGGCCCCATGGGCGAAATCGTGCTCCGCCGCTCCGTCCGCTCCATCCTCGACCGCTACCGCGTCTTCACCGAAGAATTCGCCAACGGGAACCTGCCGCGGTCCGAAGAAGGGGAGTCCGAGCGCTGAGAAACTATTTGACTCACAATTGAAGGCAGTTAAAACGCTGTAGAGACGCCTAATTGCGTCTCGGCGTCCGCGCCGGGCAAACGAATCGTTCAAGACTGAGAAGCAATTAGGCGTCTCTACGGGGTGCCTGCTCGCTGGCCGCTAATAGTTCGTGCGGTTTTTCTGCCGCTCCCAGGCTTGAAAACCGGCCAGCGCTTCGTCGCGCAGCAGCTGCGTCATGGGCAGGCGGCGGGCAGCCAGGGGGCGGCCCAGCTCTTCGTAGATGAACTGGTCGTCGAAGCCCACGGCGGCGGCATCGGCCTTGGTGTTGCCGTAGAACACCCGCGCCGGCCGGGCCCAGTAAATGGCGCCCAGGCACATGGGGCAGGGCTCGCAGCTGGTGTAGAGGTCGCAGCCGTCGAGCTGGAAAGTGCCAAGTGCGGCGCAGGCCTTGCGAATGGCGTCGACTTCGGCGTGGCAGGTGGGGTCGTGGGTGCTGGTAACCCGGTTGAAGCCGCGGGCAATGATGCGGCCGTCCTTCACCACCACCGCGCCAAAGGGGCCGCCGTGCCCGTCCCGCATCTTTTCAATGGACAGGCGAATGGCTTCGCGCATGAATTCGGGATTGGGGGCCTGCATTGATGTACTCATGTGCTGATTAATTGATGTTAGGACTTACGCACGGCCGCTTTCTCGCAGAGGTCGCGGAGGAAAACCGCGGAGGTTCGCGGAGGTCAGGCAAGAAAATCTGC
>NZ_JANNOD010000059.1:0-179472 GCF_031398885.1 Hymenobacter sp.
ATTATAAAAAACCCCCATTCATATTAACCCCCCTTTTCGCCCGCCCCCCCCTCAACACCGCGCGTCTTATAAAAAAAAAAAACCCCCCCCCCCGTCTTTGGGCGGGCGCCCCCCCCCCACGACTGTTCTATTTCTATTTGTTCAATTGAAGAAAAATTTCGGTCAACACTGCCTTGTCGTCAAACGGCGCTTTCACGCCGCAAATTTCCTGGTAATTCTCGTGGCCCTTGCCCGCGACGAGCACAATGTCGTCGGCGCCGGCCAGCTCCACGGCGGCCCGGATGGCGGCGCGGCGGTCGGGCACGGTGCGCACCTTGGCCGCGTCGGGCGCCGTAACCCCGGCCTGCATTTGGGCCAGAATGTCGTCGGGGTCCTCGAAGCGCGGGTTGTCGGCGGTGAGAATGACTTTATTGGACAAACGCGCCGCCAGGTTGGCCATGATGGGCCGCTTGGCCGCGTCGCGGTTGCCGCCGCAGCCCACCACGGTAATGATTTGCTGGCTCGGCTGGCGGATTTCGAGCAGCGTCTGAAGCACGTTTTCCAGGGCGTCAGGCGTGTGGGCGTAGTCGATGATGCCGGTGACGCGCTGGGTGGCCGACACCACCGGCTCGAAACGGCCGGGCGCGGTGGTCAGGCCCGAGAGGATGGTGAGGCTTTCGGTGGGGTCCTCGCCCAGCAGCACGGCCGCCCCGTACACGGCCAGCAGGTTGTAGGCGTTGAACACGCCGATGAGGCGGAACAGGATTTCACGGCCGTCGATTTCGAGGTGCAGGCCGTGCACTTCGTTGGCCACCAGCTTGGCCCGAAACGTGGCCGCCCCGCGCAGGGAATAGGTTTCGCGGCGGGCGGCAGTGTTCTGCAGCATCACCGGCCCGCGCTTGTCGTCGGCATTGGTGAGGGCGAAGGCGGTTTTGGGCAATGTATCAAAAAAGGCTTTCTTGGCTTTCAGGTAGTTATCGAAGGTGCCGTGGTAGTCGAGGTGGTCGTGGGTGAGGTTGGTGAACACGCCCCCCGCGAAGCGCAGGCCCGTGACGCGGTGCTGGGCCACGGCGTGGCTGCTCACCTCCATGCAGGCGTGGGTGCAGCCGGCGGCCACCATGTGGGCCAGCAGCGCGTTCAGCCGGATGGCGTCGGGCGTGGTGTGGGTGGCGGGAATAATTTCCTCGTCAATCTGGTTCTGCACCGTGCTCAGCAGGCCGGCGTGGTAGCCCAGCTCGCGCAACAGCTTGTGCAAGAGCGTCGCGCACGAGGTTTTGCCGTTGGTCCCCGTAATGCCAACCAATTGCAGCTGCCGCGACGGGTGGCCGTGGTAGGCGGCCGCCACGTGGGCCAGCGCCACGGCGCTGTCGGCCACCCGCACGTAAGCCGTGGCCGGATTCAGCACCGCCGGCAGCTCTTCGCAGATGACGGCAGCCAGACCTTGCGCCACGGCGGTTTCGATGAACTTGTGGCCATCGGTGGCCGTGCCGCGCAAGGCGCAGAACGCCACGCCCGGCGCCGCCTCCCGCGAGTCGAGCGTGAGGCCGGTGATGGCCACGTCGGTAGGGCCGTGCTGGGCGAGCACGACCACGTCGGTGAGCAGGGAAAAGAGCGGCAGGGAAATCATTAGTCGAGCGGTCAGGCTTTGGTAGCAATATTTCAGACCAAATGCGCTGACGGGCAAAAGGGCGTTAGGCGCGGCGGATGACGGGTTTGGCCGGGTCCGTGGGCTTTTTTGAATGCTTGGGTGCTGGTTTGGCGGCGGCTTTGGTCTTCGCGGCGGCGCGGCTGGCGGCCGGGGCCGCCCCCTTGGCTTTGGCCGGGGCCGGCCGGGTAGCTGAGCTGACGGGCTTGGCTGCGCCCTTGGGGCCGATGCGGGCAGCAGCGGCCGGTTTGCTGCGGGCAGGCGCCATTGCCCGGGCCTTGGCGGCGGTAGCGAACGGCTTTGTGGCCAGTGGCTTCGCCAGCGGCTCGGGGTCGGCGGGGGTCAATAACTTGTTCTCGGCCAGGTCGGTGTGCTCGGGCTCGGGCAGGGCTTGGGGCGCGGCCAGGCGCGGACCCACTTCCGCCAAGGTCAGGGCAATAACCTCGCCCCGCTTGATGGGCGCCCCCACCGGCAGCGACTGCTCGCGCACCCGGCCCGTGCCCGAAGCGCGCACGTGCAAGCCCCGGTTTTCGAGCAGAAACAACGCATCCCGCAGGGTCAGGCCCCGTGCCTGCGGCACCCGGCCGGTGCGCACGGGGTTCACCACCAGCGCCACCGTGCGGGCGCGAAAAGCCGTGTCGGAAGCGGCCCGCACCCATTCTTCGCCGCCCGTGGCCTGGGTGTTGCCGGCCAGGCCCAGCTTCTGGCACACCAGGGCCAGCTCATCCTGCATGCCGGCGCGCACCAGGGGCACGCGGCTTTTGTTCAACCGGGCCTTGGCCAGCAGCGGGCGCTGGCTGAGCAGGTCGCGGGCCATGCACTTGTCGGCCACTTCCCGGAACACCGGCGCGGCCACGTCGGCGCCGTAGATGCGGCCGTTGCGGGGCGAGTCCACCACCACGATGCAGCTGTACTTGGGCTTGTCGGCTGGAAAATAGCCGCAGAAGCTGGTGGAATACGTCTTGGTGTACTGCCCGTTCTTAAACTTCCAGGCCGTGCCGGTTTTGCCGGCTATCGTGTAGTCCTTGGGCTTGATGCCGCGGGCCGTGCCTTCCTGCACCACGCCTTCCATCATGGCCTTCACCTTGGCCAGCGTGGCGTCGGTGCAAATTTTGGGGTTCAGCACCTTGGTTTCGTTGCGCTGCAGCACCTTGTCGGCCTGCTTGATTTCCTTCACGATGAGCGGCTGCACCTTCACGCCGCCGTTGGCAATGGCGTTGTAGAGCGCCAGCGTTTGCAGGGGCGCCAGCTTCAGCTCGTAGCCGATGCTCATCGTGGTGAGCGAGGTGCGGCTCCAGCTGCGGTCGGTGGGGTCCTTCACGTAAGGCCGCGCCTCGCCGGTCATCTGGAAGCCCAGCGGCTTGTCCAGGCCAAACTTCTTCAGGTAATCAGTATACTCCGAAGGGTTTTTGGCGAAGTTTTCGTGTACCAGCCGTGCCACGCCGATGTTCGACGACTTCTCAAACACCTGCTGCACCGTGATGCGGCCGTAGCCGTGCGAGTCCGACTTCACAGCCCCACCCACCAGCATCCGCCCGTTGCCAGTGTCCACGATGTCGTCGAGCTGAATTTCCGGCCGCGCCTCAAGCAGGGCCATCATCGAAGCCAGCTTGAAAGTGGAGCCCGGCTCGGTTCGTCCCTGGTCGGCAAAGGCGTAGTTGTAGTCCTCCTTGTACGTGCCGTCCGAGGCCTTGCCCAGGTTGGCCACGGCCTTGATTTCGCCGGTGGCCACTTCCATCAGAATCACGCAGCCATACTGGGCGTTGTTGTCCACCAGGGATTTGTACAGCGCGTTTTCGGCCACGTCCTGCAGGTTGATGTCGAGCGTCGTCTTCACGTCGTAGCCCGGCAGGGGCTTAACCTCGGTGCCGTCGTACACGGGCTTCACGCCACCCGGCACCCGCTCAAACAGCGCCTCGCCGGCCTTGCCCGCCAGGCTCTGCTCAAAAGTGTACTCCAGCCCGGCGCCGTGCCGGTCCTCGTTCACGAAGCCGATGGTGCGCTGGGCCAACCCACCGAAAGGCCGAAAACGCTTGTCCACCTTCTCAAAAATGGCCCCGCCCCGGTTCCGCTTGGCCCGGAAAATTGGCCAGTGGGCCAGCATTTTCTTCTCCTGAAAATTAATCTGGCGCGAGTTGAGGCGGATGTAGCGCAAAGCCGGCTCTTTGGCGCGGCGCGCGTTCACCAGGCGGCGGCGGTACTCCTGCACGCTGCGGTCGCCAAAAAAATGCGACAGGTGCCACGCCAGCGAATCCACGCCGGCCTTGAACACGGCGTCGTCCACCACGCCCGGGTCCCAGGCCACCCGGTAAAACGGCAGCGACGTGGCCATAATACTCTCGTTATCGGAGTAAATATTGCCGCGCGTGGCCGGCACCGGCTGGTAGCTGATGCGCCGCTCCTGCTCCAGCGCGCGCCACCTATTGCCCTCCTGGTACTGGATTTTAGTGGCCTTCCAAAAAATGGCGCACGAAAACACCGCCACCCCCAGAAAGGCCAGCCGCACCCGCGTCACAATCGACTTCTTAACGTTGCCTTTCATCGGGAATGAGGCTTAACGCCCTGCTTAGCTTTTACTTTACTCTTGGGCGAACTTATACTTTTTTGTGCTTTCCCTTTTCTGTTGGGCTTAGCTGGTCGAGCCTTTCTCTGTTGATTATTCGCCGCGGGCCTGGGAGCTGCGGCGCTAGCCGACGACGATGCAGCGCGGGGCGCCGGAGCAGTCCGCAGCACCGGAGCTTCGCGGGCGACGGTGTCACCGTTCAGGGGCTGGGGCGGGGCGATGATTTCCGGACCGGCGTCCACGTCGGCGCCATTGGGAGCAGTTCGCCGCCGGCCGGCCAGCACGTCGGCTCGCTGCGCCGCGGCGGAGTCGCGGGCGGCGCGGGCGGCCAGCGTGTCGGCCGTGAGCACGGGCATCAGCTCCAGTTCGGCCGCGTCGAGGTGGCCGGCGGGCACCGTGATGCGGAAGGGCGGCGAGGAGCTTTCGACCAGCCCAAAAGCCGCCACTTTGCGGGCCACCTCGCTCTGCTTGCTGGCTTCCATGTAGTCCGATTTCAGCGTGGTGTAGTCGGCTCGCAAGTCTTCGGTTTCTTGCTTGAGGCGCTGAATGTTGCGGTTCATGCGGTTGCCGTAGTGGGTGTTGCCGATGTAGAGCAGCGTGAGCAGCATCGCAAACAGCAGGTGCGGCAGGTAGCGCACCGGCAAGCCCTCCCGAAACAGCCCGTCCACGCTCGTGACGCGGTCCAGCAATGAAAACAGGCTCCATGAGCTGCGGGGGCGGGCGGGCGCCACGGGTCGGCGGGGCCGCTTTGCACGGATTGGCTCCGGCTCGGCCACCGGCACTTCCGCCACCACGGCTTCCGGCAGCGGCTCGGGCGCCGGCACCTCGCGGGGCACGTTGGCCCGGCGCGGAACGTCGGAAGGCTTGAGCGTGTTGGTGGCCATTTTTCTCTAATTAAAAATTATGAATTAAAGATTAAAGGACAGGCGCTTAGCTTAACATGGCCCATTTTCTCACTGGCCACCCCAGCCCCACCAGTTGCCGCCTGGGCAGCACAGATGGTACTCCGGGAGTTTATCAAAACAGAAAGCACATTCAAGCAAGGGCTCATTTTTAATTCTTCATTTTTAATTTTTAATTCCTCACCGCAACCCGCAATTTAGCACTTCGGGCGCGGCCGTTCAGAGCCACTTCAGCGGCGTCGGCTTCTTCGGGCTTGCGGTTCACCGCCTCAAAAGGTTTGCTCTCATTGCCAAAGAAGTCCTTTTCGACGGCGCCAAAAAACTTGCCCTTGCCGATAAAATTTTTCACCAGCCGGTCTTCCAGCGAGTGGTAGCTGAGCACAACCAGCCGCCCGCCGGGCCGTAGCACCTCGGCCGATTGCAGCAACATCTCCTGCAAGGCCTGCATCTCCTGATTCACCTCAATACGCAGAGCCTGAAATACTTGAGCGAGGTACTTGTTCTCCTTGCCGCGCGGTGTGCACGGCTGGATGGCTAGCTTGAGTTCCGCAATGGTTGCGAGGCGGTGGCCCCGGCGGGCAGCACCAACGGTATTAGCCAGGGTGCGGGCGTTGGTCACCTCGCCGTACATCCCAAAAATGCGGTGCAGGTCCGCTTCCCGGTAGTCGTTGAGAATGTCGGCCGCGGTGAGGGGGCCGTCGGGGTCCATGCGCATGTCCAGCGGCCCGTCGAAACGCGTGGAAAATCCCCGCTCCGGGGTATCGAACTGGTGCGAGCTCACGCCCAGGTCAGCCAACAGCCCATCCACGGGAACGGCATTAAGCTGCTGCAAATCAACCGCTAAGTTCCGAAAGTTTGCCTTTACAAATGTAAACTGGGGCCGCGCCAGCTTATGCGCTTCGGCCTCGGCATCAGCGTCTTGGTCGAAACTGTAGAGGTGGCCAGTGGTCAGCTTTTCCAGGATGCGGGACGAGTGGCCCCCGCCGCCAAACGTGACGTCGACGTAGCGGCCATCCGGTTGCAGGTCGAGCGCGGCCAGGCACTGGGCCAGCATTACCGGGCGGTGGTAGGCGCTATCGTTGCCGTACTCGCTCACGCCGCGGCGCCGCCGAGCGGCGGGGTTTCGACCGATAAAAATTTTTGCGCCAGCTTGCTAAAGCTCTGCTGGTCCTTGATAAGGAACTCGTCGTAGCGGGCCGGGTCCCAGACTTCGCAGCGGTTGCCCAGGCCCACGATGATGGCCTCTTTCTCAATGCCAGCGTAGCGTAACATGCTGCGCGGCAACATAAACCGGCTGATGGTGTCAAGCTCTACTTCGGTCATGCCCCGGAAGAAATTCCGCTGAAACTGCCGGTATTCCTCGTTGAACTCGTCCAGTGCCATCACCTTCTCGTGGATGATGCGCCACGCGGCCCGGGGGTACAGTACGAGGCAGGGCTCGAAGCCGCGCACCAGCACCAATTGGTTGCCCGACTGCTCGGGCAAATTGCCCTTCACTTTGGCCGGCAACACAAGCCGCCCCTTGGGGTCAAGCTTGCATTCGTATTCGCCGGACAACAGATTCATGGGCAGGCCGCCGGATGAACGGGAGCGGCACTGGCAAATGTACGGGAAGGCATTTATAAATCAACCACGATTTACCATTTCTTACCACAAATACAAAACCGCGTTCACGGTAGCATAAGGCCATTTTTAACCTGATTGACAAGAAATTCGGGTCATCTAGTCGATTGAACAGGGTGGTTTTTGCCAAAGTGGCAGAACAACGGGAGCCCTACCGAGGGGGTGGAGAGGAAATTGATTTTGACGGGATGCTGCACCCTCCACACCCTTTTTTCGGTACGCCTCGCCCCTGGCCCGGCCGTATCTTTGCTTTAGCTATGGCTTCTCATTCCATTCCCCGTCGCTTCATCAGCCCGTTACTAGCCGTACAGGCGTTCACCGCCTCGGTGGGTCTCACGGTGCAGCGAGCTGGGCTTCCTGCCGAATGATTGGCCGCAGCGCGGGGGACATAGAAATGGCCGTGCAAGGCCACGCAAGTTTGCTAAGTTGTTTCAATCAATTAATTACAGCCAATTCAGTTACTAAAAAATAATTGCGGTGATTAAAGTAGCCACACACACAACTTTTCGGCGTCAGCGCACGAACCGGTTGCACAGGTTACTGTACCGGTGCCGGACGAATTACTGGCGATTGCAACGCTCACCATTGCGTGGCCGCTAGCAGTTTACGGAGGCACCTTGGTGCCAGGTCCGCGCTGGCTTGCCGCCGATTCAGCGCCACCGCGAGGCGGACGAGGGCCATTGGCGTCTGGCTGTACCCTGGTGGCCTAGGGGTTTCTGACGCAGCCCTTGCCGCAACAACGGGACGTGACAGACGCTGCGGCGGGCGGCCTTTGTTTCGGAAATTCTTAACTTACAGACGATATGAGACCCCCTTGCGGAAAATTCACTCCGCTTCTTTTTACTATCATCTCACTGGCCGGACTGCTACCCGGCCGGGTACGGGCGCAGTCGGCAACCATTGCCCCGGTGCGGGGTGAAATCACGGAAGCCGGCAAAGCCACTCCCCTGCCCGGCGCGCTGGTGCGCTGGCTGCCTGACACCCCCGACGCCACCGCGCCGGCCATCACGGCCGTCTCCGACGCGGGGGGTAACTTCACCCTGGCCCGGCCGGCGCGGGCCGCCTCCCGCCTCGTGGTGCAGGCCCTGGGCTACGGGACCGACACATTGGCCGTGCCCGCCACCGGCGCGCCGTACCTGCGCGTGGCGCTGCGCGCGGGCCAGGAGCTGGGTGAAGTAACCGTGACGGCCCGCGGGCCCGCATACTCGGCCCTCACGCCAGCCAACGTGCAGGTGATTTCGGCCCGGGACCTGACCAAATCGGCCTGTTGCAACCTGGCCGAAAGCTTCGAAACCAACGCTTCCGTGGAAGTGACGACGAGCGACGCCGTGTCCGGGGCCAAGCAAATCCAATTACTGGGCCTCGACGGCAGTTATTCCTTGCTGACCGTGGACAACCAGCCGGCCCTGCGCGGGCTGGCCGCCCCGTACCGCCTCGGCTATCTGGCCGGGCCCTGGATTGAGAGCATCGAAATCATCAAGGGCACCGGCTCGGTGGTGAACGGCTACGAGGCCATCTCGGGCCAGGTGAACGTGAAGCTGAAGGAGCCCGAGAAAACGGACCAGCTGCTATTCAACGTCTACGGCAACGACCTGGGCAAATTCGATGTCAACCTCAACTCCTCGGCTCGCCTCAGCCCGAAATGGAGCAGCGTGCTCCTGCTCCACTCCGACCACCTGGGGCGGCGCGTGGACCGCAACAAAGACGGTTTCCTGGACTTGCCGCTGGCCACGCAGTTCAACGCGTTTAATAAGTGGAAGTACTTGTCCGGGCGCGGGCTGGTGAGCGAAGTGGGCGTGGGCGCCCTGCGCGAAACCCGGCAGGGCGGGCAGCTCGGTTTCCGCGAATCCGGCGACGGGGCGTTTGCGCAGCACTACGGCACCACGCAGGCCACCACCCGCTACACGGGCTACGCAAAAACGTCGTACACCTGGCCCTCCCGGCCCTTCCAAAGCCTGGGCTTGCTGCTGAGCGGCACCAACCACGCTTTTGCCTCCAAGTATTCGTACGGCTACCGCAGCGGCCAAGACCCGCAGGGCAACGAGCTGACCCAGCGCACCATCCGGCGCTACGATGGCACCCAACGCACGGGGCTGGGCACGCTGCTGTTTCAAAGCGTCCTCGGCAACACGGCCCACGTGTACCGCGCCGGGTTGAGCTTCCTGTACGACGATTATCAGGAGTTGCTCAGCGACGGCCGCCGCTACAGTTTCGAAAGCCCGGCCGACGCGTACGCCCGCGAAAACCGCACCCGGCGGGAGCTGGTGCCCGGCGCCTTCGCCGAATACACCTACCAGAACAGCCGCAACCTAACCGTGGTGGCCGGCCTGCGCACCGACCGCCACAACCTCTACGGCTGGCAGGTGACGCCCCGGCTGAACCTGAAATACGACGTGGCCAAAAACACCGTGCTGCGGGGGGCCGCCGGCCGGGGCTTCCGCGTGGCCAACCCCGTTGCCGACAACGCCGCCCTGCTGGCCAGCGCCCGCGAATTCGTCGTCGCCACCAACCTGCAGCCGGAGCGGGCCTGGAACTTCGGCGGCAGCGCCACCCAGTACTTCACGGCGCTGGGCCGGCCGGCCACATTCATCGTCGACTACTACCACACCAGGTTTGACAATCAGGTGGTGGCGAACATGTACACGGCCCCGCGCATCCTGAGTGTTGACAACCTGGAGCCCACGGGCCGGTCCTTTGCCCGCAGTTTTCAGGGCGAGGTGCAGCTGGAACCGGTAAAAGGCTTGCAGATGAAGGGCGCCTACAAGTACCTCGACGTGCGCACCACCTACGACGGCGTGCTGCTGCCCAAGCCCCTCACCCCGGCCCACCGCGCTTTCGTGAACCTGGGCTACGCCAGTGCTTTCGACAAGTGGCGGGGCGATTTCACGGTGCAGTGGTTTGGGCAGCGCCCGCTGGCGCACATCACCAGCGAGCACGAGCACGGCACCGGGCTGGAATACGACCCCGAACTGGCCCCCCGTTATGCCTTGCTCAACGCCCAAATCACCCGCGGGTTCAAACGCCTGGAGGTGTACGCGGGCGTGGAGAACCTGACCAACTACCGCCAGCTCAACCCCATCGAAGGCGCGACCAACCCATTTGGCCGGGATTTTGATGCGGCCATGGTGTGGGGCCCGGTGTACGGCCGCCTTAGCTACGCGGGCCTGCGCTACCGCATCGAGTAGCACCTGGCTCGTTCCGTTTGCTGTTCCTGAATCAACTTTTTTCAGCAGCAATTTTGTTGTTGCCGCTGATTAGCATCCTTCTTCTGACTCAATCCATGAAATTCCTCCTCGCCCTCTCGACACTGGCGCTGCTGAGCGGCGGCGCCCACGCGCAAACCACGCCCGTTAAAGCCGGTTCTGCCACCACCCAATTCAAAACCTCCGCCGTGTGCGACATGTGCAAAGCCCGCCTCGAAAAAAGCATGGCCTACGAAAAAGGGGTGCAAAGCGCTAACCTTGACGTAGCCAGCCAGGTCCTGAGCGTAACCTACCGGCCCGACAAAATCACCCCGGCCGCCTTGCGCACTGCGGTTCAGAAAACCGGCTACGACGCTGACGACCAACCAGCGGATGCCCGCGCCTACGGCCGGCTCCCGGACTGCTGCAAGAAAACCAACGCCGTACACTAGCCTGCGGTCAGTTTTTCGTTTGCCACAGGCGCCACCACGGGAGGTAGGGCTGGTCGTGATGCTCGTAGTGGTAGCCGAAAAAATAACAGCTCACAAAAGCCCACAAGTGGTGCCGAAACTGGCTGCGCGCCTTATGCGGGTTTTCGGGCGCGTGCTCGCCCCGGTGCGGCAGATAGGTGCCGAAGAAGAAGAGCTGGAGCGTGGCCAGTACCGCCGGCACCATCCAGAAAGCAACGACGTTGGCCTGCGGAAAGTAGTGCTTCAACACGTTGTAGGTCACGGCCATCAGCAGCACTTGCCACCACGTCACGTAGTTCCAGGCGAAGCGCAAAAACCACGGCAGAAAGCCGGGGTGGTGGCCGTCGTGGTAATCCGGGTCGTCCTGGGTGCCCACGTGGCGGTGGTGCGCGTGGTGCTTGGGCAGCTGCCCATGAAACCAGTTGAAGGCAAACAAGCCGGCAGCCAGGGTGCCCAGCGCATTATTCAGCCGCCGGTTCGGGCTCACCACGCCGTGCATGGCGTCGTGCGCCGTGATGAAAAGGCCGGTGTAGAGGTGCGTTTGCAGCAGCGCCAGCAAGTAGGGCGCCGGGCTGTGCCAATCAGGGCGGTACCATTTGAGGAGAAACGCCAACAGGCTTCCCCACGCCACCAGCACCACCAGCGCCACGGCGGCCCCGGTTATACCGACCGAAGCAGGGGCAACTTTCTTGGCTGAGGTAAAAGAAACGGTGGGGGTCACGCCGAATGCCGAATGATTAAAGCGCCAGAAGCCGGTCGCGCACCTGCTCCATCAGCCACATGGGCGTGCTGGTGGCCCCGCAAATGCCCACCGACTGGCCCGGCTGGAACCAGTTGGGCTGAATCTCGCCCACGTTGGAGATGAAATGCGTTTGCGGATTGGTTTCCAGGCACACTTGGTACAGCACCTTGCCGTTGGAGCTTTTGGTGCCCGATACAAACACAATCTGGTCAAACTGCGCCGCAAAGCGGCGCAGGTCCTTGTCGCGGTTGCTCACCTGCCGGCAGATGGTGTCGTTGGCATTCACCTGGTAGCCCCGGCCCTCCAGCTCGTTTTTGATGTTGTAAAAGCTGTTGGTGCTTTTGGTGGTCTGGCTGTAGAGGGTAATGTTCTCGGGCAGCTCGTGGCTCAGCAGCTCGGGCAGGTTTTCAAACACCACGGCGTTGCCGCTGGTTTGGCCAAGGAGGCCGAGCACTTCGGCGTGGCCGTGCTTGCCGTAAATAAAGATTTTCTCCTGCTTATCGTAGCTGGTTTTGATGCGGTTTTGCAGCTTCAGCACCACGGGACAGCTGGCATCAATCAGCGTCAGGTTGTTGGCCATGGCCATCTGGTAGGTGGCCGGCGGCTCGCCGTGCGCCCGGATGAGCACGGCTTCGTCGCGCAACTCGGCCAGCTGCTCGTGGCAGATGATGCGCAGGCCGCGGGCTTCCAGGCGCTGGACCTCTTCGTCGTTGTGCACGATGTCGCCCAGGCAATAGAGGTAGCCTTGCTCATCAAGCAAGTCTTCGGCCATCTGAATGGCGTAAATCACGCCGAAGCA
The DNA here is from genome assembly GCF_031398885.1 of Hymenobacter sp. Lineage (GTDB taxonomy): Bacteria > Bacteroidota > Bacteroidia > Cytophagales > Hymenobacteraceae > Hymenobacter. The sequence goes on from NZ_JANNOD010000059.1 coordinate 11,906, forward strand.
GAAGCCGGAGTTGGGGTCGATGCGAACGCTGAGGTGCAAAGGAGCCATACGTGAGGTCAAACCGCGCAGACGCGGTTAAGGTTACGCCCCACCGCGTTTTCGGGCGGATGAAAACTACGGCTGCCCCGCCCGCGTCGGTTTGCGCGCTAGTCCCGGACCTTGTTCAGTCGCTGGGCGTCGCCGTCGCTCACGTGGCCGCGCTCCACCAAAAAGTCCCGCACCGTGCGGAAGGCCTCGCTGTCCAGTCCCGATTTAGGGTGGCTGAGGGCCGCTGTCAGCAGCAGGCCCTTGTCTTCGTCCACGTGCTTGCTCAAGCCCAAAAACGCGGGCAGGTTGCTTTCTACGGAGAAGCGCAGAAAGCGAATTTCGGGGTTCACCGGGTCGAGGCCGACGGCTTGCTCGAACGTGCGGGCGGCGTTCTGCACGTAAGTCAGCTTATTGAACATGGAAGCGTCGCGGGCCCGGATGGCCTCGGCCGCGGCTTTGTAGCCCAGCACCAGCGCGTCGCGGTCGTTGTAATCGGCCAGCAGCTTATAGAATTTTTCGCCGGCGGTTTTGTCGGCCGCGGCCAGCTCGTAGTGGCGGCGCAGGGTGGCGGGGTGGTACGGAGACGACACGTTTTTCTTAGCGAAGGTGGGGGAAGCGGGAATTGATGTCCGGGGAGGGGGCACCGTGGTAGAAATCCGCCCGGCGCCCCTCCCCGGCTTTCTACCTGTACGTAAGTCGGCCGCGGAAGAAAGGAAGCAAGCGCTTACCACAATAAAAAAAAGCAGCGAACCGGGAATCTTCATAATCGGCGAAAATACGGAGCACAAAACCAACGCAGGTTTTCTTTGGCAAAAGCCGTGCTCAAAATATTTCTCAAATGCGCGACAAACGGTACCGAAAATATGACCCCAATAAAAGGAGCACCTTGGTGTTATCGGGCACGCGCACCCGCTCGCCCAAAATGCGGGCGGCCGGCAACTGCTTTATCTTGTAAAACAGCTTCAGATAATAAACATAGGCCAGGTACACGCCCAGCTTTGCGGAGCGCGGCAGCCGCACGATGCCCGCGTAGGCCGCCTCAAAATCAGCCTTGATGTCGGCCTCAATCTCGGCCTTGGTCGCGTCGTTGAAGTGCTGGTACACCACGCCGGGGAAATACACGCGGCCCCGCTCCTCGTAGTCGGAGCGAATGTCGCGCAGGAAATTCACTTTCTGAAACGCCGCGCCCAGCCGTCGCGCCGGTTCGCGCAGCTGCTCAAATAAGGCGGCATCGCCGTCGCAGAAAATGCGCAGGCACATGAGTCCCACTACTTCGGCCGAGCCGTAGATGTATTCGTTGTAGAGGCCGGGGTGGTAGTTCTGGTCCTCCAAGTCCAGGGCCATGCTGTGCAAAAAGGCCTCGATAAATTCGTGGTCGATGCCGTAGCGGCGCACCACGTGCTGAAACGCGTGCAGCACCGGGTTGAAGCTGAGGCCAGTTTCGAGGGCCTCGTAGGTTTGGCGGCGGAAGTCGGCCAGCAGCGCGGCCTTGTCGTAGTCATGAAAAGTATCCACGATTTCGTCGGCCCATCGCACAAACCCATACACGGCGTACACGGGCAGGTGGAGCTTTTCGTCGAGCGTGCGGATGCCAAGCGTAAAGGAGGTGCTGTAGCGCCCCGTGATGAGCTTGCTGCACGCCAGGCTGGTATCGGTGAACAGTTTTACGTGGTCCATTTGACGAATTAAGAATTAAGAATTAAGAATTAAGAATCGTCTGGATGGCCGGACGCACTTAATTTTTAATTCTTAATTATCAATTATTAATTCTCTTTTAACACTTCTCCCGCCACCACTTGCCCCGAAATCAACGACGGCGGCACGCCGGGCCCGGGCACGGTGAGCTGCCCGGTGAAGTATAAATTACCAACTTTTCTGCTTTTAAGGGTGGGCTTCAAGTTGGCTGTTTGCTTCAGGGTGTTGGCCAGGCCATAGGCGTTGCCCTTAAAACTGTGGTAGTCGGCCGCGAAGTCGCGGTGGGCGTAGCTGCGCTTGTACACCACCGCGTCGCGGATGCCGTGGCCGCAATGGCGCTCCAGCCGGTCCATCAACCGGTCGTAGTACCGCTCGCGGGTCGCCTCGTCGTCGGTGAGGTCCGGCGCCACGGGGATGAGCAGGAACAAATTTTCCTGGCCTTCGGGCGCCACCGTGGGGTCGGTTTTGCTGGGCACCGAAGCGTAGAACAACGGCCGGCTGGGCCACTGGGGCTGCTCGTAAATCTCATGCGCGTGCCGGCCGAAATCCTCATCAAAAAACAAGTTGTGGTGCCGCAGCTTGTCCAGCTTTCTGTTCACGCCCAGGTAAAACAGCAGCGACGAGGGCGCCATGGTCCGCGAGGCCCAGTACCGCGCGTCGTAGTGGCGGTGTTCGGGCTTGAGCACCTGCTGCTCGATGTGGTGGTAGTCGGCGCCGGCCACCACGGCATCGGCAGCAAAAAAATCGGACGCCGTGCGCACGCCGGTGCTCCGGCCGTTCTCCACCACAATCTCGCGCACCTCCGCGTTGCAACGGATTTCCACGCCCAACTCCCGGGCCAGCTGCACCATGCCTTCCACTATCTTGTGCATGCCGCCCTTGGGGTACCACGTGCCCAGGGCCAGGTCGGCGTAGGTCATCAGTGAGTAGAGGGCGGGCGTGTTCTGGGGCGTGGCGCCCAAAAACAAGGTCGGAAACTCCACCAGCTCCTGCAGCTGCGGGCTGCGGAAGTACTTGGCCACGTGGGTGTGCATGCTTTGCAGCAGGTCGAGGCGGAAAGCCCCGCTTACGACTTCCCAATCGGCAAACTCCAGCACGGAACGGCCCGGCAGGTGCACGAACTTGTTCATGCCCACCTTGTATTTGTAGGCCGCCTGCTCCAGAAAGGCATCGAGCCGCGCGGCACTGCCGGGCTCGTAGCGCTCAAACAGGGCGCGCAGCTCGCTCATGGCGGCCGGAATGTCCACCGCTTCCGGGCCCTTAAAAATCACCTGGTACGAGGGGTCGAGCCGCTGCAGCTCGTAATAGTCCGACACCTGCTTGCCGAAGCGGGCGAAGTACTTCTCGAACACGTCGGGCATCCAGTACCAGCTCGGGCCCATGTCGAATGTGAAGCCCTGGGCTTCAAACACCCGGGCGCGGCCGCCGGGGCTCTCGTTTTTTTCGAGCACCGTGACGCGCCAGCCGGCCTGGGCCAGCGTGGTGGCCGCGGCCAGGCCCGCAAAGCCGGCGCCAATAACTATCGCCTGTTTAGGATTCTTGTTTTGCAACGGAAAAGTTAACTAGTCAGGGTTTGGATGGAAAGGCCGGTTTCGTAGCGGCAGCGTGGCGTTCACGTGCCCGCCGCGGACCCGGCCACAAAATAAACCGCCGGCCCCGCGCCGCAAGTGCAGCAGCAAGGCCGGCGGCCAAGTGGATAAGCAAGCGGGCTAGTCTTCAACCGTTTCGCTCAGGTCAGCCACCGAGGCACCCACGGGGGCATACACCTGCAATGCTGATTTCAGCTCCTTGCGGGCAATGTGAATGCGGTTTTTGACGGTGCCAATGGGAATTTGCAGCTTCTCAGCAATCTCCATGTACTTGTAGCCAATGTAGTACATCATGAACGGCGTACGGTAATCGGTGCCCAAGCCGGCAATGGCCTCGTTGATGTCGCGGACGACAAAGTCGGAAGTGGCGCCGTTGTGGGTGATGTAGTTCTGGTCGGTGTTGAAATACTGGAAATACTCCGTCGAATCAATGTTGGAGCTGCGCTTGGTAATCTTGTTGTAGTTGTTGATGAAGGTGTTGCGCATGATGGTGTACAACCACGCCTTCAGGTTGGTACCGGCCTTAAACTTATCCTTGTTGAGCAGGGCCTTGAGGAGGGTCTCCTGCACCAAATCCTTGGCATCATCGGCGTCCCGCGTCAGGTTCATGGCCGCGGGCCGGAGGGTGAGCGAAATCTTCTGCACTTGCGAGGTGAATTCGAGCGAGGTCATGCTGTTTAGCTTTTCGTGGCCGATTGTTAAACAAATATACGAGCCCGCCACAAAAAGAGACTGCGCCGCTCAAAAATAATTTGACTGGCGCGGTCCTCTCCTCTTCCGCAAGCGTGTCAAGGTACACCGTGCGAACGTTTTACTGCTTCGGGCAGCCATCATTCCGCGTTATTATTTTGTGAAGCGCAGCGCCCCCTCTCCGGCCCAACCACCCGCTCAGGCGGCTACGGCTACGGCTTCCAACTCGGCCACCAGCGCCAGAAAGTCGGTCATCAGTTCCGGCGAAACGCAGTTCTTTGGCAGCACGAGGCCTTCTTGCCGGGCCAGGGGGCCATAAAGCACCACCAGCTTGCCCGGGCAATACCCCGCCACTTCGCGCGCGAATTCGGCCACGCGGGCGCGCTCCGGCTGCGAAGTGAGCACCGCCACCACGACGTCGGGCTGGTAAGTTTCGTGCACCGTTTCCAAGTCGGCCGTGGGCAGGTTCTGGCCCAGGTACAACGTGTGCTGGCCCCGGGCCCGCAGCGCGTAGTTCATGAAGAGTAAGGCTAGTTCGTGCAGTTCTTCGGCCGGCAAAAACAGGGCCCAGCGCCGGGCCGTGGGCGACACGCCGGGCAGGGCGTCGGTGGCGGCCAGCATTTTCTGGCGCAGCAAGTGCGCCAGCAGGTGCTCCTGCGCCGGATTGACGGTGCCCGCCAGCCACATCAGCCCGATGCGTTGCAGCAGCGGATAGGCCACGTAGAGCATCATTTGCTCAAAGCCCAGGCTGTGGGCGGCCTCGCTGAACAACTGGTCGAGGCGCGGCTCGTCCAGCTCCAGCATGGCGGCCAGCAGGGCATTCACTTGCAGGTGGTAGTCGTGGGCGTCGTCGCAACAGGCCAGCACGGCCTCCTTCATTTCAGCGTCGTTGAGCCGGGCCACCTGCGAAATGCGCTGCCCCCGGGCACAGAGCGTGGTCACGTTGAGCAGACGGCGCAGGTCGTCGTTGCTGTAGGTGCGAATGTTGGTGGCCGTGCGCACGGGATGCAGCAGGCCATAGCGCTGTTCCCACATCCGAATAGTGTGCGCCTTGATGCCCGAAAGCTGCTCCAAGTCGCTGATGGAGAAGTTACCCATTATGAAATAAAATAGCTGCCTAAAGGATAATACTTGATGGATACCTGCTTAGGCATTTTCCTGCTTTGGGGCCTTCTTGCGGCGCGCGAGCTGCCAGTATTTGGGCGACACCCACAGCAGTCCAAATTCCGCCGAGCCGTCGCGGCCTCCGGTTTTGTGGTGGGTTTTGTGGGCCATGTTCAGGGCCCGCAGGTAGGTGTTCTGCGACTTTTTCCAGAAGCGCAGCCGGCCGTGAATCAGCACGTCGTGGACGAAAAAATAAACCGTGCCGTAGACCGCAATGCCCAGGCCCGCCCAGAACCACCAGCGGCCGCCGTTGCCGCCGGTAATGAAAAGGGCGGCCGAGAGCCCCCCGTAAATCAAAAAGAACAGGTCGTTGCGCTCCATCGGGTGCGGGTGCCGCACGTGGTGCGAGCGGTGCAGAAACCACAGCGGCCCGTGCTGCACAAACTTGTGCATGAACCACGCCCAGAATTCCATGAATCCGAACGTAGCAAGGGTAATGCCAATGGCGGCCAATATGCTCATGCGGGGATAACCGGGGTGGGGAAAGGGATGTTTGGAAACCCATGCTGAAACGCCGTCCGGCCCTCCTCAATTACGGGGGCTGGACGGCGCTTGGGTTTTTCAGGCCACGAAGAAATGTTCTCTTCGCCCTACCAGCCAATTTTTTCCTTGTTCAGAAAAGCGGCGATGCCCTTGCGGCAATCCTCCGAGCCCCGGGCTTCGGCGTTGCGCTGCGCGGCGTAGCGCAGGCCTTCTTCCAGGCCCAGTTCGGGCAGGTGGGCCAGCATTTCCTTGGTTACTTCCATGCTCTGGGCCGAGTTTTCGCGGCACAGGCGCTGGGCGTAGGTGCGCACGTTTTGCGCCAGCTCTTCTTTGCTGGCCAGGAAGGTGATGAGGCCCATGTCCAGCGCGGCCTGGGCCGGCACTACGTCGCCGCTGAGCAAAAGCTGCTTGGTGCGGGCCTCCCCGATTTTGCGCAGCAAAAACACGCTGACAATAGCCGGCAAGAAACCAATTTTCACCTCGGTGTAGCCAAACTTGGCCTCGGGCACGGCAAAGGTGAGGTCGCAGATGGCGGCCAGGCCACACCCGCCCGCCAGCGCGTGGCCCTGCACCTGACCAATAACCACTTTTTTGAGGGTATAAATCTGGTGGAAGAGCTGCATGAGGTGGGTGCTGTCCTCCAGGTTGTCGGTGTAGCCAAAGCCCTGCAGGTCCTGGATGTAAGCCAGGTCGGCCCCGGCGCAGAACACGTCGCCGGCGGCCCGCAGCACAATGACCTTGGCCGCCTCGTCGTTTTCGGCGAATTCAAACGCCTGCTTTAGCTCGGTCACCACGTCGGCGTTCAGGGCGTTGCGCTTGTCGGGGCGGTTGAGGGTAATGTAGCCGATGCGGTCCTCAACCGCGTAGCGGATGTAGCGAAGGGCTTCGAGTTCGGGAGTGAGCAGGTTTTCCATGGGAGGCGGGGGCGGCGCGGACGGATGGGTACGGCAAGGATGCCCGAGAGGGTGAAATGGTGGCATCCTCGTGGGCAATTAACGCAAAAAACGCGCAGTCGGACTGCTGGGCTCGACCAAACGGCCGGTCAAACCGCCGAAACCAACCGGTGGCCAAGCGGCTGGACGAATGGGCTCAACTCGGCTCCGATGGGCAGGAGGGTTGCCTGCGAACCGAGCTAAAATGCGCATACCGGAGGCTACTACTCCGGCGGCGGGCACCGGAACGCGCCCTGCGCCGTGACGTCCCAGGTGCGGAAGCCCCGGGCCCGCAGCGCGGAATCCTGGCGGGCCACGTACCAAATTTTGCAGCTGGAGTCGAATACCACCCGCACTTGCGGGCCAAACACGGCGGCCACGGTTTCGGGCCCGAGGCGGGCGTTGCGGCGCAGCACCAGCACGTCGACGGGCACGGGCCGGGTGGCGGCGGAAATTCGGTTGGCCACGAAGGCAATGCGCAGCCCCCGCCACTGGGCCAGCACCACGGGGCCGGGCCGCAAAAAAAGCCGTTCGTTGGCGCTGTCCGGGTCGGCCAGGCGCTGCACGGGCACGGTGGCGCCCTGCCAGCCCACGCGGTAGGCCGTGCGCCGGGCCGCCCGCCGAATGATGCCCGGCAGCAGGCGGTAGGTGCGCTCGGTTTCGGTGAGGGGCAGCGAATCGGGGGTGACGAACTCCGCCGCCGCGCCTTGCCAGAACCCCACCGCCGAGCGGCGCGGGATGCTGTACACGATGAATTCCTCGGTGGGGGCCACGGCGTGGGCTTCGGCCACGCGGCTACCGGCGTAAAGCACCAGCAGGGCCGCGGCCCCGCGCAGCCACACCAGGCGGCGGGTGCTGACCCAGGCCAGGCCCGCGCCGATGAGGCCGAAAAGCAACACCGTTTGCAGGGCCGACACGTGGATTTCGCGGATGACCCAGTCCGCAAAAACGCGGCTAATGAAAAAGATGTATTCGTTGAACGCCCACACCATTCCCTCGAACACCCAGGCCACGGCGCGGGGCAGCAGGTCGAGCCACCACGCGGCGCCCGCGGGCAGCAGCGCGCCCAAGCCGGCGGCTATTCCCTTCAGCCCCAGCAAGGCCAGGCCCACGTATACGGCCCCGCTGGAAATGGGCACGGCCACGAGGTTGGAAAACAGAAAGCTGAGCGGAAACTGGTGAAAATAAAACAGCCCCAACCCAAACGTGGCCACCTGCGCCGCCAACGACAGCGCCGTGGCCTGCCAGACTTTGTCCAGAAACCAGCCGCCGCCCCGCCAGCCCCACTGCTGCGCTTTGGGCTGCCAGGGCCGGCGCCGGGCGTAGCAGTACGCTTCCACGTCCAGCCACTGCGCGATTTTGGGCTGCAGGTACACGATGCTGAGCACCGCCAGAAACGAGAGCTGAAACCCCACGTCGGCCACCAGAAACGGGTTGAAAAGCAGCAGGAAAAAAGCCGCCACCCCCAGCGTATTAAAAATGGAGTCCTGCCGTTCCAGCGCCCGCCCGACGATGATGACCGTGAACATGACCGTGGCCCGCAGCACCGACGCCGACAGGCCCGTCAGAAACGCGTAGCTCCAAATCACCGCCAGCCCCACCAGCGCCGACCACAGCCGAAACCCGCGCATTTGCCCAAACACCCCCCGCAGCAGCCACGACATGGCCGCGAACAGCAGCCCCACCTGCAAGCCCGACACCGCCATGATGTGCGTGGTGCCGGTGGCGGTGTAGGCCTGCTTGGTGGCCACGTCCACGTCGTCTTTCATGCCCAGCACCAGGGCCGAGGCAATGGCGTACTCGCGCTTGGCCGTGATGTAGTGGCGGAACACCCCATCGAGCCGCGCCGCCACCCGCATGCTAATGGCCACCAAAATGTTGGGCGGCTGCAGCCGCAGCGTGCGGTATTGGTCGGGGTGGATGTATTGCTGGTGGTACACCTGGCGGTATTCCAGGTAGCGGCGGTAGTCGAACTCGCCGGGGTTGAGCGGCGGCTTGCTCGGGTCGGGGTGCCCGCGGACGAGCCACACTTCGCCGTAGCGCGGCTGGCCCACGCCCGCCACCCGCGGCAGCGACACCCGCACGCCGCCCCGGGCCGCGCGCCAGCGGCCCGCCACGCGCACGGCCCGCACCCGCAGCGTGGTGGCGTAGGTGGCGGCCCGCACCACGGTGTAGTCGTCCACCACGGCCTGGTAGCATTCTACTTGGCCAGCAAAGCGAAACAGGTGGTCGGCCCGGCGGCTTTCGGTGGCCCGCTGGGTGAGAGCGGCCCCGAGCACGGCAATGGCCAGCAGCGCCAGGGCCCCGGCCGCGTCGGTGGCCACCGGGCCCTGCTGGCGGCGGGCCCAGGCAATGAGCAGCACGGCCACCACCGCCAGCGTAGCGGCCCAGGGCCACAGTTCTGGCCAGGCCTCCCCAAGGTGGAGGTAGGCCTCAATACCAATAATCAGCGCGGGCGTATACCGCACGAAAGGAAAGGTCGCCCAGGCAATCATCGGCAGAAACAGGGAGGGTAATGAACTGGCAATGTAGGTCTTTCTTCAGAAAGCTCCCTGCTTACCTCTCCCCGAGACGAAGCACTACGCTGCGCTACCGCGCCAGTACCATTTTATAGTGTTGGATGTCGGCTTCCTCAAACATTTCTCCTTCTTTCCTGAACCCGTGCCGCTCGTAAAAAGGAATGGCGCGCAGCTGCGCATTGAGGTAGACTACCGCGTCCGGCAGCTCGGCTTGCACGTCGGCCAGCACGGCGTGCAGCAGGGCCGCTCCTATTTCCTGGTTGCGGAAATCGGCCAGCACGGCGAAGCGTTCCAGCTTCACGCCGTGGTTGGTTTCGCGCCAGCGGGCGGCCCCGGCGGGGGTGCCGTCGGCGGCGCGGGCCAGGTAGTGGCGGGCGCCGCGGCGGTCGTGCTCGTCGTGCTCTTTGGCGGCGGGCACGCCCTGCTCCTCCTGGAAAACCCGTTCGCGGATGGTGAAAGCGGCGTCGAGGTCGCGCAGGTCGGTAACACGGAAGGCGGTGGCGGGCATGGGGCGATAAGGCGGCAGGGCGCGTTTAATCGTAACGAAAAGATAAAGCACAAAAAAAGGCGCGAACAGTGGTTCGCGCCTTTTCTGAATCCATTGATTACAACGGCTGCTCCTGGTTCACGGGCAGCTCCGGTTCGGGCAGCAGGCCGAGGCTGGCCTCCTGCTGCTCGCGCAGGCGGCGCTCGTGGCGCTCGTCGCGGCGCGGGCCGCTGCCATTTTGCAGAGCCTGCCGGTTCATTTCCTCGTTGTCGTACTGGTCGTAAGCCTCCACGATGTCTTTGACCAGCCGGTGGCGCACCACGTCTTCCGACGTCATCTCGACGTAGCCGATGCCCTGCACGTTACGCAGGATGTCGAGGGCCTGCATCAGTCCCGATTTCTGGCGGGTGGGCAGGTCAATCTGGCTGCGGTCGCCGTTCACCATCACCTTGGCGGTGGGGCCCATGCGGGTCAGAAACATCTTAATCTGACTCGGCGTGGTGTTTTGGGCCTCGTCGAGCAGCACGAAGGCGTTGTTCAGGGTCCGGCCGCGCATGTAAGCCAGCGGGGCAATTTCGATGATTTTATTTTCCTGGTAGAACTTCAGCTTTTCGGCCGGAATCATGTCCTCCAGGGCGTCGTAGATGGGCCGCAGGTAGGGGTCCACCTTGTCCTTCATGTCGCCGGGCAGGAAGCCCAGGCTTTCGCCGGCCTCCACCACGGGGCGCGAGATGATGATTTTCTTCACCTCCTTGTTCTTGAGCGCGCGCACGGCCAGGGCCACCGAAATGTAGGTTTTACCGGTGCCGGCGGGGCCCAGCGTGAACGTCAAATCGTGCGCCATCACGGTGTCGACCAGCTTTTGCTGGTTGGGCGTTTTGGCCTTGATGACGCCGCCCTTGGCCCCGAACAGGATGACGTCGGGCGAGGCGGCCAGCACCCGGCCCTCGGCCTCCTCGCTGGTGGCGGAAAGGTACTGGTTGACGGTTTTGTCGGTAATCTGGCCGTACTGGTGGTAGTGCTCAATGAGCGAGGAGAGCAAGTCGTTGATGCGGGCAATGACTTCCGTCTGGCCCTGGATTTTGATTTCGTTGCCGCGGCTGATGATTTTCGAACCCGGAAAGGCCGCGGCTAACTGACGGATATTCTGGTTGTCGGGGCCGAGGAAATCGACCAGAGACATGTTTTCGAGGGTGATGATTTTTTCGACCAAGTGGGGAGATTGGGGGGAAGAAAGCGAAGGAAACACCAAAAAAGAGACGGGCCCATCCGCCCAAACCGGCTACTTTTGCCCTGGTCCGGGCGGGCTAACAATACTACAAAAAATTACCGAACGGGGGCATGGGCTTGATTACGTTGCTGACCGATTTTGGCTACCGAGACCATTACGTGGCGGCGCTGAAGGCGCGGCTGCTGCAACTGGCCCCGGCCACGGCCGTGGTCGACATCAGCCACGGCGTCGAGCCTTTCAACATCGCGCACGCCGTTCACGTTCTCCGGGCCGTGTTTCGGGATTTTCCGGCGGGCACCGTCCACGTCATCGGCGTCGACGACCACGGCGCCGGCCCCGAGCCGGGCTGGCAGGCGGCCCGGCACGAAGGACATTATTTCGTAACCGGCGACAACGGCATCCTGGCCCTGCTCTGCCACGGCGCCCCCGAGGAGCTGGTGGCCCTGCCGGCCGCCATCACCCCCTCGCCCACCCGCGACGTGCTGCTGCCCGCCGCCGTGGCCCTGGCCCAGGGCGAGCCCCTGCGCAGCCTCGGCCCCGTCGTGACGGAGTTTCACCAGCTCAACAACCGCCAGCTGCGCTTGCAGGACCACCGCATCACCGGGCACGTGGCCCACGTGGACCACTACGGCAACTTGGTCACCAACATTTCGCGCACCGCCGTGGAGGCCGTGGGCCACGGCCGGGGCTTCGCCGTGCACTTTGGCCGCGACGTGGTGCGGGAGCTTCACCTCCACTTTTCAGCGGCTCCTCCCGGCGAGGCCGTGGCCGTGTTCAACAGCCAGGACTGCCTGTGCCTGGGCATCTGCCAGGGCAATGCGTCGGAGCTGCTGGGCCTGCACTTTGACTCGCAGGTGGACGTGCGATTTCCGAGCGAGTAGGGGCGAAATGAGCACGGCTGGGTCAATCCAGCAGCAAAAAAACGGCCTGCCCATCTGGCGGCCTTAAGTAGTCGTCCAGAAGTAAACGAGTTGCTCGTTGTTCGTTATTAGTCAGATATTTATCAAAGGGCTAACAACTAACAACTAATGCCTGACAACTTATAATTGCGCCAGCTGCATCATTTTGCCAGCTGAATCGGCGGCTTACTTCAGCGCGCCCTTTAGGTCCGCCACGGCCACGCCCTGGGCTTCGTCGGCCTGGGGCACCACGCCGGCCATGCCGAAGAATTCGTGGGTTGTGCCGTCGTATTTTTTGTAGTTGACCTTCACGCCGGCAGCTTCGAGCTTATCGGCCAGCGTCTTGCATTCGCTCGTCAAGGGGTCGTACTCCGCGGCGATGATGGTGGTGGGGGGGCAGGCCTTTCAGGTTGGCCGCCACCAGGTTGATGCGCGGGTCCTGGCCGTCGGCCGGGGTGCGCAGGTAATTTTTGAAAAACCAGCCCATGCCGGCCTTGTTGAGCGGCGCGGTTTCGGTGTTGGCCTGGTAAGAGGGCGTGTTTTGGTCGTAGCCGGCAATGGGGTACACCAGCACCTGGTACTTGGGCAGGGCCACTTTGCGGTCGCGCGCCATCATGCTCACGGCGCACGCCAGGCCGCCGCCGGCGCTTTCGCCCACCACGGCCACCTTGTTGGGGTCGCCCTTCATGCTGGCCGCGTTCTTGAGCACGTACTGGTAGGCGGCAAAAGCGTCGTCGTGCGCCGCCGGAAACTTGTGCTCGGGGCCCTTGCGGTATTCCACCGCCACCACCACGGCCCCGGTTTTCTCCGCCAGGGCCTGGGCCGAGGCGTGGTACGTGTCGATGGTGGCAATGACCCAGCCTCCGCCGTGGCAGTACACAATCACGGGCATGGGCGCCGCGCCGCCCCTGGGCGTGTAGATGCGCGCTTTCACGCCGGGCAGCAGGGTTTTGCTCGCCGTGTCCACGTTCAGGGGCGGCGCGGGGATGTTGCTCGCGCGCATCTGCTTCAGGGCGGCGTCGGCGGGGCTGGGCTGCTTGCGGGCCTGGGCGGCGGTAAGCTCGGGCAGGGGCTTATTTTTGAAGCTCATGAGCTGCTCGATGACGGCCTGCATCTCGGGCGTGAGGTTGGGGCCCCAAGTGGGCTTGGCACCGGTGGGCTTCACGGCCCCGGGCGCGCCGGAAGCCGAGGCCGTGGTGGCGGCGCTATCAGAAGCCGCGTTGGTGTCGCTGGCCACGACGGTAGCCGTTTGGTCGGTTTCGGTGGCGGTGGGCTGGCTGTTGCAGCTGCTCAGGAGCAAGCCGGCGGCCAAGGTTACTGTCCAAGCGAAAGGATTGGTGCGGGGAGCGGGAAAGGAAAATTTCATGGGTGCGATTGGTAAGGGGCGGCGGGTGCGGGGCCGGCAAATATTTACGGTGGGGTTGCGTTGCGAGTTGGTATTATTGTAATTTTTCTGAGGAATCACTCATTTCTTCCAATCCGAACCACCATCATTTTTATGCTCATTCGCATTGTTCGCATGACCTTTGCGCCCGCCCGGGTGCCCGAGTTCCTAGCGCTTTTCCGGGAAACCGAGCACCGCATCCGCCAGCAGCCCGGGTGCCGCCACCTGGAGCTGTGGCAGGACGCCGACCACCCCGCCACTTACTGCACCCACAGCCGCTGGGACGACGCGGCCGCGCTCGATGCCTACCGCCAGTCGGCGCTGTTCGGCGCGGTCTGGCCGGCCACCAAGCAATTATTCGCGGCGCCGGCCGTGGCCTTTTCGGTGGTTCCGGCGTAGTAGCCGTACTGTTTTCCCACTGTCTGATACCGCGCCGCCCCCACCATGTCCCCCGACTACTTCGCCTTCTACGGCCTCCCCGAATCCTTTCAGCCCGACGAGGCGGCGCTCAAACGGCTCTACTACGCCAAGAGCCGCGAAACGCACCCTGATTTTCACGCCACTTCGTCGGCCGATAACCAGGCCGCGATGCTGCAGCAGGCCACGCTCAACACCGATGCCTACCGCACCCTAACCGACCCCGACCAGCGCATGGCTTACCTGCTGCGCCGCCACGGCGTGCTAGAGGAAAGCAAGCAGGAGCCGCTGCCGCCCGATTTTCTGATGGACATGCTGGACCTCAACGAGCAGCTCATGGACCTGGAAACCGCGCCCGATGCTGCCGCCCAAGCCCAGGTAGCCGCTGAGGTGACGGCCCTGGCTGCCACGCTCGACGCTGGCATTCAACCCGTACTGGCGGGCTACGATGGACTACCGGCCGACCACCGCCCCGCCGCGCTCCAGCAAATCCGCACCTACTACCTAAAGAAGCGGTATCTGTTGCGCATTCAGCAGCAAGTGGCTACCTTTGCGGCCCGCTCCTGATACCGGCAGAGCGGAATTTTCTGCATTTGCCCAGATGGCGGAACCGGTAGACGCGTTGGTCTCAAACACCAATACCGCAAGGTGTGCCGGTTCGACTCCGGCTCTGGGTACAGCGGTAGGGGTCGGGCCACCCACCACCAACTAGCCGCGAGAGCCGTAAACCTGACAACAGGTTTACGCTCTCGCGGCTTTTTTTTGCGCGGCCGGGCTATTTGACCCGGCTCGCCAGCGCCAAAGCCCTGACTTGCCCGCGGGCTTTGGCCGCTTTTTTACCTCGGGAAAATTTGTTTGGCCGGCGGCGCAGCAATGGCGGCTTTCGGCCCGCCAAGGCCCCCGCTTGCCCCAAAGTTCTTTCCATGACGCAACTACTGCCATTTAACGGCACCATCGGTCCCGGCAACCTACTCGGCTTGGTGCGCAATACCGCGCCTTTTCTGTTCGACCCGGCGTATGAATTTCCCGAACCCCGGGCGCAAGGGCGGTTAATTGCCCTCGGCGGCCATCCGTACGGCTGGCTCGACATCCTGCGCGCGGCGGATGCGCTGCCCGCCACGCCCTCGCCCTCGGCCGAGGAGCGGGAGGACTACTTCGCACTGTGCCTGGCCGCCCACCACGCCACGGTCGCCACGTTCGTCCCCACCGACGTGGACAGCAAGATTCGCGGGGGGCTGTGGCAGCCGCGCCTGGACCCCGCCAGCCGGCGGCGCATGCTCGACCTTGGGCTGCACGCGCTGACCTGGGACCTCACGCGCCTCTCCACGCGCACGACGGAACTGGCCGGCGTCGGGCCCGTGAGCGGGCACAACGGCGAAATACTGGGCGTACTGGCCGGCGCGTTGGGCTCGTTCGTGCGGCACGGAGACGACGAATACGCGCAAAAAGCCGCCGACGCCATCGAGGCGGAACTTCGGCGCGAGGCGCACGAGTTTAACTTCGCGCTCCGGCAACCCGGCCAGGAAATTAAAGTGTTGCGGCTGGCCATGAGCCTGACGCACAACTGTGGCGATTTGGACCAGGGCATTGCTTTTTGGACGCCGGACGCCGCCAACGATGCCAACCGCGCGCGGTTTGCCCGGCTGGCGCACGACAATGCGGCGCCCTACGGGGGCACGTACCAAGTGGCGGCGCGGCTGTACAAGCGCCTGCTGGCGGCCGAGGGCCACCGGCACTACCCCTTGCGCGACGTGCGGTGCCTGCGCCAATCGCCGGATTTCCTGCTGCCGCTGGGCCCGTTTTTCGACGAGTGGGGCGAGGGCATCGCCGCCCACCCGGCCCTATCCCTGGCTGACCGGGCGGAAATTCTGGCGGCGCTGCTGGCCGGCTGCAAAAAAATACCCGGGCAGGTGGGCTACTTCCGCGCCGTGAGCGGCCTGGCGCGCGGCGTGGGCGGACTGGAGAAATTCGCGGCGCTCCTGCCCGCCTCGATTCGGCAGGAGCTGAAAAACCCGGAGGTGAAACGGCACGTGGGGCTGTCCCGGGCCTCGTTCGAAGCCAGCATACGCAAACGGGCCCGGCAGGTGCTCGCCGGCCAGTAACTTGCCGAAAGCCTCGACCACTCGGACCATGCGCAACAACGGCGGGTGGCCTACCGACGAGGGCCGTGGAAAATGAGAGGCCGGGCGGGGCCCGGGGCGTTGGCCGGGTTGATTATTTTTGCTGATTCGCTTTTCCGACCCGTTCCAATGCGCAACCGACGCCTGGGCTTAGCCCTTACCCACCTCATGTACAACCTGCGGGGGGGATTTTTGGTCCGGCCGCTGCTGATTGCTTTGTCGCTGGGCGCCGTGGGGGCCGGGCTGTCGACTTTGGAAGAAGGGCACCCCCGGATGAGCACCTGGGTGCCGGCCCTGTTGTTCCCCTCGAACGAGGACCCGCAGACCGCGCAGCTCATCCTGAGCAGCATCGCGACGTCGATGATGACGGTGGTGTCCATCGTATTCGCCATTCTGCTGATGACCCTGACGCTGGCCTCGATGCAGTTTTCGCCCCGCATCATCGTCACCTTCGTCGGCGACCGGGTCACGCAGCAGACGCTGGGCATTTTCCTGGGGACCTTTTTGTACTGCCTGGCCGCCCTGCCCGCGGCCCGCACGCTGCCCGCTCCGTTTTCGCCGGTGCTCACAGTGCTGGGCGCCATGGGGCTGGCGGTGGCCTGCGTGGGCTGGCTGCTTTACTTCATCAACCACATTTCGCAGGCCATCAGCGTCAACCACATCGTGGACCGCCTGGCGCGCGAAACCGAGGCAATGATTGACGGCATGATGCCCAAGCGCCGCGGCACGGGCCCGGCCCCGGTGCTGGTGCCCGACGAGCCCGGCCCCTGGGAAGCCCCCGTGCTGGGGACCGTTTCGGGCTACGTGCGCACCATCGACACCGGCGAGCTGCTGCGGGTGGCCAAGGCCAATCGCCTGCGGGTGCGGATTCTGCGGCGCGTGGGGCACTTCGTGCCGGCGGGTGTGCCGCTGCTCACCGTCTCCAAGGGCCAGCGGCTCACGCCCGAACTGGGCCAGGAGCTGCACCGGGCGTTTCAGTTCGGCCCGACCCGCACCCTGGAGCAGGACATCGAATACGGCATTCTGCAAATTGTGGATATTGCGCTGAAGGCCATTTCGCCCGCCGTGAACGACCCCAGCACCGCCGTCAGCTGCGTAGACCAGCTCAGCAGCATCCTGATTCGCTTCGCTTCGCGGAGCACCCCGCCCACCCAGCTGTTTGACCCGCCCGGCACGCTCCGGGTCAGCGTGTCTTACCTGGGCTTCGACCGGCTGGCCGAGTCGGCGTTTGAGCAAATTCGCACCTATTCGCGCACCGACGTGGCCGTGAGCCTGCGGCTGATGCGGGCCTTCACCGACATTGCCTGGACCCTGCCGGAGGGGCCGGACCGCCACTTGCTGGCCGAGCTGGGCCGGCGGTTGGTGGCGGGCTTCAACGAAGTGCCGGGCGAGGACGAACTAAAAGAGCTGCGCCACCGCCTGGGCGCGCTGGAAAACTTAGCGAGGCTGGCAACGGACTCGCACCAGCCGGAGAACTTTCATTGATTAATCCTTCTGCCAGCGGGCGGCGCTGAAAAACCGGGGGCGCAGTCTACGGCAGCGCCTAAGAACACGGAAGAACTAAACTTAGGCGGCAGCGGGCGAGCTGTTCCCGGGGCCGCCGTTGAAAGCCGCCGGGAGGCGAAATGGCCGCTGGCCTGTTTATTTCCGGGGCCGTCCCCGCTTCACTCAACCCCAACTCCCCAAGCCCCATGGACCCCATTCATTCTTTAGCTAACCTGTTGGCTAGCCCTGGCCTGCCACCCGAAGCCCGCCTGCAACGCACGTTGGAAGCCGTCGGCCACCACCTGGACGTTGACCGCTGCTTTTTGTACGTGCGCAACCCGGCCCGCGGGCGGGGGCGCATTGCGCTGGTCTGGCGCCGCGACGATGCCGTGCCGGACCCGCGCCACCCCTGGCAGGACGACACCGGTACCTTGCCGCATCAGGACCCGTTGTTTCGGGCGGCGCTGGCGGCCCGGCCTTCGGTATATGTCGAGGACGTAGAAACCGCCGGCCCCGAAATACTGAACCGCGAGTTTGAGCACCAGACCTTTGGCCACCGCGCCCTGGTGCACGCCCACATTGTGGCGGACCAAACGCTCTGGGGCATTTTGCAGCCCTGCGTGTTCGGCCGGCCCCGCCCCTGGACGGCCGCCGAGCGGGCCTACCTCGGAGCCCTGCTGCCCCCGTTGCAGCCGGTGGTGGAAGCCTACATGGCCGGCCAATCAGTAGATTAAGTAACTGCTATTACGCAGTCCGTCGGCGCGCGTCTCCGGCGCGGACGGGGCGTTGCAAACGCCAGCCCAAGCAGCAGCGCGTCGGAGACGCGCGCCGGCGCCGGCGGACTGCGTAACACCAAGTTAAGTAACCAGAATTAAGTCATCCGATATCTGACTAACAAGAAGCTGTTTGAGTTATTTTTTGGTGGCATGAGGACGATGTAGAGACGCATCCTTGCGTCTCGTCGTGCGCGCAGTTCGGCCAATTTCGTTCAACGACAAGACACAAGGATGCGTCTCTACATCGACCAGCGGCTAATTCAAATAGCTTCTTAACGAAGCCCTGGGGAAAGATAACTGCCCGGGCCCGGCGGTTCCGGCTGAGCTGGCGCGCATCGGCCGACCATTCGGGCACTGGCGGAAGCTTCTGCAAGGGGGGCTGCGCCGCATGGCGGGTTGGAATAACCCATTAAAAGGGGTTGAGCAGCGTGAAACAGGCTGCGTTACTATATTTAGCCGTTCAAATGTTTAATGCCGCCCTGGCTTTACCATGAAAAACCTCCTTTTATTCTGCGTGGCCGCGACCTTCGCCTTCGTCCTCGCCAGCTGCGAGCAAGCCCAGGAAGCCAAAAATGCCTACAGCGCCGTGGTAACCACGGCCAAAGCGGCCGAAGAAATAGGCAAGAACATGGAAGCGGCGCAGTCGCGCCAAGTGACCCGCCGGAAACAAGGCGATACGCTGGCCCTGAACTACAAGGAGCTGCAAAAATACCTGCCGGCCAGCCCCGCCGGTTTTGCCGCCGAGGGCACGCCCGAGGGCCAGAGCACGAATATGGCGGGCATGCACATGGCCACTTCCTCGCAGGAATACAAGAAAGGCGACCAGAGCCTTGAGGTAACCCTGGTGGACTACAACGGGGCCGGCGCGCTCTTCATGGGCGCCACCGCGATGATGAGCAGCGGGATGGAAATTGAAGACGATAACCAACTCATGCGCGGCATTAAAACGAAGCAGGCGGGCGTGAAGGGCATGGAAACTTTCGATAAGAAAGACCACAAGGCCACGGTCATGCTGGCCGTCGGCGACCGGTTTCTGCTCACCGTGGAAGCTACCGGCCAAAACGACACCGAGCTGGTGAAATCGGTGGCCACCGGCATGAACCTCGAAGCCCTGGCTAAGCGGTAACCGACTCGCATTTTTGGTCCGGGTATTCCCCGCTTGCGGCCCTTTCGGACGGGATGGCCGGCGAAAGTTCGTTCCCGAAGCGGCCGGGCGCCGGGGCGGGCAACCAACGAACCGGGGCGCTCGTGAGCCAGGGGCGGCGGCAGTTGCGATTTTTCGAGCGATGCAGCGCGCAGTGCCCGGATTGTTGCACATTTGCGGCCCTCACCTTCCCCCGGCTTCCGATGACCATTGCCCCTTCCTTTCTCCGCCAGCGTTTGTCTTTCGCGCGTTTTTCGCTTGTTTTGGCAGCGGTGGCCTTTGCCGGAACCTCCGGTTGCACGCGGCGGCCCGGGACTGACGGCGCGAAGGACTACCTGGTGTACGTGGGCACCAACGTGGCTTCGGAGCAGGAAAATACCATTTTTCTGTATCGCCTCTCCCCGGCCACCGGCGCCCTCACCCGCGTGAGCGCGCAGCGCGGCGGCGCCAACCCCACCTACCTCGCCATGCCCGCCGGGCGGCGCTTCCTGTACGCGGTGAGCGAAACCCAAACGTTCCGCGGGGCGGCGGGCGGCGGCGTCAGCGCCTTTGCCGTGGACCCGCGCACCGGCGCCCTCACCGCCTTGAACCAGCAGCCTTCCGCCGGCGCCTCGCCCTGCTACGTCAGCCTCGACCGCACCGGCAAAGCCGCGCTGGTGGCCAACTACTCGGCCGGCAACGTGAGCCTGCTGCCGGTGGCCGCCGACGGGCAGCTGGCCGCCCCCAGCGCCACGGCCCAGCACACGGGCAGCGGCCCCCACCCCAACCAGACCAGCCCCCACGCCCACTGCTTCATCCCCGACCCGGCCAACGCCTACGCGTTCGCGGTGGACCTGGGCACCGACCAGGTGGTGGGCTACCGCCTGAACCCGGCCGCGGGCCAGCTCACCCGGCAGGCCGAGCCGGCCTTCGTGGCGCGGCCCGGCGCGGGGCCGCGCCACCTCGTGTTCCACCCCAACGGCAAGCGGGCCTACCTCATCAACGAGCTGAACTCGACGGTGACGGCGCTGGCCTACGACGCGGCCGCAGGCCGGTTCCGGGAGCTGCAAACCGTGTCGACGCTGCCGGCCGGCTACGCGGGGCCCAACTCCTGCGCCGACATCCACGTGGCGCCCAACGGCTTGTTTTTGTACGCTTCCAACCGGGGCCACAACAGCATCGCCGTGTTTGCCATCGACAGCGGCAGCGGCGTCCTGCTGCCCGTGCAGGACGTGGACACCCAGGGCCAGACGCCCCGCAACTTCTCCCTCGACCCCTCCGGGCAAGTGCTGCTGGTGGCCAATCAGAACTCCAACAACCTGGTGAGCTTCCGGGTGGACCCGCAGTCGGGCCAGCTCACGCCCACCGGCCAGACGGCGGAAGTGCCCGCGCCCATGTTTGTGCAGGTGGTGGAGGACTTTACGCGCTGAGGCCCCGCGGCCTTGCTCAAGCGGCGCTGGCTGCGTGCTCGGACGGCACGTGCCCGAACTGCTCGCGGAAGCATTTGCTGAAGTACGACAGGTTGGTGAAGCCCACCTGGTAGGCCACGTCGGCCACGTTGCCGGCCTGGGCGGCCAGCAGTTGGGCGGCCCGGCGCAGGCGGAGGGTGCGCACAAAATCGGTGGGCGCCTGGTCGGTGAGGGCCTTGAGCTTGCGGTAGAGCTGGATGCGGCTCAGGTGCAGGGCGGCGGCGAACTGCTCCACGTCGAAATCGGCGTTGGCCAGCTCACGCTCCACCACGGCCAGGGCGCGGGTCAGGAAGGCTTCGTCGGCCGAGGTGATGGCGATGTCGCGGGGCTGCAAGGTGACCTCGCGGGCGAAGCGGCGGCGCAGCAGCTCGCGCTGGCGCAGCAGGTTGCGCACCCGGGCGCGCAGCTCCTGGGGCCGGAAGGGCTTGGTGAGGTAGTCGTCGGCGCCCAGCTCCAGGCCGGCCAGGCGGCTGTCGTCGGCGGTGCGGGCCGTGAGCAGCACCACCGGAATGTGGCTGGTGCGCTCGTCGGTTTTGAGGCGGCGGCACAGCTCCAGGCCGTCCAGCCCGGGCATCATCAGGTCGCTCACCACCAAATCGGGCAGGGTGTCGGTAATCTGGGCCAGGCCGGCTTCGCCCTCGGCGGCGGTCAGCACCCGGAACTCGGCCCCCAGGCACTGGGCCACGTAGGCGCGCATGTCGGCGTGGTCGTCCACCACGAGCACCAGAGGAGACGCTGCGCTGGACGCTTCGCTTAATGAAGAATTAGGAATGAGGAATGAGGAGTTCTGGTTCATAGCCGCCTGATTCTCCGCTAGCAACTCCTCTCTCTCAGTTTCTACCATTGGCCTGCTGGATGCTGGTAGTTCCTTATTAAGTATGGGGCTTAATTCTTCATTCTTCATTCTTAATTCTTCATTAATTATGGGTAGGCGCACGACGAACGTGGTGCCCATGCCTTCGGTGCTTTGCACCGTGACGGTGCCGTGGTGCAGGTTCACCAGCTCTTTCACCAGGGCCAGGCCGATGCCGGAGCCGGGGTGGCGGCGGCCGGGCGAGTCATCCACCTGGTGGAAGCGGTCGAATATCAGCGGCAGGTGGGCGGCCGGGATGCCCGGCCCGGTATCGGCCACGGTGAGCACGGCGTGGGCGCTCTCGGCCCGGAGGTCCACCTGCACCTTGCCGCCGGCGGGCGTGAACTTGAGGGCGTTGCCGAGCAGGTTGGTCAGCACTTTTTCGAGCTGGTCGGGGTCCACGTCCGCCCGGAGCGCGGCGGGCACCACGGCCCGCAGCTGCAGGCCGCGCGCGGCGGCCAGCGAGTCGAACGCCGCCACGCTGCTGCGCACGAAGGCCGGGAGGTCGGTGGGGCGGGCGTGCAGCCGCAGCTGGCCGGCTTCGAGGCGGGCAATGTCGAGCAGCTGGTTGATGAGCTCCAGGAGGCGGGCGGCGTGGCGGTGCATGAGGGCATGCTGCGCGGCGAGGGCCGCCGGGGCGGGCGGGGTGCCGGTCAGCAGTTCGTCCAGGGGGCCCAGAATGAGGGTGAGCGGGGTGCGCAGCTCGTGGCTGATGTTGGTGAAAAAGCGCGTTTTCAGCTCGTCGAGCTCCTGCAGGCGGCCGGTGGTACGCAGGCTTTCCTGCAGCTCGGAGTAGGCCTGCTGCAGCTCGCGGGCCCGCTGGCTCAGGGTTTCGTTGGCGCGTTGCTGCACTTCGTCCTTCTCCTGCCAGGCGGCCAGGGCCTGCCGCTGGGCCGCTTGCCGCTCCTGCCGGGCCAGGTTGATGCGGTCGGCCAGGCCGATGGACAGCAGAATAACTTCGAGCGCCGAGGCCATGCGCACCCCGTGCTCGGTGAGGAAGCTGACGGGCAGCACCCCCATCGTGCGCAGGTAGTAGACCACGATGGCCCCCACCAACAGCGCCCAGCCGGCCATGAAGTAACGAGCCGGGCGGTAGCCGGCCCCCAGCTGCCACAGGCCGGCCGCAATCAGCAGGATGCACACCAGCAGCGGCACCACCAGCGGCACGTAGGCCGCTGCCGCCACGGGCAGCCAGCACGCCAGCACCGGCAGCGGCGTGAGCAACAGCGCGGCCCGCAGCAGCCGGTCCACGCGGGGCAGCAGGCGGGCGGTGTCGAGGAAGGCACGGGCCATTTGGATGCCGGCCGCCAGGTTGATGCCCAGCAGTACTTCCTGCACCACGGTTTGCTGCGCCCCGTCGAGCCCGGTGAGCCAGAGCTGCTGCAGGTAGCCCATCATGTGGGCCTGCACCAGGCCAAAGCTCAGGGTGAAGAGCACGTAGTAGCCGTAGCCGCGGTCGCGCACCGAAAAGAAGAGGAGCAAGTTGTACGCCGCCAGGGCCAGCAGGATGCCGAAGTACACGGCCGAGCGCACGTCCCACTCGCGGTTGACTTGCAGGAAATGGCTGCGCTCGGTGATGTTGAACGAGAACAGGTCGGCCCAGCCGTGCACGTAGAGCGCGTAGTTGCGGCCCGGCCGCAGCGGCAGGGCCACGTTGACCACCCGGCTGGGCACGGCGTGGGTGCGGGCCAGGTAAGCGCCGTCCTCCACCACCTGCCGGAAAAGCTGGCCGTCGTCGCGCACCAGCAGGACCTCGAAGGTGCGGACGTTGGAAACGCCCACGTTCAGAATCCAGGCGGTGGCGGCGCGGCCGTCGTTGCGCACCTGACAGTGCAGCCAGTAGTCGGCCGGGTCGGCGTTGCGGTTGGGCACGTCCTCGGTGCTGGGCCGGAACCGGGCAGCGTAGGGCGGGGCCTGCACCTGGGCCAGGGTGAGGGGGTGCGCGTAGGCGTCGGGCCGGCGGTCGGCCAGCAGGCTCCAGTGCCGACCCAGCGGATAGACCCGGGCCGTGTCGCGCAGCACCAGCAGCCCGGCGGGCCCGACCGGCGGGCCCGGCGCGGCGCGGGCCAGCAGGCCCAGCCCGCTGCTGAGCAGCAGCAAAAGCAACGAGACGAACTGCTTCATGGAGGAGAGCAAAGCGGCAAGTTGGCAAAGGAACACGAAATCAAATGAATTTCTATAAAATATTTATTCCTTCATATTCAATGGTATATACTCGTTACTGCAACTAGCCTGTCAGGATTTGTTCGGTTTGTGGCAATCAAAAAATATGACAATGAAACGAGGGTATTGGTTTTTGAACAGGGAGTGCTAACAGACTAGCATGGATTAAAGATTGATTTGCAGCAGCTTAAGCCGGACCCCTCGACGGTGCCGGCACGACCCGGCGCATTCCTTTATTTTTTCCCAAAACCCTTCTGCAAAACCCATGAAGACTAACCTTACCCCCGCCCTGGCGCCCCCGCGGTCTGCCCGCCCCGAAGCGCCCGCGCCAACCGAGCGGCTGCTCACCTGGCTTTTTGTGCTGGTGTGGCTTATTGTGCTGGGGCTGGCCCTGCCCCTGAGCAGCCGCGCCCAGCTCGTGGCCAACTACGCCTTCGCCCCGAGCACTGGCACGTTCACCGAGCTGGCGGGCCCCACCCTCACGCCGGGGCTGCGCGTGGACACGGGCAACACGCCGGCCATCCCGCTGGGCTTCACCTTTCAGTTTGAGGGCGTGAACTACACCTCGGTCATCGCCACCTCGGACGGGTACCTCACGTTCAACCCGGCCCTGAACAACTCCACCTTTGGCAACGGATTCGCCTTCGTGACCCCGGCCAGCGACCCGCTCATCGCCGGCCTCTGGGACGACCTACAAGGGGCGGTGCCCAACAGCCGGGCGAGCTACGCGACGACGGGCGCCCCCGGCAGTCGGGTCTTCACCTTTGAGTGGCTCAACTGGGGCTGGAACTACCAGGCCACGGCCGGCAGCGTGTCCTTCCAAATAAAGCTACGCGAGGGCAGCAACCAGGTCGAGCTGGTGTACCGGCCCGAGGCCGGCGCGGTGGTGGGGGCGAGTGCCTCGGTGGGGCTGCGGTCGGCGGGCGGCCAAGGGCCAGGCACGTTCCTCTCGGTGAGTAGCCTCGACGGCGGGGCCGCGGTCAGCAGCACCGTGGCCGCCGACAACCTGGCGGCCAAGCCCGCCAGCGGGCTCACCTTCACCTTCACGCCCCCGCCCTGCACCACGCCGCCCACCTACGCCACGCTGCCCGTGAACCAGAGCTTCGAAGCCGCCTGGACCGACGCCTGCGCCACCCGCAACGCGGCCGGGGCCAGCTGGCGCACCTTCCCGCTCATCGGCGACCAGTCGTGGCGGCGCGACGACGACGGGGACGCCGCCGCCTGGCGCAGCCCCACCAGCTACCTGCCCACGCCCCGGGCCAGCCAGGGCAGCCGCGCCGCCATTTTCCACAGCGCCTACGCCAATGCCGGCACCCTCGGCAGCCTCGATTTGTACGTGGACCTGAGCGCGGGCGGCACCAAGACGCTATCCTTCGACTACGTGAACGCGGCCACCGTGACCGGCGGCAACCCCGAAAAGCTGGAAGTCCTGCTCAGCACCGACGGCGGGGCCACCTTCGGCGCTACGCCGCTGCTCACCCTGACCGTGGCCGCCGCCTACACGCCCCAGAGCGTGACGGTGCCCAGCACCTCGGCCACCAGCGTCATCCGGTTTCGGGGCACCGGCGAATTCGGCAACACCGACATCGGGATTGACAACGTGCGGGTGGAAGCCGCGGAATGCGCCCCGCCCACAGCCCCGGTTATCAGCGCCATCACCAGCACCGGGGCTAGCCTGAGCTTCGCGGCCAGCGCCTCGGCCAGCGCCTACACCGTGACCTACCAAGCCCAGGGCGGCCCGGCCCAGACCGTGAGCCCCAACCCCACCGCCTCGCCGGTGGCGCTGACCGGCCTCACGCCGGCCACCATCTACTCGGTGTCGGCCGTGAGCAACTGCGGGGCCGGAGCCACTTCGCCGGCCACGCCCACGGTGACGTTCACCACGGCGCCGGCTAACGACTTGTGCGCGAATGCCCAGCCCCTGACGCCGGCCTCGCCCTGCGCGGGCACGCCCGGTACCGTGGGTGGGGCCACCGCCGCCGGCCCGTCTGCGGCCACCGGCACGGCCGACGACGACGTGTGGTATTCCTTCGTGGCCACCAGCGCCCAGCACCGCATCACGATGACGGAAAACGTGTACACCAACGACACCGACCTCGTGCACGAATTATTTGGCCCCGGCAGCTGCCCCGGGGCCAGCGCCACGCCGCTCTTCAGCTCTGATACGCCCGACATGCTGGCCACCGGCCTCGTCGTGGGCCAGACGTACTACGTGCGGGTGTTCAGCTACTACGCCCTGCCGCTTACGCCCACGGCGGGCGCCTTCACCATCTGCGTGGACCAGCCCAGCAACGTGCCGGCCAACGACGAGTGCGCGGCGGCCACGGTGTTGACCCAGGCCACCACCACCGCCTGCACGCCCACCAGCGGCACCGTGTTCGGGGCCACGCAGTCGGGGGTGAGCGGCGGCGGCACCGGCACGGCCGATGACGACGTGTGGTACTCCTTCGTGGCGACCGGCCCCGCCGCCGCCGTGGCCCTGACCAACACCGGCGGGCTGGATTTGGTGGTAAACTTGCGCACCGGCCCCTGCACCAGCGGCACCAACCTGGACGTTGGCGACCAGGCCGGGGCCACCGCCGGGGCCATCGACAGCGTCATTGTGCGCAACCTAACCGCCGGGCAGACCTATTACGTGCGGGTGTATTCCTACGCGGCTACGCCCGCCACGGCCGCCAACGGGACGTTCACACTGTGCGTGACCACGCCCCCGGCCCTGCCCAGCACCTGCGCCCCGCCCACGGCCCTGACCGCGGCCAACATCACGACGACCAGCGCCCAGCTGACCTGGACCCCGGGGGCCAGCGCGACCGAGTACACCCTGGAGTACGGCCTGAGCGGCTTCACGCCCGGCTCGGCGGGCGGCACCGTGGTGCCCAACCTACCGTTTCCGAACCTGACCGCCGGCGGCCTGACCCCGGCCACGGCCTACCAGTTCTACGTGACCCAGACCTGCGCCTCGGGCCAGAACAGCGTCCGCGTCGGGCCGGTGAGCTTCACTACCCTGGGTGCGGCACCCGTCTGTGCTCCGCCCACCGTGCTGACTTCGGCCAACATCACCACCACCAGCGCCGACCTGGGCTGGACCCCTGGGGCCAACGCGGCGACTTACGCCGTGGAATACGGCCTCGCGGGCTTTGTGCCCGGCTCGGCCGGCGGCACCACGGTGGGTAACCTGACTTCGCCCACGCTGGCCCTCAACGGCCTGACCCCGGCCACTGCTTACCAGTTCTACGTGACCCAGACCTGCGCTTCGAGCCAGGCCAGCGTCCAAGTCGGGCCGGCCAACTTCACCACCCTGGGTGCGGCGGCCAACAACCTTATTGTGAGCACGACCCAGACCGTGCAGGGCACCTACGACAACGTGACCGTGACCCCCACGGGCGTGGCCACGCTCGGCGGCGGGCTGGTGGTGAACCAGGCCCTCGTCGTGCAGGACGGCGGCCGGCTGAACGACAACTGCGAGTTTATTTCCGGCCCCGGCAGCTTCACGCTCGCGGCGGGCGGCACGCTGGGCATCTGCGACTTGCAGGGCATCGCGCAGACCGGGAACATCGGCGCGGTGCGGGTGACGGGCGCCCGCTCGTTCAGCACCGACGCGCGCTACGTGTACAACAACCCGTCCGCCTCCACGCAGGTCACCGGGCAGGGCTTGCCCGGCCGGGTGCGCGAGCTGGTCGTCGACCACGCCGCCGGGGTGCTGCTCAACAACATCAACGGCAACCCCGGCCTGGAGGTGGCCCAGGTGCTGCGCCTGACCAGCGGCAACCTCGCCCTCGGCACCCAGACGCTGCGGCTGCTCTCCGGGCCGACCGGCACGGCCCTGGTTGACAACACCGGCGGCATCGTGGACGGCACCGCGCAGGTGCAGCGCTACGTGAGCAGCGCGCTGAACGCGGGGCTGGGCTACCGCCACTTCAGCGCGCCGGTGGGAGGCGCGCCGGTCAGCCAGTTGGCCACGGGCGGCTCGCCGGTGGTCGTGAACGCGGCCTTCAACGCGGCGTCGGCCCTGGTGCGGCCCACCGTCGTGCCCTTCCCCACGGCCTTTACCTACGACCAGACCCAGGTGCCGGCCACCGGCGCCCTGGTCGCCTTCGACCAGGGCTGGACGTCCCCCACCACCCTCGGCAGCCCGATGAGCCCCGCGCAGGGCCTCACCAAGCAGGCCGGCGGGGCCGAAACCGTGACCTTCCAGGGGCCGCTGAACAACGGGCCCGTGCTGGTGCCCAACCTGGGCTACGGCGCCAACGCCGCGCAGGCCGGCTGGCACCTGCTGGGCAACCCCTACCCCAGCCCGCTGGACTGGAGCACGCTCACGGTGGGCCCCGGCGGAGCCGACAACCTGCAGAATCTGAACGGGGCCGTGTACGTTTTTCAGAGCAGCGGTCCGTACGCCGGCACCTACCGCAGCTACCAGAATGGCGTCGGCGACCCGCTCATTGCCAGCGGGCAGGGATTCTTCGTGCGCACGGCCGGCACGGGCCAAAACGGCACGCTTCGCCTGAGCAACGCCAACCGCGTTACTACCTGGTCGGCTACCAATTCCGTCCTCAACCGCTCCGCTATCGACCCGCGGCCCCTGGCCCGGCTCAGCGTGCGCGGCCAGGCGGCGGGTTCCGCCTCTGACCAGACCACGGTGTACTTCGAGGCCGGAGCCACGGCCGGGGCCGATGCCCGCTTCGACGCCTACAAGCTGGCCAACCCCGGCGCGGCCGTGAACTTCTTTAGCCGGGCCGGGGCCGACGAGCTGAGCATCAACGGCCTGCCCGAGCTGGGCGCACAGTTCCGCACCGTGCCGCTGGGCCTGCGCGTGCCCCAGCCCGGCACCTACGCGTTGGCCGCCGACGAGCTGCGAAACTTCGGCCCGGTGGCGGTTTACCTGCGTGATGCCCTCACCGGCGCGCTCGTCGACCTGAGCCAGCAGCCCGACTACGCCTTCCAGGTGGCCGCGGGGGGGCTTGACAGCGGCTCCCGCTTCGCGCTGGAGTTCCGCCCCGGCACCGTGACGGCCACCCGCGGCGGCCTCCAAGCCGACCAAGTCAGCCTGTTCCCGAACCCGGCGCGGCAGGAGTTCACCGTGGTGCTGCCGGCCGGGCCCGCGGCCCAAGCCGTGACGGCGCAGCTTGTCAACGCCCTGGGCCAAACGGTGCTTACGCGCCGCCTGGCCCTGACCAGCACGGGGGCCACCGCCCGCTTCGACGTGCGCGGCCTAGCCACCGGGGTGTACGCGCTCCGCCTCACGAGCGGGGCCGAAGCGCCGGTAATCAAGCGGCTCGTCATCGAATAATTCTTCCTTTCCAGCACCGGGCCGCTCCGGGTGCAGGCGCTCACGAGGCGCAACCGGAGCGGCCCAATCTGGCCCACTTCATCTTTTCTCCAACATGAAAAAGCACCTGATTTTCAACCTGCGTAATGCCCGGATTTTCGTTGGCAGCGCGGCCCTGCTTTTTGCCATGGCGGCGCCCGCGGGGGCCCAGCCGGGCGGCGGCGGGCCCCTGCCCGAGCCCGGTAATCCCGGCGGCAACCCCACCGACATTCCCCTCGACGGCGGGGTTTCGCTGCTGCTCGCCGCCGGCGTGGGCCTGGGCCTGAAGCGCCTGCGAAAGCACCGGCGCCCCTCGCCGCCCGCCGCCAACTGAGCGCCCATCTTTCCATTACTCTTTACTCTCACCTATTTTCTGCAAATACCAAAAGCCCCGACGCTTTGCGCCGGGGCTTTTGACGTGCGCCCACTGGCAGCGGCCGGCTCAACGCAAGCGCAGCGAATGCTGAGGCGTGAAGCACTTATCCTTGCTTCACAGCAGTTTGCGGGTTCAGGTACGTTGTTGGAAGCAGTTAAAAGTTGAGAGTTAAAAGTTAAAAAATCAGGTAAGCAACATTTTAACTCTTAACTCTTAACTTTTAACTCCTCTACCCGAGGGTAGGAAAGCTGCTCCATCAGTCCAACGCCAGTTCCGCCGTTACGGCGGTGCTGCCGCCCGCGTCGTCGTCGGTCACGAGCAGCAGCTCCCAGCGGCCGGGGCCCAGGGCGCGGCGCACCGCCAAGCCCTCTACTTTACCGCGGTAGGCGCGCCCGTCGGCCCAGGCCAGCAGGCCGAACGTGGCCGCTTGGGCGGCCAGGTCCACCAGGCCGACAAAGGAGCCGAGCACCGTCCCGTCGAGCACCGCATCGGCCGTGTCTTCCACCGAAGCCGTGACGAAGAGCAAATCATCCGCGAACGTAGCGCCCGAAAAGCCGGCCGGGCAGCCGGCCAGGCTCGGCAACTGCACCAGCAGCGGCCGCACGGCCGGCGCCTCGGCAGCGGTTCCGCTTTGCAAAAATGCCAGCGTGGCCGCCAGCGGCAGGCGAAACACGATAGCCGCGTCGGCCCGCCCCACGGTGCGCTGAAACAGCAGCAGCTCAGTGGCCGAGGTGGCGGCGGCCTCCAGGTTGAGCACCGCGCCGGCCGGCAGGTAAGGCCGCAGCCGGGCGTAGAGGGGCGCCAGGTCCAGGGCTTCGGGCAGATGGTCCTCGGCGGTGGGCACAAACCAGCCCCGGGCCCGGTTGGGCAGGCTGCCCGAGCCCAGCAGCAGCAGCCCGGCCCGGCCGTCGGGCCACGTCACGGCCGCCAGGCCTTCCAGGTCGGGCTTGTCGTACTTGGGCAGGCGGGCCGAAGCGGTAGAGGCTGCATCAAGCAAGCGGACCTGTCCCGTGGGCGCCAGGGTAGCGGCATCCAGCAAATGCAGCCGGGCCGAGTCGTCGCCGATTACGTAGGCGGTGTCGCCGATAATCTCGACCCCGGAAGCCGAGGGCAGGCCGGTAACAGCGGTTTCGGACAGGATGGTGACGGTCATGAGCAAGCAAGCAAGGCGGCGCGGAAGCTGGCCCCGTAGCGGCGCTTACCGGCGCGGGAGCACCGGCAAAGGTCGGCGCAAACACCCGCCGGGCGGCCGGGAATGCCGAGCCCAGGAGCAGGCAGCGCAATCAAGCGCGGGTGGGTGCGGAGCGGCCATGCCCGGGTTTCGCGCAGCGCCGTCGGCTTGCAAAACTGTTTTTTTCTCAACAATTAATATTGTATATTATAAATATTTATGCACCTTTGCCCCCCTTCCCACTCCCGCTTTTCTTCTCATCTTACCCTGCTCCGCAATGGCTACCCCATATCCGGTGTGGTTTCTACCATTCACGCGCCAGCACGCCCGCCTGGCCGAGGTCATCACCCAACTGGAAAAAGCCGGCCTCGACCTGCGCCCCCGCCGCCCCCACGACGCGCCCGGCGGCGCGGGCATCCTGTTCCTGGACCCGCTCTCGTCGGGGCCCGAAGTGCTGGAGGCCGTGGCCGAAGCCCGCCGCGCACCCGATGCCAACGTGCTGGCCGTGAGCGTGGGCGTGTTGTCGAGCACCAGCACCTGGGCCCTGCTGCGCAGCGGCGTAGCCGATGTATTCTCCTGGTTCGACGTGGACCATCCGGTCGAAATCATCGTCTCGCGCCTCGCCTACTGGCAGGACCTCGACGCCCAGGTGGCCGACCTGCAGCGGCGCCTGGTGGGCCGCAGTGAGCGCTGGCGCGACGCCCTGCGCCAGGTCGTGGACATGGCCCTTTCCAGCTGCCAGGTGCTGATAACCGGCGAAAGCGGCACCGGCAAGGAGCTGGTGGCCCGGGAGATTCACCGCCTCGACCCGCGCCCCACCAAGCGCGACTGCGTGGTGGTGGACTGCACCAACCTGATTCCGGGCCTGTCGGGCAGCGAGCTGTTCGGGCACGAAAAAGGGGCCTTCACCAACGCCATCAGCACCCGCGACGGGGCCGTGGCCCTGGCCCACGAAGGCACTTTGTTTCTGGACGAACTGGGCGAGCTGCCCCTGGCGCTGCAGGCCGAGTTTCTGCGGGCGCTGCAGGAGGGCACCTACAAGCGGGTGGGCAGCAACACCTGGCGGCAGGCCCGCTTCCGGCTGGTGAGCGCCACCAACCGCGACCTGCTGGCCGAGGTGCACAAGGGCGCGTTCCGGCAGGATTTGTACTACCGCGTGTCGGGCTGGACCTGCCACCTACCGCCGCTGCGCGAGCGCAAAGAGGACATCGTGCCCCTGGCCGAACATTTCTTCACCCAGCAGCACGGCATCCGCCAGCCGGTGGACCGCCAAGTTTACGACTTCCTGCAACTGCGCGACTACCCCGGCAACGTGCGCGAGCTGCAGCAGCTCATCACCCGCATTGCCAGCAAGCACCTGGGCGAGGGGCCCATCACCATCGGCGACATTCCGCGCGCCGACTGGCCCGACTTTGCGCAGTTGGGGGCCGCCGGCCCGGCCGGCAATGAGCTGGAAGCCGGCGTCACGACCCTGCTCTACCAGGGCCTGGGGCTGAAAGAAATCAAAGACCAGGTCACCGAAATTGCCAAAAAAGTGGCCATCACGCACGAGTGCGGCAACCTCAAGCTGGCCGCCGTGCGCCTGCGGTGCAGCGAGCGAATCCTGCAGATGCACCGCCGCGACGAGCCCGAAGGCCAGCTGCGGCTGGTGTAAGGTGTAGAACGCAGCCTTTGCTGCGTCGGCCGCCCGCGCCGCCACCGCCCCAGCCGCATCCCAACTGGCGGAGCGAAGGCTCCGCCCTACCTTGCACCTGGCGGAGCAAAGGCTCCGCCCTACTTTCCCCGCGCTGCCTGTGCACACGCAATACCGCCGGCACTTGCCGCACATACATCCACCGGGTGCAGCCTTGTTTCTGACCATGCGCCTGGCCGGTTCTCTGCCCCAAACCGTGCTGGAGGACGTGCGAACTTCAGCCGCCGATTTGCCTTCGCAATGCCAACGCTTTGCCAGCTACGAGCAGCAACTGGAAACCGGCAGCTACGGGCCCACCTGGCTGCGCCAGCCGGTGGTTGCGGCCTTGGTGCTGGCCGGCCTGCGCCAACAGGCCGCCAACGGCCACTACGAACTTACGGCGGCCTGCGCCATGCCCAACCACTTGCACGTGGTGCTCCGGCTGCCGCTGGCCAGCCCGGAAGCTTTTTACCGCGTGCTGCAACGGTTCAAGAGCACTACGGCCGTATTGGCCAACCGTGCATTGGGCCGCAACGGCCGGTTCTGGCAAGATGAAAGCTACGACCACGTGGTGCGCGAAGGACAGCCCGAGGCTCTGGCACGAGCGGTCCGCTACACGGTGCATAACCCGGTAAAAGCTGGACTATGCTCACAATGGCAAGCATGGGAAGGCACGTACTTAGCCCAAGAGTGGCACGAACTGGTGTGAGTGGGACGCCGCCTTTGCTGCGTCAACCGGGCGGCACGGCAGTGGGACGCAGCCTTTGCTGCGTCAGGCGCCTGGCAGGTGCGGACGATTACCGTGCCATACTCGACGCAGCAAAGGCTGCGTCCCACTGCGTTTTGCTGCGCGGATGACCACGGCCTAGTCTTGGGCCACCAGCCACGGGTCGCGCCAGGCGGCGCCAGCGGCTTCGGCGGCCACGGCCACGCGCTGCTGGGCGCCTTCCCCCACTTCCCGCCGCACCCGGCCAATGAGGCGCAGCAGGTTGCCGGCCAGCACGAGTTGGGCTTCGGCCGGGGCCAGGTGCAGGGCGTGAATTTTGCTGAGCTCCACGCCCGGGTGCAGCCACGGGCCGTCGGAGCCGAAGAGAAACTTGGTGGGCCCGGCCCGCTCCACGGCCCGCAGCAGGATGTCGAAGCGGCGCACGCCCGAGGTGTCGGCGTAGATGTTGGGATAGCGCACGAGGTAGTCGATGAGGCCGGTTTGGGCCCGCCAATCGTCGGAGAACGAGCCCAGGTGCGGGATGATGAAGTTCACGTCCGGGTACTGCGTGGCCAGCAGGTCCACCACCGAGACTTCGCCCACCACGTCGTAGAGCACCGGCAGGCGAAAGACCCGGGCCACGTCGCACACCTCCCGGCTGATGCGGGCGTCGAAGCGGTGCAGCTTGATGCCAACGAAGCCGTACTCCTCCACGGCGGTGCGCACCATGGCCAGCACCCGGCCCCGGTCGCGCTGGGCGTGCACGAAGGCGAAGCCGTAGAACCGCTCCGGCTGCTGGCGCACCAGCTGCGCCACCCGGCGGTTGGCCGCGGCGTAGTCGGAATGGAACGCGGCGAAGAGCACCGTGCGCTGAATCCCGGCCTCGTCGGCCCAGGCCAGGTAGGGCTTGAGCGGCGCGTCGGTGTCCCAGGGCCCGGTCAGGCCGTCGCCGCGCCCGGCGTGGCAGTGGCAGTCGATGATGAGCATGGCAAAAAATGTAGGACGCAGCCTTCGCTGCGTCAGGCGTTAAGGAAAATCGGCAACAACGGCAATGAAACCAGTTGATGAGACTACGGCCAGGACTTACAGTTATTGAGTGATTGGCTCGGCAAATACCTCCCGCTCCTGTCCCGATGATTGACGCAGCAAAGGCTGCGTCCCACTACGAAGGCGGCCTAATGCGCCCAGCTCGCGCATGAAGGCCAGGCTGGTTTGGATGCCGCGCCAGAAGTTGGGCAGGTGCAGGAATTCGTCGGGGCCGTGCTTGCGGTCGTCGGGCAGCCCAAAGCCCATGAGCACGGTGGGGATGCCCAGTTCTTCCTCAAAAAGCGTGACGACCGGGATTGTGCCGCCGGAGCGCTGCAGCACCGGCCGCCGCCCGAAGCCGGTGGCGTAGGCGCGGCCCGCGGCCCGCATGACCGGGTGGGTGGGCGCCACGGTGTAGGGCCGGGCGTGGAGCTGGGCCGTGAGCGTGGCCCGCACCTGCGGAGGCGTGCGGCGGGCCAGGTACTGCCGCAGCTGCCGCTCCACGGCGTGCGGGTCCTGGCCGGGGGCGAGCCGGAAGCTCAGCTTGGCCGCAGCCCGCGGCGGAATCACCGACTTGATGCCCGCGCCCTGGTAGCCCCCGCCGAGCCCCGTGATGCTGAGCGAGGGCCGCAGGGTGGTGCGCTCGTATAAGCTGTAGCCGGCCTCGCCCCAGCCCTGCCCGACCTGCGCCTCGCGCAGCAGCTGCGCATCGGGCGGGCCGTGGCGCCGCAGGTAGGCGCGCTCGGCCGGCGCGGCCGGCCGCACGGCGTCGTAAAACCCGGGCAGGGCCACGCGGCCGTGCCGGTCGTGCAGCCCGGCCAGCAGCTCGCACAGCGCTTGCAGGGGGTTGAGCACGGCCCCGCCGAAGATGCCGGAGTGCAGCTCGGCCGCGGGCCCGTGCACTTCCAGCTCGGCGCTTAGGCTGCCGCGCAGGCCGTAAGTCAGCGCCGGCTGCGCGGCCGACAGCAGGTTGGTGTCCGAGAGCACGGCCCAGTCGGCGCGCAGCCGGTCGCGGTGCTCTCGAATGAAAGCGCCCAGGTGCGGACTGCCAATTTCCTCCTCGCCTTCGAGCAGCACTTTCACGTTGAGGGGCAGCGGGCGGCCGGTTTGCAACAGGATTTCGAGGGCCTTGAGGTGGGTAAAGAACTGACCTTTGTCATCGGAGGCGCCGCGACCGTAGAGGCGCGGGCCGCGCACGAGGCCGCCGAAGGGCGGCACCGTCCAGGCAGCAGCCGGGGCCACGGGCTGCACGTCGTAGTGCCCGTAGATGAGCAGCGTGGGCCGGGCCGGATGCACCCGCTTTTCAGCGTACACCACCGGGTGACGCGGCGTCTCGAATACGCGCACGCCGTCGAGGCCCAGGCCGCGCAGGTGCCGGGCCAGCCAGTCCGCGCAGGCCCGCACCGCCCCGGCGTACTGCGGGTCGGTGCTGATGCTGGGGAAGGCCACGAGCTCTTGCAGCTCGGCCAGAAACCGGGACGACCAAGCGGCAGGCCCACGGCTCGGCGGCGGATGAACAGGCGCGCCCACCGGGGCAACGCGGGGAGCGGCGGCTTGAAGAATTGACGAGGCCATGGCGAGTTGAGAAAAATAGCGGCCCGACGGCGCAAGCAGTGGCCCGCGGGCATTAAATCACCAGCCGCAGCCGAAAAATTGCCGACGAATTGCCTGGTTCGGTGGCCGGAATGGTCGTGCCGGTCTGGGCCATCCAGGCCTGGCGGGGGGTGAGGGCGGGGTTGGCCAGTTTGGCGTCGCGCACCCGCACCAGCATCTGCCAGGCTTGCCGCAGCGCAGGGTCGAGCACGGCGGCGTTGCTGCGGATGCTGTCGCGGAACACCAGCAGGTACCGGAAGGGGCCGCTGGGCAGGGCCGGGTCGGCCCACACCAGCAGGGCCGTTCTTATTTCCTTGTCGCTGCCAAGCACCTGCCACCAGCCCTTGCCGCGCCGGCGGGCCCAGAGCGCGGGCGCGCGCTCGTCTTCTTTGTAAATGCCGTTGAGGCCGAGCGGCCCCTGGCGTTTCACCGCCGCCAGCATGGCCAGGGCGTCGCCGCGCTCCCCCAGGCTGTCGCTGCGCAACATGCGCTGCAAGGCATACTGCGCAAACACGTCGATGCGCGCATCGATTACGGGCGGCGCTTCCAGCTCGTACCCAAACTCAAATTCCTCGGCCAGCGCGCGCCCCAATTCGGAGCTGCCCGCCCTTTCGTTCAGCTCCTCCCGGCCCGGGTCGGGGCGCTGGGGCGTGTTGTCGTCCACGGCCTGCTGCCGTTTGCGGCGTTCGGCCTGGGCCGTGGCGGCGGCTTTGGCCATGTTGTACACGGGCTGGGGCAACACCCTGGGACCGAGGGCCAGCGCGCCCGTGAGCACGGCGGCCCGGCCCAAATCTTTGGCCCGCTCCCACCAGCCCTCGGCTTCAAGCTCACTTTCGAAAAGAACCTCGTCGAGGAGCAATTTGCCAAACCGCCGGGGAACGGCCCCGCCGCAACCGCACCGGCCCCAGCAGCCGCAGCCGCCCGGCGCGGGCCCGGCCGGGCGCAGGCGCAGCTTGCCGGCCAGGTGGAAGCGGCCCAGGTAGCGGGCCAGCGCCCGGTAGCAGCTGGCGCACAGCGGCTCGCCGGTAATGAGCAAGATGCTTTTGACCTGCGCCGGGAAGCCCGGCCGGGCCGCCATCATGCGGTTGAACCAGGTAATAAACTGGCGCTCGGGGTGCTGCTGGCAGCCGTGCGCCCCGCCGGTGCGGGTGCGGCGCAGGGGCACGCGCAACACATTGCCCACCTTGAGGTAGATGATGGCCACGGCGGCGCGCGCGGCGAGGCTGGGGCGGCTGCGGCGGGCCGAAACGGTGGAAGTTGGATTCATGGCGAGGGAGAGACAGGGGTTGAGGCAGTAAACCAATCGGAGCGGCGGGCCAGGGCCGCCAACGCGGCAGTGGCCCGGCTGATGTCGGCCGCGGAGTGGTCGGCGCGCAGGCAAAAGGCTATTTCGGGCACGCCGGGTCGCGCTTCGCCGGCCAGCAGCACGGTGGCCAAGCCGGCCTGGCGCAGCTGCTGGTGCAGGCCGAGGGCCGCCGTGGTGCGGGCCAGCACCAGCTTCTGCACCGGAAACAGCCCGCCGCGCGGCCGCAGCCCGGCCCGCGTCAGCTCCCGCCGAAACTGCGCAATGCGCCGGCCCAGGTGGCGGCGGGCGGCGTCGCCGCGGCGGGCATCGTGGCGCAGGGCGGCCTGGGCGGCCCAGGCGTGCCACCCCGACACGGGGCTGGTGTGCACCCGCGTCTCGGAGTGCCGCCGGAACTGCGCCACCCGGGCGGCGCGGCCGGCCAGCACGGCCACCGGCACCCCCAAGCCTTTGGCCAGCGAGGTGATGGTGAGCAGCTCGGGCGGGCCGGCCTCCGCGGCCAGGCCGGCCCACGACAGGCTGCCGCCCCCGCCCTGCCCCAGCAGCTGGCCCGGGCCCGGCCGGGCCCCCAGCACGCCGAAAGCCTGGGTGTCGTCGAGCAGCAGCACGGCGCCGGGGTGGGGCGCCAGCAGGTCGCGGTACCGGGCCAGCGGGGCGGCACCCCGGCCGGGGCGCCAGCCGTCGGACACGAGCCAGGGCGTGCGGCCCTGCTGCCCGTAAGCGTGCAGCACGCGGGCCAGGCCAGCCTGGTCATCGGCCCGAAACTGCACCACCGGCCGGCCGAGCGCACGGGCGCGCAGGCCGCCCCATTGCCCCACCGGGTACAGCGCCCGGTCGAGCAGCAGCACCCCGTGGGGCGGCATGAGCCCGAACACGTCCCAGAACAAGTGCAGCGTGGACGGGGCCAACAGGCCCGCTTCCAGCCCCTGCCGCCGGGCCACGGTTTGGGCCACTTCCCGGGCCCGGTCGTCCTCGCCCAGTGCGGCCGGGCGGCCGGTGGTCAGCACGAGGCCCGCGGGCGGTGGCAGCACCCGCGGGCCCAGGTACAGGGCGGAAGTGAAATCCAGCATGGGCGCCTGTGGATTAATGAAGAATGAGGAATGAGGAATGAGGAATTATTAGGACGTCGCGCTTGTGTGGCGGCCGCGCGGCGCAGCATCTTGCCTGCTGACTAATCCCGGTGGCCAAACGGTCGAATTACTTTTTCTGGCAGGATGCTGCGCCGCGCGCTGCACGGCCGCCGCTCAATTCCTCATTCTTCATTCCTCATTCCTCATTAAGATGAAGCCGCAGGCGTCAGTCGTTAATGGCCGGGCGGCGCGGCA
Organism: Hymenobacter sp.; assembly: GCF_031398885.1. Lineage (GTDB taxonomy): Bacteria > Bacteroidota > Bacteroidia > Cytophagales > Hymenobacteraceae > Hymenobacter. The sequence goes on from NZ_JANNOD010000059.1 coordinate 49,889, forward strand.
CCGGGGCCATGATGGGGCGGGGCGGGGTGGCCTGGCCGTTTTGCCCGTTGAGCTGGCGGTTGCGGCGGAGCTGGCCTTGCTGCAGCGCGTTCTGGCGCTCGATGAGCTGGGCCGGCTGCAGGTAGCGCTCCTCGTTGTCGGGGGCGGCCTGGCGCACGTCGCCCAGGTCGGTGGCCAGGTCGATGCCCGTCACGGCTTTGTAGGCGTGGATGTAGCGCTGGATTTCCTCGCGCCAGTAGTGGGCCCAGTTGGCGGCGTTGGTGCCGCCCACGGCCGGGCTGTTCCAGGAGCCGTACCGGATGCTCAGCAGCAGTTGCTCGCCGAACGCGCCCAGGTCGCGGAAGTGGGTGATGTTGGTCGAGGTCCAGCCCTGCAAGCTCTTCATGTTGTCGACGCGGTCCATCCACGGCTCGGTGTAGGGCACCATGATGCGGCCGCCCAGGAACTCGCGCACCTCGGGCCGGGCCAGTATCCACTGCTGGGTGAGCATCTCCACGCGGGCCGTCCAGGGCAGGTCGCCGTACTGGTTGTGGGCGCCTTCGGCCAGGGTCAGGTGCACCTCGCGCAGGTGGTTGAGGATGGGAAAGCCGTCGGGAATCACGGTGGTGAAGTTGGCCTGCTGGTAAAACTCGGTGCAGGCCCGCAGCAGGCTGTGGAAGCCCCGCAGGAAGAACGTGCGGTGCTCGGCGGCGGCAATGTTCTGCACCCCGCGCCCAATCAGCCCGAAGCCGTACTCGTACTGGTACTCCAGGTTGCGGCGGTTCATGGTCAGGCGGTTGCGCTCGTCCTCGATGTAGCCCCAGATGATGTTGCTCAGGGGCCGCAGCGGGTCGATGGCCATGCCGGCCAGCGGGTCGGCCCCGGCCCCGGCGCGGCGCACGTTCTGAAAGCGCAGGCTGATGGCGTTCATGGTTTGCACCAGGCCGCCCTCCTCGTGCCAGTACGACCAAATCAGCTCCATGAGCGGCGGCGCCTGCAGCTTCGACTTCAGGATGCCGTAGCACACGTCGTCGCCCCCGGCCAGGTCCTGCGGGTCCTTCAAGGGCACTTCCGAGAGCTTCTCGCGGATGATTTTGAAGTACGGCAGCACCTTGCCCTCCTCGTTTTCGAGCTGTTCGAGGTAGTCCTCGCGCAGGGCCCCGATGCCGAAGGCCGGCCCGCCCAGGCGGCGGGCCTCGGCGGTGTCGCCGCGGCGGTCGGGGCGGGTGAAGTTGAGGTTGCCGGCGCGGCCGGCGCTTTCGCCGTCGATGGCCAGCCCGGCTTCCTGCATCACGAAAAACTCGGTGGCGTACTTCAGCATGGAGTACGAGGCCGAGCGGCTGAACGGCAGCTGGCGGGCGCTGGCAAACTTGCGGGCGTCCTGGCTCTCGGCGCCCTCCCGGGTGCACAGCACCCGGTCAATAAAGCCGCGGTACGCGCTGAAGTTGAGGGTGCGGCGGCGGATGAGCCCCCACAGGGCCTGGTCGAAGGTTTGTTCGCGCTTGGCCTCGTTCATGGTCACGCGCACGGGCGGGGTTTCCTCGTCCTCCTGCACGCGCAGCTTGAGCGGGCCGAAGTCGAAGATGGAGGCGTTCACGGCGGCGTCGCGGCCGAAGCGCCCGCGCGGGGGCACCTGCCCGCCGCCGGCCACGGCCCCGGCAATGGTGAACGTGCCGGGCGCGTCCCAGGTGCGCACGTCCCACACCAGGTCCACGCTGAGCTGGTCGGCCAGCGACACCTTTTTCGACACCACCGCCAGCTTGCCAAACAGCACGAGCCCGTCGGTGGGCTCGGGGCCGACTTTGAGGTGGAGCTGGTCGTTGTCGACGGTGTAGGTGAACAGGTGCGACTGGGCCGCCCGGCCGTCGGCCAGGTGGTCAAAGTTCAGGCTGACGGTGCCGCGCTGGCCCAGCGCGTCGGCCAGCGACTTGCCTTCGGGGTCGGTGCTGAGCGTCAGGGTCAGGGTGGAGTCGTCGCCGAGCGCCACCTGCGAGGCGTCAATGCTTAATTCGCGGAGCATGGGTACGGGGTTTTAGGGTTAAAGTGGAACGGGGGGCGGCGGGCGGCGGCAGGGCCGGCGCGGCGCAGTAGTTGCGGGCCCGGTTCAGGGCCCAGTGCGAGAGCATGTGCGAGAGCACGCGCACCTCCTCGTCGGTCGAGATGCGGCCGTCGGCCTTGGCCTGGCCCACCACGGCAAACACCAGCGAGGGGGCGCTTTGCTCGCGCTGGCCGGCCTGCTGCTGCCAGGCATCGTAGAGGGCACGGAGCTGGTCGGGCTGCCGCTCGTTTGCGGGAAAAACGTCGGCCACCCGCCGCCCGCGCAGGGCCGCCGGCCGGTGGCCCAGCACGAGGCCGGCGAAGGCGGGCAGCACGGCTTCGAGCCGCCGGATGAGGTCACGCTTGTCGGCGCTCAGCTCGGTGGTCGGGTAGAGGGCTTCCCACTGCCGGCCGAGGGCGGCCCACTGCGGGTGCGGAAACAGGGCCGCGCCCAGCGCCAGGCTGATTTTCACCCGAATCCAAGGGAAGGGGTGCGGGCCGTCGGTGCCGATGCGGAACACGAAGTAGCTGGGCAGGCTCACCACGCTCAGCAGGCCGTAGGTGGCCGTGATGCCCAGGTGGCCCAGGGCCCAGCAGTCCGAGAGGATTTCGTTGAGCCAGCGGCTGAGCAGCTGCCAGGGCAGGGCCTCGGCCTTGGGCCCGGCGGCCATCCGCTGCTCCAGCACCTGCTTGAGCGAGGTGGTCAGGCCCAGCAATTCCGAGCCCTGATGGCCTACTTCGTGGATGAGCGAAGAGGCAATGCCCGAGCCTATCATGCGCTCGCGCGGAATCTGAATCACGCCCACCGGGTTCTGGTCGCCGCCCGGCAGACGGGTGCGGGCCCGCCGGATGGCCGCCCCGTGCCCGCGCTCCAGGAAGCACACCAGCGGCGGCGGGGTATAGTAGCCGCCGGGCAGGGCCAGGGCGTCCTCGGCCAGCACGTCGAGCCCCGCCACCCAGGTGCCGATGCCGTGCTCGCTGCGCTGGCTCAGCACGTCGGCGAAGATGTCGACCTGGTCGAGCAGGTTGTTGAAGCGCAGCTTGAGCAGCACGTAGCGGGCCTGGGTTTGGGCCGCGCTCAGCCCGGCGCTATCCGGGCTGCGCAGCCAGGCCACGAAGGCGCGCAGCTTGCGGCGCAGGTCGAACGCCACGTGGGCCAAGTGGGCATTGATGGCCGCCTGGGCCGGCGCCGACACCGCCGCCGCGAGCACCATGGGCGTGCTCAGCGAAAACGAGCGCACGGTTCGCAGGCGGCTGACCAGGGCCAGCGTTTCGTTCACCAGAAACCGGGTAGCGTCGGCGGAGCGCATGGCGTCGAAAGAGTTGAGAGAGGAAAAAGAAGAGGGAAGGAATGAGGGAACGGGCAGCGGTTTTTTCTAGGCTTAGCCGCGGCGCAGGCAGCCGCCCGCGCGCTGTTCGCTCGTTCCCTCTGCACTCACAGCTGAATAATCAGCGTGCGGCCCCGGCGCATCCAGGTGCCGCGGGTGCCGCCCCCGCCGCCGCCTACCGACGAGTAGTCGCCCGGGTCGGCGCCGCCGTCATAGCCGGACGGGTCGTAGCCGTTGCCGCCCTGGTCGGCGCCGTAATCGGAGGCCGCGTAGGCTTGGCTCGGGCCCGGGCTGGCCGAGTACCCGTAGGCCGGCCGGCCCCCGCCCGCGTAGGCCGGGCGCCGGCCGCCCGATGACGTACGCCGGGCCCCGCCCTGCGCGGGCCGGCGCCCGGCCTGAGCCTGGCCCTGGCCCGGCCGGCCAGCGCCCGAGCGGAACGTACCGTTGGCGTTGCGGGGGCGCAGCAGGCCGGGGGCGTGCTGGCGCGCGGCGCCGGTCAGGGCCTGGCGCACCACGGCCGGCGCGGGCGTGCCGCGGCGCTGGCTCTGCAGGGCGGCGGCGCGGCTGGCGGCCGAGTTGGCGAAGCGCACGTAGGCGCGGGCCGTTTCAAATTCCTGGTCTTCGGGGCTGAGGCCCTCCAGCTCCAGCTCGAAGAGGTTGCCGGCCATCGCGCCCAGCTTGCTGCCCACCGAGGCCCCCAGCGGCCCGCCGAAGAAGGTGCCCAGCGCGCCGCCCGCAATGGGCAGGGCCTTTTTGGCCACCGTCTTGAGCACGCCGCCAATGGCGCGGCCCACGCCGGACTTGGCGAAGTTGCCGATGGCCCGGCCGGCGCCCTTGATGAGCTTGCCCAGGAACAGGTTCAGCTCCTCCTCGTTGCTGACTTCGAGCAGTTCATGGGCCAGCTCCATTTCCAGCGTCTCGTTGAGCTCGCCGCTCATCTCGCCATTGTATTCGCCATTGTATTCGCCGTTGTACTCGCCGTTCATTTCGAACGACTCACCCTGAGCCTCACCGGTGGTTTCGCCCATGAATTCGGGGCTAAACTCGTAGGTTTCCATGGCCTGGCCGCCGGCTTCCAGTTCCTGGCCGATGGCTTGCTCAAATTCCTGAGAAAATTCGTTGTTATACATGGCATTGGGGGTAAGTGAAGAGTGAAAAAAGTAGAGAGTGGCCCGGTGCATTCGCCCCGGCAACCGTGGCGGAAAATCGTTGAATCAGGGCCGGGGCCGCTACACGTTGTGGAGGACCACCGTGCCGCCGCGCCGCTCCCAGGTGCCGCGGCGGGCCCGACGGGCGGGCCCGCTGAGCTGCTGCAGGGCCCCGGTCATGAGGCCCGGGGCGTGGGCGGGCGCCGAGGCGCTGAGCACCTGCCGCCCCAGGGCGCCGAGGCTGAGGTTGGGGTTGCGGTTCAGGGCCTGGTTGGCGCGGCGCGTGACGTCGGTGGCAAAGCGCACGAACGAGCGGGCAATTTCCAGCTCCTGGTTTTCGGGGCTGAGGGCTTCCAGCTCCAGGCCGAACACGCGCTTGGCGTTGTCGGCCACCCAGTTGCCGGCTTGGGTGCCGGCCCACTGCCCGGCCTGGGTGCCGGCGTAGCCGCCCGCTTTGCCCCCCAGCCAGCCCCCGGCGCGGGCGCCCACGGGGCCCAGCCGCCCGCCCAGGGCCGAGCCGGCCCGGCTGCCGAGCGCGGCGCCCGCCTGCCCGCCGTACTGCCCGCCCAGTTGCGGCAGGGTCTTGGTGCCGAAATTAACCAGGTAGCGGCCCACGCTTTGCCCGGCCGGCGAGCTGATGAGGCGCGAGGCGGCGCCCGCGGCCTGGCCCATGAGGTCGCCCAGGAACAGGTTCAGCTCCTGCTCGTTGGTCACTTCCAGCAGCTGGACCGCCATTTCCTCCTCGCCGTTCAGCTCAAAGTTCTCGTTGCTGAATTCGCCGCTGAATTCCTGGCCAAACTCCTGCCCCATTTCCTGGCCGTATTCCTGGGCGTACTCGCCGTTGGTTTCGTAGCTGTTTTCAAATTCGCCGTTGGCGGCGGCCCCGGATTCGAACTCCTGAAGGGTGCGGTCGATGTTGTGCATGGCTGACAAGGAATGAATGAGAGATGCCTCCCTGTTTTCAATCCCAGTGCCAATTCCGCCAACCGCGTTTCCAGCCTCCTACGCGGGGTGCCACCCGAAATAAATTTCGGACAAACGCCAAACGGCCGGTTTCGGCGAAAATCGTTTCGCTGAAACCGGCCGTTTGGCGGGGTTCCCAGACAACCCACGTTGCGGGCTACCGACCTGCCGCCCCGCGTAGGCTTGACCGGATGGGTCCGCAACTTGGGTTAGGCAAGAAACTCCCAACCTAACACGGTTCTCCGGTCCCGTTTATGGCGCGGCCGGCGGAACCTCACGGGACCCCTGCGGGGCGGACGAGTGCAGGTACTTGCGCAACCGCGCCAAAGGCGCGCAACACTCTCCCAGAACCTACTTCACAATCACCAGCTCCACGCGGCGGTTCAGGCGGCGGGTTTCTTCGCGCTCGTTGCCGAACTTGGGTTTCGAGCCCCCAAAGCCTACGGTGGTGATGCGCTTTTCCCCCACGCCCCGGCCCACGAGGTAACGCTTCACCTCGGCCACCCGGTCTTCGGAAAGCTGCTGGTTTTTGTCGGCCGGGCCCACGTTATCGGTGTGGCCTTCGAGGCGTACCTCTGTGCCCGGGTTCGCCTGCAGCGTAATGGCGAGGCGGTTCAGCTCCGTAAAAGAGGAGCCCAGCAGGCCGGCTTTGCCCTGGGCGAAGATGATGGTGGGCAACTCCAGCGTGGCCCCCACGGCGGCGGGCAGCAGCAGCAGGTCGCGCCGGGGCGAGCCGCGGGCCACCAGCGTGTCGCTCACCGTGAGGAAGCCGCCGCCGGTGGCCGCGAGGTAGTACCGGCCCGGCAGCAGCGACATCTGGTAGCCGCCCGTGTTGTCGGCCCGGCTGGTGGCGTTGAACTGGGTGCCCGCGGCGTTGGCCAGCAGGTTGGCCTTCACCACGGCGCCCGGCACCGGCTGGCGGGTGCGGGCGTCCAGCACGCGCCCGCTCACGAAGGCCCGGGCCGAGGCCTCCGTGACCACCGCGGCCACCGGCGCCGGCAGCGAGTCGGCGGGCGCGGCGCGGCCCGTGCGGTAAATGTCCTTGGTGCCGTTGGCCGTGGCCGAGGACGAAAAATAGGCCGTCTTGCCGTCGGGCGTGAGCGTCAGGTAGGCGTTGAAGCCGGGGCCGTTCAGGGCCGGGCCCAGGTTGCGGGGCTCGCTCCAGCGGGTCCAGGTGTTGTCGAGGCGCTGGCTCACAAAAATATCGGCCGAGCCGTAGCCCATGTGGCCGTAGGAAGCGAAGTACAGCGTCTTGCCATCGGGCGCCAGCCAGGGGGCAAAGTCGAAGCCGGGCGAGTTCAGCACCGGGCCCAGGCTGAGGGGCTCGGTGTAGGCGTTGCTGGCATTGCGGCGGCACAGGTAGAGGTCGTTGCTGCCTTCGGAGTCGCCGCGTTCCAGCGAGAGCAGCAGCAGCGGGTCGTCCGGCCCGGTGGTCGAGCTCCTGAAAAATCCCGTAGCCGGCGTGGCCGAATAGAAATTGGGGATGGCCACCGGCGCCGGCCGCACCCCCTTGGCCGAGCCGTTGGTGGCCGCCGCGCGCGTCACCACGCTCAGGCCCTCGTCGCGGAAGCCGCCGGTTTCGTAGGTGCCGCGCAAAAACAAGTCCTCGCCAATGGCGGCCACCACCTCGTTGTTCTGGGGGGTGTTGATGGCGTCGAGGCGCTCGGGCGGGCCCCAGCTCTGGCCCTTGTCGGGGCTGTGGCTCAGCCAGGCGTCGCCGGATTCGGTGCTGCCCTCCACGTTGCCGGCAAACTTGGTGCGCGCAAAGTAGAGCGTGTTGCCGTCGGGGCTCAGCAGCGGGTGCACCTCGTTGCCGGGCGAGTTCACGGGGCCGGCCAGCGGCTGGGGCGCGCCGAACGGGGCCGGCCCTTCCAGCACGTTGAGGCGCAGCCGGAACAGGCGCCACTGCTGGCTGGCCCGCCCGTTGGCCTTTTGGGCCAGCACCGGCGTGCCGTTGAATTTATCGGCGCCGGCCAGCGCCGCGGTTAGTCCTTCGCTCTTGTTTTCGAGCTGGAAGCTGCCCAGCGGGCCGGCCGGCACCAGGCGCCACTGCTGCTCGGCGCTGCCCTGGAAGGGGCGCTGCACCAAAGCCGCGTTTTCGCCGGCCTTGCTCAGGGTGAGGCACTGGCCGCTGTGGCGGGCCTCGATGCGGTAGTACTCGCTGCCGGCGCGCAGCGGCACGAAGCGCCACTGCTGGCTGTTGGCGTGGGTAAATTCCCACTGCACGCCGGGCGCGCCGCTGGTGGTGCTGGCGTTGGCCACGTCGAGGCAGCGCCCGCTGCCGCGGTTAATCACGCCGTAAAAGGCCCGCTCGTCGGGCACGAACGGGGTTTGGGCGGGGGCAAGCAAGGGCAATAGCAGAAGCAGCGGCAGCAATCGAAACATCAGGGGGGCGCGCCGAGAAAGAGCGCACGTGGGTGAATTACGCAAAAGAACGGCGGGAAAGGTGAAGTGTCCGGCCGCGCGCGCCCCGGCGCCGGCCCGGCGGCGGCCCGGGCGCAGGCAACAACGCAGGCCCGTTGGTAGTAAGCAAGAATAAAGCCCCTGATTTTTCAAACTTCTCACGAATAACCATGCGCAAAGGCACCAAAGTCACCTGGAAATACGGCACGGGCACGGCCACAGGCAAAATTGAGTCGCTTCACAAGGAGCCGGTGGCCCGAACCATCAAAGGCACCGAGGTTCACCGCAACGGCTCGGCCGAGGACCCGGCCCTGGTCATCGTGCAAGACAACGGCGACCGGGTGCTCAAACTACAAAGCGAGGTGAAGGCAGCGAATTAAATATATTGCCGGCCCTATTGTTTCGCCTGTCCAGCCGCAATGCTTTCCTTGATGCCGCATTACTACTCCGTGCATTACCAGGCCCAGCCCCCGCTCATCCGGGGCCTCGTGCTGCGCCCGCTAACGGCGACGGAGTTCACGGAAGCTTGCGAACTGCTGCTGGCCCAGGCCCAGGAACACGACTGTCCCTATTGGCTGCTCGACGGCCGGGCCGACGAAAACATTCGTCCCCCGGCCCTATTCCAGTGGCTAGTGGAGGACTTCCTGCCCCGCGTGCCCAAGGTGCTGGGCCGGGTTCCCTGCCTGGCCTTTGTGGCCCAGCCCCGCTTCTGGCGCGAGTTTCAGGCCCGCAACAGCACCCCCGACTCCCCGGGGCTGTTCGTGCCTGGTTTTCGGACCGGCCTGTTTACCGAGGAAGCAATGGCCCTCGACTGGCTCGACACCTTCCGCACCAGCCCGTGAACTCCTGCCGCCGACGTGGTCCCGGCGGCCGGCTCGCCCCGCTACCGGCCAGGCCGCCTCACTTTACGCCCCGGCTGCGCCAGCTGTGACGCACCGTTTTTTTTCCTGACTTCCGCGCCCGGCAGCCGCTTATTTAGTTCGCCGCCTTCCCGTTGTGCTTCACGCGGGCCCGAAAAGCCGGCGGTGGCAGCGGGCCGGGCCGGGCCGCGGCCGCCCGTCAGCACGCCGTAGGGGGCCGGGGCCACGCGCCGAAGCAAGGCCGCCGCCAGCACCAGCGCCGCCAGCACCGCCGCCGGCAACAGGCCAAACACCAGCAGCGGCCACTCCGGCCACCAGCGCAGCGCCCCCTGGGTGGCATAGCTCAGCAAGGGTTCCTGGGCGGCGTAGAGGAAGAACGAGAACCCCGTGAGCCAGACGAACCACGCCCGGCGCATGGCCGCCCGCACCAGCCCGTCGGCCCCGAACCAGAGGGTGAGCACGCCCACCGCTTCGGCCGCTTTGTGCAGCAGTGCCAGCACCAGCGCCGGGGCGGGCAGCACCTGCGGGTAAAAAGCCAGGCTGGTTTTGCCCACCAGCAGGGCCAGCCACAGCGCCAGGAACCGCCCCGGCCGGAACCAGCCCGGCACGGCCAGGGCATCGAAGTGGCGGCCCCGCAGCCACACGCCCAGCGCGAAAAACAACAGCCCGCTGCCTTCCAGCAGGGGCACCACCGGCAGGTGCCAGTTCGTGAGCCACAGCAGCGCCACCAGGCCAAAATACAGGCGCGGCACCCGGTCGACGGCGGCCCGCAGCCACGGGTAGCACAGGCTGTAAACCAGCAGGCTCCGAATGAACCACAGTTGAAACGGCACCGGCACCAGCAGCCAGCAAAGCAGCACCTGCTCGGGCGAGTAGGCGCTCACGAGCGGCGCGTCGGGCCCGAACCGGTCGAGCCCGGCCGCCAGCACCAACTGCCGGGTGCCCGGAAATTGCTCCAGCGCCCACGCCAGCCCCATGCCCAGGGCGCTCCAAGCCAGAAACGGAACCCCCAGCGTGCGCACCCGGTGCCACACCCGGGCCAGGTGCGGCGCGGTGCCGGCGCGGTGCGCAAAAAGGTAGCCGGAGATGGCGAACAGCAGGGGGATGCGAAAGCGCAGCAGCCCATTCGCCAGAAAGTACTGGACCCAGGTGGCGGGCGTCAGCGGCTCTGCCACCTCGGTCCAGGGCTGGAGGTAGTGCGGGTGCAGGTTGTAGGCGTGCACGTAGGCCAGCGACAGCATGGCCGCCAACGACCAAAACCGCAGCTTCTGGCTCAGAAACGGAGGAAGGCGCTCCTCCGGGCGCCGGGCGGGATTGGCAGGGTGAAACAACGGCGACCGGGGGTAGAAAGCGTGAACGAAATGGCCGGGCCCCGGCGCCGGGCGGCAAGGCCGCGCGCCGGCCCGGAGGCGCGGTCTTGCCGGGGCTTCGCGGCCAAAGCCCCCGGACGGCCGTTCCGTTGAGTTTCACTAAAGTAAGTAATTTTTATATTAACATGCGTTTCGCTCGCTGCATTTGGCGACTCCGCTCCTGCTCACGGCCCCGCTCTCCACCCTCCCCGCAGCCCCGGCCGGTTCGGCCGGTTCGGCCGGTTGGCTCTCTTCGAGTCCTGGGCGCCCTTCGCCCGCATCAGCTTGCTGGTGCTGTATGTCTACGCTGTGTTTCACAGGCTGAACCTGGACTACTTCAACCCAAACCTCAGTTGCAGCACTTTCCTGCTGGACGGCTACGGCGGCCGGCGGCCCTTCTTGCCCCACGGGGCGGCGGGCGCGGAGAAACGAAACGGCTCTGCTCGCTCACGGCCCACGGGCATTTCGGACGCGGGCCCGGTCGGGACGACGCCCGGATGCCAACTGGAATGAAATGAAAAGCAGAGAGTCAAAAGCGAAAAAAACCCGTCTACCTTTTAAATCCTCAGACAGTAGTTATCAGTCGTTAGCTACTTGATAAACAACTGACTAACAACAAACAACGAGCAACTGACAACTCGTTTACTGTTGGACGAGTAATTAACTCTTCACTTTTAACTCACCACAAGCGCTTGACTCACCGCAAGCGCTTGCCGCGGAATCACAACCAGTGTAGGCTGCCGGAGCACGGTAGAGACGCACTCCTTGCCGTTCGGCGTTGAACGAGCACAGGGGGAACGACGCGGACGACGAGCCGCAAGGATGCGCCTCTACCCCCCGTGCTCCGCCTGGGAAACAGCTCCGGCGGCGGTTATTGAAAGCCAAAAGCCCCGCTGGTTGTAACCAGCGGGGCTTTTGGCTTTCATTGGCGACGGGGCCAAGGCTACCGGTTATCCTTATCGGGCGTAATGAATGCCTGCTCTTCCATCTCCGTGGGCACCACCACGATGCCCTGCTGCAGCTTGGAGTTGCCGCGGCCGTAGATGAAGTAGACGATGAAGCCCAGCAGCATCCAGCCCACGGCCACTTGCAGGGTGAAGGCGTCGAGGCCGATAATGAGCAGGGTGCACACGATGGCCCCCATGATGGGCACCAACGGAAAGCTGGGCGAGGAGAGCGGCGAGCGGAACGGCCGGGGCTGGTCGGGGTCGGAGCGGCGCATAATCCACACCCCGATGCTCACCAGCACGAAGGCCAGCAAGGTGCCGAACGACGTGAGGTCGCCGGCCAGCGAGCCGGGCACGAACGCGGCAAACAAGCCCACGAACACCATCAGCATGAGGTTGGACTTGTAGGGCGTGTTGAACCTGGGGTGCAGCTCGGAGAAGGCTTTGGGCATGAGCCCGTCCTTGGCCATGGAGAAGAACACGCGGCTCTGGCCCATGAGCATCACCAGGATAACCGACGTGAAGCCGAGCAGGATGCCCACCGTCACGGCCGTGGCCAGCCACTCGAACCCGGGCATGTGCGCCCGGATGGCGTAGGCCACGCTGGCCTCGCCGCCCAGGGCCGGGTCGGCAAACTCGCGCCAGTTGGCCACGCCTGTCAGCACGTGCCCGAACAGAATGTAGAGCACCGTGCAAATGGCCAGCGAGCCCAGAATACCAATCGGCATGTCGCGCTTGGGGTTTTTGGCCTCCTGCGCGGCCGTGCTCACGGCGTCGAAGCCGATGAAGGCGAAGAACACAATGCCCGCCCCGCCGATGATGCCGCCCAGGCCGTGCTTGTTCCAGCCCTCGTAGGTGCGTACCACCTCGCCGGCGGCGTTTTTCACCACGGCGTCGGCCGGAATCAGGTAGGGCGTGTGGTTGGCCGGGTCGACGAACTGCCAGCCCACGGCGATGAACACAATCACAATGAGCACCTTCAGCACCACCACCACGGCGTTGAACAGCGCCGATTCCTGCGTGCCTTTCACCAGCAGCAGGCTCAGGGCCACGATGATGAGCAGCGCGGGCAGGTTGATGAAGCCGTAGGTGTCCACGCCGTTGACCAGCGCGTGCTCGAAGGGCGAGTGGCTCAGGTTGTACGGTATTCGGGTGCCAAAGACTTCCAGCAGCTTGTTCAGGTACTCGCTCCAGGCAATGCTCACGGTGGCCGCGCCCAGCGCGTACTCCATAATCAGGGCCCAGCCGATGACCCAGGCCACAAACTCGCCCATGGTGGTGTAGGCGTAGGTGTAGGCCGAGCCGGCGATGGGAATCATGGCCGCAAACTCGGCGTAGCACAGGCCGGCAAACACGCAGCCGAACGCGGCCAGGATGAAGGCCAGCGTGACGCCCGGACCCGAGGCCTGGGCCGCCGCGTTGGCAGTGCGCACAAACAGGCCGGCCCCGATGATGGCGCCCACGCCCAGCGCCACGAGGTTGCCGGCCCCCAGCGTGCGCTTCAGCGCGCCGTGCCCGGAAGAGTTGGCCTCGCCCAGGAGCACGGCCAGTGGTTTTTTGGCGAAAATACTTGCCATGTGTTAGCTGTAAAGAAGGAAGAGGTGTGAAATAAAACGACCGATTAAACGGAACCGCCGCCTGCTCACCAAGTACAGAATTGGGCGGCCAGGGCAGCGGAGGGCCCGAAATATAGGCAGCAAATTCACGCCGAAGCCGCTTGGGGTCGGGAATACCGACGGCGCCGGGAAAATACCCGGGGCCCTGGCGCGCTTAAACCCGGCGCCGTTTCCGGCATCCAAGCCCGCGTTTTAATCTTTTCAACTCGCCATGAAAAAGTCCCTCTTGTTACTTGCCGTGGTGGCGGCTTCCGTCACCAGCAGTTTTGCCCAGGCGCCCGCCGCCAGCCCTGCCGCGCCGGCCCAACCCGGCGCGGGCCAGCCCCAGTCGCCCGACCAGCAAGCCGACCGCCGGGCCCAGTACCTGGCCAAGGAGCTGAGCCTTTCGGCCGACCAGCAAGCCCAGCTCCGGCCCATCCTGCTGGCTCAGCGCCAGGAGTTGCAGGCCTTCCGGGGCCAGCTTGGCGGGGGAGGCCGCCGTCCGGGCGTGGGCAAGGAGCTCAAAGCCACCCAGGCCAAGTACGACGCTCAAATCAAGGCCGTGCTCACGCCCGAGCAGTACGCCAAGTTTGACCAGTTGAAGGACGACCGCCGCGACAACCTGCGCGAGCAGCGCGCCAACGGCCAGCGCCTGAAAGCAACCGAGTAGCCCCCGGCTTGGCAGGCAAAAAAAGGCCCGCTCATCGACAAGAGCGGGCTGACGCCGGAGCAGCACGCCGGGCTGGCTCAAATGAAGGACGAGCACCGCGACCACTCCCAGGCCAAGCACGCCAGGCACGGCCGAAGCGAAAGCCCAACCGCCGGGCCGGCGCCAGCCACCGCAAGCCTCGCCCCCGCCGGGTGGCGAAGCCGTGGACCACGTGAAGCTTTTTGGGTATTGGGTATTAGACGGAGCCGGGCCGGCTGCAGGCGGTGGCTTGCTTATATTTGGCCTAGTCGGTGGCTTCGCCTTTCGCCCCGATGCCCTGCCCCATGCCTCCCCTCCCCAGTAGCACGGCTTCGGCCGTGCAAATCCAGCAGTTTTACGACAAGGGCCTGGCCCACGCCAGCTACGCCGTGCGCTGCGGCCGCCAGGTGGTCGTCATCGACCCGGGCCGCGACCCCCAGCCCTACTACGACTTTGCCGACGAGCACGAGGCCGACATCATCGCCGTGATTGAAACCCACCCGCACGCCGATTTCGTGTCGTCGCACCTGGAAATTGCGCAGGAAACCGAAGCCACCATCTACTGTAGCCGGCTGATGGGCGCCAAGTACCCCCACCGCAACTTCGACGACGGCGACCGGATTGTGCTAGGCAGCGTGGAGCTGCACGCCATCAACACCCCCGGCCACTCGCCCGACAGCATCAGCATCCTACTGCTCGACGAGCTGGCCCAGAGCCGCGCCATCTTCACCGGCGACACGCTGTTTGTGGGCGACGTGGGCCGGCCCGACCTGCGCGAGGAAGAAGCCGCGGGCGGCCACAACCGCGTGGAGCTGGCCGCTCAGCTCTACAAAAGCACTCGCAACAAGCTCATGACCCTGCCGGGTAGCACCAAGGTGTACCCCGCCCACGGCCCCGGCAGCCTCTGCGGCAAAACCACCAGCCCCGACCTCGACAGCACCATTGCCAAGGAATTAAAGACGAACTACGCCTTGCAGCCCATGTCGCAGGCCGAGTTCATCAAGGTCTTGCTCGAAGACCAGCCCTTCGTACCCAAATACTTCGGCCACGACGTGGCCCTCAACCGGCTGGGCGCCCCCAGCTTCGAGGACAGCATCCGGGCCGTGCCGCACCCCGGCAGCGCCGCCGCGCTGGAATCCGGCGTATTACTCATTGATACCCGCCCCGCCGCCAAGTTCCGCGCCGGCCACCTGCCGGGCGCCATCAATCTGCAGGACGGCGGCAAGTTCGAAACCTGGCTGGGCTCGGTGGTCGGGCCCAAGGAGCCGTTTTACCTGCTCGCCGATTCCAAAATTGCGCTGGACACCGTGGTCCGCAAAACGGCCAAAATTGGGTACGAAGGCAATATCAAGGGCGCGCTGCTGGCCCCTGCCGCGGCCACGGCCACCTCGCCCGCCGTGGACGTGGCCCGCGTCCGGGAGCACCCCGAAGGCTACACCATCGTCGACATCCGCAACCGGACCGAAGCCCAGGTACCGGTGTTCGAAACCGCCCTCCTCATTCCCCTGCCCGAGCTGCGCGAGCGGGCCCACGAAATCCCGACCGACAAGCCCGTGCTGGTGCACTGCGCCGGCGGCTACCGCTCGGCGGCCGGGGCCAGCATTGTGCAAAATGCGCTGCCCGGCGTGGAAGTGCTGGACTTGGGCGAGGCCGTGCTGGAGTTTCAGAAGCAGGCGGTGCATTGAGAAACTACAAAGGGCAGCTTCAGAGGCAAGAGCATCAACCAGAGAAAGCACATCTGTCATACCCCAAGCTGGCATGGCCTTACCTAAAAAAGGGCTTCGGAAAATTACCGTTGACAACTTTCGCTATGCTTGGAGTGCTACTGGAAATGATGGCTGGATTAGCCTTTCCATTGCGCCTTTGGACAATGTAGGACAGCTATTGACAACTGTATTTGATTATCATAGTAAAATCGTTGGAGAGCTTCGCACTCCAACCGGGAAACATCTAGGCTATGCAACAAAACAGCAGCTTCTCATAACACCTTTTATCATTCGTCAAATTATTCAAATAGCCTTGAAAAAGGCTGGCAATCAGCCACGAAGCCCCCCATTCAACTTACCTGGTGTTGAGAATATGATTGATTTAAGACTGGTAGATGAACATTGACAAGTATGCGCTAAAAGCAGAAAGTAGCCTGACCGTTTTTGAATTCATCAGCGAAGGGCCCAACGGAAATATTCGCAAGCTGATTCATTTTCAAGAAACCAACGAGCCGGGAGTTTACAATTTAGCTTTTGGTGATAAACAAGCCGGTTTGGTTGAAATTAATGACTTGGCCATTTCAAATAATGGCGACAGTGAGAAGATTTTAGCCACTGTAGTTTCTGCTTTGTATGCCTTTTTTGCTAAGTACCCTGATTCCTTCGTCTACGCTACTGGCAGCACCCGTGCCAGAACGCGCCTTTATCGAATGGGCATCACCCGCTTTTACGATGAAATAAAAACGGACTTCTACCTGTTCGGGCAAGTAGGTGACGATTTCCACGAATTTGAAATTGGTCGAGAATACAGCGGATTTCTGGCCCAACGAAAGTTTGACTAACTTACCTCGTTATGAAAACGATAGCAGAACTCAACAGTCGCAAAGCTCCTATCGTGCGCATCGACGCTTCTTTGGAGCCGTACCGGGATAAAATACTTTTTCCTGCCAAGCTAGCCAAGGCGAACGAGATGCTGAAGACGGCCAAGCTGCCGGCCAAGCGACAGCGAGACTAAATACCTATGGCCTGATTACAGACTGTTAAAAGCCCCGGCACCTCTCACCGGGGCTTTCTTCATTCCTCACCGCCTGGGTACCTTTGAGATTAACTCTACCCCATGCGCGTCCTTCACACCGCCGACTGGCACCTCGGCCAACACTTCCTCACGGGCCAGGAACGCACCACCGAGCAGCAGGCTTTTCTGGAGTGGCTGCTGCTCACGGTGCAGGACCAGGGCATTGACGCGCTGGTGATTGCCGGCGATATTTTCGACACCCAAACGCCGTCGTACACGGCCCAGGAGCTGTACTACACCTTTCTGGTGAAGATGCAGGCTACCGGCTGCCGCGACATTGTGGTGGTGGGCGGCAACCACGACTCGCCCACCATGCTCAACGCCTCGCGGCAACTGCTGCGGCAGTTGCGCATCCACGTGGTGGGCGGCGTGCCCAGCGACCTGGCCGAGCAAGTGCTGCCCCTCGCCGGGCCCGAGGGCCGGCCCGGGCTGGTGGTGTGCGCCGTGCCATTTCTGCGCGACCGCGACATTCGCCTGGCCGTGGCCGGCGAAACACCCGACGACCGGCAGCTGCGCATCCGCCAGAGCATCGCGGGGCACTACGCCGCCCTGGCCGAACTCGACGCGGTGCGGCGGCTGCGCGAACAGGACGTGCCCGTGCTGGCCACCGGCCACCTCTACGCGGCCGGCGGCGAGGCCCGCGAGGGCGCCGAGCGCGACGTGCACATCGGCGGGCTGGGACTGGTGGGCGCCGAGCACTTCCCGGCCGCCTTCGACTACGTGGCCCTGGGCCACCTGCACCGCCCACAGGTGGTGGGCGGCCGGGCCCACATCCGCTACTCGGGCTCGCCGGTACCGCTCTCGTTCACCGAGGCCGACGACCGCCAGCAGGTGCTGCTGCTCGAATTCCGCGGGGCCGGCGCGCCCGCCATCACGGCGCTCCCGGTGCCGGTAGCCCGGCGGCTGCAACGCTTCCACGGCACGCTGGAGGAGGTGGAAGCCGACATCCTGGCCTACGACAACGCGGCCTTCCCGCTGGTGGCCTGGGCCGACGTGCTGGTGCGCTCCGACGAAGCCCCCGCCGAGGTGCAGCGCCGGGTGCAGGCCGTGCTCCAGTTGCAAAAAGCTCAGGTGCTGGCCCCGCGCGGCGCCCGCCACCAGCGCGCCACCCAACTGCCCGACCTGGCCCTGGACGCTACGCCGCTGACCCTGCTGCATGAGCTGACGGTGGAAGAGGTGTTCAGCCGCCGGGTGGGGGGCCTGCCGCCCGAGCGGGCCGCGGCCCTCACCGCCACGTTCGGCGAGCTTCGCCAACTGCTGACCGAGGCCGACCCGCTGGCCTGGGGCGGCGCGGCCGAGTAAAGCCAGGGATTCTCGGCCGCAGCCCTGCTTTTTTACCGCTATTTTTAAGTTGTCGGGCAGTAGTTGTCAGTTGTTAGCCCCTTGATAAATATCTAACTGACAACGGACAACAAACAACTGACAACTCGTTTACCTCTTACCTGCATGAAGAAGATTTTAGTACCCATCATCGCACTCGCCACCCTGCTCGGAGCGGCTGCCGAAGCCCGGGCCCAGGCCAACCTCGTTCACGGCATCACGGCGGGCATCGGCGCGGCGCGCATGGCGGCCCGCAACAAGGATGCCCAAGCCAAACAAGCCGCCAGCACCAGCACCTACCGCGGCCAGGCGTTCCCCATGCAGCGCACCCCGGCCGACCAGCTGCCCAAAAAAGGCGCCGCCGAGGTGACGGCCGTGGAAACCCAGCTCGACCGCTTCCACACCGCGCTGCTGGCCGACTCGACCAGCGCCCTGTGCACGCCGGCGCAGCGCACGGACATCCAGACGGCCATTGTGAACCTGGCCCGGGCACAGTCGCGTTGGGACCTGGGGCCCTACCAGCAAGAGGCCACGTTCTATTTGGCCGAAGATGCGCGCCGCCAGCGCACGGCCGCCGTCCCGGCCCCGGCCAAGTAGCCCGGCGGCTCGCCTTCCTTACCTGTTCCTATCCTACGCCCGCCCCGCCAGCAAGCGCCTGGTGGGCGCGGGCATAATTTTATCCCATGAAGATTATCAGCGTCCGCTTCGCTAACCTCAACTCGCTGCCCGGACCGTTCCTCATTCGCTTCGATGCCACGCCCTTGGCCGACACGGGGCTCTTTGCCATTACGGGCCCCACGGGGGCAGGCAAAAGCACGCTGCTCGACGCCATTTCGGTGGGCCTCTACGGCCGGGTGCCGCGCCACGACCGCCAGGTGGGCGAGATGGTGAGCCGCCACGCCAAGGACGCATTTTCGGAGGTGGAATTTGAGGTGCACGAAACCAACCCCGACACCGGCGCGGTGGACCGGGTGCGCTACCGCTCGCGCTGGGAGGTGAAGCGCAAAACCCGCGGCGAAGACAAGGGCGGCCTCGGCCAGGACGCCATGACGCTGGTAAGCAGCTCCTCGGGCGAGGCCATAACCAGCGGCAAGGAAGCCGTGCCCGCCCGGGTGGGCGAGCTGTCGGGGCTCGATTTTGGGCAGTTTGAACAGTCGGTGCTGCTGAGCCAGGGCAAGTTTGCCCGCTTCCTGCACGCGCCCGAAAAAGAGCGTAGCGCCCTGCTGGAGAAGATGACCAACGTGGGCATTTACTCCCGGCTGTCGGTGGCGGCGTTTGAGAAGGCCAAGGAGGAAGAGCTGAAAACGCGGCTGCTGCGCGCCAAGCTCGACGCCACCCGCCTGCTCTCGGAAGACGAGCGCACGGCCCTGGAAACCCAGCTCGACGCCCTGCACCAGCAGGCCGAAGACCACCACCTCGAACAGCAGGAGCTGACCGTGGGCCTGACCTGGCGCACCATCCTCGACCAGCTTGACCGGCAGCTGACCGACTCCGCCCGCGAAGTGGAACGGCTGCGCCGGGACGATGAAGCCCTGCAGCCCGAATTTTCCCGACTCAACGACCACGCCCGCGCCGCCGCGCTGGCCACGCCCCTGGCCCTGGCCGAAGCCGCCGAGAAGGAGCTGAGCAGCGACGAAACGAAGCGGCAGGAACTGGAGCAGGCCCTGCCCCGGCTGGCCGCGGCGGCCGCCGCGGCTGCCACGGCCCACGCGGGCGCCACGGCCGCTCGGGCCGCCGCGCTGGCGGACGAAAACCGCCTGCGCCCGCTGCTCCAAAAAGCTCAGCAACAGGACGCGGAAATAGCCGCCGCCCGGCACCAGTTAAGCCTGCAGCGCGACACTTACCTCCAAAACCAACACGACCACCAGCAAGCAGAAGCGGGGCTGGCCCACCTGGCCCGCGAGGTGGAGGAGCTGCGAAGCCAAACCGCCGCGCTCGACCGCTGGCTCATCGGTCACAGCGCCGAAATCGACCTGAAAAACCAGGTCCTCGCGCTGGACCGCGAAATCATTGACCTGCAAGGGGCGCAAAAAGAGCTGGCTGCCCGCGAAGCCCGCCGAAGCGAGGGGCGCAAAACCCAAGGCGCGGCCGCCACCGACCTGCTCCGCCAGCGAAGCCTTGAAGCCGAGGCGCTGGCCCGTCAGCAGGCCATCAAGGACGAGGGGCAGCCCTGCCGCACCGAGCGCGACGCGCTGCTGCGCGGCACCACGGCCGCCGCCCTGGCCCAGCGGGCCGACGACTTCACCACCCGGCTGCAAGCCCTGCAACAACTGCTGCCCAAGGCCGAAACTGCCCGCGAGCAGCGCACCCGCGCCGAAGCCCTGGCCGGGCAAATTGCCGCCGAAGCCCCGGCCCTGGCCGCGGCCGAAACCGCCGTGGGCCACCTCGAAACCCGCCGTGCCGACGGCCAGCACTTGCTGGACAGCTACCGCCGCGAGCTGCGTGCCCAGCAGGCCCTAGCCGACCTCAACGCCCACCGCCAGCACCTGCTGCCCGGCCAGCCCTGCCCCCTCTGCGGCGCGCTGGAACACGCTTTGGCCGCTGATTTCACGGCGGAGGCCGACGAGCAGGAGCAGCGCGTGGCCCGGCAGCAGCTGGCCCTCACCGCCCTGGACGAGGAGCTGCGCCGCGCCACCAGCGCCTGCACCCGCCGCCAGACCGAGCAGCGCCAGCGCCAGCAGCTCCGCCGGGAAGCGGCGGCGGCGGCCGAAGCCGCTGGCCAGCAAGCCGCCGCGCTGGCGGCCGCGCTGGTGCCCGTCCCCGCCCAGCCCGCCGACCCGGCCGCCGTGCAGGCCCTGCTGGCCGAGGCCACCATCCGGCAGGCCGCCGCCGCCGCCGACCGCCGCCGTCTGGCCGTGCTCGATGAAAAGCTGGCGGATTTGCGCGAGAAATACCTGCAAGCCGGGGAAGCCGCGATGGGTGCCCAGCGGGAAATTCCGCGGCTGGTGGAGCGGCAGGCCACGGCTGAAAAAGACTTGGACCAGCTCGCCGACGAATTGGTTTACTGGCAAGAGCAGGCGGCTGTTTTCGAAGGCACCATTCGGGAGTTGCTTCAGCCCCACCAGCTGGCGCTGCCCGCCTGGCCGCCCTACGACGGCCTCCTGGTCACGCTGCGCGAGCGGGCCGACAACTACGAGGCCCAAGTCAGCAACCTGACGGCGCTCGGCCACACCCTGCTGGAAAAAAGCAGCCAGCACAAAACCCGGCACGAAGCCCTGGCCCAAGACGCCACCCGCTTGGCCGCCGCCGCCGCCGCGCTGGATGCGGAGCAGCACGCCATCGCCCGGCAGCAGGCCACCCGGCAGGCCCACTACCCTGGCCCCGACCCCGCAGCCGCGGCCGAGCAGCTGCGCCTGGCCAGCCAGCAGCTAACCACCGCCCTGCAGCTGAGCCAAACCCAGCTAGCCGACCAGCAGCAGGCCCTGGCCATCGGAAAAAGTGGCCTCGACGCGCTGCAAACCCAGCTGGCCGCGCACCGCACCGCCCACGCCCAACGCCAGGCTGAGCTGACCGCGGCCCTGGCCGCGGCCGGCCTGGCCACGCCCGCCGAAGCCCTCGCCCTGCTGCTGCCCCCCGCCGAGGCCGAACGGCTGCACCAGCGCCGGCAAGACCACCTCACGGCCCGCGCGGCCGCCGCCCGCCGTCTCACCGACCTGGGCGCCGAGCTCCTCCGCCACGCCGAGGCCGGCCTCACGCCGCACACCGCCGCCGAGCTCACCGCCCAGCTCCACGCCCTTTCGGCCGCCGACGACACGCTGCAGCAGCGACTGGGCGCCGTGAGCAACCAGTTGGCTCAGGACGATGCCGCCCGCGCCCAGCAGGCGGCCGGGCTGCAGGAGCTGCTGCGCCGCCAACTGGAGGAACAGCGCTGGCAGGACCTCAGCGAGCAAATCGGCTCGGCCCGGGGCGACAAGTTCAGCCAGTTTGCCCAGGGCCTCACGCTCACGCACTTGGCCCGGCTGGCCAACCTGCGGCTGCGGCAGCTTACCGGCCGCTACACCATCCTCAAAACGCCCTACCGCAACCTGGAGCTGCAAATCATCGACCACGACCAGGCCGATACGGTACGCCCCATGGCCTCGCTTTCGGGCGGCGAGAGCTTCCTGGTGAGCCTGGCCCTGGCCCTGGGCCTGAGCGAGCTGGCGGGCCACAAGGCCCGCATCGAGTCGCTGTTCATTGACGAAGGATTTGGCACCCTCGACCCCGACGCCCTCAATACGGCCCTCGACGCGCTGGAACGCCTACAGCACTCGGGCAAGATGATTGGCATCATCTCCCACGTCTCCGACCTCAAGGACCGCATCGGCACCCAGATTCGGATACGGCCCGGGGCGGGCGGCAACAGCACCGTGCACGTCGTGGACGTGCGCGGCGACGAAACCAGCTGCGCCACGCCGTAGCCAAAAGCAAACGAGTTGTCAGTTGTCAGTTGTCAGCATCGCCACAAACAGGAAGCTAACTAACGAGCAATCCGCTTGCTTTTGGCCGATTTTTTCGTGCGCTGCCAAGCGGCGCCGTCCCCGCATTAGGCCATGTGCTTCGGGGGCTGGGGCTGGGCCGGCCCGACAGATTTTATTTCGGGCCAAGTCCAGTATTTTCGAGGCGCAGTACCCGCGTAAGCAGCCCGAAAAAAAGCCACCACCTCTTGTTCCACCAACTCTGGGGTGATGGAGGAAGGGTAAATCGGCCGGCCGTCGGGGTCGGCGTAGCGCCCGGCTTTGGTGAGCTTTTGGCCCGCCAGGCGCAGCAGCGGGCCGGTGTCGGTGATGCCGTCGGCGGCCCAGCGCCGACCAGTGGTTTCCAGGCTGTTCAGGCGCGCCACCAACGGGGCCAGCGCCACGCGCGGGAGCGTGGGCCGGCTTTCGAGGTCCACCCAGGTGGTGTATTTGTACTCCAGCTCGTAGCGCCCGCCGCCGTACAGGCTCAGCACGATGTCGAAACCCGCGGTGGGCCCAAACAGCGCGTAGTACGGCCCGGGCTCCGGGGTGCGGATGACCACCAAGCCGATTTCGGGGTAGTCCTGCCGTTTCGTGAGCGGCCCCCGCAGGGCAGCGGCGGCACGCTTCACCCGGTCGAATTCAGGCTGCCAGGCGGCGCGGCCAGCGGCGGGGTGGGTCAGCATTTCGGCAAAGCGCGGCAGAAACCACGCAAACTTCTCAGCCGAGGCTTCGTCCTCCCGGCGCTTCCGGGCGGGGGCCCCGAACGGCTCGTAGAACCGCGCCTTTTCTTCCGCATTCAGCCAACACACCAGCTGCAAGGCGTGGTCGGCTGATGGATGCAGCCAATCAATTTCCCGAAAGTCGCCCAGCGTGGCCGCGCGGCGCAGCAGGACTTCGTGTTGCAAGGCCAGTTCCGGGTTCAGCATTGCCCACACGCCCACAAAGCCGTCCACATCAAAATGGTTGGCCGTCACGGCCGGGGCCGCCATGCCGGGGATGGCTGCTTGTCGCAGGGCCCGGAGCACGGAGCCGGCGCTGGTGTCGTCGCGCAGGAACGCAGGCGTTGCGGCGCCGCGCCAGTGCGCCAGCGTCAGGGCCGCGCCGTTGCCCACGCTGTCGACGACGACGGTGGGCTGCTGCCGGAGCTGCGCAAAGGGCACGAAATAGCGGTTCATGGGGGTAAAGTTTGGCTGCTTGCCCGGCGGCGGCCAGGAATCAGCCCCCGCCGCGCCGGTTCACGATGCGCTCCACGCGCTGCTTGCGAATCCAGCGCAGGTAGGTTTGCAGCTCTTCGGCCGCCCGCAGCGCCTCGACGGAAGGATAGTGCCGGGCGATATTGCGGTTGCTTAAAAAGCGGTGCACGCTGCTGTGGCAGGGCTGGCACAGGTCCACGGTGGGGCCAAAGCGGCCGCCTTCCTCGCGGGGCACCAGGTGGTGGCGGGAGGTGGCCTGCACGGCCCGCTCGCAGAGGCCGCACTGCGGCGCGGCCGCGGGCGGTGGAGTTGTGGGCGGCCATCCGGCGGACCGCAGGCGTTGCCTTGCCATGCGCTGCAAAAAAAGAATTGGTACGTGGTTTGACTGAGCGGCCAACAATGACAGCTTAGCGCAAGTTGCGGATTCCTTGAAAACGTATTATCTTGGCATACATTGCGCTTTGTTGCATTACTTTAGTCTTCATTAATTAGCATTTCACCTTTTTGTTTTACTCACCGTGATAACATCTGTACCCTCTTCGCATGCGCTCAAACGAATTTCCTTGCCCGGCTGGGTGAAGGGCGTGTTCGTGCTGCTCTTGCTGTGCGGCGCGGCACCCGGGGCCGGGGCCCAAACCTGGATGGTGAGCACCACGGCCCAAATCAAGCTCGGGGTGCTGGACAAATACGGCCAACTGGGCCCCTACACGGCCACATTCATCGTGCACAGCGAGCGCACCGGCAAGGATTATTTTTTGGTGAAAGAAATCACCAAAGGCCAAAGCGGGGTGGACGTGCTCTTTCCCACCGAGCCAACGGATTCTGAGTATTTCAAGGCGGAAACCGGGGAAGCCGCCGCCGCCACGCCCGGCAGCTACACCTGGGAATGCCGGGTGAAGGGCGTGAAGGCAGTGGGCGGAAAGTTCGAGTTTCCTTCCGTCGGCAACGATGTTACGATTATCAACAAAGAGAAAGAAAAAGAATAGGCCCCCGGCGTTTTATTTATTACGTTCACGACCACCAGAAACCTGGCCTTGCGCCGGGTTTTTGCGTTTAGTGCCTGCGCCCCCGTCCGCTGGCGTGGCGCGGTGCCCGAGTACCGCCAGCGGTTTTCTTCCCCCATTACCGCCGTGCCCCGCAAGTCCTTCTCCGAGCTCATCAACAGCCCCGGCATGCCCGTGCTGGTCGATTTTTATGCCACGTGGTGCGGCCCTTGCAAGACCATGGCCCCTATTTTGGAGCAGGTGGCGGCCCAGCACGGGGGCAAGCTGCGCATCATCAAGATTGACGTGGACCGCAACGCGGCCGTGGCCCAGCAATACCGCGTGCAAAGCATTCCAACGCTGATTCTGTTTCATCGGGGCCAGCCGGTGTGGCGGCAGGCGGGCGTGGTGGCCGCCGCCCAAATCGGGGAGGCCCTCCGGCCGTTTGTGAGCTGAGCGGGCGGTGATTTTTCGGAGCAGGGGCAACTCATAAACTATCTGGCCGGGATGGGCGTTGGAAAGGCCGTTGCCTTTTTATTCCCCCGATTAGGACTTCATGCGTACCCCTTCTCCTTTGCGACATATTCTGCCGGGGCTGCTGCTGGGGCTGGGCCTCCTGCGCCCGGCACGGGCCCAGGAGGCCCCTCGGTTCACGCTCAGCGGCACGGTGCGCGGAGGGCGCGGCGAGGTTCTGCCCGGGGCCAGCGTGGCCGTGCCCGCGCTCAGCACCGGCACGGCGGCCGACTCGGTCGGGCGGTTTGTGCTGAGCCTGCCGGCGGGGCGGCACCAGGTGGTGGTGGCCTTTGTGGGCTACCAGCAATTCACCCGCGAAGTGAACCTGACCAGAAACCAGCGCCTCAACCTCGCGCTGGAAGAAAGCGGCAACGAGCTGGGCGAGGTGATTGTGGAAGGTGCGGTGACGTTGGAGCAGAAGCTCAAGACCACCCAGATGGGCGTCGAACACCTCAGCATCCGGGAGGCCAAGCTGCTGCCGGCCTTGTTTGGGGAAGTGGACATCCTGAAGACCTTGCAGCTCAAGCCCGGCGTGCAGAGCGGCGGCGAGGGCACCAGCGGCCTGTTTGTACGTGGCGGCTCGTCGGACCAAAACCTGGTGCTGCTCGACAACACCCTGGTGTACAACCCCAACCACTTGTTCGGGCTGTTCTCGGTGTTTAATTCCGACGCCGTGCAGAGCGTGGACCTGTACAAGTCCGGGTTTCCGGCGCAGTTCGGGGGGCGGCTCTCGTCGGTGGTGGACGTGAAGCTGCGCGAGGGCGACCGGCAGAACTACGTGGCCACGGGCGGCGTGGGGCTGATTTCGTCGCGGCTCACCTACGAGGGGCCCATCAACAAGGGCAAGGGCTCGTTCATCGTGTCGGGCCGGCGCACGTACTTCGACGTGTTCACGCGGGCCCTCAATAAGGCCAACGAAGGCAAGCCCGACTACGACCCCATCCCCGACTACTTCTTTTACGACCTCAACGCCAAGGCCAACTACACGCTGGGCGAGCAAGACCAGTTGTTTCTAACCGGCTACCTGGGGCGCGACGTGTTCGGCTTCAACAGCCCGAACGGCTTCAACTTTACCTTTGACTGGGGCAACACCCTCGGCTCGCTGCGCTGGAACCACGTGTTTTCGCCCCGGCTGTTCGCCAACACCACGGTGTCGGTGTCGGACTACAAATACAACCTGACCAACCGGTTCGACCAGTTCACCTTCGGCCTGGGCTCCAGCATCCGGGACTATACCGGCCGCACGGATTTTGAGTACGCCCCCAACGACCGGCACGTGCTCAAGGCGGGGGCCGTGCTCACGCAGCACGTCTTTGGCGTGGGCCGCGCCGAAGCCAACTCCGGCGACGGGCGCGTCAACTTTGGCGCCAACGTCAAGTACTACGGCCTGGACGGCGCCCTGTACGCGTCCGACAACTACAAGGCCACCGACAAGCTGCAGCTCGAAGGCGGCCTGCGGCTGAGCGGCTTTCGGAGCGGGAACAACCAGTACGGCGGGCTGGAGCCCCGCGCCGCGGCCCGCTACTCGTTCAACGACCGCACCTCCTTCAAGCTCAACTACGCGCTGATGTACCAGTACGTGCACCTGGTGTCGAACTCCGGTGCTTCGCTGCCGACGGACATCTGGTACCCGTCGCGGTTGAGCGTGAAGCCGCAGCGCTCGCAGCAGCTGAGCAGCGGGGCGAGCTTCCTGCTGGGCCAGGGCAAGTACCTGCTCACCAACGAGGTGTACTACAAGTGGGGCCGCAACCAGGTTGACTTCCGCGACGGCGCCCAACTGTTCGTCAACCCCGAGCTGGACACCGAGTTCATCTTCGGCCGCAGCTGGAGCTACGGCAACGAGGTGTACCTGGAAAAAAAGACCGGCAAAACCACCGGTTGGGTGGGCTACACCCTGGCCTGGAGCTGGCGCAACTTTCAGCCCCAGCGCGGCACCACCGGCGTGAACAACGGCGCCGACTTCCACCCCAACTACGACCGTCGCCACAACCTGACCGTGGTGCTGCTCCACCAGCTCAACAAGCGCATCAACCTCACGGCCAGCTTCATCTACACTTCCGGCGGGCGCGCCACGCTGCCGCTGGGCCGGTTCGGCATCCAGGACATCCCGGGCTCGCGCACGGGCATCGACCCGCGCCCGGTGCCGGTGTACCCCGACCGCAACTCGTACCAGCTCATCCCCTACCACCGCCTCGACCTGGGCGTGGTGTACAAAATTGGGTCGCGGCTCAACCAGGACCTGACCCTGAGCATCTACAACGCCTACAACCGGCGCAACGCCTACTTCGTGTTCTTCGAAACCATAGAAGACGCCAACGAACGCATCACCGGCTTCCAGGCCCAGCAGGTGTCGCTGTTCCCCGTCATCCCCTCGCTGACCTACAATTTCAGATTTTAGCGGCGGGCGGCCCCCGTCTATTTTCGCTTGGAGATTTTATTGAAGGTGATGGGGCGCTGCCGCGTGGACTTGAAGCGGGCGTCGTCGACCGCGCTTTTGGCCCGGTGCTTGGTGGCCCGCCCCTGCACCCGCGCCCGCCACATTCGCCACGAAGAAGCCTTCATTTCGCGCCGCATGAGCTTGATTACCTCTGTTTCGCTGAGCCCAAACTGCAGCAGTATGGCCTCAAACGGCGTGCGGTCTTCCCAGGCCATTTCGATGACGCGGTCAATGTCCTGTTCGGTCAACTCTGGTTTGCTCATTTCACGGGTAGCGACGGTGGGGCCGGCCGGGGTTATCGTGGCGGGCACGAAGACCCCGATTGCAAAGAACCTAAACCAGCGGGCCGGCATTAAGATTTACGCGGTACGCATTTAGAACCCTTCGTTTTAAAGAATGCCCGGAAATCCTTCACCGGCCCGTGCGCTTTTTCAACTCCCCAACCACCCGCATCCGTTCTCCGGCCGGCCGTCACCCTTCGCGACTGGTACTTTCGCACTTGCGCTTATGCTGACCCTAACTAAAATTTCCGGCGGCTTGCTGGCCCTGGTGGCCCTGGCCGGCTGCGACTCTTTGCAGAACGACATCGACGTGCCGCTGCCCTCGTACTCGGCCGAGCTGGTGGTGGAATGCTACCTTGAGCCCGGCAAGGTGCCGACCCTGACCGCCACCACCTCGGTGCCCTACCTGAGCCCGGCGCTGCCGCAGTTACCCACCGACATCACCGCCACGCTCACCCTGCCTGACGGCACCGCGGTGCCCCTCAACTTCGCACCCAACTACCAGGTGCTGGTGGACACGACCAGCGGCGAAAAATTTCATACCCACATCGGCCGCGACCCGCTGGTGGCCCGCCCGGGCGACGTGTTCACGCTGGAGGTGCGCGACACCCAGGGCCGCCGCGTCACCGGCACCACCACCATGCTCGCGCCCGTGCCCATCGATTCGGTGGAGTACAAATTCAACGACGAAGCCGGCGCCGAGCGCAAGGCCTACTTCCTCACCAATTTTCGGGACCCGACGAGCCCGGGCGACTCCTACCGGCTGCAACTGCACCGGGGCGACCCGGCCCGGAAGGCCCTGGTCCGGCGGCCCGAAGTGGACAATTCCTTTGAGGACCGGCTGCTCAACGGCCAACCTTTTGTGGTGGGCACCAGCTATCGCTTCCTGCCCGGCGACACCGTCACGAGCACCCTCTACCGCACCGACGCTGCCTTCTACCGCTTCCGCGAGTCGGTGCGCGACGCCCGCAACGCCAACGGCAACCCCTTTGCGCAGCCTTCGGCCGTGTACAGCAGCGTGCAGGGCGGCATCGGCATTTTCACGGTGCTGAGCTACGTGCGCACCACCAAAATTTTGAGCAAATAAGCAGTTAGTGGTCAGTGATTAGTGGTCAGTGATTAGTCTGCTATTTGTGACAGTACCGACAACTAATCACTGACCACTAATCGTTAATCACTAATCACTGGCATTCCTACGCTTCGGCCACTACCGCTTTTATCAGCGCCGTGAGCCGCGGCTCGGCCTGGGCGGCGGCGGCAAAAATATCGGCCAGCACCACCGGCTTGAGGTGGCCCGGCGCGCACAGGTCGGTAATAACCGACACGGCCAGCACGGGCAGGCCCAGGTGGCGGGCCGCGATGACCTCGGGCACGGTGCTCATGCCCACGGCGTCGGCCCCGATGGTGCGCAGGTAGCGGTACTCGGCGGGCGTCTCCAGCATGGGGCCCGGCACGCTCACGTACACGCCGCGCCGGATGGTGGCGGCTTGGCCCAGGGCGTGGGCAGCGGCTTCGGCCCGGGCCAGCAGGCCGGCATCGTAGGGCGCAAACATGTCCGGGAAGCGCGGGCCCAGCTCGTCCAGGTTAGCGCCGATGAGCGGGTTGGTGGGCTGCAGGTTGATGTGGTCCTCAATGAGCATCAAATCCGCCAGGTTGAAGTCCGGGTTCAGGCTGCCGCCCGCGTTGCTCACCAGCAACTGCGCGATGCCCAGCAGCTTGAGCACCCGCACGGGCATGGCCACCTGCTGCATAGTGTAGCCTTCGTAGTAGTGAAACCGCCCTTGCAGCACGGCCACTTTCTTCCCGCTCAAACGGCCCAGCAGCAGCCGGCCGGCATGGCTTTCCACGGTTGAGAGCGGGAAGTGTGGGATGTCGGCGTAGTTGATTTCGTGCTCAATTTCCACCTCCTTAGCCAGCCCGCCCAGCCCGGTGCCGAGGATGATGCCCGTGACGGGCTGGAAGTTTTGCGAGTGGGCTTGGATGTAGGCGGCGGCTTCTTGGAGGTGGTGTAGCATTGTTGGGGGGGCAAAAATTAGCACGGAGTCAAAGGAGGAAAAGGGAGTTTCACGGAGTTCGATACCCTCCGTGAAACTCCCTTTTCCTCCTTTGACTCCGTGCGAAATTAATCAGTTAATTTCCAGCGCATACGGCAGCTTGGCCTGCACGCCGCGCATCTGCAGCAGCTGCTGGTACTGCGCGTAGGCCGGATAGAGCGGGCCCAGCTCGGTTTTCAGCGCCTTGGTTTTGGCCTCGTCGTCGTCGTTGCCGAACATGGACAGGATGTTTTCAAATTCCGACTTCTGGCGGGGCAGGCGCTGCACCTGGTAGTCGTCGGCCTTGAGCTTGGCGCGGGCGGCGGCAATTTTCAGCGCGTCGGAATAGTCCCCGAGCACGTCCACGAGGCCGTTCTCCTTGGCTTCGAGGCCGCTCCAGACGCGGCCCGAGGCCAGGCGGCGCAGGCGCGCCACGGGCATGCCCCGGCCCAGCGCGGCCTTGGTGGTGAAGTCGGCGTAGATACGGTCGACCTCGCCCTGCAGGGTGCGCTTCTCAAAGTCGGAGAGCGGGCGCGTGATGGTGGGCAGGTCCGAAAACTTGCCGGTGCTCACCCGGTCCACGGTGATGCCGAGCTTGTCGGCCAGCAGCTTCTGCACGTTGGGCAGCACCCCAAACACGCCAATGGAGCCGGTGATGCTGTTCGGGTGGGCCACGATGGTGTCGCAGGCCATGGCGATGTAGTAGCCGCCCGACGCCGCCACGTCCGACATCGAGGCGATAATCGGCTTCACTTTTTTGGTCAGCAATACCTCGCGGTAGATGATGTCGGAAGCCAGCGACGAGCCCCCGGGCGAGTTGATGCGCAGCACCACGGCCTTCACCTTGCTATCGAGCCGGGCCTTGCGGATGGCTTCGGCAAACTTGGTGCTGCCGATGTTATTGTCCGAGCCCTTGCCGGTCACGATGTCGCCCTCGGCGTACACCACGGCAATGCGGTTGCCGCTGGTGGCGCCCTCTTTTTCGTCGTCTTTCTCACTCTCAGAATAGTCACTCAGGCTCACCAGGCTGGGCTTTTTGTCTTTGGCCACGCCCAGCTTGCCGCGCAGGTAGTCCTGCACCTCGTCGAAGTAGCCGAGCCGGGTCACCAGCTTCAGGCGCAGGGCGTCGGCGGCGTTGTGCACCAGCATCGAGTCGGAGATGACTTTCAGCCGGGCCGGCGCGATGCCCCGGGCGGCGGCCACCTGGCCTATCAGGTGGCCGTTGATGGAGTTGAGGAACGACACGGTCTGGTAGCGGGCCGAGTCGGAGAAATTCTCGCGGAAAAACGGCTCCACGGCGCTTTTGAAGGAGCCCACCCGGAAAATGTAGGGCTCGATGCCGGCCTTCTCAAACAGCCGCTTGTAGAACAGGACCTCCGTGCTCAGGCCGTTGAACTCCAGCGTGCCCTGCGGGTGCAGGTAAATCTGGTCGGCCACCGACGAGAGGTAGAGGCTCTTTTCGGAGCACACCTCGTGGTAGGCCACCACGAACTTGCCCGACTTCTTGAAGTCCAGCAGCGCGTCGCGCACTTCTTCCAGCGAGGCCAGGCCGCCCTGCACGATGTCCAGGTTGAGCAAAATGCCCTTGATGTCGCCGTCGCCCTTGGCCCGGCCGATGGCTTCCTTCAAATTGACCAGGCCGGTGGACGCGTCATTACCGCCGAAGCTGAACTTGCTGTCGCGCCCGCGCTCGGTGAGCGGCTCGTTGAGCTTGAGTTCCAGTACCGAGTTGGCCGCGGTTTCCTTCTGGTCGCCGGCACTTTTAGCCGCCCCGACAACGAGGGCCAGCACCACAAAGCCCAGGAAGCTGAAGGCCACCAAGCCCACGACGGTGGCCAGGACAAATTTAAAAAATTGACGCATGAGGCCGCAGATTTAACGGGTTTTAACGAATGGGAACGGATTTTTTGGGGTTCAGCGCACGCTTTAATTTCAAGTAGCGCGCCACCCAACCGGCCGGCAAGTTACAAGCCGTTGTATCGTTTGGCTTCGCTGTCCATTACAGGAAAGCAAAATCCCCTTCGGAACCCCCAAAAACCCGTTTTCACCCGCTGAAATCCGCTGAATTGGCGGTTTCAGTAGCCGTACTTCTCGCCCCACCAGCCGCGCAGCCGCTCCTGAATTTTCTGCTCGGCGGGGTTCTGCCCGGGCTCGTAGTAGCGCGTACCGCTCAGGGCGCCAGGCAGAAACTCCTGCTCCTCGAAGTTGCCCGCGCCGTTGTGGGAGTACGCGTACTGCTGGCCGTAGCCGAGCTGCTTGAGCAGGCGCGTGGGGGCGTTGCGCAGCGGCACCGGCACCGGGTGCACGCCGTGGGCCTTCACCTCGGCCTGCGCCGCCCGAATGGCCAGGTAGGCCGCGTTGCTCTTCACGGAAGTGGCCAGGTAGATGACCGTTTGGGCCAGGATGAGGTCGGATTCGGGCAGGCCGATGACGGTGCAGGCCGTGAAGCAGCTCGTGGCCAGCATCAGGGCGTTGGGGTTGGCGTTGCCGATGTCCTCGCTGGCCAGGATGAGCAGGCGGCGGGCAATGAACTTCACGTCCTCGCCGCCTTCGAGCATCACGGCCAGGTAGTAGAGCGCCGCGTTGGGGTCGGAGCCGCGGATGCTTTTGATGAAGGCCGAAATGACGTCGTAGTGCATCTCGCCGCCCTTGTCGTAGCGCGCCAGCGGGCGCTGGGCCACCTGCTGCACCACGGCATCGGTAATTTGGATGACGCCTTTTTCATCGGGTGGCGTGCTCTGCACCACGATTTCGAGCAGGTTGAGCAGCTTGCGGGCGTCGCCGCCGCTCAGGGCCAGCAGGGCGTGGTCTTCGCTGAGCTTCACCTTTTTCTGCTTCAGGGCCACGTCTTCGGCCAGGGCCTTTTGCACCAGCCCGCGCAACGTGTCGGCGCCCAGCGGCTCCAGCACGTACACCTGGCAGCGCGAGAGCAGGGCCGGAATAACTTCGAACGACGGATTTTCGGTAGTGGCGCCAATCAGCGTGACGGTGCCCTGCTCCACGGCGCCCAGCAGCGCATCCTGCTGGGCCTTGCTGAAACGGTGAATTTCATCGATGAACAGCACGGTGCCCCGCTGCCGCTTGGCTTTCTCAATGACGTCGCGCACGTCCTTCACGCCGGCGTTGATGGCCGAGAGGGCCGAAAACGGCTGTTTCAACTCGCTGGCCAGCAGATGGGCCAACGTGGTTTTGCCCACGCCGGGCGGGCCCCAGAGCACGAGGCTGGGCAGCCGGCCGGCGTTCAGGTAGCGGCGCAGCACGCCGGTTTCGCCCACCAGGTGCGGCTGGCCCGCGTAGTCGGCCAGGCGGCGCGGGCGCTGGCGCTCGGCTAGGGGCGCGTCAGGGCCCGGCGCGGGCAACGGGGTAAAAGCGGCGGGTTCGTCGTCGGGAAAGAGGGAAGCCATGAATACTTGCGATTGGTAACGCGACCTTTGCCGCAGCCGTGTCAGAACGTTTGCTGCTCCAACGGGTTTTAGCGGCGCGAAATCACGCGGCAAAGTTGGTGCCCTTCATCGTTCGGCCCACGCCGCTGCCCCTTCGAAACCATGCGTAATCAGCTCCGCGTGCACGCGGCCCTCTTTCTCGTCACCGTCATCTACGCGGCCAACTACAGCTTGTCGAAGGACGTGATGCCGCGCTACATGGGCCCGTTTGGCATCGTCACGCTGCGCATTGTGGGCGCGGTGCTGGTTTTTTCGGCGATAAAATATTTCGTCGCGCCGCAGGACAAACTCGTCGGCCGGGCCGATAACCTGCGGGCCGTGGCCTGCGGCATCTGTGGCATCGGCGTCAACCAGCTGCTGTTCTTCTCGGGCCTGAACCTGACTTCACCCATCAGCGCCTCGCTGCTGCAAACCATCGCGCCCATCATCGTAGTCATTGCCTCGGCCCTCTTGCTGAGCGAGCGAATTACGTTGCCGCGGGTGCTGGGCATTGCGGTGGGCGCGGCCGGGGCGGCGTCGCTCATCCTCAGCCGCAACGCGCAGGCGGCCATTTACCCGCACGCCACGCTGGGCAACGTTTTCATCCTGGCCAATGCCACCGTGTTCGGGCTCTACCTGGTGCTGGTGCAGCCGCTCATGCGCAAGTACCACGCCTTCACGGTGCTCACCCGGGTGTTCCTGGTGGGCGCCTTCATCGCCGTGCCCTTCGGCTGGCGCGAAGCCCTCACGGCCGACTACGCCCACTTTCCGCTCTACATCTGGCTCGAAATCGGCTACATGGTCGTCTTCCTCACCATCCTGGCCTATTTGCTGAACAACTGGGCCCTGAAGTACGCCTCCCCCGCCCTGCTGGGCGTGTATATTTATTTGCAGCCGGTGCTGGCCGTGCTCATCGCCGTGGGCCTGGGCAAAGACCACCTCACCTGGGGCAAGGCCGGGCAGGCCGGGCTCATCTTCCTGGGCGTGTGGCTGGTGAGCCAGCGGCCGAAAGCGGCGAAGGTGCCGGCCGTGGCGGTGGCTGACTGAACGGAAATGAGTGCTTTGCGTTATCTTCCAGTGGCCATTTGCCTACTGGTCGTCTCATCACATCATGGAAACTGTAGTAGTTGATTTAAACCACGAACACGCCCGCCGCTTGCTAGAAGACTTGCAGCTGCTAGGAGCCATTACCATCCGCCCGGCCGCTAACGCCGCCGCTCATGCTTCGCTAGGCCGCCGGCCGGCCACCTTCGACGCCATTCGCCTGGACACGCGCGGGTTCAAGTTCAACCGCGAAGAAGCCAATGAGCGGTAGAATATTCCTTGACACCAACGTACTGATTTACGCCTACGCAGCGTTCGAGCCGGCCAAAAAAGCACAAGCTCTGGCGGCCAGCGGCACCGGAGAGCGCTGGATTTCCACGCAGGTGCTCATCGAATTTATCAATGTGAGCCACCGGAAGCTAAAAACAAGCTGGCCGGATGTTCAAATCACCTTGATTGAGCTCTTGGACAATCATCAGGTTCTGCAAACCACCGCCACTACCATCGCCCACGCCACCCGTTTGGCCGACCGCTACGGCTTTTCCTGGTTCGACGCCCTCATCGCGGCTGCCGCCCTCGAATGCGGCTGCGAAACGCTGTATTCCGAGGATTTGCAGCACGGGCAGCTGATTGAGAATTCGCTGTGGGTGGCGAATCCGTTTCGGGTTTAGTTGTCCTGATTAATTAGGTTCACCACCAGCGTCACCATCATGGCTTTGTCTTCCGGCTTGCTTTCAGCGATGAGCAGCGTGAGGGCTACCAACGCGTTATCGGCCAGTCGCCGGGTGCCATCGGGGTGGTACAGGCACTCGTTACGGTCGAGAAACCACACGAATAGGAAGGCCGCAATGCGTTTGTTGCCGTCCGAGAACGAATGATTCTTCACCACGAAATACAGCAGATTGGCCGCCTTTTCTTCTACGCTCGGGTACAGGTCTTCGCCACCAAAGCTCTGGTAAATGGACCGCACCGAACTTTGGAACGAAGCGTCCTTCTCTCTGCCGAATAAGGCGCTGCCGCCAAACTGCTGTCGCAAGCTGTCCACGGCCTCCAGCCCCGCCTCGTAGGTCAGTTCAAAAGGCTCTTCGGTGGCCGTGCCGCGCACCCGCAGGCGCTGGTGGTCGTACTGGTCGAGTACGTCGAGGGCCCGGGCGTAGTCGCCCAGCACCCGCAGCAGCGCTTCCGACTGGTCGGAAGTCAGCTCCTGATTGGCGGCCACTTCGCCTTGCAGTTGCACCAGTCGCTTGAGGTCGGCCAGTTGGCGGGCGCTTTCACGCAGGCGTTTCTCGTTCAGCGCGTAGCCTTGCACGAGGTACTGGCGCAGAACTTTGGTGGCCCACTGCCGGAAATGCGTGCCACGCAACGATTTCACCCGGTAGCCGACGGAGATAATAACATCAAGGTTGTAATGCTTGACGCGGTAGTTTTTGCCATCAGCGGCAGTTAGTAAGGATTCCTTACCAACTGAAATTTCTTCCAATTCACCGTCCTTGAATACGTTGCTCAAGTGCATGGTGACGTTAGGTCTCGAAACTGCGAACAGCTCTGCCATCTGCGCCTGCGTCAGCCAAACAGTTTCGTGGTCCAACTGCACTTCCAATTGAGTTTGCCCGTCGGGAGCTTGGTATAGAAGGATATTATCGGTAGAATTCATAGCAAAACCTGTAGTTACCCAGACAAGGTAGTGAACGAAAATCCCGCTATAGCGCAACGAGGCCCGGCTGAATCAGCCGGGCCTCGTTGCATCTGAACTGCCAGTGATTCTACAAGTGAATCACCTCGCCGTAAGCCGCGGCGGCGGCTTCCATGATGGCTTCCGACATGGTGGGGTGCGGGTGCACCGACTTGATGATTTCGTGGCCGGTGGTTTCCAGGTGGCGGGCCACCACTACTTCGGCAATCATTTCGGTCACGTTGGCGCCAATCATGTGGGCGCCGAGCCACTCGCCGTATTTCTTGTCGAAGATAACTTTCACGAAGCCGTCTTTCACGCCGGCGGCGCTGGCTTTGCCCGAGGCCGAGAACGGGAACTTGCCCACCAGCACGTCGTAGCCTTTTTCCTTGGCTTCGGCTTCGGTGTAGCCCACGCTGGCGATTTCGGGCGAGGCGTAGGTGCAGCCGGGGATGTTCTGGTAGTTGAGCGGCTCGGGGTGGTGGCCGGCAATCTTCTCCACGCAGATGATGCCCTCGGCCGAGGCCACGTGGGCCAGTGCGGGGCCGGGCACGATGTCGCCGATGGCGTAGATGCCCGGCACGTTGGTCTGGTAGAAGTCGTCGACCACCAGGCGGCCGCGCTCCACTTTAATGTCCAGCTCTTCGAGGCCCAGGTTTTCGAGGTTGGTGGTCACGCCCACGGCGCTCAGCACCACGTCGCAGGCAATCTGCTGCTCGCCCTTGGCGGTTTTCACGGTCACCTGGCAGCCCTCGCCGCTGGTGTCTACTTTCGTTACTTCGGCGCTGGTGAGCACGTTCACGCCGATTTTGCGGAACGACTTCTCCATCTGGCGCGAGATTTCTTCGTCCTCCACCGGCACGATGCGGGGCAGGAACTCCACCACCGTCACCTCCGAGCCCATGGTGCGGTAGAAGTAGGCGAACTCGACGCCGATGGCGCCGGAGCCCACCACCACCAGGCGCTTGGGCAGCTGCTCCAGGGTCATGGCCTTGCGGTAGCCGATGATTTTCTTGTCGTCCACCGGCATGGTGGGCAGCTCGCGGGCGCGGGCGCCGGTGGCCAGAATGATGCTCTTGGCTTCCACGGTTTCGGTGGTGCCGTCGGCCTTGGTCACGGCCACCTTGCCGGGGGCCAGCAGCTTGCCGGTGCCGACAATGGTTTCGATTTTATTCTTCTTGAACAGGAAGTTGATGCCCTTGCTCATGCCGTCGGCCACGCCGCGGCTGCGGTTGATAACGGCCCCGAAGTCGAAGCTCACGCCCTCGGCCTTCAGGCCGTAGTCGCCGGCGTGGTTGAGGTACTCGAACACCTGCGCGCTCTTGAGCAGCGCCTTGGTGGGGATGCAGCCCCAGTTCAGGCAGATACCGCCCAGCGACTCGCGCTCAATCACGCCCACTTTCAGCCCCAGCTGCGAGGCCCGGATGGCGGCCACGTACCCGCCGGGGCCGCTGCCGACCACGACCAAATCAAATTGCAATGCCATAGAATTCTCGGAAAGAAAAAGTACACCGGGCCCGGCTGGGGGGCCCACCCATTGAAGCCGCAAAGATAGCCGCGCCCCCGCGCCGGACCGCCAGTGGTAGTCCAACCGCGCACGCGCCGGCCGGGTTTTGGCGCGCTCCCGGCGCGCAGCCAATCTTACCCACTCGCCGTATAAGCCCCCGGTCACGGCGCGGCTTGCCGGGGGCCCTCACATTCCACCTGCATGAAATTACCGTTCCCCCCGTCCCTGGCCGCCCTCGGGCTGGGGGCTTTTCTGACCAACTGCGCCAGCACCGTCACCGAAAAGGAGAATCCCTCGGCCACGAGCCAGGCCATGGCGGCGCCCACCGCTACCGACGCCCGCCGTCCCGATTCCAGCCGCGTGGCCGCACCGGCTGCGGGCGACGCCCCAGCCGTAGCGCCGCCCCCCCCCATCGCGCCCGCCCCCGGGACCTCCGTACCGGAAGCCGCCGCGGCCCTGGCCGCCGACAAGGCCGACCCCGCCGCCCCCACGGCCGTTGCCGCTTCCGCCGAGCGGGAACGGGAAAAGAAAATGACCAACGCGGGCTACCGCACCATGCTGGCGGACGCCGAAGCCGCCCTCAAAGCCAAGCCCAACGACCCGCGCGCCCTGCTGGCCCGGGCCAAAGCCAAGAGCTACCTGAAGAAGTACCAGGAAGCCCTGCCGGACTACACGGCCGCCATTCGCTACCAGCGCAACAACCCCGACGCTTACTACAACCGCGGCGTGAACCGCCTGATGATGAAGCAGTACAAGGCGGCGGCCACGGATTTTGCCGGCGCCCTCAAGTACCGGCCCGACGATAAAGAATCCTTCTTCGGCCGGGGCGTGGCCCGCATGCAGATGTACCAGTACAAGCCGGCGGTGGCCGACTTTACGCGCGCCATTCAGCTCGATTCGACCTACGCCGACGCCTGGGAATACCGCGGCATCAGCTACTCATCATTCAGTAAATTACCGGAAGCCCGCCGCGACCTCGAGCGCGCCGCCCAGCTCAACCCCGAAGCCGCCAGGAGCCTGCGCCGCTACGTGGGCAACGAGGGCAAGGAGCCCATCAAAGTACCCGGTGCCAAGCCCGCGCCCCGGCCCGCGGCCACGCGGTAGCGGGCCGGCTAGAATTCGGGAATGTCCTGGGGAAGAGCGTCCTGCGCGTCTGGCGTCCGCGCAGTCGAAGCAGGACGTACTTGCTGCTCGTTCGCTTTGTAAGCCCCAAGCCCCTCCTCACTTCCCGCCAAACAGCAGCCGGAAGTAGAACCCCGGCTGGCGCAGCCGCTCGCGCAGGTCCAGGTCCAGGAACATGGCCGAGAGGGTTTCGGCCAGCGTGGGGTTGTTGGCGGCGCGGTTGGCCACGATGTTGAACAGGCTGGGGAAGTTGAGCAGCCGCTGCATCACCCGGCTCAGGCGCAGCTCCTGCCAGAGGCGGTTGTACACGGCCCGGTCGTAGTTTTTGAGAAACTCCGGGCCGCAGTCGGCCGTGGTCACGGCCTGGGCGGCCCAGATGGCGGCGTGGCGCCCGCTCACCATGGCGTGCGAGATGCCCTCGCCGCTGAACGGGTCGATGAGCGAGCCGGCGTCGCCCAGCAGCAGGTAATGGGCGCCCGACAGCGCCCGGCGCTTCGAGCCCAGCGGCAGGCCAAAGCCGCGCACGGGCCCCAGCCGCTCGGCCTGGGCAAAGCGCGGCGCCAGCGTGGGGTGAGTGGCCAGCATCTCGTCGAGCCGCTGCCGCAGGTTGATTTTCTTGGCGGCCACCGTTTTTGAGAGCATGCCCACGCCCACGTTGGCCTGGCCGTTGGGCAGCGGAAACACCCAGAGGTAGCCGGGCAGAAAGTCCTTGATGAAGTGCAGCTCGATGAAGTTGTCGGGGCTCAGCCCGGTTACGCCGCGGTAGTAGGTCCGCAGGCCGGCGCAGTGGTGGTCGGGCTCCAGGGCGTGGCGGGCCACTTTGCGGGCAAACTCCGACTGCGCGCCGTTGGCCACCAGCAGCAGGCGGCAACTGGCGACTTCCTCGCCGGCCTTGCTGAACAATTGCCAGCCGGTGGCCGTGCGCTCGGTGCGGGCCACGTCCACGTTTTCGCGGAAGTCAATTTCGGGGCGCCGACGCACTTCTTCCACCAGCAGGTTGTCGAAATCGAGCCGCTTGGCCACGTGGCCGGCCGCGTGGTCGGTGGCCTTGTCGAACTTGGGCTTGAAGGGAATGGCGAGGCGACGGCCGTTGGGCGCGATAAAATCAATGCCCCAGCTCGGAATTTGCATCGAAGCAGCGGCCAACTGGGCGGGCAGCTTCTCGTCGATGCGGCGCAGCTCGCTGATGACCTTGCCGCTGAGGGCATCGCCGCAGACTTTATCGCGCGGGAATGCGGCGCGGTCCAGCAGCAGGCAGGGCTGGCCGGCGTTGGCCAGGTGCAGGGCGGCGGTGGCCCCGCCGGGGCCGGCGCCCAAAATGCAGATGTCGTGGTGAGGCATAGGGAAGGCGAAGGTAGGACGGCACCCGCGGTGGCGCGAACGTGGCCCGCAGCCTCTGCTGCGGGTTCGGGCGCATTGTTGAACGGTCAACTTCGCGCCCAATCCCGCAGCAAAGGCTGCGGGCCACTTCTTACCTTCGCCCCATGACCCAAAATTTGACCGGAAAAGTAGCCCTTGTGACGGGCGCTTCCAAAGGAATTGGCCGCGCCATCGCGGCGCACTTTGCCCAGCTCGGCGCCGAAGTAGCCTTCACCTATTTGTCGTCCGTAGAGCAGGGCCAGGCCCTGGAAACCGAGCTGGCCGCCCACGGCACCAAGGCCAAAGGCTACCGCTCCGACGCCGCCGACTACCAGCAGGCCGAAAAGCTGATTGAGGACGTGCTGGCCGACTTCGGTAAGCTCGATATCCTCGTCAACAACGCTGGCATCACCCAGGACGGCCTGCTCATGCGCATGAGCGAGCAGCAGTGGGACCAGGTGCTGAACGTGAATCTCAAGTCCGTTTTCAACCTCACCAAAGCCGCCACTAAGCCCATGATGCGCGCCAAAGCCGGCGCCATCATCAACATGACCAGCGTAGTAGGCATCAAGGGCAACGCCGGGCAGGCCAACTACGCCGCCAGCAAGGCCGGTATCATCGGCTTCACCAAGTCGGTGGCCCTGGAGCTGGGCTCGCGCAACATCCGCTGCAACGCCGTGGCCCCCGGCTTCATCGAAACCGAAATGACCGACGCCCTCGACCCCAAACAGGTGGACGAGTGGCGCAAGGCCATCCCGCTCCGCCGCGGCGGCTCGCCCGAGGACGTGGCCAAGGCCACCGCCTTTCTGGCCTCGGACGATTCGGCCTACATCACCGGGCAGGTGCTGCAGGTGGACGGCGGGATGCTGACGTAAGCATGAGAACCTTTGGCAGTGTGCTCATCTGTTTTTTGGCCACCTGTTTAATTGTCCTCATGGTTTGGAGCCGCAATGACTTGCAAAAAAGGCAAAAAGCCTGGGCGCAGACGTTTGAGACAGTTGAATCCATTGGCCCACAACTACGAGCTGGTGACATCATTTTTCAAACATCTACCTCGGAGCAAAGCGAAGCCATCCAGCTGGCAACGCATTCACCGTACAGCCACTGCGGAATACTTTATCAAAATGCAAAGGGCAAGTGGCTAGTCTATGAAGCCGTACAGCCTGTGCGTTTGACCCCGGTCCAGGAATGGGTAAGGCGCGGGCTGCACGGACGCTTTTGGGTGCGGCGCCTGCACGATGCCGCTTCCGTTCTTGATTCTTCGGGTCTGCGACGCCTGCAGGACGCGGGCTTACGCTATCAGAACAGAAATTATGACCCTTATTTCTCGTGGTCCGACGACCGAGTTTACTGCTCTGAATTAATCTGGAAGATGTACAAGCGCGCAATTGGCCGCAAGCTTGGTGAGCTGCAACAGCTGCGCGATTTTGACCTGAGCCACCCGGCCGTGCAGGCCAAGCTGCGCGAGCGGTACGGCGGCCGTCTGCCGCTCACGGAAACTGTCATTTCGCCGGCCAGCATCTTCCGCAGCCCCGAACTGGTGACGGTGCTTAGCCGTTGAACCGGTGGCTGCATTGCTTAACTTGCTGCCCTTATCTCATTGCTTATGTCTACGCTCACGCTCACCTTCGACGATGATTTGGCGACCCAGGCCCAGGAATATGCCCAGCGCACGGGCACCGATTTATCGGTGCTGGTGGCCGAGCTGCTGCGGCCGGTCGTCGCACCTGCCCGCAAGCGGCGGCCTTTGTCGCCCGAAGTCGCCGCCCTAGCTGGTTGCATTTCCCTGCCGCCCGGCTTCGATTACAAAACGGCGCTGGGCGACGCTCTGTGGGAAAAATATCAATGAGACAGTACCTGCTCGACACGAACGTTCTCATCGATTATCTGACCCGGCGGGAGCCGTTCGGCGAAGACGCCACTGAACTGATGCAAGCGGGCGCGATGGGCGAGGCCCGACTTTATGCCGCTAGCCTGTCGTTTGCCAACATCGAATACATCGTGCGGCGGCAAACTTCGGCCGCGCAGGCCCGGCAGCTACTCTCGCGGCTGGCGCGGCTGGTCGAAATTCTGTCCGTTGATGCAACCACCATTCACCGGGCGCTGGCCAGTGACTTCATCGATTTTGAGGATGGTATCCAGCACATCGTGGCTTGCGCTCAGCCGGGTATTCACGCCATCATCACCCGCGACCCAAAAGGTTTTCGGAGCAGCGTACTACCCGTTCTTTCCGTAGCGCAAGCCCTCACCGAACTAGATAATCCGGCCTGATGCCCGGCGGGCATTGCGTTGTTATTTCCTGCCTTTTGCTGACCACTCACTATTCTTCCTGGTTCATTCTGCTCTGCCTGGCCGTGGGCGCGGGCTACGCGGCCCTTCAGTATTCGGCCAAGGCGCCGTGGGGCAAGGAGCTGAACTATACGCTGGCAGGGCTGCGCTTTGCCGTGGTCAGCTTCCTGTGCTACCTGCTGCTGGCGCCCGTTATCAGAACCACCACTACGCGCACCGAGCCGCCCACCGTGGTGCTGGCCGTCGACAATTCGCAGTCCGTCGAGCTGTTTACGCCCAAGACGGTGCTGAGCCAGGCCACCGCCGGCCTCGCCCAGCTGGCCGAAACGTTGCGCGGCCGGGGCTTCGCCGTCGAAACCCGCACCCTGACGGCCCCGCCCGGCCGCCCGGCCCGGCTCGATTCGCTGCGCTTCGGCGCCCCCACCACCGACCTCAACCTGCTGCTGGCCGGCACCCGCGACGACTACCGGGACCGCAACCTGGCCGGCGTGGTGCTTGTGTCCGACGGCCTCGTGAACCAGGGCCGCAGCCCGGCGTACGCGGACTATAACTTCCCGATTTACGGCGTGGGCGTGGGCGACACCATCCCCAAGCGCGACCTGCGCCTCACCGGCCTCACTTACAACCGCGTGGCGTTCAGCGGCAACAAGTTTCCGGTGGAGGCCGAGCTCGGGTTTGAAGGCTACGCGGGCGGCGCGGCCACCGTGGAGCTGCGCGAAGGCGCCCGCGTGCTCGACAGCCGCCGGGTGGTGCTGCCCGCGGGCCGCCGCCGGGCCACCGCCACGTTTCAAATCACGGCCCCCGCGCCGGGCA
The DNA here is from genome assembly GCF_031398885.1 of Hymenobacter sp. Taxonomy (GTDB): domain Bacteria; phylum Bacteroidota; class Bacteroidia; order Cytophagales; family Hymenobacteraceae; genus Hymenobacter. The sequence continues at coordinate 92,394 of NZ_JANNOD010000059.1, forward strand.
AGCGCCGCTACGCCGTGCGCGTGGTGCCCCAGCCGGGCGAATTCACCGAGCTGAACAACACCCGCACGGCCTTCGTCGAAATCGTGAAGGGCAAGCTGCGCGTGCTGCTGGCCGGCGCCGCCCCCCACCCCGACCTGAAAGCGCTGCGGGCGGCCATTCTGGCCAACGACAACTTCGACCTGACCCTGGCCCTGCCCGGCGTGGTGCCGCTCCCGGCCGGCGCCGACTTCGACGTGGCCATCCTGCACCAGCTGCCGGCGCAGGGCGGGCTGGGCAACGAAATCCTGGCCCAGGTGAAGGCCCGGCGCACCCCGGCGCTGTACGTCATCGGCGCGCAGTCGGACTTGGAGGCCTACAACCAACTCGGCGCCGGCCTCACCGTGCAGGCCCGCGGGGCGCAAACCGACGAGGTGACGCCGCTGCCCAACCCCGGCTTCGCCCGGTTCGCGACCGACGAGGAGGCGGCCCGCCGCTACGGGCAGTACCCGCCCGCGCCGGTGCCGTTTGGCGATTTGCGCCTGGGCGCCGGGGCCGAAGTCGCGCTCTGGCAGCGGGTGGGCCGCGTGGCTACCCAGAAGCCGCTGCTGGTTTTTGGGGGCGCGGCCGACGCCCGCCGGGCTACTTTGCTGACCGATGGCAGCTGGCAGTGGCGCCTGCAGGAGGCCGTGGAGCACGACGACAAGCCCGAGGCCTACGACCGGCTCGTCATTCGCATCCTGCAACTCCTCACGCAAAACGCCAACAAAAAGCGCCTCGACGTGTACCCCACGCAGGACGCCTTCGGCACCCAGGACGACGTGACGCTGGGCGCCGAAACCTACAACGCGGTATTTGAGCGCCTCTACAACCAGAAAATTGACCTCGTGCTGACCGACGAGAAAAAGCAGGCCCGCCGCTTTTCGTTCGCCAACCCGGAGGACGGCTCGCCCCTGCACCTGGGCCCGCTGCCGGCCGGCCTCTACCGCTACCAGGCCCGCGCCACGCTCGGCGGCCAGGCCCAGCAGGATGCGGGCGAGCTGCTGGTGCAGTCGCAGCCCCTCGAAGCGCTGGAATCGAAGGCCGACCACAACTTGCTGGCCCAGCTCGCGCGCCGCAGCGGCGCCCGGCTGTACTTCCCGGCACAGTTCGACCAGCTGGCCCAGGACATTCTGAAAGCCAATTACAAGCCGGTGATTTCGCAGGAAGAAGACCTCCAGGACCTAATAAACCTCAAGTGGCTGTTCTTCGTCATCCTGGCTTTTCTGACGGTGGAGTGGGCCGTGCGGAAGTATTCGGGCAGCGTGTAGCGCCGACGTTGCCAGCGTGCATTTCGGAAATCGCGCCATTTTTATCCGTCCTGCTCACCTGGCGTCCGCGGAAGGTTGTTGGTGGGGGACAAAAACGGGTTGGCTAAAGTAGAAGCGCCGCCCGCGCGTCTTAGCGCTACCACTACACTTTGCTGTTTTCATGACAATAAAAGCCATTATTACCGGCGCCACTGGCATGGTGGGCGAAGGCGTGCTGCTCGAATGCCTGCACGACCCCGCCGTGACTGAGGTCCTGGTGTTGGGCCGCAAGGCCAGCGGCTACGCGCACCCCAAGCTGCGGGAGCTGCTGCACGCCAACTTTGAGGACTTGTCCGCCATCGAGTCCCAACTCACGGGCTACGACGCCTGCTTTTACTGCGCCGGCATCTCGGCGGTGGGCGTGAGCAAGGCCGCCTACGAGCGGTTCACCTACGACACGACCCTGGCCGCGGCCCAGACCCTGGCGCGGCTCAACCCCGGCATGGCCTTTTGCTACGTGACCGGCGCGGGCACCGACGGCACCGAGCGAGGCCGCAGCCACTGGGCCCGGGTGAAGGGCCGCACCGAAAACGCCCTGCGCCGCCTGCCGTTCCGGGCGGTCTACCTGTTTCGGCCGGGCTACCTGCACCCCACCCCCGGCCAGCGCAACGTGCTAAAAATGTATAAATTTCTGAGCTGGCTCTACCCCGTGTTGCGGCGGGTGGCGCCCCGCACGGCCAGTACCCTGCGGGAAATGGGCCGGGCCATGATTGCGGCGGCGCGTGACGGCTACCCCCGGCCGGTGCTGGAAGTACCGGATATTGTGGCGCTGGCCCGGGGCAACGTGGCCACGCCGGCATGAATGAGCAAACTTTTTTCTCCCTCCCTCATGGCAACAAGCAGTAGTATCGGCGTGGTTCTGGTGGCCGCCGTCGCCTTCGTCGCCCTCAGCCCGCAGCTGGGCGGCAAACCCACCAAAACCGAGCAGCAGGCCTACGCCCAGTCGGGCCATTACCGGAAGGGTGAGTTCGTGAACCTGGTGCCCACGTCCGTCTCTACGAGCCGCAACACGCTGGCCACCATCTGGACATTCCTCTTCCACAAAGACCCGCACGCGAAGCCGAAAGGTCCGCTGCCCCTGCTGCCGCTGGATTCGCTGGCCATCACGCGCAAAACCCCGGAGCTGGTGCGCGTGACCTGGTTCGGCCACTCGGCCAGCCTGGTGGAGCTGGCCGGCCACAACATCCTGCTCGACCCCATGCTGAGCATGGAAATGGGCCCCGTGAGCTGGGCCACCCCCAACCGCTACAACCGCAGCCTGGCCATCACCCCCGAAAAGCTGCCGCCCATTGCCGCCGTCCTCATCTCGCACGACCACTACGACCACCTCGACTACGAAACCGTCCGCAAAATCAAGGACAAAGTGGGCCGGTTCTTCGTGCCCCTGGGCATTGGCCCGCACCTGCGCCGCTGGGGCGTGGCCCCGGAGCGCATCACCGAAATGAACTGGGGCGACAGTGCCCAGTTGCCCGGCCTCACGGTGCGCTGCACGCCCAGCCGCCACTTTTCGGGCCGGGGCCTGGGCAATCAAAACTCCACTTTGTGGAGCTCCTGGGTGCTGCAGTCGGCCACAAAACGTGTTTTCTACAGCGGCGACGGCGGCTACGGCCCGCATTTCGCCACCATCGGCGCCGCCTACGGCCCCTTCGACCTCGCGCTGATGGAGTGCGGCCAGTACGACGCCAACTGGGCCGAAATCCACATGCGCCCCGAACAAAGCGTGCAGGCCGCCCGCGACGTGCAGGCCCGCCTGATGCTGCCCGTGCACTGGGCCGCCTTCACCGAGGCCAACCACGCCTGGACCGACCCCATCGAGCGGGCCACGGCCGAAGCGCAGCGCCTGGGCCAGCCCATTACCACGCCGCGCCTCGGCGAACCCGTGACGCTGGGGACGGCGCTGCCGAACGCGCGCTGGTGGGAATAAGCGGAAATAGAACAGTCGTGCTAAGCCTAGTCGGAGCATGACCGTCTAGGCGTACCATACCAGGCGACCTTTGTGACTCTTCCCACGGCGCTCAGACTTCTCCCGCCCATGCGCTACATCCTCCTCAACAAGCCTTACGAAGTCCTCACCCAGTTCACGGACGAGCACGGCCGCGCCACGCTCAAGGACTTTGTACCCGTAACCGGCGTCTACCCCGTGGGCCGGCTCGACTTCGACAGCGAGGGCCTGCTCCTGCTCACCGACGACAAGGCCCTGCAGCACCGCCTGAGCGACCCCAGGTTCAAAGTCCCCAAAACCTACTGGGCCCAGGTAGAAGGCACCGTGCCCGAAGAAGCGCTGGCGCAGTTGCGGCGCGGCGTGCAAATCAAGGAAGGCCTCACCGCGCCCGCTCAGGCCGCCGTACTGACCGAGCCAAATGGGCTGTGGGAACGCAGCACGCCCATCCGCTTTCGGGCCAGCATTCCCACCAGCTGGCTGCAAATCACCATCTCGCAGGGCATGAACCGGCAGGTGCGCAAGATGTGCGCCGCCGTGGGCCTGCCCTGCCTGCGCCTCATCCGCGCCCGCATCGACGAGCTAGCGCTCGACGAGCTAGCCCCCGGCCAGTGGCGCGAGCTCACGCCGGAGGAGTCGCGCAAGCTGAAAGCCAAGTTCTCCGCCACCAAGAACCCGGCGAACCGGAAGGTGGCGGTGAAGAGTGAAAGGGCGCCGCAAGCTGCGCCGCGCCGCCCGGCGAAACCGTAGCTGTTTCGGTTCATCATACATTTCCACCTCGCCAGCCCGAAAGCCCAACACGGCTTCTCCCGGCGTGGGCCACGAGCCATGTTGGCGGCGCTGAGCCGCCGATTGGGAGCAGCAAGCGCGGAAGTTTCTCAGCCGCTAAGCAGTTGTTAACTCAGCCAGCGGAGCAATGGCTTTGCTGTACAGTTCTGCCAGCGTCCACTCTTTGCTGTCGGAAACCTGTCCGTCACCAACCTCGATTATCACAGGTTGTCCCATTTGAGTATAAGCCACATCTACGGTGTAAAACCATCGGTTTCCTAAAGCCTCCAAAGCAGGTACAAGCGGCTTGGGAAACGGTGAATCCGCAGCTCCAAAAACTTCGTTCCGCACTACAAAAAACCGCTGCTCTGGCTGGTTTAATAATTCGACAAACTCGCGCACGAACAATAATTCCTGCGGCTTCACTTCGTGTTTTTGCAAAAGCGCGTCAAACTCGGAGCGCGAGGAAATCACAGACTCTGCGCCGAACGACTTACTCAAGCCTTTGACAAAACACTTCTCATTTTGCCGTAGGAGTGATACGACAGAAGCTTCCGCAACACTGGCGGCAACGATACTGCTCCGTGGGGTGAATCTTGCAATTGACTCATACCAGCCATCAGCCCGATGCGACGCCAAATACATTTCCATTGAAACCAGCAACGGCGTCCTGTTCGCCAGTTGTTGGTATCCGTCCGCCGACAGCATCCACCCGCGATATAGTGTGGGATATTGCGGATTAGGCAGTTGATAAAGCTTTTCCTGCTCCGCATCGAACAGGCACACTGAGTAGCCGCAGCCTTGGGCAACGTCCATTTCCTCTTGCCACATTGGGTCAATAACGCGCTGATAAGGCAAGCTTGGGAGTATGATGTTTAGCATTGGAGAAGCAAATAACTGTCAATTCAACGGCAAGAAAGCTCCGTTTCCCAATTCCTGTCAGGAAAAATCCCGCCGTCCAAACCAAACCCGGCCAGCGCGTCGGACAACCCGCCTGATGGTTGAGAAGCGGTGACAATCTGTCACCAAAAGCACGCTGGTACGTTGCTTGTAATCCCCCGGTAGCGGCCGAAAAGCTGCTTCCAACCTGACACATTCCACTTTATAACCAACGCACCCACCTCATGGGCAAAATAATCGGCATTGACCTCGGCACCACCAACTCGTGCGTGGCCGTGATGGAAGGCAACGAACCCGTGGTCATTCCCAACAGCGAAGGCCGCCGCACCACCCCGAGCATCGTCGCCTTCCTCGACGGCGGCAAGGGCGAGCGCAAGGTGGGCGACCCGGCCAAGCGCCAGGCCGTGACCAACCCCAAGAACACCATCGCCAGCATCAAGCGCTTCATGGGCCGCCAGTTCTCGGAAGTAACCGCCGAGAGCAAGTACGTGGCCTACGACCTGACGCCCGGCGCCAACAGCACGGTGGCCGTGAAAATTGGCGACCGTAACTACACGCCGCAGGAAATCTCGGCCATGGTGCTCCAGAAAATGAAGCAGACGGCCGAAGACTATCTCGGCCAGCCCGTGACCGAAGCCGTGATTACGGTGCCGGCGTACTTCAACGACGCCCAGCGCCAGGCCACCAAGGAAGCCGGCGCCATTGCCGGCCTCGACGTGAAGCGCATCATCAACGAGCCCACGGCCGCGGCCCTGGCCTACGGCCTCGACAAGAAGCACAAGGACCAGAAAATCGCCGTGTACGACCTCGGCGGCGGCACGTTCGACATCAGCATCTTGGAGCTGGGCGACGGCGTGTTTGAGGTGCTGAGCACCAACGGCGACACCCACCTCGGCGGCGACGACTTCGACCAGGTCATCATCAACTTCCTGGCCGACCAGTTCAAGGCCGACAACGAAGGCCTCGACCTGCGCCAGGACCCCATGGCCCTGCAGCGCCTCAAGGAAGCGGCCGAGAAAGCCAAAGTGGAGCTCTCCAGCTCGACCGAAACCGAAATCAACCTGCCCTACATCACGGCCACGGCCTCGGGCCCCAAGCACCTGGTGGTGAAGCTGAGCCGCGCCAAGTTTGAGCAGCTCGCCGACGACCTCGTGCGCCGCTCGATGAAGCCCGTGCAGGAAGCCCTCACCGCCGCCGGCCTGAGCACGTCGGACATCAACGAAGTCATCCTCGTGGGCGGCTCGACCCGCATTCCCCGCATCCAGGAGGAAGTGGAGAAGTTCTTCGGCAAGAAGCCCAGCAAGGGCGTGAACCCCGATGAAGTGGTGGCCATCGGCGCCGCCATCCAGGGCGGCGTGCTCACCGGCGAGGTGAAGGACGTGCTGCTGCTCGACGTGACCCCGCTCTCGCTCGGCATCGAGGTGCAGGGCGGCGTGATGAACCGGCTGATTGAGTCCAACACCACCATTCCGACCAAGAAATCGGAAGTGTACTCGACGGCTTCGGACAACCAACCGAGCGTGGAAATCCACGTGTTGCAGGGCGAGCGGCCCCTGGCCAGCCAGAACCGCACCATTGGCAAGTTTCACCTCGACAGCATCATGCCCGCGCCGCGCGGCGTGCCGAAGATTGAAGTGACGTTTGACATCGACGCCAACGGCATCCTCAACGTCACCGCCAAGGACCAGGGCACCGGCAAGGAGCAGAAAATCCGCATCGAAGCCAGCTCCGGCCTGAGCGAGGACGACATCAAGCGCATGCGCGACGAAGCCGCCGCCAACGCCGAATCGGACAAAGCCGAAACCGAGCGCATCGGCAAGGTGAACGCCGCCGACTCGATGATTTTCCAGACCGAGAAGCAGCTGAAAGAGTACGGCGACAAGCTGAGCGACGGCAACAAAACCGCCGTCGAAGGCGCCTTGGCCGACCTCAAGAAAGCCCACGAAAGCAAGGACCTCGGCCAGATTGATGCGGCCATGACGGCCATCAACGCCGCCTGGCAGGCCGCCTCGCAGGAAATGTACGCCGCTGCCGGGGCCGAAGGGGGCCAGCCCGGCGCCGGTGGTTTCCCCGGTGGCGACGGCCAGCCCCAGGGCGGCAACGGCCAAGGCCAGCCGCAAGCTGACCACGTGACCGACGTGGACTACGAAGAAGTAGACGGCAAAGACGCCAAGTAAGCCGCCGTCGTCGGAATTAAAAGGCCGGAAGCGCATTGCTTCCGGCCTTTTTTGTTGAAATACTGCCAGGATTCCGCGGTGGCTTCCTATTTGGATATGCGATAAGCGGCCTGCGGCTGCAGCGTTGGCCGGGCTTTCGCATTCACCCGACGCAAGCGCCACAGGGCCACCAGCACCACGGCCGCGCAGCACAGACCAATCACCGGCGCCGTGGCAAAGCCCAGCAAAATGCCGGTGATTTTGGCCCCGATGACATCGCCAAAATTGATGAGCGCCATGTAGGTGGTGAACTGGGAGCCGGCCACCCGGCTGTCGCACAGGTTCATGAGCAGCGGCAGGGCGGCCACGCTCATGAACGGGTCGACGAGGCTGGCCAGCAAGATGCCGCCCGTGGCCACCGGCGGGTGCCCCCACTGGGCGCCGGCCGCGCTTATCCCCACGATGACCAGCACGATGAAGCCCAGCACCCAGCCCTGCAGGCGCGCGGGCCCCAGGCGGTCGGACAGCAGCCCGCCGCCTACCAGGGCGGCCAGCACCACCAGGTTGGCCCAGCTGCCTTCGAGCACCGACACGTCTTTGGCGGCCCAGTGCAGCGAATGGATAAGGGTGTAGATGAAGCTGCCGAAAAACACGGCAAACGACAAGTACACCGCCCAAATGCACACGAAAATCTGCAGATTGCGCGGCTGCGAAACGTTCCGAAACAGCTCGCGAAAAATCCACCGCAGCGGCGGGTTATCGGCATCGTCGGGGGCGGCAAGCGCCACGGGCACCGGCCGGGCCCGGGCCCAGCCGGGCAGCAGGCGGTCGGTGCGGTGCAGGCGAATGACGAACGTGAGCCCGGTGAAAAACAGCAGGGCCAGCGACTGCAGCAGCGCCGCCCGCTGAAAGCCGTGCTGCTGCAGCACCGGCGCCAGCCCGGCCGCGCCCAGCGAGCCGCCCAACAGAAACCCGGCCCGCATGAAGGCGTTGACCCGGCCGCGCTCGGGCTCGGGCGTCACGGAAATGGCCATGGCGTCCACGCTCGTGTCCTGGATGGAGGCGAACAGGCTGTGTACGAAGAACAGGGCCGACATCAGGCCCAGCTGCGCGAGCGGATCGTGCACCAGCAGCAGGCCCAGCGAGGCGGCCACCGCCACCAGCTGGGTGAGCACCACCCACTGCTTGCGGTGGCCCATGAGCGAGTGCTGAAACCGGTCGACGATGGGCCCCCACACGAACTGAAACGACCACGGCAGCCCCACCACCAGCACGAAACTGCCCACCGCCGACGCGGTGAGACCTTTCTCGATGAGGTAGTTATAGACGGTGGCGCCCCGAAACCCTCCCGGAATACCCTGCATCACGTACAGGTAGAAAAACGTGAAATAGCGCAGGTTGCGGCTCTCGGTGAGTACGGGGATTTTCACAAGGGCAGAAAGTTGGGTGCGAAGAGGACGAAAGGGCGGGTGGCCAAAGAGGACCACCGCGGCTCCGACGACTTGTTCAAATAAGTCCGATGGGCGGGGCATTGTTGGTACAACACAACCGCCCCAGGCCATTATCCCCTCCTTATGATGGTCCAAATGGTTTTAGCGCGTTCGCTCATGACTTTCTCCCTCCCCATTTGTTTGCATCACCTGGTTCCGATGGCTTGAGTTGGTCCTTGACCATATTGCCAACTTCCTCCGCCATAAACTTGGAGGCCTACACGGCGTGGTCGTACAGGTGAAGCAGTTGCACCCGTTGGGCCTGTATCCAGCGAATGTGCGGGTCACTTGTTTTCCGCACATTCGCTGGATACAGGCCCAACGGGTTGGCGCCACCATAGCCGACATCTTACCGGCTAAGAAGTCGGCCGTCACCCCAAAATCAACCTTTTGGATGCAGTTCAACGCCCCAGACAAGGCGCTGAATTCTGCAAGTTCAATTTTAAGCACTCGTGCATAGGTAAACAGATAAAATAAAACGTCCTGCTGAGCTTGCAGAAGCATCTCGCCCGCTTCGTTGGGGTACTAACCCACGCGAGATGCTTCGGCAAGCTCAGCAGGACCGCCTTTTTACCATGCAGTTACTTATGCATGAGTACTTAACTCTTTTCTCCTGGCTTTCAAGCCACAAGCAGCAACCAATACGGTCAGGGGCGGGCCAGCTGGGAGCCGGCGCCCGGGCCCTACTCGGTGCCTTGGGCGGCGTCGGCCACGCCTTCTTCAATCTTCTCCTCGGCTTCGGCGTGGTCGTCGGCGTCGGCCGTTTCCAGCTCGGCTTCCTGCTCATTCCAGCCGCTGGGCTCGTAGCTGAGGCGGATGTAGATGGGGTAATGGTCGGAGCCGATGTGGGCGAGCCGCTCCAGGCGCTGCAGGCGGAAGTGCGCGGAGTGAAACACGTGGTCCAGGGGCCAGCGCAGCAGCTTGTGGTCGGCGTGGAAGGTGGGCAGCAGGCCGCGCCCGATGCGCGGGTCGAGCAGGCGCGAGAGGCGCCGGAACAGCTCGGAGGTGTGCGACCAGGCCACGTCGTTCAGGTCGCCGGCCACGATGGTGGGCCCGTCGTGGTGCTGAATGGCTTTGCCCACCACCAGCAGCTCGGCGTCGCGGCGGGCGCTGCTTTTAGATTCCTGCGGCGCCGGCGGCTTGGGGTGCAGGAAGTGCATGTTCACGGGCACGCCGCTGGGCAGCACCGCGCAGCCGTGAAAGGACGGAATGTCGGAATCGAGGATGTAGCGAATCTGCGGCTCGCGCAGCGGCAGGCGCGAAAACACCAGCATGCCGTAGGTGTTGGGCAGCGGGGCGTGGCAGGTGTGCGGGTACTCGGTTTCGATGCGCTCCAGTTGGCTCAGCCACCAGTCGTCGGTTTCCACGGCCAGCACGATATCGGGGCGAAAGTGGGTGATGTGGCCCAGCAGGCGCGAGGCGTCGCGGTTGTACATCAGCACGTTGGCCACCATGATGCTGAGGTGGTTGTCGTTGTCGTCGGCCGGGCGGCTGGCGTCGGCCACTTGGCGGCGGTGCAGCGGGGTGTAGGGCCAAATGCGGCTGGCCTGGTACACCAGCGCGAGGCCCAGGGCCACCACAAACCAGGTGTGCGCCGCCCACCGGGGCGCGGGCAGGGCCAGCGTGGCCGCCAGGCTGAGCAGCAGGCCGGCCACGATTTGCAGGCGGGGAAAGTCGAAAACGCGAATCCACCACGCCGTTTGCCGCAGCAGCGGGAGCAGCGTGGCCACCAGGGCCACGCCGCCCAGAACCCACACCAACCAGTGGCCCGCGATTAGCAGGCCGGAGAGAAAAGCAGGCATTAGAAAAAAGAGTCGGGGTTAAACATCGTCTTGAAACCCGCCTTTGCGCAGCTCTTCAATGGTGCGCAGCACCCGGTCTTTGAGCGTGTTCCGGTATTTTTCCAGCGCGTCGGCGAGGCGGGCGTTGGTCAGGGTCAGGATTTGGGTAGCCAGCACGGCGGCGTTGGCGGCGTTGTCGAGGCCCACGGTGGCCACGGGCACGCCGGCCGGCATCTGAATCATGCTCAGAATGGAATCGAGCCCCTGAATGGACAGCGTGCTGTTGATGGGCACCCCAATCACGGGCAGCGTGGTGAAGGCGGCCACCATGCCCGGCAGGTGGGCCGCCCCGCCCCCGCCGGCGATGAGCACCCGCAGGCCGCGCTTGCGGGCACTTTCGGCGTATTCCACCATGCGGTGCGGGGTGCGGTGGGGCGAGACGAGGGTGATGTCGTAGGGCACGCCGAACTGCCGGAGCGTGTCGGCCGCAGCCGACATGATTTTCAGGTCCGACTTGGACCCCATGATGATGCCCACCAGGGCGGTTTCGGCTACGGGGCGGTCGTCGTCGGAGCCAGCGGCGTTGTTGGGTGCAGAAGCGTCGGAAATCATCGGGTGAAAAGCGGGAAAGAGCGGGAGCTTCCCTAACGGCAAACCAAGCTGCACCGTTGGGTCGGCAAAATAGCGCTTTTCCGCCCGGCCCGGCCCTTGGCCTACCTTTGCGGCCCATGGAAGTACTGCTCGCCACGTTCACCACCCTGTTTTCCATCGTCAATCCGTTCGGGGCGATGCCGGTGTTTCTCACCCTCACGGCCGAAGACCGGGCCGCCGAGCGGGCGCAGACGGCGCTGCGGGCCTGCATCTACATGGTCTGCATTCTGAGCGTGGCCTTCTTCGGCGGGCAGTACATCCTCAACTTTTTCGGCATCAACATCCAGCACCTGCGCATCGCGGGCGGCATCCTGCTCATGCGCTCGGCGTTTGAGCTGCTCACTCCCGGCGCCAACCGCGACCGGGTGGGCCCCGACGCCCTGGAGGAAAGCAAGCTCAAGGACGACATCAGCTTCACGCCCCTGGCCATGCCCATGCTGTCCGGGCCGGGCTCGATGGCCGTCTGCATTGGCCTCATCCGCCCCACTTACGTCGACAAGGCCATGACCGTGGCCGGCTTTGCGCTGGTGGCGCTGGCCGCCTTCGTCATTTTGCTGTTCTCGCTGCGGCTCACCCGGGTGCTGGGCAAGCCGGGCATGGCGGCCATGGCGCGCATCATCGGCTTCATCACGCTGGCCATCGGGGTCAACTTCTTCGCCACGGCCATTGCGGCGCTCTTTCCGGGCCTGACGCGGTAAGACCGGGACTTGCCGGAACCCCACGCCGGGGGCCGCCCACTCGGCAACTCGCTTGGTTGCCGCACGCCGCGAAGACCTCCGCCGGGCGGCAATTCCGCGTTCAAAATTGGTGCTGAGGGGGCCTCCCACCCGGCCACACAAGCACGTTGGCCGACGCACCGGGCCGGCGGATGGCTGCATTTCACTGGGTCCGATTGACACTTCGCGGGAGCCGTTCAACAGGCCACCGCGCGGCGCTGGACACCGGCGTTTGAGAGGCGTAAAATTGTCCAAGCTCCGGCACGAAGCCGGGCACCCAACGGACCCTTACCCCTCTCAACACCACGGCCATGAAGATTTTTCAAACCGCCCCCGCCGCTCCCCAACTCCCCGCCCCGCAACACCCGGCGCCCCCGACAGCCAGCCTGTTCGCTCCTGCAAAGCTTCTCGCCGTGGGGCTTGTGCTGGCGGCGCTGCCGCTCGGGGCCCGGGCGCAAGGCCTCCCCACCCGCCGCGGGGCGGACCCGGCGCCCCGGCAGGTAGCGGTGCTGTTCGGGCTGAACCAGCCGCTGCTGGCCAAGGGCTTCAACATCGAAGCCAACTACTACACCAAACGGCTGGTTTTTGACTACTCCCACGGCGCGTCGCTGGACTTCAGCGGCCCAAACGGGGGCGACCAAATCAAGGCCCAGGGCCTGGCCCTGCACATGCCGTTCACCACCGGCTTCGGCGTGGGCTACCGGTTCAGCAAGCTGGTGAACCTGCGCGTGGAGCCCAAGCTGCACCGCTTCGAAATCTATTACGCCGGCGACGCGCAGACGGCCGGCAACCGCATTACGGCTTACAACACCTTCTCGCTGGGCCTGGGCCTGTACTTCAAATGGCAGCCTTTTGAAAAGCAGGAGGGTCTGCTGCGCGGCCTGATAGTGGCGCCCAGCGTCCGCTACTGGCCCAACCTCGCCACCGGCCTGACCAACGACCAGTTTCGGTACCAGAACCGCACCACCGACCGGACCGAAACGCACCAGGCCCAGCAGCCCGGCATCGCCAACACGCCCGTGGTCGTGAACGTGAGCGTGGGCTACGCCCTCGACCTGCGGAAGCGCAAGTAGTCTTCCGCACCCGGCTTATCATTTCGATGACCTCCCATCTTTTTCATTATCCCGCATGAAAACTTTCGTTTTCCCAGCCGCAGTAGTTTTCGCCTTCCTGAGCACCGGGGCCCTCCGCGCCCAAACCGCAGCCGGCCCGCCCGCCGAACCAACCTTGCCGCCCTGGGCGCGCACCCAGGTGCACGTGGGCCTGGGCGTGGCCGCGCCGCAACTCCGGGCGGGCCAGGCGCTGCTGGCCAACAAGAACCGCCGCGCCGCCGAGGGCAGCTACGGCCGCCAGCTCGGCCAGACGGTGGAAATCGGCTTTTACAAGCCGCTGCGTGCGGTGCCGGGCCTGCTGCTGGGCGCCAATTTCAAGCTCTCGCTCACGGGCAGCGAGCCGGACGCGGGCTACCCGGAGGGGTACTACTTCAACCCCGGCCTGCTGGGCGCGGCCGCCAAGTACTACCCGCTGCGCAACGGCGCGGCCCGCAACCTGTTCGTGCGCGCCGAGGGCGGCGTGAGCTTCGTGCTCGAAAAAACCCGCTTCGTCAACGACCAGGGCGCGCAGAATTTCTTCCACCAGTTTGGCGTGGGGGCGGGCGCGCTGGGGGGCCTGGGCTACAGCCTGCCCGTGGGCAAGCGCCGGGGCCTGCTGCTGGAGCCCGCCCTCACCTACGAGCTGCACGGCACCCGGGTGGAAGTCAACGGCGTGGGCGACGACCCGTGGCGCTTCGGCGTGCTCAGCGGGATGCTGACGCTGAGCTTTTAACGGTATCTTCGATATTCGGCCGCTTGGCCCGCCTTCTTACCAAGCACGCGCATGAAAAAGCTCCTTCCCGGCCTGCTGCTGCAAATTCTGGCGGGCCTGCTGGCGTTCCTGGCCGGGCGCTTCTTCACGCTGCCGGCGGGGCAGCTGTTCGCCTTCGGCCCGCACAGCTACGCCTACGCCATCCTGGCCGTGGTGGTGGTGACGGGCAGTTGGGAAGGCAGTACCCAGCTCTACCGGGCCGCGCGCCGAGTGCTGTTTGCCAACCTCGCCCCCGTGCAGTGGATTACGCTCTTCACCCTGGCCAGCGGCTTGTACGCGGTGCTGCTCACCGGAGGGGCCGTGTTCCTGCACATCGACGTGCTCGAAGTGCTGCTGAACTGCCCGCCCACCACCGAGTACAAGCAGCTGTTTCTGGCCGTGCTGTTCGTGGTGTGCCTGGTGGTGGGGGTGAACGGGGTGCGCATCTTTTTCCGGCACTGGCAGCAGGCCCAGCAGCTCACCGCCGAGCTGAAGCAGGCCACCATCCTGGCCGACTACGAGGCGCTGAAAAACCAGGTGAACCCGCACTTTCTGTTTAACAGCCTCAGCGCCCTTTCTGCGCTGATTTACAAGGACCAGGACCTGGCCGCCGACTTCGTGACCCAACTGGCCAAGGTGTACCGCTACGTGCTTGACAGCCAGCGCCAGGAGCTGGTGCCGTTGCGCACCGAGCTGGAATTCGTGCGGGCCTACGCCTTTCTGCTGACCATCCGGCACGATGCCGCGTTCGCCCTGGAGCTGGACCTGACGGACGAGCCCACCCCCGAGGCCCTGCCGCCGCTGAGCCTGCAAATGCTGGTCGAAAACGCGGTGAAGCATAACCGCCTCTCGCCCGAAAGCCCACTGCACGTGCGGGTGTCGCGCGTGCCCGGCGGCCTGCTGGTGCAGAACAACGTGCAGCGCCGGAGCACGCCGGAGCCCTCCACCGGGCTGGGGCTGGCCAACATCCGGCAGCGCTACGCCGCGCTCGGCCCGGCCCGGGTGGAAATCAGCGCCACCGCCGCCACCTTTGCCGTGACCCTGCCCTTGCTCCCGCTCCCCGCCCATGAAAGTACTGATTCTGGAAGACGAGCCCCTCACGGCCGAACGCCTGACCGGGCTGCTCCGGCGCTACAGCCCCGCCATTGAGGTGCTGGCCGTGCTCGACTCGGTGGAAAAAGCCGTCCGCTGGTTCGAGCAGCCCGCCCGGCCCGACCTGATTTTTGCCGACATCCACCTCAACGACGGCCTGGGCTTCGAGCTGTTCGAGGCCGTGCGCAGCCACACGCCGGTCATCTTCACCACCGCCCACGACGCCTACACGCTGCAGGCCTTCCGCCTCAACAGCGTCGACTACCTGCTCAAGCCCGTCGCCTTCCCCGACCTGGCCCGAGCCCTGGACAAGTACCACCGGCTCTATCCGCCGCCGGCCGCCGCCCCTGCCCTGCCGGCCCCGGCGGCGACGGCTCCGGCCCCGGCGCCCGGCTTCAAGCGGCGCTTTTTGGTGAAAATCGGCCAGCAGCTCAAGTACATGCCGGTGAGCGAAGTGGCCTATTTTCAGTACGAGGACGAGGGCGTGGCCCTGACCACCCTGGCCGGCGCCCGGCTGCCCGTCGATTATACCCTCGACCAGCTCGAAAGCATGGTGGACCCGCGCAGCTTCTTCCGCATCAGCCGCAAGTTTCTGGTGGGCCTGGCCGCGGTGCAGAAAATTCACCTCTACTTCAACAGCCGCCTCAAGCTCGACCTCGCCCCGCCCGCCGACGCCGAGGTGCTGGTCAGCCGGGAGCGAGTGGCCGATTTTAAGCAGTGGCTGGACGCCTGAACCGCCTCCGCTAGAGCGGTTTCGGAATCGGGGTACCTGCTCCGGCCAGGCTAACCTCACCCCCAGCCCCTCTCCCAAAGAGAGGGGAGCCAGACGACCGGTACACCAACCCCGAAACCGCTCTAAATGCCCGGAAAGGCCACTGGCTGCCCTCACCCGAACAAGCCGGCGCGGCTTTCGGACCACCCCGGGCCGTAACTTGCGGCCCCATGCTAAAAAACGACCTTTTCCTTCGGGCCGCCCGCGGCGAAGCCACCGAGCGCCCCCCCGTCTGGCTCATGCGCCAGGCCGGCCGCATCCTACCCGAATACCGCGAGCTGCGCGCCCGCCTCTCCGGCTTCAAGGAGCTGGTGGAAACCCCCGAGCTGGCCGCCGAAGTCACCATCCAGCCCGTGGACGCGCTGGACGTGGACGCGGCCATCATCTTCTCCGACATCCTGGTGGTGCCCGATGCCATGGGCCTGCCCTACGAAATGGTGGAAGCCCGCGGCCCGCTGTTCCCGCGCACCATCAAGTCGGCCGCCGATGTGGAGCGGCTCCGCGTGCCCGACGTCGAGGAGGGCCTCGGCTACGTGCTCGAAGCCATCCGCATCACCAAGCGGGCCCTGAACGGCCGCGTCCCGCTCATCGGCTTCGCCGGCGCGCCCTGGACGCTGCTGGCCTACATGGTGGAAGGCCACGGCTCCAAAACCTTCAGCAAGGCCCGCGGGATGCTCTACCGCGAGCCGGCCCTGGCCCACGCGCTGCTGGCCAAAATCACGGCCACCACCATCGCCTACCTGCAAGCCCAAGTGGCGGCCGGGGCCCAGGTGGTGCAGGTGTTCGACTCCTGGGCCGGCACTCTGCCGCCGGCGCACTACGCTGAGTTTTCGAGCCGCTACATCGCCGAAATCTGCGCGGCGCTGGCCCCGCTGGCGCCCGTCACGGTATTCGCCAAAGGCGCCTGGTGGGCCGTGCCCGAGTTCGCCGCCATGCCCTGCCGTACGATAGGCCTCGACTGGAACCAGGACCCTGCCCAGGTGCGCGCCCAGGCCGGCGACAAAACCCTGCAAGGCAACCTCGACCCCTGCGCCCTCTACGGCACCCGCGAGCAGGTGCAAGCGGCCACCGAAGCCATGCTGCGCCAGTTTGCCGGCGGCCCACACATCGCCAACCTCGGTCACGGCGTGTACCCGGACACCGACCCGGACATGGTGCGCGTATTCGTGGACACGGTGAAAGCGTGGCAGGGGTAATGGAGCTTTAAAGAGCAGGAGGTTTTCCGCCTATAATTTCAGAGACCATGATGTCCGCTTTCGGTTCCACTTTCTACATCACCCTGGCCCTGCTACTGGGCCTGCTTGCCTTCATGTGGCGCTGGTTCCTCAAGAAGCCGGAACGCACCGGCATAGAAACCTTCATGGTTGTCCTGATTTCGTTGGGTAGCCTGTCGCCCGTGTTTTTCTTGGTCTACCTGCTGCTTGTGCAGCGTTAAACGAGCCAATTATCCAATTCCTATGGGTATTAAAGACAGCAACGGAGCTTTACTCGTTGAGGGCGACTCGGTCACTCTTGTTTAAAGACCTGAAAGTGAATGGTTCATCGCTGACGATAGAGCGCGGCACGCTGGTTAAAAATATCCGCCTCACCAACAGTGCCGGCTAAACCGAATCTCGCGCTGGCGACAGCACCATGGTACTGAAAATCGAGTTTCTGAAGAAGGCTTAAAAATCAACACGTGGGCCATACGATGAAGGTAATTAGCGTCTATCGTCTTGATTATCCCCTATACGCTCCGGACGCAGCTGTTAACGCACGTCCCATCAGTCACGACCCTGATTATTGGGTTGAAGAACAGCCTCTGGGGCTATTCTTCAAGTTTGCATCCCTACCTAACGGCCTACTCGTGTACATTAGCAATGATGCCGAGCAGGTTTGCTTCGAGGTGCGTAGAGCAGCCTCTTTGGCTGAGCAAACTGACTATTTTGGATTTTTATCTCTTGTAGGCAATAGCTCCAGACTGTCAGGCATTACCAATAGTAATTTGGGGGAAATCGAGTTTGGATATGCTTCGGGCCAGTCACCGACTGCGCCCCTGCTTATTATAGTAAAGCTTTTGTTCAGTTCAGAAACCCTGTTTTTCGTCAACAACGCCGACGAGGGGTACTATTTTTTTGACGACAGTAGGAAGTGTGCGGACTTCTTCTCAGAGTGTATTGAGCTGTTCGGGATGATTATATGGGTTGAGCAGCCACAGCTTTTGGCACAACTAGCTGCCTTATAACCCCGCTGCTTCAGCTTCCCGCAGCAGCCGCTGCTTTTCCACGGGCACCACGCCCACTTGCTCGCACACCAGCCCGCCGCCCAGGTTGGCCAGCGCCGCTGTGAAGGCGGCCGGCTGGCCCAGCGCCACGCACAGTGCGGCAATGCTGATGACCGTGTCGCCGGCGCCCGACACGTCGGAGATGCTGCGCACGTGGGCCGGCAGGTAGGTTTTCACCGCGTCCTGCTGGGCAAATACGCCGTGCTCCGACAGCGTGACCAGCACGATTTCGGGCGTCAGCTCTTCGCGCAGGCGGGCCACGGCGGCTTCAAAGCCCGCGCGGTCGGCATCCGGCGCGCCAAATTCCAGCTTCAGGCCCTCGCGCAGCTCCTTCAGGTTGGGCTTGAACAGGGTGCAGTGGCGGTAGGCCAGAAAATTCTTTTTCTTGGGGTCCACCACCGTCGGGATGCCGCGCTGCCGGGCGCGGGCCAGGCACTGCTCGATGACGGCCGCGCTCAGCACGCCCTTGTCGTAATCCTCAAAAATCACGACGTCGGCGCGCGCCAGCAGCTCGTCGTAAGCAGCCAGCAGCGGCGTGGTTTCGGTGGCGTCGAGGTCCGTTTCCACTTCCGAATCGATGCGGAGCAGCTGCTGGTCGTGGGCCAGAATGCGCTGCTTCACCGTGGTGGGCCGGGCCGCGCTACGGATGATGCCGGCCGCGGAAAGGTCGTGTTCCCGCAGCAGTTGCAGCAGCTGGTCGCCGCCGGCGTCGGTGCCAATCACGGCGCAGAGCAGCGGCGTAGCCCCCAGAGCCTGCACGTTCAGAGCCACGTTGGCGGCCCCGCCCAAACGGTTTTCGGTGCGGGCCACGTGCACCACCGGCACGGGCGCCTCGGGCGAGAGCCGCGTGGCCCGGCCCCACACGTAAGCGTCCACCATCACGTCGCCAATGATGAGGACGCGCAGGCGGTTGAAGTTGTCGAACAGTTCAGATAAGGTATTCAATGAAGAATGAGGAATGAAGAATGAGGAATTATTCAACCGGAGCTTTTTCTCAATTCCTCATTCTTCATTCCTCATTCTTCATTAATTTCCCCAATTTCCCCAGGCTGGTCTTGATGCGCCGGAAGGCTTCGACCAGCTTGTCGTCGGCCGCGGCGGTGCTGAAGCGGATGCACTCCGGCGCCCCGAACGCGTCGCCCGATACGGCGGAGACGTGGGCGTCGTTCAGCAGAAAAATGGCCAAATCCGCCGAGTTATTGATGAGCGTGCCACCGGGCGCGGTGCGGCCGAAATAGGCCGACACTTCGGGGAAGATGTAAAACGCCCCGCTGGGCGTGGGCGTATTAAAGCCGGGAATGTCGCGCACGAGGCCCAGCACCAAGTCGCGGCGGCGGCGGTAGGCCGTCACCATCTCGTCGGCCGAGGCGCGGCCGCCGCGCAGGGCCGCCAGGCCCGCCCGCTGGGTAATGGAGCACGTGCCGGACGTCACCTGGCTCTGCATCTTCTCGCAGGCGCTGGCAATGTCCTGGCGGGCGGCCAGGTAGCCCAGGCGCCAGCCCGTCATGGCGTAGCCCTTGGAGAAGCCGTTGACGGTAATCACCCGGTCCTTCACCCCGGCAAACTGGGCCAGGCTGGCGTGCTCGCCCACGAAGTTGATGTACTCGTAAATCTCGTCGGCCAGGGCGTACACCTGCGGGTGCCGGGCCAGCACGGCCGCGATGGCGCCCAGCTCCTCGCGGCTGAACACCGCGCCCGTGGGGTTGCAGGGCGAAGAGTACATGATGAGCTTGGTGCGCTCCGTGATAGCCGCTTCGAGCTGCCCGGCCGTGACTTTGTAGTCGTTTTCCAGGGTGCCCACCAGCGTTACGGGCACGCCCTCGGCCAGCTTCACCATCTCCTCGTAGCTCACCCAGTAGGGCGCAAACACAATGACCTCGTCCCCCGGATTCACCAGGCTGAGCACGGCGTTGGCCAGGGCCTGCTTGGCGCCGGTGCTCACCACAATCTGGTTGGGCAGAAATTCCAGCTGATTATCGCGCCGGAATTTGTCGCAGATGGCCTGCCGCAGCTCCGGGATGCCGGGCACCGGCGTGTAGAAGGTGTAGCCGTCGTCGATGGCCTGCTTGGCGGCGTCCTTGATGTACTGCGGGGTCTGAAAGTCCGGCTCGCCGAAGCTCAGGTTGATGACGTCAACGCCCTGGGCGGCCAGCTCCCGGGCCTTTTTGGCCATGGCAATGGTGGCCGACTCGTTCATCGCCAGTAGGCGGTCGGAGAGCGGCGAGGTTGTCGCGAGCGTAATGATGTCGGACATAATTGGGCAATAGTAAGTAGGTGGCAAAGGTACACGGCCCAATTTACCGCACTCATCTAATGACAGCCCTGCCTCACCAGTCTTCGGCTTGCCCCGCGCATCCTTCACCATCAATAAAATATCTCAAGCGAAATACTTCAGGAACATGAAAATGCTTTGAAAAACATACGAACCCCATGCCATCGTGACCTCGCAATATGCACCTTCCATCAAACTCTATTTCGATGGACTCTGCACTTCCGAAATACCAATAGCTTTCCCCATCGTCCCACTGAAGTAGCTCAAGTAACTTTTGCCGCTCTTCCCTCCCAACTGTAGCTTTCCAATCACTGGGGCCTATCTGTATGCAATCGAAGCCGGTCATAAACAACCCGAATCTATCATCATGCACCCGAAAGAACCAAGTGGCACCGTCGGGTATCAGCATCACGATTTCCGAAGCAAATTACTGTTCTTCCGTCATTGCTGTTGTCATTCAATTTACTGCCCCAGCCGCCGCCAGCAGCGCCACAGCAGGTTTACGTCCGTGCCGGGCTCGTAGTCCTTGGCATAGAGCAGCTCCAGCCGCCGCCGCGTCACTTCGTTTAGCAGCACCGCCGATACAACCGCGTCGGCGGGCGAAAGCACGGCCGGCACGGCGCTGGCCGGGCCCGCCAGGTAGCGCAGCCCCACCCAGGTCCGGCGGCCCAGCAACACCGCCAGGCAGTTGCGCAGAAAGCCCATTCGCTTGGGCTGAAACCACACCAGCGCCGGGGCCAGCAGCAGCAGCAAGGCACTACTCAGGATGTCGAGCAGGCGCTTGGCGCGGACCTGCCGGGGCTGGTACAGGTTCAGGGCAATGTCGAGGGTGTAGTAGTCGCCGGGCGCATCCTTGCTGCTGCTGCCGATGATGTACTGACTGTCTTCGGGCAGGATTTTGTAGGCCACCGGCGGGTTGGTCGGCAGGCTGAGCATCAGGGCAATAATCTGACTAGCGGGCAGGTCCTTGCCGCAAAAAATCAGCTCGTCCAGCGCGTACAGGCTGATGATGTCCGCCAGCTGGCGCAGCTCGCCCAGGGGTTCAATGGGCGAATGGGCGAATGGGCGAACGGGCGAACGGCCCGCTGGTGGTGGCACTGGTCCGGCTGTTGGGGCGGGGCCGGCTTCCACGTAGCCAATCACGCGGGCCTGCACACCAGCCGCTTCCAGCAGCTGGCCCACGCGGCGGCTTTCGGGCCCCGAGCCCACGATGGCAATGTTCTTCTGGCGGCGCTCGCTCAGGCGCAGGTCGCGGTACTTGACGAAGTGCGCCAGCAGCTGCCGGCCCACCAGCGCGGCCACGGCCCAGGCCCCGCCCAGGATAATCAGCGCCTTGGAAAAGCGCCAGGCATCCAGAAAATTGGAAGCCGCCGAAATCAGCAGCGTGCCCACGAAGATGCCCCGCGCCACCCGCGACGCTTTCACGGGCGGGTCGTAGGCCCCGCTCAAATAGGCCGAAGTCAGCCACACCAGGATGTACACGGGCACGGCCACCAGCATGTACTGCGGCGGGTAGCCGCCGGGCACAAACTTGTGGTTGCGCTCCCAGTACGTTTTCAGGAAGAACATGCCCGCCCAAATCAGGCCGGCGTCGAGCAGCAGCGGCGCGGCCCGCGCGGCCAGGCGCTCCAGCACCGCCGCGCCCGCCCGCAGCCAGATGGCGGCGTTGATGAGCACGGAAAACAGGCCCGCCCGGTCCGGCGCAAAGTGTTTTTGGGCAAAAATCACCATCGCCCGGTAAAACACGAACACGTAGTTCACGCTCGTGCGCTTGGTGCTTTCGCCCTTGTAGTGAATGATGCGGGCGCCGGGGAAATAATAGTTTTTCCAGCCGCCCTGCGTCAGGCGGTACGAGAGGTCAATGTCCTCGCCGTACATGAAGTAGTCCTCGTCGAGCAGGCCCACTTGCTCCAGCGCGGCTTGGCGCAGCAGCATGAACGCGCCGCTCAGCACCGCTATTTCGTGGGTTTCGTCCTCGCTCAAAAAGCCGAGGTGGTAGCGCCCGAAGGTGCGCGAGCGGGGCAGCAGGCTGGCCAGCCCGAACATCTTGTAGAACGCCACGGCCGGCGTGGGCAGCCCGCGCTTGCTCTCGGGCAGGAACCGGCCCTGGCCGTCCAGCATCTTCACGCCCAGGCCGCCGCAGTCGGGGTGCCCGTCCATGAAATCGCAGCAGGCCCGGAAGGTGTCTTCTTCCACCACCGTATCGGGGTTGAGCAGCAGCTGGTACTGGCCGGTGGCGCGGCGCAGGGCCTGGTTGTTGGCTTTCGAGAAGCCGGGGTTGTCGCGGTTGGCAATGAGCGTGACTTCCGGGAACCGGGCCCGCACCATGGCCACCGAGCCATCGGCCGAGTTGTTGTCGACCACGAACACCTCCGTCGGCTGCCCCAGCTTCTCCGCCGCCCGCCGCACCGAGAGCAGCGCCTGCTCCAGGAAATAGCAGACGTTGTAATTGACAATAACGACGGAGAGCTTCACCACAGCGGGCGAAATTACGGGGCCCGGCCGCTTCCCCCCACCCGCGGCCCGGAAATCCCGGCCACCCGGATTTCCGGGCCTATTCCCACGGGTCGTAGGCACACCAGTACGTCAGGTCGAGCTTGCCAAAGCTCGCGCGGCGTAGGCGCTTAGCGCTTACTTCTACCACAAGCTCCCGCCGTCGGGGCACCCAGACTTTCCCCAACCGGCTCGGCAGCGCCTCAGGGCCGAAAGAACATTTTGAACTGAGCCAGCACGGCCTGGGGCTGTTCCTCGGGCAAGAAATGGCCGCAGTCCAGCGCCTGGCCCGAAACTGTATTCGCTTTCGCCCGCCAGGTGTCGAGCACGTTCCACAGGTGGCCGACCGTGCCCTTGGCCCCCCAGAGGGCGAGCAGCGGCGCCGTGACGTACCGCCCCGCGGTGTCGTCGGCCCGGTCCATGTCGAGGTCCACGGATGCGGCGGCGCGGTAGTCTTCGCAGACCGCGTGAATCGTGCCCTTGCAGCAGTAGCAGCGCAGGTACTCCTGCAGCGCTTCGGGCGTGACGCCCCCCGGGGTTTTGCCCTGCACCGCGAGGTGGTGCTTCAGGTAGTACACCGGGTCGAGGCCAATCAAGTGCTCCGGCGTGGGGTAGGGCTGAATCTGAAAAAACCACCAGACGTACTTCGTCGCGAATTCCTTGCTCGTCGCGTTGTACATGGTCAGCGTCGGCGCAATGTCCAGCAGGCTCACCTTGAGCACGGCACTGGGGTGGTCTAGGCACAGGCGGTGGGCGACGCGCCCGCCGCGGTCGTGGCCGGCCAGGTAGAACTTTTCAAACCCGAAGTGCCGCATCACCTCCACCTGGTCCTGGGCCATGCTGCGGAACGAGTAGTTGATGTGGTCGGTGCCGCCGTCCGGCTTGCTCGAATCCCCGTAGCCGCGCAAATCGGGCAGCACCACCGTGTACTGGCGGGCCAGCTCCCCGGCTATTTTATGCCACATCACGTGGGTCTGCGGGTGCCCGTGCAGCAGCAGCAGCGGCGGCCCGGTACCGCCCCTCAGCACATGAATCGTGGCGCCGGCCGTCCGCACGGACTCGGCCCGAAAGCCCGGAAAGAAGCGCTGGTCCACATCCGCCGGCGGCGGCGGCGGCAGGTCGGGCAGCTCCGCCGGGGGCCGCGCGGCGGGAGCCCAGGGCTGAGCAGCGGCTCCCGGAGCAAGCCACGACGCCCCCAAGCCCAGGGCGCCGAACCGGGCGAAAATCCGGCGATTCATGCTGTTTTTCATGGCGTGCGCTTGCTGGCAGTGTTTGGTTTCCCTCCGGTGGACGTTGGCTCCGTTTCGCGCGCCAGGTCCCCGGCCGTGGTCAGCCCTCAGGAGTCGCCGGCTACCGCGGAGCGGAAACGTCCCGCCTCCCGCCGCCACGCGGGTGGTCGTCTGGGACCCGCAGGGAGCGGCGGCAATAGCAGCGGGCCCTACCGCGCCTGCCGCAAACGCTCCACGATGCTGCGCCCGAGCGTGATTTCGTCGGCGTATTCCAGCTCGCCGCCCACCGGGATGCCCCGGGCAATGGTGCTGATGTGCACATTGGGCAGGTCGCGCAGGCGGCGCGAGAGGTAGAAAGCCGTCGTGTCGCCCTCCATGGTGGGGCTGATAGCCAGGATGACTTCGCGCAGCTCCGAGCCCTCGGCCCCGGCCCGCTCCACCAGCGAATCGATGTGCAGGTCGGACGGGCCTACGCCTTCGATGGGCGAAATCACGCCGCCCAGCACGTGGTACACACCCTTGTACTGGCCGGTGTTTTCGATGGCAATCACGTCGCGCACGTCCGACACCACGCAGACCAGGCTGTGGTCGCGCAGCTTGTTGGCGCAGATGCCGCACTCCTCGGCGTCGGAAATGCTGTGGCAGGTGCGGCAGTAGGTTATTTCAAAGCGCATCTTGGCCAGGGCTTCGGCCAGGGTGGCCGTCGTGTCCATTTCAGCCTTGAGCAGGTGCAGCGCCAGGCGCAGCGCTGTTTTGCGGCCAATGCCAGGCAGCCGGGCCAGTTCGCCCACCGCGTTTTCAATTAGTTTAGAGGGAAACTCCATTCGTTGGGTTGGTTGTCAGTTGTTGGTTGTCAGTTGTTAGCTGCGAATTGCCAGCGCAGCCTGACAACTGACAACTAAAAACCAGCAACTAAACGACGTCGGCCGAGATGCCGCGGTCGTGAATGGCCGTGCAAAGGGGCTCCAGCTCTTCGTAGGTGCCGATTTTGACGGCGCACTTGCCCTTGTAGTGGATGAGCAGCGTGCACTGTTCGGCCTGTTCGGGCTGGTGGCCGCACACGTCCATCAGGGTTTTGATGACGTGGTCGAAGGTGTTGATTTCGTCGTTGTACACGACGAGGTTGCGCAGCTCGGCTTCCTCTTCGAGTAGCGCGACCTCCTCCTCGTAATCAATTTGCGGACGGGTGTTCATAGAGCAAATTTACGCAAAAGCCCGCGCTGGGCGGCGGCTGATAACCCCCAATACCGTGAATTCGTTTCGCCGCATTGGGCCGAACAATTCTTACTGCGCAGCGCCAATTCCGCTCCCAAGGGCCCCGGCACGAGCCGGGCCGCCGGGTTAAAGACGTAATTTTCGGCCCGCAACCCCCACCCCGTCCATGCCCGTTCCATCGCCTGACTTCAAAAAAGCCCTCAAGCGCCTCGCCGAAAGCGAGAAGGAAACGCTGCTGCTGCGCGCCGTGCGCCGCGACGCGGAGCTGTATGAAACCTTCCGCTACGAGCTGGTGGCCGACGTGAGCCTGCAGCAGATTCAGGAAGAAACCGCCGACCGCATCCACGAGCTGTTCAACCTGGCCGTGTCGGGCCGGCTCCTCAATCGCAGCCTGGTGAAGGCCCTGCGCGCCAGCGTGCAGGAAGCGGCGCGGGCCCGCCGCATCACCAAGCACAAGCAGCTGGAAATTGACCTGCTCGTGTACATCCTGCGCCAGTGCATCGACAATTATTCTGGGCAGTTCGACAGCGTGTACGACGGGTTTTTCAACGCCACGGCCCGGTTGGCGGCCCGGCTGCCCGCGCTGGTGCTCAAGGCCTTGCACGAAGACTTGTGGGTCGAGTACAAGCCCGAGCTTGACGGCGTGCTGGCCGAGCTGCACGGCCGCAAAAAAAGCCGTCAGCTAAAGTTCGAACTGCCCCGACAGTTCGAAATCCCGGCTTAGCTTTGTGGCTTACTGTCTAATCCACAAATTTTTATGAACCTACGCTTTACTCATCTCTGCGCGGCCGGCTTGCTGGCCTTTACCACCGGCTGCGCCGGCTCCTACTCCCTCATTCGGCCCGACAAAATCACTACCTACACGGCGTCGCAGTCGTCGGGCCCAGTGGACTTGGCGTATCAGTTCGACGCCCTGCGCCTGGGGGGACGCAACAAGAAATACCAGAAAAAAGAAGCCAAAAAAGGCTACCACGTTGCCGCCGTGCGGGTAACCAACAACTGGGACCGGGAAGTAAACTTCACCCGCGACCTGAGCCTGATTTACGGTGACCGGCCCATTTTGCCCGTTTCCTCGGCAATCGCCGCGCAGGATTTGAAGCAGGGAGTGCCCATTTATCTGCTTTATCTGCTGCTTAATCTCAATGTAGGCGGTACCACCGATGCCCGAACCGGCGCCACCACTGGGGGAACATTCATTCCCACGGGCCCGCTGATTGCCGGCGGCAACATGCTCGTCGCCGGCGGTGCCAACACTAACCTGCGCAAAGAATTCGCCGCCTTCGACCTCACCAACCGCACCCTAAAGCCCGGCGAAACCGTCTACGGCATCATCAGCCTGCGCGAAACCGCCGTGGCGCCCCTGCGCCTGGAAATGCGCACGGCCAGCCCGCCCCAGGCGCAGGCCCCAGCGGCGGCCCTGCCAATGCCGGCCGCCGCGCCCGCAGTTGCGCCCGCGGCCGCCCCGATTACACCGGCTCCGGCCACGGCGCCCCGCTAACTCCGGCACTTGTGCCAAAAAAAGCCCGCCGAATTCGGCGGGCTTTTTTTTGAACTGTTAAGCTGCTTCGCGGGGCCGGCAGCGGCCGGGGCCCATCGGAGCGCGGAACCGAGACTTACTGCTTGGCGATGACGTTGAACGCCAGCGTGAAGTCGTCGTTGATGGCTTTGTCGCCGAGGCTGTCGAAGAAGGACTTCGAGCCGTACTTCAGGCCGAACTTGGTGCGGTCGATGGTCACCTTGCCGGTGGCGGCGGCCCGGCCGTTCTCCACGCCCACTTTGGCCGGGAAGGTGAGGCGTTGCGTCACGCCCTTGATGGTCATGTCGCCGGCGACGGTGGCGTTGTCGGCGTCTTTGGCCGCGCCTTTGATAGGCGTCACGCTCACGATTTTAAATACCGAGGTCGGATTCTTCTCCACGTCGAAGAAGTCGGCGCCGCTCATGTGGCCCACGAACTTTCCCTGCGACTCCGCGTCGGCGATGTCAAGCGCCTTCATGGTCTTCATGTCCACTGTCACGGTGCCGCCCACCACGGCGTTGCCTTTCACCAGCAGTTCGCCCTGGCTAAAGTTCATCGAGCCATTGTGGCCGTGGGTCACGGCTTTGCCCTCCCAGCCCAGGGTGCTCAGCTGCGGCTCCAACTTGTAAGTTGAGGCGTTGGCGGCCATTTTGGGGCTGTTCATTTTTTGCGCCGAGGCGGCGGGGGCAGCGGCCAGAACGGCGGCGGCAACCAGAGCGGGAAACAAAAGGTTTTTCATCGTAAAAAAGGGTTGAAAAAAGGGTAAGAAGAAAAAAGGGTGAAATTTTCGGAAGGGCCGCAACGAAAAAATGTGCCAGAAACCGCGCCCGCACCGGCGGGCCCGTCACCCGTCGGCCCGAATTTTGTCGAGCAAGGCGTTGAGTTGGTGCGTTTCCGCTTCGCTGAGCCGGGTAATGCAACTGGATTGCGTAACGCCGGCTTGCTCGATGCGATTGAGCAGGTCCAGCCCGGTGCTGGTAATGCGGATGTCGACGGCGCGGCGGTTGGCCGGGCACACGGTGCGGGTCACGAGTTGCTTTTCTTCCAGGCGGTCCACGATGCGCGAAGCGTTGCTGGTTTTGTCCAGCATCCGGTCGATGAGCAGGGCCACGGTGGCGGGCAGCGGATGCTGGCCCCGCAAAATGCGCAGGATGTTGAACTGCGGCAGCGTCAGCCCAAAGGGCTTGAACGCCACGGCTTGGCGGAGCTGCAACCACCCGGCCGTGAAGACCAGGTTGATGTGGGCCTTTTGGTAGTCGTCGCGAAAAATGGGCTGCTTGATTTCGTCTTCGATGCGCATGGTGTGCGAGGGAATCGGGAGCAAATATATGTAGGTACATTTAATGTAACAACATTTGTTCCTTGGTTTTCTCAAAAATATTGGCTGTCCGCCGTTCCGGCCTTGACCCGGGCACCGCAAACCACGTACTGCTGCAAAATTAACTTCATCCCACCCGCCTCATGCTCCGTCTCCTCATCGCATTATTCGCGGCCCACGGGCTGTTGGCCGCCCCCCGCCAGGCCGCGGCCCAGGACGGTGGCTACCCCGTGCAAACCACCGCCCGCACCCAGTTCGTGTTCCTCAACGGCGAAGTAGTGCGCCGCGAAGGCAACCAAACCACCGCCCTCGCCCAGAACGTGAAGCTGCGCAACGGCACGAAAATTAACTACAAAAACGGCATCGTGGAAATGCCCGCCGACAAAGTAAACCCCCAGGGCAAGAAACTGACCCTGCGCGAGAACGATTACGTGCGCGCCGACGGCGGCGTGGTGTTCGCGACGCCGGCCAGCGCCGCCGCCGCCCGAGGTGCGGCCGTCCCGGCGCCCGGCGCCAAGTACGAGCCCTACGTGCAGCGCGGGCCGGGCTACGGCGCCCCGGCCGAGCAAGTGCCGCTGCTCACCAAAAAGATTGAGCTGCTGACGCAAAAAATAGACCTGCTCAGCCAGGGCCGCCCCGACATGCCCGACACCAGGGCCATCGACGAGCAGCTCGCGCGGCTCGACGCCCAGCTGACGGCGCCAAAATAGCGCCTCAGCGGCGCAGGGAAAGCTGCCCCGCCGCTTCTTCCACCAGCCCGAACGGCTCGTCGCGGAGAATGAGGAAGCCGTCGAGGTCGTGCACGTCGGCCAGGGCGCTGATTTGGAGCGCCGCGGCAATGCCCACGCTGGTCTCGACCATGCAGCCGAGCATGGGCACCAGGCCGTGGGCGCGGGTGCGGCGCAGCAGGTCGATGCCGCGCCGGAAGCCGCCGGCCTTCATCAGCTTCACGTTCACGCCGTGAAACTGCCGGGCGATGTCGGCAAAGTCGGCCGTGTCGGTCACGGACTCGTCGGCCAGCAGCGGCACGGGGCTGCGGGGGCGCAGGTAGCGGTAGTCATCGGCCCGCGCGGCGGGCAGCGGCTGTTCCAGGAAGCGCAACTGCAAGCCGGGCAGGGCGACGGCCTGCTCCAGAAAGCGCAACAC
Source organism: Hymenobacter sp. (assembly GCF_031398885.1). Classification (GTDB taxonomy): domain Bacteria; phylum Bacteroidota; class Bacteroidia; order Cytophagales; family Hymenobacteraceae; genus Hymenobacter. The sequence continues at coordinate 121,278 of NZ_JANNOD010000059.1, forward strand.
GCCGTCGGCGTCGGCCCAGGCTTCGTTGCCGTCGGCCAGCAGGGCGTGGCCGGGCAGGGCGCGGGCTACTTCGCGCAGCAGTTCCAGGCCCTCGCCCTGGTTCACCTTGATTTTGAGCAGCGAGAAGCGGGCCGCGTCCTGTTCGCGCACAAACCCAGCCACGGCGCCCGGCGCCATAATGGGGAGCGAAAAGGCGGTGGCCACGGCCCTGGCCGGGGCCGGCACGCCCAGCCACTGCCACACCGGCTGCCCGGCGCGGGCCGCCAGCCACTGCACCAGCGCCGCTTCCAGGGCGAAGCCCAGGGCGTGCGCCACCGGCCGGGCGGCCAGTAGCGCATCGAGCCCGGCTAAGGTTTCTACCGCCGGAAGCCCGTTGGCCAGCAACTCCTCGAATTGGTGCTGCAACAGCGCGGGCGACTCTTCGTAGCGCACATTGGGGGCGGCTTCGCCGGTGCCGCCGGCGCCGTGGCCGGCCACCCGCACCAGCAAGTTGGTCTTGGAGGCAGAAGCGTTGCGGGCTATTTTCCAGACGTAGCGCAGGGGCAGCAGGTGAGCAGTCAGGGTCCAGATGGGCATGGGGGCAGCGAAAGGGCCGATGGGCGGGGCCGCGAAATTGCGCCAAAAAAGCACGCCGGCCCCGGTACCAACGAGTCAGTTGCGGTTCTCCGGCTGCTGTACCTATTCAATAGTTTGAAAACTCCCGGCGAGCGTCATGCCGCGCGCCGCCGAGGCATCTTGCCAGGGTCGTCCCGGCCGTGCAACAAGGCGAGCGAGATGCCCCGGCGGCGGGTATGCCCGGCTAATGAATGACTAAACAGCTTCATTCAAACCCGGCCTCCTGGTTTTTTGGCTAATCTTAATATAAAATTCTATATAAAAGATGCCGAAGAAGAATACCTTTGCCGGGTCATGGTTTTTCACATTTTAAATTTAACCCACTCCGTGCTCTTCGCTTCACTGTTATGATAAAAACACTACTCCCTTCGCTCCTGCTGGGCGCACTCTGGCTCGGCAGCGGCGCGCCCCAGGCCACCGCCCAGTCCCGCACCCAGGCCAAAACCGCCGAAGCCGGGGGTTACATTCCGTGGTTCACGGTGCAGAACAAAACCGTGATGGTGCAAACCGGCAGCAAAACCAAACCCCTGGAAAAAGACGTGACCCTGCCCAACGGCGTTCGGGTGGAATACCGGACCCAGTCCATCGTGCTCACCAACGGCACCCGGGTGCCCCTCAAGGAAGGCGACATGCTCAGCTTGAACGGGGAGTTCATTCCCAAAACCCCGGAACCAGTCGCGGCGGTGGCCCCGGCTCCCGCGCCGGTTGCGGCGGCCCCCGTTCCAGCCACCCCTGCGCCGGTTGCGGCCCCCGTTCCAGCCGCTCCTGCCCCCGCTTCCGCAGCCCCGGCCCCGGCCCCGGCCCCGGCCCCGGCCCCGGGCAAGTTTACCTACCAGCCCGCCGCGCCCGTCAACGGCAAGCTGAAAGGCGTGGTGGAGCTGGGCTCCAGCGGCTTCAACATGTTCATCATTCGGGTGGACGACAAGCGCAACTGGAAGTTGGAGAAATCGGAATTTGGCAACAGCATGGTGATGGAAAACATGGCCACCGAAGCCGACGTCCGCCTGGGGTTGAAAGCCTACATCAGCCAAATGTTCGACTACGGCGTGGCGGGGCGCGACATTCACTTCGTGGTCAGCTCCGGCGCCGCCTTGGCCGAGGGCACCCACCGCATTGTCAAATCCCTGGAAGCTTTGAAGTACGTGGTGACCACCGTCACGCCCGAGCGCGAAGGCGCGCTGAGCCTGCGCGCGGCCATGCCCCTGGACTATGGCGACCGGGCTTTCGTGTTCGATATGGGCTCGGGCAATAGCAAAGTGGCGTGGCTGGAAGGCGGTCAGCCCCGCGTGACGGATACTTACGGCTCGAAGTATTTCGAGAAAAAAACCGACGACGCCGTGGTGGCGGCCGACGTGAAAAACAAGGTGAGCCAGGTACCCGCCAAGCTGCGCGGCACGTGCTTCATCATCGGCGGCGTGCCCTATGAGCTGGCCAAGGCCGTGCGCCAGGGCAAGGAGCCCTACACCGTGCTGCGCCCGGCCGACGCCTACCCGCAGCTAACCGGCGCCAAAAACAAGGCCGGCCTCAACATCTACAAGGCCCTGGCCGAAGCCACCGGCTGCCAGCAGTTCGTCTTTGGGTACGACACGAATTTTACCATCGGCTACCTGCTGTCGCTGCCCTAGCGCCGCCCGCTCGTGTTGCCGAAAACGCCCCGTGCTATCCGCGCACGGGGCGTTTTTTTTTAGTGCCCGGCCCCGGCCGGGGGTCGGCTTGCCGGCGCTGCTGCCCGGATAATGCCGTTCTTTAGGCTCTCATTTTCGCCGTCCGGCCTTTTCAACTTGCATGACTAAATCCCGCTTACCCCTCGCTGCCGTTGTTTTTTTACTGGTGGCCGTGCTGCTTACCGCGCTGGCCGCCTACAATCTGCTGCCGCTGCCAGCCACCGTGCCGGCGGCGGCGCGCTGGCTGGCGTTGCTGGTGCTGGCCGCCGCGGTGGCCCCGCGCCGCTCCCTCACCCTGTGGATAGTGTTCAGCATGTTGGTCGGCATCGAGCTGGGGCACGACGCGCCCGCCGTGGCCATGAGCCTCAAAGTGCTGAGCGACGCTTTCCTGCGCCTGGTGAAGACCATCATCGCACCGCTGGTTTTTGCCACCCTCGTGGTGGGCATCGCCGGCCACGCCGACCTCAAGCAGGTGGGCCGCATGGGGCTCAAGGCGCTGATTTATTTTGAAGTCGTCACCACGTTTGCTTTGTTCATTGGGCTGGCCGCCATCAACCTCACCAAGGCCGGCGTGGGCATTAGCCAGGCGGGCGTGAAGGAGGAAGCCCTCGCCGCCGTGGCCCCGCAGTCGGCCGCCGACATCATCCTGCACATCTTCCCGGAAAACATTGCCAAGTCCGTGGCCGAAGGACAGGTGCTCCAGGTCGTCATCTTCGCCATTCTGTTCGCCATCGGCCTGGCCCTCACCCCGGAGCGGCCGCGCCGCGTGATGCTGGAGTTCTGCGAAAGCCTGTCGGAAGTCATGTTCAAGTTCACCAACGTGGTGATGTACTTCGCGCCGCTGGGCGTGGGCGGGGCCCTGGCCTACACGGTGGGCAAAATGGGCTTTGCCCCGCTGCTGAATGCCCTGCAGCTCCTGCTCACCCTCTACGGGGCGCTCGTGGCCTTTGTGCTGCTGGTGCTGCTGCCGGTGGCCGTGCTGGCGCGCATCCCGCTGCGCCGCTTCATCGCGGCCGTGGCCGAGCCGGTGAGCATTGCCTTCGCCACCACGTCTTCGGAAGCGGCCCTGCCGCGGGCCATGGAGGCCATGGAAGCCATCGGGGTGCCGCGCCGCATCGTGGCCTTCGTGATGCCCACCGGCTACTCCTTCAATTTGGACGGCACCACGCTGTACCTCTCGCTGGCGGCCGTGTTCGTGGCGCAGGCGGCCGGCGTGCCCTTCACCTTCGGCCAGCAGCTGCTGATGGTGTTCACCCTCATGCTCACCAGCAAAGGCGTGGCGGGCGTGCCCCGGGCCTCGCTCGTCATTTTGCTGGCCACGGTGGCCTCGTTCAACCTGCCGGCCTGGCCGGTGTTCATCATTCTGGGCATCGACGCGCTGATGGACATGGCCCGCACCGCCGTGAACGTGCTGGGCAACTGCCTGGCCTCGGCCGTGGTGGCACGCTGGGAAGGCGAGTTCGTGGACGACTACCGCGGGCCCGACCCAATGGCGGTGGAGGAACAGTACGATAGCGCCACCGTAACGTTTAAAAATTGAACTAAAGCTGGGCCGTTGGTTTTGAAGCAGTCATCGGCTATTTCGGGCCACTCGCCGAAAAATAGCCAGCAGACCAACCACATCCGCTAGTTTCGCTACCGCTTTCCGAGCTACATTTCTATCCTGTTACGTTTAGGTATTTTTTGTTTTTCTTCTTTTGTTTTTCCAATATTATTGCTAACTTACTACCATGAGATTTCCTCGTCAACTCACCTTATTGGCTTTGGCACCGGCGCTGCTGGCGGCGCCCGCCTGCGTTTCGGTGAAGTCAATGATGAAAAGCACGCCCTCCGCGGTTATTACCAAGCGCCTCCCGGCGCTGGAAATTCTGGCTGACCAGGGCCCGCTGGCCATGAACGACGGCGCGCTGTCCGAGGACCCCCTCAAACTGTTTCAGCAGGAGTGCTCCGCCAACCTGACCGAGCCCACCGATTCGGCAACCTACGGATACGCCAAGCTGGTGGTGAAAAAAGTAAAAACCGTGCGCACGGGGCGCGGTCTGCAAGGTTTTCAGGTGTTTACGTTTCTGTTGCCCGCCGTAGTGGGCGTGCCGCTGGAGTGGTACAAAACCACGCTGCAGGCCGAAGTGCAGGTGAGCGACGCCGCCGGCAACCTCCTGGGCTCATACGTGGGCTCCGGCTCCTCGGAGGTGAAAGTGGCCATGTACCACGGCTACTCCCAGACCACGGCCCCCCGCCTGGCCGACATCATTGCCCTGCGCGGTGCCATGGCCCAGATTCGGCCCCAGCTCGACACGGCCACGGCCCGCTTGCGCCCGCTGCTGCTGGCGGGCGGCAGCGTCGACAACCCCACCTTGCCGTCTTCGTCGATGGTGACGGGCAGCCGCTAGTCAACCGCCTAACCGCGCTGTTGATGGATTTATCGTATCCCAAATTAGCAGGCCCGTAGTGCCCCGTCCCGCCAGCCCGGCAGGTGGGTGCTACGGGCCTTACCTTTGGCCCGTTATGGCCTACTTCCCGCCTTTCCGGTTTTCTGCCGCCCTGTTTCTGGGGGCTGCCCTGCTGCTGAGCGGCTGCTGCGCCAACGACGTCTGCGATTGCCAGGACGAGCAGGCCGACGCCATTCGGGTGCGTTTTTCCCCGGCCTTCAGCCCCAGCGACCTGGACACGCTTATCGTCAAGCGCTACTCGCTGCCGCTCTCGCCAGCCAGCAAAGTAGATTCGGTGACGCTGGTGCAGGGCGCCGGGCAAGAGCGCGACTCGATTACGGTGGTGCTGAACAATAACACACCTTTCGCGGCGGTGGGGGCCAACAAGCTCGATAAGTTTGGCTACCAGATTCGCTACCTTACCCAGCAGCCCCGACAGAAGCCCAAGCCAACCACGGTGCTGATTATTGAAAGCATCCAGCTTGACGGTCAGCTCGACGGCGACGGCTGCTGCACCTGCTACACCAACTCGCTAAAGACCGTGACTGCCAAGGTGAACGGCAAGAAGCCCGGCGCTGCGCCGGATAGCGTCGTCGTCGTCAACCTCAAGCAGCCGCGTTCTTCCCTCGAAGTACTCAAATAGCCGGCCGGGCACGGCCGGCGTATAGTCCGTGCCGCGCTGCAACGGTTGGCCGGCCATCCGTGTTTCTCGTCCCCATGCCCGCCGAATCCTTACTTCCGATGGCTCCGCTGCTGCCCGTGCCCCAAAGCCTGGCCGCGCCCTCCGCCTTTCCTTTCCGCACCACGCTCAGCCTGGAGCCGCTCATCGCGTACTGGCGGGAGCGGGAAAACGCCCCCAACGCGGGCGTGGCCCTGCTGGCGCGCGCCATTGGCGAGCAAGTGGCGGAAGCGTCCTGGGTTCGTGGCCCGCTCACCGACTACTCGGTGCTGGAGTGCAACTGCGACCTGATTGAGACCCTGATGCTGGCCGTGTTTCCGCCGGCGTCCTTCGCCAGCGACATCAGCGGGGTGGTGGGCCCGTTTCAGCGGCGCAGCTTCTACTCGACGCGCCACTTTGAGGAGGTGATGCTCAACAAGGACCGCATCATCAAGCAGCCGCTCAACATCGACATGGCGGCCATGGACCGGCAGATGGGCCTGATGGCCTACCACCTGGTGCTGCACCGCGTGTACGGGGCCGAGCTGCCGCCGCTGGGCACCATCGTCTTCACCGTGCCCGACTACCAGATTGGGCTCTACCGGCACTACGGGGTGGGGTTCAACTCCGATTTTGTGACTGTGCGGGTGGTGGGCGAGCAGCCGGTGCTGAGCCCCGAGCAGTTGGAGATGCTGATTCATAACCGCCACCGGCCGGAGCTGTGGCGGGAGCTGCTGCCGCCCGAGCACTTCGAGCTGGAAGGCTTCAACCTGATTCAACTGGTGGACGTGACCGACCAGGAGATTTTGTCGGAACTGAAATACGACCTGCTGGAGCGCGACGTGCTGCAAACCCCCGCCCGCTTCGAGCAGATTCAGGAGAAGCTGCGGGTGCTGTTTGCGCAGCCCTCCCTGCAGCTGGGCATCGCGGCCTACGACGAGAAGAAGCGGGCCTTCGTGGACTTTGGCCGCAAAATCAACCACAGCTTCCTCACCAAGCAGGTGCAGCACCAATCGGCCGACAGCAGCTTCCGGCTGATTTACGACCGCCTGCTGCGGGCCAAAGAGCCCCTGGTGCTGAAGGACGTGGCCACGGCCGACCTGCCCGAAGACCTGCGCGCGCAGATTCTCGGCCTGGGCATTCACTCCGCCATCCTCGCCCTGCTGCCCTACGGCAACGACACGGTGGGCCTGCTGGAGTTGGGCACGCCCGGCGTGGGCGGGCTCGACGAGTTCGACATGGACAAGGTGGAGCAGTTCGTGCCGCTCTTCGCGGTGGCCGTGAAGCGCAACGCCGAAGACCTGCAGACGCGCGTGCAGGCCGTTATCCGGGAGAAGTTTACGGCCATTCACCCCACCATGGAGTGGCGCTTCACCGACGCGGCCCGCAACCTGCTGGCCCAGTTCGACGCCGGCAACCGCACGGCCGAAATGGAGGCCATCGTGTTCGAAGACGTGTACCCGCTGCACGGCTCCTGCGACATCCGGGGCAGCAGCACGGTGCGCAACGAAGCCATTCAGGGCGACCTCATCGAGCACCTCACCCTGGCCAACAAGGTGCTGAAAAAGGCGTCGGACTACCAGCACCTGCCCATTCTGGACGAGCTCAAGTTCTACGTGACCAAAAACCTCAAGCGCCTGCGCGAGGGCATGCTGACCGGCGACGAGGCCAACATCTACGACTCGCTGAAGCGCGAGGTGGAGCCCTTGTTTGAGTACCTGGCCACGCACACGCCCGAGTTGCGGCCGGTCATTGCCAAGTACTGGAGCAACATCGACGACCGGCTGGGCATTCTTTACAAGCGGCGCAAGGACTTTGAAAAAAGCGTAACGGCGCTCAACGACGCGGTGAGCGACTACCTCGACGAAGAGGAGCAGAAGGCCCAGCTGATGTACCCGCACTACTTCCAGCGCTACAAAACCGACGGCGTGGAGTTCAACATCTACGTGGGCGGCACGCTGGTCGAAAACAAGCCCTTTGACCTGGTTTTTCTGAAGAACCTGCGCCTGTGGCAGCTGCTGACCATGGTGGAAATCACGCGCCGCACCGCCGCCCTCAAGCCCACGCTGCCCGTGCCCCTCGACACCACCCAGCTCATCCTCGTCCACGGCCAGGCGCTGAGCATCCGCTTCCGGCAGGACGAGCGCCAGTTCGACGTGGACGGCGCTTACAACATCCGCTACGAAATCATCAAGAAGCGCATCGACAAGGCCACGGTGCAGGACACCGGCGAGCGGCTGACCCAGCCCGGCACCATCGCGCTGGTCTACGCCCAGAGCCGCGAGGCCGTGGAATACTACGAGTACATCGACTACTTGCAGGACCGCGGCCTGCTGGAGCCCGGTGTGGAAGAGCTGGGGCTGGAGGAGCTGCAGGGCGTGAAGGGCCTGCTGGCCCTGCGGGTAAGGGTCAACATCAATTAAGTTACCAGTTGATAATTGGCAATTGCCTGCGTTGTCGCAAACAACTGACCAACAACGAGCAATGGACTACCCGTTTACTTTCGGTTGGCTATTGAAGAGTAAGAATTACAAATCAAAAAATGACCGCCCAACGCCTTCGCTTTGGGTAGTTGCCCAACCAATTTTTAATTTGTGATTGATTTTTCTTCCTTCAAAAACAACCGCAGCCCGGCCCGTAGCAGCAGCAGCCAGCCCACGCCCCCGGCGAAACCGGCCAGCACGTCGGTGAAGTAGTGCACGTGCAGATACACCCGGGTGAGGCCGATGAGCACGGCCCAGAGCATTAGGGCCACGGCCCAGCTCCAGCGGCCGTACTCGCGGCCCAGCAGCCAGGCCAGGCACCCGTAAAAGGCCATGCTCATCATGGCGTGCCCGCTGGGAAAGCTCAGCCCCATCTGGTAGAGCAGCGCCGAAGAGGGCCGCGGCCGCTGAAACCAGGCCTTGAGCAGCTCGTTCAGGGCCCAGCCGCCGCCCATGGCCAGCAGCAGCGCCAGGGCGTGGCGGCCGTAGCCGCGGCGGCGCATCCAGAAGGGCGCAATCAGGCTGGCCGGCACAAAGAACTTGAGCGACCCAAAAAAAGTGACGCCGTGCACCCAGGTCGTGAGCCCCGGCGCCTGGGCCCGCCAGCCGTCGGCCACGGCAAAGGCCCGCTGGTCGAGGGCCACGGTGGGCTGCCCGAATACGACGCGCGCCAGGTAAAAAAACAGCGCAAACGCCAGCAGGAAGGCCACCACGCCGCCCACCAGCTCGGCGGTGAGCAGGCCGGCCAACGTGGCGAAGCGCGAAGACAATTTCGACATGGGCAAGCAACCGGGCCCGACAACCGCCCCCGCGGTAACCCCCTGTTGGTGCCGGGCTTAACGAAGAAAGGCCAACCCGGGATGGGCTGGCCTTCTGAAAACGTGCGCTCGGGGAGACTCGAACTCCCACACCTTGCGGAACTGCCGCCTGAAGACAGCGCGTCTACCAATTTCGCCACAAGCGCATGCAGTGGGCAAAAAGCCGCTCTCCCCGTTGGGAAGTGCGGCCCGTTGCTGGTGCAAAGATACGGCCCCGAATAACGGTGGCGCAACATTCGGCTTATTTTTTTCCGGCCCGGGCCTGCCGGAGCCGCACCGGCGATTGTTTTTCAGTTACTTGCCCGGCCGTTTATTTTTCGGCTGGCCGTTATTCCACGCGTGATTTCCAGTCTGCCGGCCCACTACGCCCGGTGCTGGCCCGCCTCAGGCTGGGGCCAACTGCTGGTTGGTTTTTTTTGGGGCGGTTGGGTCCGTGATTTTTGGGACGCCCCCGGGCCACCTGCTACCTGATGCCGCCGCGCCGGCCGCTACGTTCAAACACGGTTTTGTCGGTATCAACCATTTTCGAGAACGCGGCTATCATGACGCCGCTGTAAATTTCCCGCATCTTTATCTACTAATTTGGGTCCCCCCTAATTCAACATTTTTTTGATTTTAGCCTAATTTCAGCCTACTTATGCCCATTAAATACGCCGCCATCCTCTTCCTCGCCCTGGGCTTGGGGACGCTCGGGACGCAGGCCCAAACCAAGCCGAACCCGGGACCCGCGGTGCGGTACGCGGTGTCGTTTCCCAACGCGGTGCACCACGAGGCCCGGGTCACGGCCACGTTCGCGGGGCTGCCCAGGGGGCCGCTGCACGTGCGCATGGCCCGGAGCTCGGCCGGGCGCTACGCCCTCCACGATTTTGCCAAGAACGTGTACTACGTGGTGGCCACCGACGGCGCCAACCACCCCCTGGTCCTGAGCCGGCCCGACCCCTATGGCTGGGACGTGACGCCCGCGGCCGACGGCACGGTGCTGTTCAGCTACACCCTCTATGGAGACCGTTCCGATGGCACCTTCGTGGGCATCGACGAGCAGCACGCCCACCTCAACCCGCCCGCCACGCTGTGCTACGCCACGGGGCTGGAAGGCCGCGCCGCCGAGGTAAAGTTCGACCTGCCCGCCAGCTGGAAAGTGGCAACCCAACTGCGCCCGGGAGCTGATAAAAACACGTTTACGGCCCCCAATATGCAGTACCTGATGGACAGCCCGGTGTCGTTGGGCCCGCACCAGGTGCGCACCTGGCGGGAGGGCGACCAGACCATTGAGCTGGCGACCTTGTACCAAGGACCGGTGGCGGAAGTTGATGCTTTTGCGAAGCGAGTGCAACGTGTGGTGAAGGAGGAAAAAGCCATTTTTGGCGAGCTGCCCACTTTTGACTTCGCCCGCTACACCTTCCTGGCCAACTACCTGACCCAGGCCACCAGCGACGGCATGGAGCACCGCAACTCGACCTCGCTGACCAGCCCCCGCCCGCTGCGCGACGCCGGCGGAACCCGCAACCTGGGCACCGTGGCCCACGAGTTTTTTCACGCCTGGAACGTAGAGCGGCTGCGCCCGCGCGACCTGGAGCCGTTCGATTTTCAGCGCGTGAACATGAGCGACGCGCTGTGGTTTGCCGAAGGCTTCACGCAGTACTACGGCCGGCTGAGCCTGCGCCGGGCCCAGCTGATTGGGGACGAAGAGTTTTTTGACGACATCAGCCGCTGGGTGAACCTGCGCCAGAACAGCCCCGGCGCCCGCTACGCCTCCCCCATCGACATGAGCCGCCAAGCGGCTTTCACCGACGCCGCCACCAGCACCGACCCCACCAATGCAGCCAACACCATTTTGTCGTACTACGACCAGGGCGCGGGCCTGGCGCTGGTGCTGGACCTGCAGCTGCGCCAGTCGCACCGCACCACGCTCGACAAGGTGATGCAGGCCCTATGGCAGCAGTACGGCGCAAAGCAAAGCGGCTACGCGCCGGCCGCCCCCTACACCGTGAAAGACTTGCAGCGCGTGCTGGGCGAGGTGAGCAAGGACACGGCGTTTGCCAACCGCTTTTTCCGACAGCACGTGTACGGCCGCGAGCAGCCCCGCTTCAGCGAAAACCTGCTGGCGGCCGGCCTGGCCATGATTCCGGCCCGAATGCAGGGCGCGACCCTGCCCCGGCAGGTGGAGTTCGACAACGAGGGCCGCTGCCTGGTGGCCTACAACACGCAGATTGGGTCGGGGCTGTACAAGGCCGGCATCGACCGCGGCGACCAGCTGGTGACGCTTGACGGCAAGGAAATTAAAAGCGCCGCCGACCTTGACGGGGCGCTGCGCAAGCACTCGCCCAGCGACGTGGTGTTTGTGAAGGTGAAGACCCGCGGCGGCGTGGAAAAGACCACTCAGCTCATCCTGTCCGAAGAGCCCAACGTGCAGGTAAAACCAGTCGAAGCAGTAGAAAAAATGGTGTGCTCGCCCGCCCAAAAAACCCTGCGCGAGGCCTGGCTGGCTGGCCAGCCAGGCCACCGACTGAAACGCCGCCGAGGCAGCGCCCCCGCGGGGCTTTTTGCGGGGCTGACCTTTAATCGGTCGGATTGGCTAAAATCTTTACCTTTGGCCAGTTAAAAGTGGCTTCGTCCGGTGGTCCGAACCGGGCGGGCCGGGTTAATTTCGGCGGCTTACGCATTCCCCTCCTTTTCTATTTCTTGCCATGGAAATCTTCGATAAGCTCACCAACGCCGCCAAGGATTTTTTCATTGAGTCCGAGGACGGGGTTGCCGCGCCGGCCAGCCCGCCCACGGCCCAATACGGAGCCCCCGCCCAAGCTGCCCCGGCCGCGCCCGGCGCGGCCAGCCCCTTCACAGCCCCGGCCGTGACCCAGGCCGAGCAGCGCCACCTCGACCACATTGCGGGCCTGCTGGCCGGCGACGGCAAGGACTTTGGCGCCTACATGAAGATGGTGAAGAGCATGGCCGCCGCTGGCATGTCGGGCCCCCTGCTCTACCAGACGGCCTTCAACGCCTTTTCGGCCGTGAACGGGGGCACCGTGCCGGGCCTGCTGGCGTCGGCCGCGCAGTTTGAGCAGGCCCTGGCCACCGACCGCGACAAGGTGCTGGCCCGCCACCGCGAAAAAATGGGCGAAGCCGCCGTGCCCGGCGCGGCGGCCAGCCAGGTGGTGCAGCTCACGGCCCAGGAGAAAAAGCTGGCCGCCGACCTCGCCGACCTCACCCGTCAGCTGCAAGCCAAGCAGCAGCAACTGCTGCAAACCCAGCAGCAGCTGGCCGACGAGCGCCAGAAAACCCAGGCCGCCCTGGCTTCCTACGAGCTGGCCAACTCGGCCGCCCTGACCGAGCTGCAGGCCCACCACAAAGCCGCCGAAACCTTTTTGAACGCGAGCGGCGCGGCCAAGTAGCCCGTTATTACAAGAGCATGTCCTGCTTATCGGGCATCCGCCTGCCGAAGCATCTTGCGTGGAAACTTACTTAACCGATTGATTTGCTTGCGCAAGCGCGATGCTTCCCTGCGTTCAGCATGATGTTCTTTTAGCTAACCGCTTACCTTTTTCTGCTTGATTATATGAATACTCCCCTCCTGGGCCCGCCTTCGCCGGCCGATGGCCTGCCTTCCTGGCAAAAGCCTGAAAAAGTAGCCGCCTGGGTTTTCGTGGCCCTGCTCGCGGGCATGGGCGTGTACTACTGGGGCCTGATTGTGCCCTACTTGGTGGACATCGTATTTGATACGGTGAAGCTGGGCATTGGCCTGGGCGGACTGTTCGTGCTGTTTTTGCTGGCCACCAACAAGCGGATTCAGGCCGGGCTGTGGTACGCCGGGCAGCGCATCTTCCGCACGGCGGCGGGCTTGTTCGTGAAAACGGACCCCATCGGCATCATGGAGGACTACATCAGCAACACCGAGAAGGAAGCGCGCAACATGGAGGAGGAGGTGGGCCACATTGAGGGCGCCAACGAGCTGGTGAAGCGGAAGATGGACACCAACCGCACTCAAATGCAGGAGTACCTTTCCCTGGCCGACTCGGCCCTGCGCCAGGGCGAGAAAGACAGCGCCGACAGCTACGCCAGCCGCGCCGCCCAGCTCGAAGACTACAACCGCCGCCTGCAGCCCATGGCCACCACCACGAACAACGTGAGCCTGGTCATGCGCCAGATTCTGAAAGCGGCCCTGCGGCAAATCGACGGCTCCAAGTTCAAGGTCAATCTGCTCAAGGACGAGTACGCGCTGGTCAAGCGCACGAGCTCGGGCATGCGCGCGGCGATGAACATCCTGCGCGGCGACCCCGACAAGAAGTACTTCTTCGACCTGGCCACCGACCGCGTCGCCCAGGACATGGCCCAGCAGCTGGGCCAAATCAAACAGGCCATGCGCTACAGCCAGGAATTCGTCAAGGAGATGGACATCCAGAACGGGGTCATGAGCGAGAAGGGCCAGCGCCTGCTCGACAAGTACCAAAAAGGCGAATTCAACGCCATCATGGACAATGAGCCGCCGGTGCGCCTGAACGTGGCCGCCACCAAAAAAGCCTCCGACGACGCCTACGGCAAGCTGCTGGATTGAGGTGCTGATTTGGGGATGTGCTGAGGTGCTGGCGATGGAGTGAAATATTTCATCATCGGCACCTCAGCACATCTCACAAATCGACTCAACTACTCACATTCCAGAAATCAACCCAACAAAGCACATCAGCACATCCCAAAATCAGCACCTCAACCAATGACCACTCGCGGTAAAATTCTCATTGCCATCATCGTCCTGGCGGGCTTGTATTTTGGCATCAACAAGCTCACCTCCAGTAACCTGCTGTTCAAAAAGGCCACAACGGAATCGGTGCTGCTCAACTCGATTGAGCTACCGGCCGCCACGGGCAGCACCGGCGTCAACACAGTGGTGCCCCTGGCGGCGCTGCCGGGTGCATCGCCCGCCGAAAAGGGCACGCCCGTGGTGTGGGAGGTGATGGCCTGGAACAGCCAGATGGCCGGCATGTTGGCCAACGGCGGGCCCCGCACCACCGCCGGTTCGGCTATGGCGGCCAACGGGCTGGATATGCAGATTGTGCGCCAGGACGACGTGGCCAAGATGCAGGCCGACCTAGTGAAAAACGCGGCGGACCTCTCCGCCAACCCCGCCACCCCGGGTCTCATCGTGAGCATCATGGGCGACGGGCTGCCCGGTTTCTCGGCCGTGCAGGAGCAGCTCAAAAAAGCCGGTACCCAGCTGCAAATCATTCCCTACTCGGTGGGCAAGTCGTTTGGCGAAGACAAGCTGATGGGCCCCAAGGAGTGGCTGGAGAATCCCAAGCTGGCCCTGGGCAAAACCGTGGCCTGCTACCTGCGCGACGGCGACCAGAACATCGCCCTCAAGTGGTGCGCCGACAACGGCCTCAAGGTCAACCCCGACGAGACGACCTACGACCCGCAGGCCGTCAACTTCATGGCCGCCAGCGACTTTCTGGTCGCTGCGGAGAAATACATTTTGGGCAAACCCGAGGCCCGTGACAAAATCGTGGACGGTAAGAACACCGGCGTGAAGGTGGACGTGGTGGCCGACGCCGTGGCCACCTGGACGCCCGGCGACGTGAATATCGCCAAACAAAAAGGGGGCTTGGTGAGCATCGTTTCCACCAAAGAGTACTCCAATCAGATGCCCAACATCATGGTGACGACCAAGCGCTGGTACGACGCCCACCCCAAGGAAGTGGAAGGCATTATGCTGGCCCACGCCGTGGCCGGCGACCAGGTGAAATCGCACCCCGAAGCGCTGACCCGCGCCGCCGACATTTCGGCCGCCGTGTACGGCGACAAAGACAAAACCGGTGCCTACTGGCTCAAGTACTACAAGGGCGTGAGCGAGGCCGACCGCAACGGCGACGTGGTGGAGCTCGGCGGCAGCAAGGTGTTCAACTTCAGCGACAACCTGAGTTTATTCGGCCTCAACGAGGGCGGCACCAACATTTACGCCTCGGTGTACAAGGCCTTCGGCGACGTGCAGAGCAAGCTCTACCCCAAGGAGCTGCCCACCTACGTGCCCCTGAACGACATGCTCGACCTGACGCCCCTGCGCAACATGCAGGCCCGCTACAAGGGCAAGACCGTGGCCCCGGCCGAGACCCAAAAGTTTGCCGCCGGCGACGAAATCCGCCGCAGCGTGAGCAAGCGCGCCTGGAACATCGAATTCAACTCGGCCCAGAGCACCTTCACCCCGTCGGCCCAGAAGGAGTTGGACGCCCTGTTTGATGACCTGGTGGTGGCGGGCAACCTGAAGGTGGCCGTGCACGGCCACACCGACAACACCGGCGACCCCCAAATCAACCAGCAGCTTTCGGAAGACCGCGCCATGGCCGTGCGCCAGTGGCTGGAGCGCAAGAGCACCAGCGCCTTCCCCGACGGCCGCATTCAGGTGTACGCCCACGGCCCCACCGAGCCCATTGCCAGCAATGCCACGCCGGTGGGCAAAGCCAAGAACCGCCGCGTGGAAATCGTGCTGGGCAACTAAGCGCAAGGTTTCGCAAAGTTTAAAAGTAAGTCTCGCCAAGTGTAATGCTTGGCGAGAAATGGCAATTATTACTTTGTGAAACTTGACTTTTAAACTTTGCGGAACCTTGCGCTATGCTGAAAGACCTGTTCGTTCCCAACGCCAAGCCGCGGCCGGGGGTGTTTCTCACCATGGTGGCCGCCCAGGTGCTGCTGCTGCTGCTGCTGTGGCTGTTTTATCCGTTGCAGCTGTTTCCCACGCTGCGTGAGGTGCTGGTTTCGTTCCAGGATTTGGTAACCACGCAGGGGCTAATTCAGGAGCTGTGGGCGAGCCTGACCACGGCGCTGGGGGCCCTGGCCATCGCCACGGTGCTGGCGCTGCTCATCTCCTATCTTACGGCGCTGCCCTTTTTCCGGCCCCTGGCCTACGCGGCCAGCAAGATGCGCTACCTCACGCTCACCGGGCTCACCTTTTTCATGGCCCTGATGCTCAGCTCCGGCCACCAGGTGAAGCTTTCGGTGCTCGTCTTTGGGGCGACGGTATACCTCGTGACGGGCATGACGAGCGTGATTCTGGCCACCACCCAGGAGGAGATGGACCACGCCCGCACCCTGGGCATGAGCGAGTGGCGCAGCTTTTACGAAGTGGTAGTACTGGGCAAGCTCGACGACATGCTCGAAGTGGTGCGCCAGAACTTCGCCATCATCTGGACCATGATTACGCTGGTGGAAACCCTCTACCAGTCCGAGGGCGGCATCGGCCTGCTGCTCTACAAGCAAAACCGCTACCTGCACCTGGCCGGCGTGGTGGCCATTCAGGTCATCATTCTGGCCACGGGGGCTTTGCAGGACTTTCTTTTCGAGTTTCTGCGTCGCCAGTTTTTTCCGTACTCGGCGCTCACCACGGCAAAATAATGGCGGACCATTCCTACAAAGAATCGATTCTGGCGCTGCGCGACATTTCGATGCAGTTCGGGGGCGAGGTGATTCTGCGCGACATCAGCCTGGACGTGCTCGACGTGGTGCGGCCCGGCGTGAGCCAGGGCCAGGTCATCGGTTTCTACGGCCGCTCGGGCATCGGCAAGTCGGTGCTCTGCCGCATCATCGCGGGGCTGCTGCCGCCCAGCACCGGCACCGTGCTGGTGGCCGCGCCGCCGCGCCCGGTGTGCCCCGGCGACGTGGGCTTCGTGCAGCAGCGCTACCCGCTCTTCGACCACCGCACCCTGCTCGACAACCTGCTGGTAGCCGCCGGCCGCAAGCACGCCCCGGCCGACGCCAAGGCCCGGGCCGAGGACCTGCACACCCGCTTCGACCTGGCGCCGCACCGCCGCAAGTACCCGGCCCAGCTCTCGGGCGGGCAGCGGCAGCGGGCGGCCATTGCCCAGCAGTTGCTGTGCTCCGAGCACCTCATCATCCTCGATGAGCCGTTCTCGGGCCTCGACATTGCGATGATTGACGAGGTCAAGAAAATCATCCTCGAAGTGACGACCCTGGACGAGCTTAATACGGTCGTCATCGTGTCGCACGACCTGGCCACCACCACCGCCCTTGCGGATACGCTCTGGCTGCTGGGCCCCGAGCGCGACGCCGCCGGGCAGTGCATTCCGGGGGCCACCATCAACCAGCAGCACCAGTACAACCTGGCCGAAATGGGCCTGGCCTGGCAGCCCGGCATTCAGGCCAAGCCAGAATTCGTGCAGCTGATTGAGCATTTGAAAGAGGAAATCCGCAAAAGCTGAGTCCACTGAATCAATTAAAAATTAAAAATGAACAATTAAAAATGGTGGCTTAAAACCTAATCCCCTGGCAAACGGCTTCTGAATGTTGCCAATTTTTAATTCTTCATTTTTAATTTTTAATTCCGAAAATGGCCCAGCGCGTTTCCTACCTCCGCAACGAGGCCCTGCCGACCGTACGGCCGGGCTACCCCGGCAACAAGCTGTTTGGCGACGAATTCGCCAACGGCGAGGACCTGTTCGAGCCGAGCTGGGGCACGGCGCTGAAGTGGCAGCTGGCCACCAATCCGCAAAAGGAAGAGAAGAGGCGCGACACCTGGGCGCCGGCTGTGGTGGACTGCGCCGATTTCTTACGAAGCACCGACGATGGATTAGTGTGGCTGGGTCATTCCTCGTTCCTGCTACGCATTGAGGCCACTACGTTTCTGTTTGACCCTGTTCTCTTTTCATCAGTTGGCCTGCGCCACCGCCACCCCCTTCCCTGCCAACCCGAAAATCTGATTGGCATTGACTTCCTGCTCCTTAGTCACGGCCACCGCGACCACCTAGACGAACAATCGATAAGAATGCTGACGCGTCAAAATCGGGGAATGCAAGTTTTGACCCCGCTGCGCATGAAGCCTTTGCTCAGCAGCATGGCCCCACACGTGGCAGTGCAAGAAGCGGGTTGGTGGCAGCAGTACCAAATCGATTGGGAAAATATTGGGTGGGCGGAGCCCGGCAAGCCACTCGTGGACATCTATTTCCTGCCCGCCGCCCACTGGCACCGCCGCGGCTTGCTCGACACCAACCGCGTGCTCTGGGGCAGCTTCCTGATTCGGTCGGCCGACAAGCTCCTCTACTTCGCCGGCGACACGGCCTACGGCCCCCACTTCGAAGCCATCGAGCAGCGGTTCGGGCCCATCGATATTGCCATCATGCCCATCGGCGCCTACAAACCCGCTTTCATGATGGCCAAGAGCCACGTAAACCCTCACGAGGCGGCCAAGGCCGTGAACGTGCTGCGCGCCGGCCACGTGGTGCCCATGCACCACGGCACCTTTGATTTGTCGGACGAGCCGGCGTCGGAGCCGCTGCGGCAGCTCACCGAACTGGCGGCCGGCGGCATGCTGCGCGGGGAGCTGCACGCGCCCGCCGTGGGCGAGGTGCTGCGCTGGCGCGAGTGGGAATAATTTTTTAGTGATTAACGGTTAACGGTTAGTGATTAATGGGCCGGTGTTGAGTTGCCTCGACAACCTGGGCCCGGCTACCGGGCGAGTGCGCCAGCGGATGGCGGTTAGTTTTGTCGACCTGCTCCCCGAACAGCGCTAACCATTACTCATTAACCGCTAACCACTGAATGTCGCCAACCCTCGTTTTGAGCCTGGTCGCGGGCTACTTTGCCGTTCTCATCATCATTGCCATTCTCACTTCGCGAGGGGCCACGAGCGAGAGTTTCTTCGTGGCCAACCGCAACGCACCGTGGTATATGGTGGCGTTTGCCATGATTGGCACCTCGCTTTCGGGCGTCACCTTTATTTCGGTGCCGGGCAATGTGTACGGCAAAAGCTGGAGCTACCTGGCCGTGGTGCTGGGCTACGTGGCCGGCTACGTGGTCATCGGCACGGTGCTGCTGCCGCTGTATTACCGGCTGCAACTGGTCAGCATTTATACCTACCTGGAGCAGCGGTTTGGCTACTGGAGCTACAAAACCGGCGCGTTGTTCTTTCTGATTTCGCGGGCGTTGGGCTCGGCCCTGCGGCTGTACCTGGTGGCGGGCGTGCTGCAGCTGGCCGTGTTCGACGCCATGGGCGTGCCCTTTGCCGTGACGGTGGTGGTCAGCATCCTGTTCATCTACCTCTACACCTTCAAAGGCGGGCTGAAAACCATTCTCTGGACCGATACTTTCCAGACGCTGGCCATGCTGAGCTGCGTGGCCTTGAGCATCTACTTCATGTCGGACGCGCTGAATTATTCCTTCCGGCAACTCATCAGCACGGTGCAGGGTAGCGACATGTCGCGGGTGTACTTCGCTGATTTTCGGGACGACAAGTTCTTCTGGAAGCAATTCGCCTCGGGTATGTTCATCACCATCGTCATGACCGGGCTCGACCAGGACCTGATGCAGAAGAACCTGAGCTGCCGCAGCCTGGCCGACGCCCAGAAGAACTTGTTCTGGTTCACGCCCGTGATTGTGGGCGTCAACGTGCTGTTTCTCACGCTGGGGGTGCTGCTCTACAAGTACGCGGCGGCGCGGGGCCTGCAGCTGGAGCAGCTGCCGCAGCTGCTCAACCTCAAGGGCGGCCTCGACACCGACAAGGTGTTTCCGTTCCTGGCCACCACGCAGTTTTCGCTGGTGGCGGGCGTGGTGTTCATCCTCGGCATCATTGCCGTCACCTACGCCTCGGCCGACTCAGCGCTCACGGCCCTTACCACCTCGTTTTGCGTCGATTTTCTAGGCATCAAAAACTACCCCGAGGCGCGGCAGGCGCGGCTGCGGCAGCTCACCCACCTGGGCTGGTCGGTGGTGCTGATTCTGGTCATCCTCGTCTTCCGCGTGTTCAACAACCAGAGCCTGATTGACGCCGTGTTCAAAACCGCGGGTTACACCTACGGGCCGCTGCTGGGGCTGTTTGCCTACGGCATCCTGACCAAACGCGGGCTGCGCGACGGCCTGGTGCTGCCCACCTGCGTGGCGGCGGTGGGCCTGACCTGGCTCATCGTGTCCAACTCCGTGGAGTGGCTGGGCGGCTACAAGTTCGGGTTTGAAATCCTGCTGCTCAACGGCGCGCTCGTGTTCCTGGGACTGCTGGCTATTTCGCGCCCCGCCACGCCCGCCCAATTGAACCTCACGGCCTAGCGCGTGTTGGACTACTGCTAGGCGTTGTCGGGCGAAAGCTGCGTATTGCTATTTGCTATTCCTGATAAATTAACCACCTGCCTCTATGAAACTAATAAAATACTGCTTAATCCTGGCATTATTTAGCCCCTTAGCCGCCCGGGCGCAGCAGCCGGCCGCCCCGGCCGCGCAAGCCCCCATCGTGCTGCGCCCCGGCGACATGCAGGTGCAGGCCCGGTCCGCCGCCAACCGCCCCGACCGCGCGCCCGTGTACCCGGGCGGGGAGCAGGCGCTGGGCCTGTTTTTTCTGGAGCACATCAAATATCCCGAGGCCGCGCGCGTCAAGCAACTCAGCGGCATGGTGGTGGTGACGGCCACCGTGAACGTCGACGGCAGCGTGAGCAACCCCCAGGTAACCCAGTCGCTCTCGCCGGAGTGCGACGCCGAGGCGCGGCGCGTGGTGTCGCTGCTCACGGGCTGGCAGCCGGCCATGCGGCGCAGCCGGCCGCTGGCGGTGCTCATTCAGCTGCCGGTGCCCTTCGGCACCGCCGGCCACATGACCGTGGACCAAGCCCGGCGCCAGCCGCAACGCTGAGTTGTCCGTTGTTAGTTGTCCGTTGTCAGTTATCAGCACCCGACAAAACTTGACTGACAACTAGCAACGAACAACTAACAACTACTTACTTTTCATCGCCAGTACCGGCCCGCCCAGCAAGCGCCCTTACTAACCCTATTTGAATGGCCCGCAGCGGAATGAATACCAGCGGCAACGACCTTTCCCCGGCCGACGCCCCCAAACCCAAGCTCACCAAGGAAGCCTTTCGGCGCGGGCTGCGGATATTCCGCTACGTGCTGCCTTACCGCGCCAAGTTCATCGTCGGCATGGCGCTGCTCACGCTCAGCAGCGCCACCTTCATGGCCTTCCCGTGGGTGGCCGGCAAGCTCGTGGACGCGGCCAACGGCAAGGTGTTCGCGCTGCCCGGCGGGCTGGAACTCACGATTACCCGCATTGCGCTGCTGCTGTTTTGCGTCATTCTGTTTCAGGGCTTCTTCTCGTTCGGACGCATTTGGTTTTTCACCCAGGTGAGCGAATTTACGGTGCGCGACATCCGGCAGGCGCTCTACGCCAAGTTCGTGAGCCTACCGATTCCGTTCTTCGAGAAAAACCGGGTGGGCGCCATCACCTCGCGCATTACCTCCGACGTGGGCATGATTCAGGACACGTTTTCGCTGACCCTGGCCGAGCTGTTCCGCCAAGTGGTGACGCTGGTGGTAAGCACCGTGCTCATCATGGTTACCTCCGTGAAGCTCTCGCTGTTCATGCTGGCCACCTTCCCGGTGCTGGTGCTGGCGGCCTTCCTCTTCGGCAAGCAGATTCGCAAGCAGTCGAAAATCACCCAGGAAGAGCTGGCCAAGACCAACGTCATCGTGGAGGAGACGCTACAGGCCATCAACACGGTCAAGGCTTTCACCAACGAGCTGTTCGAAATCGGGCGTTACAACGTCTCGCTGAACCGGGCCGTGCGCTCGGCGCTCAAGAGCAACTTGTACCGCGGCGCGTTCGTCTCGTTCGTCATCATTGGCCTGTTCGGCGGCATCATCCTGGTGCTGTGGCGCGGGGCCATGCTGGTGCACACGCCCCTCACCGACCCCGACCATCTCGAAATTGGCCAGTTGGTTTCCTTCATCATCTACACCACGTTCGTGGGCGCCTCGGTGGGTGGCTTGGGCGAGATGTACGGCAAAGTGCAGAGCACGCTGGGCGCCTCCGAGCGCATCCTCGAAATCCTGGACGAAGGCAGCGAGCCCACCCACCAGCCCGCCGCCGCGGGTCAGGCGTCGCTGGCGGTGCGGGGCAACATCGAGTACCGCAACGTGGCTTTCCGCTACCCCACCCGGCCCGATTTGCCGGTGCTCCAGGACATTTCTTTCGACATCGCGGCCGGCGAGAAAATTGCGCTGGTCGGCCCCAGCGGCGCCGGCAAGAGCACCATCGTGAGTTTGCTGATGCAGTTCTACGAGCTCAGCGCCGGCCAGATTCTCATCGACGGCCGCCCCATCGGCAGCTACGACCTCACCGAGCTGCGCCGCCACGTGGGCATCGTGCCGCAGGAAACGCTGCTCTTCGGCGGCAGCATCCGCGAGAACATCGCCTACGGCAAAATCGACGCCACCGACGCCGAAATCACGGCCGCCGCCCGCCAGGCCAACGCCTGGCAGTTCATCGCCTCCTTCCCCGAAGGCCTCGACACCGTGGTGGGCGAGCGCGGCATTAAGCTCTCGGGCGGGCAGCGCCAGCGCGTGGCCATTGCCCGCGCCATCCTTAAGAATCCCGCCATCCTACTGCTCGACGAAGCCACCTCGGCCCTCGACTCCGAAAGCGAAAAGCTGGTGCAGGGCGCCATGGACGAGCTGATGAAAAACCGCACCTCCATCATCATCGCCCATCGCCTGAGCACGATTCGCAAAGTCGACAAAATCCTGGTCATCGACGGCGGCCGCATCGTGGAGCAGGGCTCGCACGAGCAATTAGCCGACAACGAGAACGGGCTGTACGCGAATTTGCTGAAGCTGCAGTTTGAACTGTCGTAAGACTTTGCGGAGACACGGCCATGGCTACCGATTCGTTAGCTTGCGGAAACCATAGTAGCTATTCCTTAAGAATGGACATCGCAGTAGCAAATCGTCCGCTAGGTCGTGGACGCCCCCAAGGCATTTTGCTGCCCGAAACAGCTCCATACGCCAGCGTCTTTTTATTACTGGCTTGCTTTCTTATCCTGACTACTCATCTCAAGCAGCCATACCTGGATATGGGAGTTGTCTCGAACGTACAACTGCCGTTTGCTAAAGGGGCGGGGTGCCGCAAGGGAATTTCATTGGATGATTCGCACGGAGCGGTTATCAGCATGAACCGCAAGCATCAGCTTTCCTTCGCAATACCCAACTTGGCCCAGGCACCGGAACCAGCTGCGCTAACGCAAGCCGGGGTCGTAAAGCAGGTGGCTGCCTTATCAGGTGGCTGCCTTATATGGAGTGACTTTTACCCCGCTGCAGCTGGAGGCCTTAGCAACCCTACCTTTTCTGGCGGCTGAGGTGCGGCAGCTTCCCGATTTTCTTACTTTGCCAAGGTACCAGCGCGATAAGCTGCTGGAGCTTGGGGAAAATAATACCCTGAGCAAAGAACAGCTCGCTGAGTGTATCAATGTGGCGCAGGACGCTGCTCAAGACGCAAATCAAAATTTCCTGTTCTTTCTTAAGATTGACTCTGAAGTCGGAGCTTTGCAAGCGATGCGTCTAGTTGAACTGCTGCAGAAGCAAGGCGTTTGGCATCCCATTTTGATGATTCAACAGAAGTAACTAACTGCTCTATTTTAATTCGCGTCACCGATTTGTTTTGAGCTTAATTAAATAGCAAATCATATCGGTGACATGCATCAATGCGGTTATTTTTCAGCTAACTAACGTAATTCATTTATGGAACTCACAGTTATCATTCAGCAAGGCGAAGACGGCTGGATTACGGGCCAAATTGAACAAATTCCGGCTGTAATCAGCCAGGGCCGCACCATCGAAGAATTGAAGTTTATGCTTCGTGATGCACTTGCTCTCTATTTGGAGACCCAGCAGGAAATGACTGCCAAGGCTTACCAAGGACAAGCTTATAGTCGCGAGAGTTTTGGCCAGCTTAACGCAGCTTAATGAAGCTGCTGGATTTGTTGCGGCACTTGGCTTCGCACAATTGTGTGCTCCTCCGCGAAGGGGCCAATCACTCCATTTACGTGAACCTTGGCAATAGTCAGCAAACGGCTGTGCCTCGGCACCGAGAAATTGGCGACAACACTGGCCGAGCTATTTGTAAGCAGTTGGGCATTCCGTTCATTCGTTAAGAAACTTTAAAACCGCGCCTCCAGCTCAAATTCTGTATTTTTAGCTTCCGATGCTTTCCCCTGCGCTTTACACCGGCGCGGCTCCTCTCAATTTTCAGCAACGATGGACATTCACGACCTCATCACCGCTAACCCCGCTATTCTGGGCGGTCAGCCTGTTTTTGCCGGTACTCGGGTGCCTATCGAGACGTTATTTGACCACCTAGAAGCCGGCGTATCGCTGGATGGGTTTCTGGATGATTTCCCCACTGTTTCTAAAGCACAGGCCATCGCGCTGCTCGAAACCGCAACCAAGCTGCTTACCTCCGCCAACGTAGCCCAACTCTATGCGGCTGCTGCTTGACGAAAACTTGCCCAAACGCTTGAAACAGGATTTCCCCGCCCACGAGATTTTTACCGTGCGCGATAAACAATGGAATGGCGTCACAAACGGAGAGTTGCTGAAACTGATGCTGGCAGAAGGCTTTAACGCCCTGCTGACGTTTGACAACAACCTGCAACACCAACAGAATTTCACCAAATACACACTTGCGGTTTTTGTGCTGAATGCTCCCGTAAATACTTATGCCGAACTGACGAAACTATCAAGCCAAATCAACGCGTTTTTGACGGCTGGCAATTTGCCAATTGGACCGGTCATTATCAAGACCAGGTAATCATCCGGCTAGTTATTATTGCCAAAACCCGCGCCCCCGGCGCGGGTTTCGTACTTTTAGCCCCACAACAACCCACCAAATTTTCCCCCAACTGATGAGCAAGCATTTGCTACACTTTTCCGTGACCTTGGCCACGGCCGTTACGCTCCTGGCCACCCCGGCGGCCCACGCCCAGATTGCCACGCCCCAAGCCAGCCCCAAGAACACGGTGACGCAGCGCGTGGGCCTGACGGACATCACCATCAGCTACTACCGGCCCAGCGCCAAGGGCCGGGCCATTTTTGGCACCGTGGTGCCGTTTGGTAAGCGCTGGCGCACGGGTGCCAACGCTACCACCAGCATCAAGTTTTCGGACGATGTGACGATTGAGGGCAAGAAGGTGCCGGCCGGCGAGTACGGCATTTACACCATTCCGAACAAGACCGAGTGGCTGGTGGTGCTGAACAAGGGCCTCAAGCAGGGGGCCGATGTGGACGGCTTCAAGGACGACCAGGACGTGGCCCGCTTCACCGTGAAGCCCTACAAGCTGCCCGCCAAGCTGGAAACCTTTACCATCGGCCTCACCGACCTCACCCCGGCCACCGCCAACGTGGCGCTGGAGTGGGAAATGACCGGCGCCAAATTTAAGGTGACGGCCGACGTGGAAACCAAGGTAATGGCCCAGATTGACGAGAAAATCACTAAAAACGCCACCCCCGCCCCCGCCGACAAGGCCTCGGCCGCCGTGTACTACTACGACAGCAACAAGGACCTGAAGCAGGCCCTGGCCTGGATGGAAAAAGCCAACGCCGCCGAGCCCACCAAGTTCTGGAACCTGAACACGGAAGCCAAGATTCGCCTCAAAATGAAGGACTACGCCGGCGCTACCAAGGCCGCCGAAGCCTCGAAGAAAGCCGCCCTGGCCGCCACGCCCCCCAACGGCGACTACGTGAAGATGAACGAGGAGCTGATGGCCGAGGCTAAGAAAATGGGCAAGTAGGAATTGAGTTAAAAGTTAAAAGTGAAGAGTTAAAAAGCCCGCCTGGCACAATCCGGCGGGCTTTTTAACTCTTCACAAAGGAGCAGACGCCAGCCGCGGCCTCAGCCCATCGCCTTGTTCAAGGCCACAATCGCGGCCTCGTAATCTTCGCGGCCCACGATGAACTGGATGTTGACTTTGCGCAGGGCAAAGCCCGCGCTGCGGATGTTGATGCCGGCTTCGGCCAGGGCGCCGGCGGCGCGGGCCAGCAGGCCGGGCTCGTCGATGTTGGAGCCGATGAGGCAGACGATGGCGGCTTTTTCGACGGTCACTTTTTCGTACTTGGCCTCCAGCGCGGCCACCAGCTCGGGTTTCAGGTCCTTTTTCCAAATGAGCAGGGTGATGCTGTTGGCGCTGGTGGCCTTGAAAATGTAGCTCACGTTGAGGTCGTAGAACGCCTGCATGAGGTGCAGGTCGAAGCCGGCCGCGCCCACCATCAGGGGGTCGTAGATGTCGATGAGCACCACCTGGTCGGTGCCGGTGATGACTTCGACGTGCTTGGTGGGCGCAACGTAGTCGCGGGTGATGAGCGTGCCGGGGTGCTCGGGCTCGAAGGTATTTTTGATGCGCAGGTCGATGGCGTTTATCTCCAGCGGCTTGGAGGCCTTGGGGTGGATAGCCTCCATGCCCACGTCAGCGAGCTGGTCGGCCACGTCGTAGTTGGTGAAGCCCACCGGGCGGCAGTTTTCCAGGCCCACCAAGTGGGGGTCGGCCGAGCAGAGGTGGTATTCCTTGTGAATGATGGCCTCCCGGGGCCGCACGGCCACGGCAATCTTGCTGAAGGTGACCTCGGAATAGCCGCGGTCGAACTCGCGCATGATGCCCTCGGTGCCCTTGGTGTAACCGGTGGCCACGCAGACGGTGCGGGCAAAATCGATGCCCGCGAAGGCCTGCGCAATTCGCTCGTCGATGGTCAGCGCCCGCGGGTCGTCGAAGCCGCTGAGGTCGATGAGCGTAGCATGGACACCCCGGTTTTGGAGGATGTTGACGGAGTTGAACGCCGAGTGCGCCTCACCGAGGGAGGCCAGGATTTCGCGGGCGGCCTGGAGGATGTTGGCGCCGTTCACGTAGCCCGAGGCCAGCACGTTGGTCAGGCTTTCGAGGGTGGTCTGGGCCTGGTCGATGCGCTGCTGAATGAAGGCGTCGGCCACGGCCAGGTCGAGGCCCAGGGGCTCGTAGGCCTTGTTCAGCTCCCGCAGCCGGGCGGCCACGTCCTGCAGGGCCTGCCGAAACTCCCGGTGCTGGGTGATGTGATGGTAGACGCCGGGGGCGCCGGTTTTCTTGTTCTCCAGCAGCCAGTTGGTGACGTGGGCGTAGGCCGAGACGACAAACACGCGGTTGTATAATTCCGGGCCCTGCCGATTGTGGAAGATGATGTTGTCGAGGACGTCGGCGAAGGCGGTCATGGAGGTGCCGCCGATTTTTTCTACTGTGAGCACGTTCTGGTGGTGCGCCTCACCCCCCGGCCCCCTCTCCTTCAGAGAGGGGGAGCCGAGTCGGCGCAGGCGATAAAATAACGTTTAACAAAGTCATCTGGCTCCCCCTCTCTGAAGGAGAGGGGGCCGGGGGGTGAGGCAAACTACTGCACCTTCTCCTTGCCGTAGGAAATCATGTTCGTAATCAGCCGGTAAGCGCCGGGCACGCCGGCGGGCAGCTCCCGAAACAGCGAGAGGCCGGTGTAGATGTAGTGGCCCTTGCCATAGTCGGCCACCAGGATAGCGCTTTCCTTGGCCTTTTCGCCGGGGTCGGCGCTGCTGATGACGGTTTGGTACTTGGGGTCCCAGGCGCTGGGGTAGTACAGGCCCTGCTCCTGCACCCAGCCGGTGAAATCCTGCGCCGTGATTTTGTTGGGGACGTTGAGCAGCACGTGCTGGGGCTTGAGGAAGGTGACGGGGGCGTCTTCGACGGTCACCCGGTCGTTGCTGAGCTTCATCGGGTAGGGGCCGATTTCGGGCAGCACCGTGCCGCGGGTCGTCACGTACTGCACCACCACGTTGCCGCCGGCTTCGATGTACTTGAGGATTTCAGGCTGCTGGGTTTTGAGGCGGTCCACGGTGTTGTAGGCCCGGATTCCGACCACGAGGGCGTCGAATTTTTTCAGGTTGGCGGCCGTGAGGTCCTGGGGGTTGAGCAGGGTCACGGTGTAGCCAATTTGGCGCAGGGCGTCGGGCACTTCGTCGCCGGCGCCCATGAGGTAGGCCACTTGCTGGCCGCGCCGCTTCAGGTCGAGCTTCACCAGCGGGGCCACGGCTTCGGGGAAGAGGAACTGGGTGGGGATGTGCGGGTATTCAATCTTCTGGATGCCGCGGGAGTATTGCTGACCATCCACGGTGGCGGTGGCGCGTAGCTCGGCGTGGCCGGCGGCGGCGCTGGCGCTGGGCTGCACCTGGAAGTCCACGGTCAGCTCCTGGTCTTTGGCGGCGAGGGTGAAGGGCACGGTGGCGGGCTCGCACTTCCAACCGGCGGGCAGGGCCAGGGCCAGGCTGCCGTTCACCCCGGCGCGCCCGGCCCGCAGCGTGACGGGCACGGTCTTGGGCTGAGCATCGGCGAAGACGTAGGCGCGGGCGGGCGGCAGGTTTACCAGCACGGGCGGCACCACGGCCAGCGGCTGGTAGAGTTCGCCCAGCACGGGGTCGGTGTGCTTGTATTGGACGGGGACGTCGAATCCAATGATGAAGGAGACCTGCTTCCCGGCTTCGTCTTTGCCATTCAAAAGCAGCTTTGTGCGCACGGCGACGGCGGGTTCGCTTTCGGGCCGGCCCACGTTAGCCAGCCCACCCGGTAGCTGATACATGCCAATGACGCCCATTTCGCGGAGCCACCGATAGCCCAGATCGACGACTGGCGTGGTCGTTTTTGCCGGCTGCGTACTGACCTGGGCCAACTCACCTGGCAGCCTGTACATGCCCACCATACCGGGCTCTTGTAGCCAGTAAGGCTGCGAAACCGGCGTGGCTCCTCCTCGTGGCCGTTTCATTTTTTGGTCATAACCTGCCGAAAGCACTTCCTGCCGAAAACCCACCAGTGGCAGAGAGAGGAGACGACTGAACGAACCGCCCGAGGCCAATTGCTGCTCCACGACGTAACCAGTGGGGTCCAGTATTTCTGCCGACATGGCCCCCGGCGTCCGGCCAGTGGCGCGGTGCTCTTTCGGTAGTGGCACCGTGCTTTGCGCAGTCAGCGCGGAGTCCTGGCGCGGGTTGCTAGTAAATGCATTCAGCAGTCGTACGGAAGCCGCCCCCCGATTCACTACATCCAGCTTCACGGCCACCGTACCACCCGATACTGCTGTGGCTTCAGCCGCTGTAGCTTCCAAGTGTAGCCCCAGGCACGCCCGGATAAGTTCTTCGACCTCCAGCAGCTTTTGCTGGGGCCAACTCAAATCGGGCCTGGGGAGATGTACTTCATCAGAACCAGCCATCATGCTCTGTATTTGCATCCTGACTTCTAATAAACCCGCTACGCTTGCCGCTGGGTTGGCGGCATTGTAGTCCCGCAGCACCTTGATTAACACCGACTGCACGTTGTGACCGCCGTCTACTTTCTTCCAAGTCAGGTCCACGCCTTCGAACAGGTCTTTGGTGGCTTTGTCGCCTTTCAGCGGTTGGAAATACTCCAGCGCCTCGCCCCGCTGGGCGGCCGAGCCGAAGCCCTGGCTGCGGTGGTTGCTGCGGCTGCGGGCCGCGATTTCGCCGTACGACTGCCCAAGCAGCGGGTTGTAGCCGCCCGCATCTAATTTGAGGTAGCCATCCATGTTTTCGCCGGGCTTCACGAAGAAGCTGCCGGTGTTCCAGAACAGGCGCTTGGGCTGCCAGGCTGGCACGTATTGCAGTTGCTCGGGAAAGCGCTTGGGGTCGCCGGCGGCGTCGAAGGCTTCGGCGGCAAGGATGGCGCTGGCGGTGTGGTGGCCGTGGCCGCCGCGGCCGTCGGTGGGGAAACGGGCGATGAGCACGTCGGGCCGACGCTGGCGGATAACCCACACCATGTCGGCCAGCACCTGCTCCTTGTCCCAGATGCGAAAGGTTTCCTCCGGCGTTTTCGAGAAGCCGAAGTCGTTAGCGCGGGTGAAAAACTGCTGGCCACCGTCGGTGCGCCGGGCCGCGAGCAGCTCCTGGGTGCGAATCACCCCGAGGCCCTCGCGCAGCTCGGGGCCGACGAGGTTCTGGCCGCCGTCGCCGCGGGTGCAGCTCAGGTAGCCGGTTTCGAGCAGGCGCTCGTTGGCCAGGTAGGCGATGAGGCGGGTGTTTTCATCGTCGGGGTGGGCGGCGATGTAGAGCACCGAGCCGAGGACGTTGAGCTTCTTGAGGCCCAGCAGAATCTCGGAGGAGGTGTAGGTTTTGGGCGTTTGGGCTTTAAGCTCAGTTAACAGTGAGCAGTTAACAGTGAGCAGGGTCAGAAAAGCAAGGCGGTGGAACGGGAGGCGCATGAGGCAAGGAACCAGATTAGGGGCGTGAAGTTAGGACGGGGCCAGCCCCTCGCCCCCGGCAAGGCGGCGAGGCCGCTTATTACTTCTGGTGTGATACGGGTTTACTCCGATATTGTGATTAGTAGTACTGATGACTTCGCTAATTACTCCGAAACTGAGGTTATTTACTCCGATATTATAATTAACTACTCTGTCGTTGTTCATAATCACTCCTTTATTGCTCCTAGTTACTCCGTTACTATTATTAGTCATTCTATTACTACTTTTAACTATTCTGCTGTTGCTAATAATAAGGCCGATATTACCATAATCACTTCCGTGATTAGTATAATTCATACCGATATTGCTTCCTCACCTTCTGCTCGTTGCCATGCCCGAAAACACCGACCCTTTGGCCCAAGCCTTTGCCCGACGCGTGGCCGAGCGCGACAACCCGCCGCCCCCGCCGCCCCTAAGCACGGAGCCGGCCGCGGTGACGGCCCGCCTGGCGGCGTGGCTGCGCACCGCGCACGGCGTGCGCGACCCGCGCGGGCAGCGGCGCTTGGTGGCCATGCTACGGGCGTTGATGCAGCACCCCGAGCGCACCACCGCCGAGCTGGCCACCGCCGCCGGGCTGGGCGCGCGGGCGGGGCTGCGCGCGGCCACCCAGCTGGCCGCCCTGGGCCTCACTGCAAGCCACGCCCAGGGCCTCTATCACTACCACCGCCTCAGCCGCGCCGCCGAAGACGCCCTGCTGGCGGTGGTGGTGGGGCCGGCCTAGTGCCCGTACACGTGCCAATTGAAGGCGGCGTAGTTCACCCCAAAGGTGATGAAAGCGCCCAGCAGGCCCGCCGCCGCTGCCCGCCACGCGGCGCCGCCCCAGGTCAGGCCCAGGCCCTGGCGCCCCACCAGCGTCAGGTACGCGAGGGTGATGAGGCCTTGCAGTAGGGCCGAGCTGGCCCCCGGCTGCCGCCCCACCAGCAGCAGCACCGTGGGCAGAAACAAGAGCAGCCAGAGCTGAAACGCGCAGCCCACCACCACCTGCACCAGCACGGCCTCGGCGTAGTTGAGCCCGGTGCGGCGCCGGTACACGAGCCACGTGCCCGCCGCGTGCAGGGGCAGCAGCAGCAGCCACCACACGTTGAAATACTGGCCCAGGGAGTGAAAGTAGGTACTCACTTTGCTCAGCACAAGGGGCGTTGCCCCGCTTTGGGCAATGCGCGCCTGCACGCCCTCGCCCACCAGGTCGTAGTAGCCCGTTTTTTGGGCCACCACCGTCACCAGGCCCACGGCCAGCAGCAGAAACTGAAACGGACTGAAGTGGCGCTTGCGGCGGCCGGCCAGGAAGTCGGCCACCAGCTGGCCCGGGCGCAGCAGCACCTGTGGGAGGAAGGCGAAGATGCCCTTGTCGGCGTGCGTGAACACGTGCAGCACCTCGTGCCCGACGTGGGCCGTGCTCAGGCGGTGGGCCGGCGTCTGGCCGCACCGGGGGCAGAAGCAGCCGGGCGGCGCTAGGGCGTGGCCGCAGTTGAGGCATAAAGCGTTGGCAAGGGCATCGGACATGGCCGCAAGTAAAAGAGTAGCCGGCAAAATGCCTACTGCCCGCGCCACCGCGCCCGTCGAATGGCGCCGGGCGCGGTGGCGCGGCGCCGCCCGGGTTAATTTGCCGACGCAACGCGGGGCCGGGCTGGCCCATCTTTGGCCCGGCTGAACTTCATTTGTCCCCGTTTTCGTTTGACTGCCACAACGCCCGCGCCGCCGCGGCCTTTTCCGTTTCTATGACGATGTTTCCCCTCCGCCGCTGGCCGCTTGCGCTGGCCTTCCTGGCCCTGCCGGCCCTGGGCCAGGCCCAATCCGCCGCCCCCGCTCCGGCCCCGGCCGGCGACCAAAGCGCCGCCCAGTGGTATTTGAAAGACCCGCAACTCGACAAGGTGCCCGGCGTGGGCGCCACCCGGGCCTACCAGGAACTCCTCAAGAACCTGGTGCCCACGCCCGTCGTCGTGGCGGTTATCGATTCGGGCATCGACACGGCGCACGTCGACCTCAAACCGGCGCTGTGGCGCAACCCCCGGGAAATTGCCGGCAACGGCCTCGACGACGACAAGAACGGCTACGTGGACGACGTGCACGGCTGGAATTTCCTGGGCGGGGCCGACGGCCGCAACGTCAACGCCGAAACCCTGGAGATGACCCGCATCGTGGCCGCCGGCCGCCCGCGCTTCAAGGGCGTCACGGCCAAGACCGTGAAGGCCGCCGACCGCGCCGAGTTCGCGCTCTATCAAAAAGCCGAGAAGACCTACGCCGAGCACCTCAAGGACGAAACCGAACGCGCCCGGGACGTGGAAAACATGACCGGCCCGCTGACCACGATGGTCGACAACCTCAAGCAGGCCCTCGGCTCGCCCACGCTGGACACGACTGCGCTGCGTAATTTCAAAACCGAGGACCCCAACCTGCGCCGCGCCACCGCCGGCCTGCTCGACATGATGCGCCAGACCGGCGTGGCCGACGGCGACGCCCTGCTCAAGCAGCTCAACGACGGCGTGAAGCAGGAGCGCAGCCTGCTCGACAACTCCCTCAACCTGGGCTTCGACCCGCGGGCCGACATCGTGAAGGACAACCCCAACGACGTCAACCAGCGCACCTACGGCAACAACGACCTGCACGGCCCCGACCCCCTGCACGGCACCCACGTGGCGGGCATCATCGCGGCCGTGCGCGACAACAACCTCGGCGTGCAGGGCCTGGCCGCCGACCCGGTGCGCATCATGGTGGTGCGGGCCGTGCCCGACGGCGACGAGCGCGACAAGGACGTGGCCAACGCCATCCGCTACGCCGTGGACAACGGCGCCCAGATTATCAACATGAGCTTCGGCAAGGAATTCTCGCCCCAGCGCGCCGCCGTGGAGGCCGCCTATAAGTACGCCGCCGCCAAAAACGTGCTGCTGGTGCACGCCGCCGGCAACGAGAACAAGAACCTCGACACCACCGAAAATTACCCGGCGTCGTTCTACCTCAACAACGCACCCGTGCCCAATCTGCTCACCGTGGGCGCCTCCGGCCCGCGCGACAATGCCGCGCTGCCCGCCAACTTCTCCAACTTCAGCAAGAAAGCGGTGGACGTGTTCGCGCCCGGCGTGGGCATCTACAACACCCTGCCCGGCAGCACCTACGGCAACGAGAGCGGCACGAGCATGGCCTCGCCCGTGACGGCCGGCGTGGCGGCGGTGCTCAAGTCCTACTTCCCCAAGCTCACGGCCACCGACCTCAAGCGCGTCATCATGCAGTCGGCCCAGGTGCACCACACCAAGGTGCAGGTGCCCGGCTCGGACAAGCTGGTGGATTTCTCCACCCTCTCCGTCACCGGCGGCGTGGTGGACCTGTACGAAGCCGTGAAGCTGGCGCAGAAAATGGCACTGTGAGTTTTTAATTAGTAATTAACAATTAAGAATTAAGAATTAACAATTGAGAAAACCCTACTGGCGTACAGCCGTGCCTTTTTAATTGTTAATTCTTAATTGTTAATTACTAATTAAGGACCTTCCTTGCGGAAGTGGCCCAGCACGAGCCGGTCCATCAGTCCTGGCAGCCACTTGTTCATGAACACGACGAACTTGCCCTGGCCCGTAAGCACCAGCGTGCGGCGGCGCTGTCGCACGGCTTGCAGGATGGCCGCGGCCACGGTTTCGCTGCTCATCATGGCGCCCTCGTCGCGCGGCGACTCGCCCTGGGAAGTGCCGTCGGCGGCCAACGCCACCTGGCGGATGTTGGAAGTCGTGAAGCCCGGCGCGGCGGTGAGCACGTGCACGCCCTGGTCGAGCAGCTCCGTGCGCAGGGCTTCGAGGAAGCCGTTCATGGCAAACTTGGAGGCCGAGTAGCCGGTGCGGCCCGGCAGGCCCCGGTAGCCGGCAATGCTGCTGACGCCCACGATGCTGCCCCGGCTGGCCAGCAGGTGCGGCAGGGCAAACTTGGTGCTGTAGACCGTGCCGAAGAAGTTGGTCTGCATCAGCCGCTGGATGACGTCGAGGTCGGCGTCCTGAAAGCGGGCCCGCATGGAGATGCCGGCGTTGTTGAGCAGCACGTCGAGGCCGCCGAAGCGGGCCACGGTTTGCTGCACGGCGCGGGCGGCGGCGGCCGGGTCGCCCACGTCGGCCCGCACGGCCAGGTGGGCCACGCCGGCCGCGGCCAGCTCCCGGGCGGTGTCGGCGAGGCGGGCTTCATCGCGGCCGGTGAAGGCGACCTGGTAGCCGGCGCGGCCAAAAGCCAGGGCGCAGGCCCGGCCGATGCCCGAGGTGCCGCCCGTGATGAGAACGGTGGGAGTTGGCATAACGAAAAGGTAATAAGGGGGCGAAACCGGCGGAAAGCCGCCGGAAAGCCGGCGGTGCCGACCGGCAAACAAGGAGGGCAAACTTACGCCCGGGGGTGCCATTGCCGCCCGCCGCTGCTGGCCGCCGGCCGGGACTGATTCCGGCCGCATTCTCCCCGTTTTTTGTTTACTTTTATTCACCAAACGCTATATTCTTTAAATCGGCCGCCGCATGAATCCACTTCTACTTTGTTGGGCCCGCGTTGCTCCGGGCGTTGGGGCTGTTTTGGTGGCGCTGGGCGCGGCTTCGGCGGTGTCGGCCCAGGGCACTAACTGCCCGGCCCCGGCCACCTGCACCCCCGGCGCGGCCAGCAACCCCCAGGCCGGCGCTTTCGCGATGGGCATCTTCAACGTGACGCTGGGCAACAACCTCATCAACCGGACGTCGGCGGGCCAATCGGAAGGCTACCAGGACAACAGCTGCACGCTCACCGCGGCCCTGGCGGTGGGCCAGAGCTACGCCGTGAGCGTGCGCACCAACCCCAACACCGCCGAGAACGTGCGGGTCTGGATAGATTACAACAACGACGGGGCTTTCACCGCCAACAACGAGCTGGTGTTCAGCTCCAACAACAGCATTTTGCACACGGGCACCATCACGCCGCCGGCCACGGCCACCCTCGGGGCCCGGCTGCGGCTGCGCGTGGCCGCCGACTACGGCCTGGGCGTGGTGCCCATGGCCTGCTCCACGCCCCAGTACTCGCAGGTGGAGGACTACGGCGTGACGCTGGCCGCCAACGTGAGCGCGCCGGTGGCCGGCTTCACCACCAACGCCACCACCACCTGCACCGGCTGCGTGCAGTTTACCGACGCCAGCCAGAACCTGCCCACGGCCTGGCTCTGGACGTTCGGCGACGGCACCACCAGCCCCCTGCAGAGCCCCAGCCACTGCTACGCCACGGCCGGCACCTTTGCCGTGACGCTGCGCGCCACCAACGCCACGGGCGCTAACACCAGCGCCGCCACCAGCATCGTGTACAACAGCGCGGTGCCGGCAGCGGCCAGCTGCGCGCCCCCGACGATTAATTACTTCGCCAACTACGGCATCGTCCGCTTTCGGCTGAACACCATCGACAACGCCTCGGCCAATGGCAGCGCGGGCTACCAGGACTTCACCTGCCCCCAGCGCACCGAGCTGATTGCCGGCGTTAATTACCCGATGACCATCACCACGGGCGGCACCAGCGCGCACGACATCCGGGTGTACCTGGACCGCAACAACGACGGCACGCTGACCCCGGCCGAGCAAGTGTACCAGGGCCTGAACGTGGCCAGCCCGGGCGCCACCGTGACCCTGAACCTGCCCGCCGGCACCGTGCTCAACCAGCCCCTGCGCCTGCGCGCGGTGGCCGACGCCGTGGGCAGCCCCGCCGGCCCCTGCGTGAGCCCCGCGAGCGGGCAGGCCGAGGACTACACCGTGGTGGCCCGGCCCAACACCCAGCCGCCCGCCGTCAACTTCAGCTCGAACTACGTGCCCGGCGGCTGCGTGAACCCCATCCAGTTCACCGACCTCACCACCAACCTGCCCACGGCCTGGCTCTGGAACTTCGGCGACGGCGGCACCAGCACCCTGCAAAACCCCGCCCACCAGTACGCCGCTTCGGGCACGTACAACGTCAGCCTCTCGGCCACGAACGCCAACGGCACGGCCAGCATCACGCCCCCCGATGCCGTGACCATCACCGTGCCCTGCCTGAGCTACTGCGCCTCGAACGGCACCGGCGGCACCGGGCCCGGCGGCGTGCCCCAGCCCAGCCAGTTTTTTATCGCAACCATGAGCGTGCCCAACGCCCAGCCCGCCTTCAGCAACAGCTCGGCCAACACGGCGGCCGGCTACACCAGCTACACGGCCCAGTCCATCGGCGTGAGCCCCGGCAGCCTGGTCAATATCTCGGTCGTGGCCAACCGCGCCGTCGCCCACCTCACGGGGGTGTGGGTGGACTGGAACCGCAACGGCGTGTTCGACGCCCCGGAGCTTGTCTCCGCCGGCTTCACGCCGAACGGACCCAACGCCACCACCTACGCGGCCAGCTTCGCGGTGCCGCCCGGCGCCAGCGGCAGCACCCGCATGCGCGTCACCGTGGTGGCAAATTCTAATTTTTTGAGCCCCTGCGGGGTCAATGTCTTCAACGCCGAAGTGGAAGACTATCAGCTCCAGGTGCTGCCCCTGGCCACCCGCGACGCCCTGGCCTTGCCCGCGCTGAGCCTGTTTCCCAACCCCACCCCCGACGGCCGGCTGCGCCTGCGCCTGCCCGAGGCCAAAGCGGCCGGCGTCTACGGCGCCGAGGTGCAGAACCTGCTCGGGGCCACGGTGCTGCGCGCGGCCCTGCGCCTGGGCCCCGCCGCCGACGCCGAACTGGACCTGCGCGGCCTGGCCCCCGGCGTGTACGTGCTGCGCCTGCGCGACGCCCGCGGCCTGACCGCCACGCGCCGCGTGGTGCGCGAGTAGGGGCGGCTGGTTGCCCGTGGCAAATGCTGCTTTATCCCTAACGGCGACCCACTCAGAAGCAACGAGTAACCACGCTGACAACGAGCAACTAGTAACTGACAACTGTTTTCGGTATGGCTACAACTCTACTACTGCGGCGTTTCTGGGGGTCGCTGCTGCTCCTGGCGCTGCTCGTGCCGGGGGCCCGCCCGGCGCGGGCCTCGCACCTGCTGGGCGGCGAGATGAGCTACCGCTACCTCGACGCCAACGGCCCGGTCCAAGCCCCGTTCCGCTACGAAGTGACGGTGACCTTGTACAGCAACGGCCTGGCGGCCAACGACCCCACCATTACCCCGCCGCCGCCCAATGCGCCGGTCGATTTTTACAACCGCACCACCGGGGCGCGGCTCTTCACCGTCGTGATTCCCCGGCAAGGTTTCCTCGGTCAGCCCGTTCAGCCCCCCGTGCCGCAGGGCTGCGCCGTGCAGGGCCCGAACCAGCCGTTCTACCTGGTGCGGTACGTGCGGACGGTCGAGCTGCCGGTATCGTTCGATGGCTACTACGCCGTGTACTCGGTGCTGGCCCGCAACTACGACATCACTAACCTCAACTCGCCGGTGAACCCCGGCCAGCCCCTCACCCTGTACGTGAGCATGGCCCCGCCGCTGATTACGAACCGCTCGCCGGTGTTTTCGGACACGGCCGTGGCCATCGTGTGCCAGAACGACACCACCATCTCGCTCAACAACGCCTTCGACCCGGACGGCGACCGGCTGGTGTATTCCTTCGGCAGCCCCTACGGCCAGCGGACCAGCTTTGGCACCTTTCCGCCCCTGCCCCAAATCGTGCCCTACAATCCGGGCTTCAGCACCACCAACCCGTTTGGGGCGGGGGCCGGCAACTTTGCCACCATCAACGCCAGCACCGGCGTGGCCCAGTACGGGGCCCTGCGCAACGGCAAGTACGTGGTGGCGGTGGACGTGTCGGAGTACCGCACCATCAACGGCCTGGAGGTGCTCATCGGCACCACCCGGCGCGACTTGCAGTTAGTGGTGTCGACCTGCCCGCCCACGCCGCCTCCGGTGCTGCCCCCGGCCGTGACCACGCCCCGCAGCTACACCATTGAGGAGGGCGAGACGCTGAGCATTCCTATTACGGCCACCCAGGCCAGCGGCAACCACCCGCTGGTGCTCACCGTGAACAGCGCCCTGCTCGACGGCAGCGGCCCGTTCAACACCACCTTCAACGGCAGCACGGGCACGGTGCAGCCCGGCAACCTGACGGGCACGGCCACGGCCACGGGCGTGAATTCGGTGAGCGGGACGTTCGTGTTCAACTCGGCCTGCGGCAACGCCCGCGCCACGCCCTACGACCTGGCCGTGACGGTGAAGGACAACGGCTGCGGCGGCAAGCTGGTGGCCGACATCTTCCGCATCACCGTGACCCGGGCCGCGGGCCCCAGCGCCATCACCGGCCCGGCGCTGGTGTGCGAACCGGCCGCGGTGCGCACCTACACCGCCGCCGGGCCCGTGCCCAGCTCCTACAACTGGCGGGTGGTGGGCGGCACCATCGCCGGCGGCCAGGGCACCAACGCGGTGCAAGTGGCCTGGGCCAGCGCCAACACCACCGGCACGCTGGTGCTCAAGGGCGTTTCGGCCCGCGGCTGCCTTACCGACTCGGTGGTGAAAACCGTGGACATCCGCCCCCTGCCCGCCCTGGCCGTGACGCCCAGCGCGCCCAGCATTTGCCTGGGCGGCACCACCACGCTCACCGTGGCCGGCCAGCCGGGCCTCACCTACCTCTGGTCGGGCGGCGGGCAGACCTCCACCAGCACCACCCTGACCGTGACGCCCCCGGCCACCAACACCTACACCGTGGTGGGCACCGACGGCACCTGCACCATTTCGGCCAGCGTGACCGTGGTCGTGACCCCGCCGCCCGCCGCCAACGCCGGCGCCGACCGCCGCATCTGCCCCGGCGTAGCCTCGACGCCGCTGGGCGCGGCCCCGATTGCGGGCGCCACCTACGCCTGGAGCCCGGCCACCGGCCTGAGCAGCACCACCGCGGCCCAGCCCACCCTGACGCTGCCCAACGCCACCGGCGCGCCCATCGTGCTTACCTACACCCTGACGGTTTCGGCGGGCGCCAGCTGCACGAGCGTGGGCACCGTGCGCGTGACCGTGGACCCCGAAGCCACGGCCAACGCCGGCCCCGATGCCGCGGTATGCGACCGTAAGCAGCTGACCCTGGGCGCCCCGGCGCTGCCCGGTTACACCTACGCCTGGAGCCCGGCCACCGGGCTGAGTAGCAACACCGCCGCCCAGCCAGTATTCACGGGCGTGAACGCAACCGCCGCGCCGCTGACCATTACTTACACGCTGACGGCCACCACGGCCAGCGGCTGCGTGGCCACCGACGCCGTGACCCTGACCGTGAACCCCCGCCCGGCGGCGGAAGCCATCACCGGCCCCGTTTCGGTGTGCCCCACCGTCACGGGCATTGCCTACTCGGTGCCGACCCCCGCGGCCGCGGCGTACACCTGGCTGGTGAGCGGCGGCACCATTGCCAGCGGGCAGGGCACCCCGGCCGTGACGGTGAACTGGGGCGCGGCCCGCACCGGCGCCTACCTCCAGGTGTTCCGCCTGAACGCCCAGGGCTGCTCTTCGGACACCACCACCCTGCCCGTCATCATCAACCAGCGTCTGGAAACGGTGCGGCCCACCGGCCCGGGCGACGTGCTGGCCGTGGCCCCGCTGCCCCGCGCCATCTGCCAGGCCGACGGGCCCTACACCTACACCAGCGGGTCGTTTGCCAACGGCTCCAGCTATTCCTGGACCATTACCGGGGGCAGCCAGGTCAGCACTTTTCAGAATACGGTGACCGTGAGCTGGAATCCGGTGACGGTGCCCACCATCGGCGAAATTGTGGTGACCGAAACCAGCAACCCCGCCGGGGGCGTCTGCCGCGGCACTTCCGAAACCTTGCGGGTGCTCATCAACCCCTCGCCCCGCCCC
This sequence comes from Hymenobacter sp., assembly GCF_031398885.1. Lineage (GTDB taxonomy): Bacteria > Bacteroidota > Bacteroidia > Cytophagales > Hymenobacteraceae > Hymenobacter. Next base: position 160,735 of record NZ_JANNOD010000059.1, read on the forward strand.
GGCCTGGCCATTACCGGGCCCGGGCGGGTGTGCCAGACCGACGGCCCGGTGACCTTCGCCCTGCCCGGCGGCTTTGCCGGCTCCACGTATGTTTTTCAGCTGAGCGGCACCACTTTGGCCGGCACCGGCAGCAGCCGCACCCTGGCCGCGCTTCCGGCGCCCGGCACCTACGCCCTCACGGTGCAGGAAACGTCGGCCGCCGGCTGCGTGGGCCCGCTTTACACCACCCCGTTCACGGTGGCCCCCACGCCGGCGGCGCCCGTTATTTCGGGCTCGGGCTTCGTGTGTGACCTCGCCACGGCACAGCCGTACGCCATTGCCAACCCGCCAGCCGGCGCCACTTATACGTGGACCGTGACGGGCGGCACCGTGACGGCCGGCGGCACCAGCGGCCAGGTCACGGTCCTCTTCAACCCGAACGGCCCCTACGCCGTGAGCGCCGCCGCAACCAGCGCCAGCCCGGCCGCCTGCCCCGGCCCGGCCACCACCCGCGTCATTCTGCTCGACAACCCCGGCCTGGCCCTGACCAACGCCTCGGTGGATGCCACCAGCAACAACCGCGTCATCCTCACCCTCAACGCGCCCGCCAGCGCCAACACGCCCAACCCGGTGCGCATCCTGCGACGGGTAGCCGGCAACGGGGCCTTTGCGCCGGTGGGCACGGTGGCGGCCTCGGCCACGACCTACGCCGACAACAACGCCGTGGACGCCGCGGCCAACTCCTACGAGTACCGGCTGGACCTGACCAACGGCTGCGGCACGCTGGTAGCCAGCACCACGGCCCAGACCATCCGCTTGGTGGCCGCCGGCGCGGCCGGCACCGGGGGTCGCGACCAGGGCCGCACTGCCCTCGCCTGGAACGCCTACATTGGCTTTCCGGTGCAGGAATACCGCGTGTTTCGCCGCACCGACAGCGGCGCGGCCGTGCTCGTGGCAACGGTTTCGGGCACCACCCTGCAAACGACCGTGGACAACGCCGACCCCGGCTCAACCACCGGCGCGGGCTTCAGCCAGAACTTCCGGGTGGTGGCCGTGAGCAGTAATGCCGACGCCCTGCTCTCCAACTCGAACGAGGCCGGCGTGGAATTCGCCAACGTCGTCAAAACCTACAACATCATCACCCCCAACCGCGACGGCCTCAACGACGTGCTGGTGATTGACAACGTCCAGCTTTACCCCGGCAACCAGTTCACCGTCTTCAACCGCTGGGGCCGCGAGGTGTACCGCACCACCGGCTACCAGAACAACTGGGGCGGCGACGAGAGCACCCCCGCCGGCACCTACTACTACCTGCTGAAACTGCCCAACGGCCCCAGCACCAAGGGCTGGTTTGAGGTGGTGAAATAAATCACGGATTTCGCGGATTCAGGCGGATTATTCGAATTTTGTAGGCGTTTACCCTTCATAACAAACAAAAAAGGCTTGCCCAGCGGCAAGCCTTTTTTGTTCCCCAACATGGTGCTATTCGCCTTCGACTACAAAATCCGAGTACTCCGCCTGAATCCGCAAAATCCGTGATTTACCTTTGCGCCCCCTATGAGCCGAGCCAAAAACATACCCGCCGAATTACTCCGCAACGTTACAATTCAGGACATGGTGGCCGAAGGCAAGTGCCTCGTCCGCGTCGAGAACCTCGTCATCTTCGTCTCGCAGGTGGCCCCCGGCGACGTGGTGGACCTGAAAGTCACCAAGGCCAAAAAGAGCTTTCTGGAAGCCGTGCCGGTCAAGTTCCATTCCTATTCGGAGCAGCGCACCACGCCGTTTTGCCAGCACTTTGGCACCTGCGGCGGCTGCAAGTGGCAGCACCTCACCTACGACTCGCAACTGCACTACAAGCAGCAGCAGGTGGTCGACCAGCTCACGCGCATCGGCAAAGTCGCGCTACCCGAGATTCCGTTCATCCTTTCCTCGCCGCAGCGCACGTACTACCGCAACAAGCTCGAATACACCTTCAGCGACAACGGCTGGCTGACCACCGAGCAGATTAACGACGACTCGCGCACCTACAACCGCGAAGTGCTGGGCTTCCACACCCCCACCCGCTTCGACAAGATTATCGACGTGGAGCACTGCTGGCTCCAGCCCGAGCCGAGCAACGAAATTCGCCTGTTCGTGCGCGACTACGCCCACCAACACGGCCTGGCCTTCAACAACCTCGTGCGCCAGACCGGCCTGCTGCGCAACCTCATTATCCGCCTGGCCCAGAGCACCGGCGAGCTGATGGTAATCCTGCAGTGCTACCACGCCGACCCCGCCATTGAACCCCTGCTCGACGCCCTCTACGCCAAGTTTCCCGGCATCACCTCGCTCAACTACGTGCTCAACAGCAAGGGCAACGAGACCTTCCACGACCTGGAAGTGGTGACCTACCGCGGCAAGCCCTACATCGAGGAAGCAATGGAAGGCCTGCGCTTCCGCATTGGCCCCAAGTCCTTCTATCAAACCAACTCCGAAGGCGCCCACCAGCTCTACCAAGTGGCCCGCGACTTCGCCGAGCTGAAAGGCGACGAGCTGGTGTACGACCTCTACACCGGCGCCGGCGCCATCGCCAGCTTCGTATCCCACCAGGCCCGCAAAGTCATCGGCGTCGAGTACGTGGCGCAGGCCGTGGCCGACGCCCATGTGAACGCCGACATCAACCACATCACCAACATGGAGTTCTACGCCGGCGACATGAAGGACATTCTCACCGCCGAGTTCACCGCCCACCACGGCCGCCCCGACGTGCTCATCACCGACCCGCCCCGCGCCGGTATGCACCCCGACGTGGTGGCCCGCCTGCTGGAGCTGCGCGCCCCCCGCATCGTCTACATCAGCTGCAACCCCGCCACCCAGGCCCGCGACCTGGAATTATTGGACGCTGCGTATCGGGTGACGCGCGTGCAGCCAGTGGATATGTTTCCCCACACGCACCATGTGGAGAATGTGGTGGCGCTGGAATTGAAGTAAATCGGTTCTGACTTATGGCAGACTTATATAAGAAAGAGCCGGCCCAGATTTTTGGCAGAGCACTGATTGGGATTGTTTTTATCTTATTCTTAGGTTTTGATATCATAGGGCGAGGCAACAGAGACAAGGAAGCATTTTTTCATATAACAAGCCATATCACAGGTATCGCTGATTCAATAGTTGGCGAACCTGGTTCGTATAATAGAAAGCTGCGTTACATCAGAATGCAGGGTTATCCAAAAACATTTGAATTATTTATTGGCAAAGATTTCAGTGATTTTAGCCCAGCCTTCGAGCAGCTTGATAAGCTAAAAGCAGGAGACACAATCACTGTTTATTTTGATGAGACGAAGTCTAGCAATCCTTATTTAAATCGTTTAGTGCAATTCATTAATAAAGGCCAAACACCTTATTTCATCAAAGGCAGCAGAGACATATATGTCGGATATTCCGCTATTGTAGTATGCGCAGGTCTTGTCGCCTATTTATTACTTCTGAGGAAAAAGGGCAAAATCATTTAATTCCAAATGGACTACTTCAACGACCCCGAACTCAACGGCAAATACCTCGGCACCATCACCAAGGATTTCGTTGTCGTGTCCGATACGCTACTCGAAGCCTCGGCCCAGATTCGCAAGAGCGACTTCAGCCAGTATCCCATCTTCGTGTTTGCGCGCCAGGAAGTGGCATTGGGCGGCCTCTTGATTAATGCCGACGAGTTGAACCTGGAGTGGCACGTCTTCGCCAGCTACCTGGAATTGTTCGTGCAGCAGGGCATTGTGGAGCCGGACGGCGTCGACTATTTCAGGGCGAATTACAAGGATGCCGACGAGTACTGCTGCCTGTTCGTGCTCGACGAGCAATTCACCAAATTCGTCTTCGTACCGTACCCGGAAGATTGATTACGTCGTCCCCTTTTTCAGAACTCGCGGGCCATTTCGCTTCGTGGCTTTCTCACTAAAAATCCCCGGGCGCGCCGGTTGGCGGCTGTGGATTAATTAGTTGAGGTGGTCTAGCCAAACCGGACAGAGTTGGGACGTGGTTTGCGGGTGAATTTTGAAGCGGTTGGGGGCGCGGCAGCTCAGGGCCAAGCGGCGGTGGCGACGCGCGGCGTTGTAACAGGCAACGTGGTGGCTGATTTCGGGCCCGGCTTCGGCCAGGCCGGGCACGCTACCGCCGGCGAGGAGTTCGGCTTTGAAACGGCCCCAAAAGACTTCGCGGGCGCGTTGTCGTAGCAATTGCCGCGCCGGCTCATGCTTTGCTGCGCGCCGTGGGCGGCCCGCTCCCGGCTGATGCGCCAGCGGCCTACCCGATGGCCTCCGGCTTGCATTTCAGCTTGGCAGGCTGGCCCGACGGCTGCAAAAACCCCGCTGTAAGCAGTAGGAAAACGTAAGATTTTATCCAGTCAGAAAAAACGAAAGGCCGAAGAAAACAGAGCCGAAAAGGGGGCCTACCGCCTGGCTACTCCCGTGCTTGCTGCCCCTTGTTGCTGTTGCCCTGCTGAATTGTTGCAACAAACCAGCAGCACCCAATTCTGAAGGGTTTCGGCTATCTTAAGGCGTTTCCCGGGCTTACTCTTTTTGTGCGGCGATGATTAATTCCCAACCCACTGCGCCCAGTTATCCGGGCTCCGGCCGCTGGATTCTGACCGCGGCAATTACGGCCTCCTGCATGGCTTTCATCGACGGCTCCGCGCTCAACGCCGCGTTGCCGGCCGTGCAGCGGGACCTGCAGGCCAGCGGCGCGGGGCTGCTGTGGGTGTTGAACGGGTACCTGCTGGTACTGGCCGCGCTTGTCCTGGAGGGTGGCTCCCTGGGCGACCGGCTGGGCCGGAAGCGGGTTTGCATGGCCGGAATCGGTGTGTTTGCGCTGGCCTCGCTGGGTTGCGGGCTCGCGCCCACCACCAGCTGGCTCATTGCGGCCCGAATCGTGCAGGGCGTGGGCGGCGCGTTGCTCATTCCAGGCAGTCTGGCGCTGATTTCGGCGGGCTTCCCGGCCGACCAGCGCGGCAAAGCCATCGGCACCTGGTCGGCGACTACCACGCTGGTTACGCTGGGCGGGCCGGCACTGGGCGGCTGGCTGGCCGATGCCGGCTGGTGGCGCGTTATTTTCCTGCTCAACCTGCCCCTGGCGGCGGCGGCGCTGCTGGTGCTCTGGCACAAAGTGCCCGAAACCCGCGACGAAACCGCGACCGGCACCGACTGGACGGGCAGCGCGCTGGCCACGACGGGCCTGGCGGCCCTCACCTTTGGCCTGCTCTCCGCCCCCGACCGTGGGTGGGGCCATCCGCTGACCTGGGGCGCCATCGGTGGTGGGGTAGCCGCTTTGGCGTTGTTCGTGCGCGTGGAAAGCCTCAGCAAGCACCCCATGCTGCCGCTGCCCTTGTTTCGCAGCCGCACCTTCAGCGGGGCCAACCTGCTCACACTGCTGCTGTACGGCGCCCTGACGGCGGCCATGCTCTTTCTCTCGCTCAACCTGGTGCAGCTGCAGCACTATTCGCAGCTGCAGGCGGGGCTGGCGTTTATGCCCCTGGCCGGCCTGATTTCGTTGCTCTCGCGCTGGGCGGGCCGCCGGGCCGACGCGCACGGCCCCCGAACCCTGCTTACCACTGGCCCCCTGGTGGTGGCCGCCGGCTTCGGCTGGCTGGGCCACGTGGGCCTCACGGCCGGGCCAGCGGAGTACTGGACGACTTTTTTTCCGGGCCTCGTCCTTTTCGGCCTGGGCATGGCCCTGACCGTGGTGCCGCTGACCACGGCCGTGATGACGGCCGTGGCGGACCACTACGCCGGCACCGCGTCGGGCATCAATAATGCCGTTGCCCGCACGGCCGGCGTGCTGGCGCTGGCCCTGCTGGGGGCCTTCGCCCTGACGCACTTTGCCGGCCAGCTCCAGCAACGGACCGCGCGGCTTCCCCTTTCGTCCGCGGCGCGGTTGGCCCTGCACCAGCAGGCCGGCAGGCTGGGGGCGGCAACCGTTCCGGCCTCGGTACCCGCGCCGCAGCGCCCGGCCGTGCAGACCGCCATCGGGCAGGCCTTTGAGGACACCTACCAGTGGATGCTCTGGCTGTGTGCCGGGCTGGCCCTGGGCAGCGCCGGGGTCGCCTTCTGGCTGATACCCAACGGCCGCCGACAAACCACTCCGAATGCCGGAGCAGTGGCCGCTGGCTAGTCCACCCGGGTGAATACGTCTCGGAACTTTCGAAGGCTTCAAGCGGAAAAAGCCAACTCGCAACAAACGTCGCGGAGTCAGGGGTACCGTAGCCGTTTGGCAACCGTCACCCGTGCCACGCCGGTGACGCGGGCGATGCTGCGCTGGGAATTGCGTTCCACCAACAGCGCATCGACCTGTGCATACTGGGCCACTTTGGCGACGGCCGCCGGCTCAAACCGCGCCTGGTACCCGCCGGCTTTACACTGATAACGGGCGTGGCCGGCCAAATGGCCGTTTCGCCGAATGTGTTCGCTGCCGCACTTGGCGCAATAGTGTTGTGTAAATATCATCAGCTTTTTAAAGGTGTCATCTTACTATGGACCACCACCCGAATTTTTTCTACCCTAATCCATGTTTTTTGGAAGTCATTCACGGGTTACATTCACGGGTTACTTGGTAAGTTATCGACAGCCAACAGCCAGCACCCCGGCCGGTGATTTCCGCACGGTTTACCCGGGCCAGGGGCTGGCTGCTCAAGTTTGGCGCTGCTCCTTTTTTCACTCTTTTAGCCTCTCTTGCTCATGAAAGACCAGATTTTGGGCCTGCATCACATCACGGCCATCGCGGGCGACGCGCAGCGCAACCACGACTTCTACAGCCGCGTGCTCGGCCTGCGCTTCCTGAAGAAAACCGTCAATTTCGACGACCCCGGCACCTACCACTTTTATTTTGGCGACGAGATTGGCTCGGCCGGCACCATCCTCACGTTTTTCCCGTGGTCGCACGTCCACGCCGGCCGCCGGGGGCCCGGTCAGGCCACCGAAATTGGGTATTCGGTGCCCGCCGGCAGCTTCGATTTCTGGATGAAGCGCTTCGACGAGCACGGCGTGACCTACAGCAAGCCCGCCGAGAAATTCGGCGAGCCCTACCTCACTTTCCTCGACCCCGATGGCTTGAAGCTGGAGCTCACCGTCTCGAAAACCCCCGACCCGCGCACGCCCTGGACCACGGCCGAGGTCGGCCCCGCCGTGGCCCTGCGCGGCTTTCATCACGTCACGCTCACCCTGGCCAGCGCGAAGGCCACCGCCCAAATTCTAACGGAGGTGTTCGGCTACACCCTGCAGGAGCAGCACGTGAACCGCTTCCGCTACGCCACCGACGCCGTGCCGGGCGCCGCCGCCCTGGTCGACCTCGTGGAAGCCCCCGGCGAAAGCCCCGCCGTGACGGCCGGCGGCACGGTGCACCACGTCGCCTTCCGGGTACCGGACGATGCCACGCTGCTGCGCTTCCGCGAAATCATCGTCCGGCGCGGCCTCAGCATCACCCCGCAGATTGACCGGCAGTATTTTCACTCGCTCTATTTCCGCGAGCCGGGCGGAGTCCTGTTCGAAATCGCCACCGACAACCCCGGCTTTATGGTCGATGAGCCGCTGGCCGAGCTGGGCACCCACCTGCTGCTGCCCCCGCAGCACGAGGCCCGCCGCGCCCAGATTGAGGCCCACCTGCCCGTCATCCGCTGAATCATGACTTACCAACCGCTCACCTACGTGTACCGGGCGGCCGCCGCGGCGGCCGCGCCCACGCTGCTGCTGCTGCACGGCACCGGCGGCGACGAGCGCGACCTGCTGCCCCTGGCCCCGCGCCTGGCCCCCGGTTTCAACGTGCTGAGTGCGCGGGGCAACGTGCTGGAAGGCGGCATGCCCCGCTTCTTCCGCCGCCTCGGCCTGGGCGTATTCGACGAGGAAGACGTGGTGGCGCGCACCCACGAGCTGGCCCGTTTTCTGCGCGAAACCAGCGCGAAGGAAGGCTTCGACCTGGCGCACGTCGTGGCCGTGGGCTATTCCAACGGGGCCAACATTGCCGGCAGCCTGTTGCTGCTCCACCCCAGCTTGTTGGCCGGGGCCGTGCTCTGGCGGCCCATGCAGCCGCTCACGCGGGACGTACCGGCCGCGCTGCCGCCCGCGGCCCCGGTGCCGGTCCTGTTCATGCCCGGCAGCCACGACCCCACCGTGCGCCCCGCCGACACCGCCGCCTACGCGGCCCTGCTCGCCGGCCGGGGCTTCCAGCTCACCCGGCACGACGTGGCCGCCGGCCACGCCCTGACGGAAACTGACCTGGCCGCCGCCGCCGCTTGGCTCCGGCACTTCTAGCAAGCACCGGGGACGGCCTCGCTCGCGCTAGCTACGCAAACTTAGCAGCTAGCGGCGCCTATTCATTCTGGACTGACTGAAAAGCGTCGACTTGCGTTGCCGCGTGTGGGCCGGATGTGCAAAGGAACTGCGCACAACGCCTTTGCTCGGACCGTCATCTTCCATCGGGTGGGCGACATGCGCGACCATATCTTCGAGCAGCAGCGCTACCCTACCAGCGGGCCGACCCCGCACAGGGCCGCCACCGCGTTGCGGAACCTAGTGTGTCTCCAGCGCGCGCCGTGCAGACCCTGCGTGGCCATGGCCAGCCCGTGGAGGTGCGCTCTTGCCATCCTTGTCGCCGCCGGGGGGGGAAGCGCACAAACCCAACAGGAGACTTCTCATGAGGCACCAAACGCGCCGTGAGCAAAAGTGCAAGGCTACTGCACCGGCACCGTTTTGGGTGCGCCCTCGTAGCGCGACACGATGCGCCCACCCGCCGAAGGGCCCTGCTGAAGCTGGTCCACTATCCGGGTGCGGTTGGTGAAGGCCTGCGCGGGGCCGTTGAGCAGCGGAGCCAGGTTGGAGGCGGCCACAATCAGACTGGTGCTGCCCACGGCCGACTGCAGAATGACCTGGATGGGGTCGCTCTGCCCGGCGCCGTCGATGGTCACGTCCACGGTTTCGCTGGCCGCTACCGGGGCGCCGTCCCACGCCACGGTGTAGGCGCTGCCTTTGGCGAAGCCGACGAGGGAGGCCGGCAACTCAACTGCCACCGGCGCCGGCACGGCGTTGACGAAGGTTTTTCCGTCGGTGTCTTTGAACGTGAAGGTACCCCCCTGGGGCAGCTGGCCGGCAAACTGCTTCTCGTAGTAATTCAACAGCGGCACGAAGGTGAGCACGTCGTTGCCGAACCGCACCTCCGACGGGGCCGAAAGCTGGAGGCCCGTGCCGGTAAGGTTGCCAAATTTAAAGGCAGCGCGGGCGTAGGTTTTATCCTGCGCTTTGTTGTAAACGAGGGAAAACTCCGAGAAAATACGGTCCTGGTTTACGTTCACGGAATCTTCTTTTTCGCAGCTGGTGGCGGCAAACGCCCCGCCCATCAAAAGCAACAGAGTCAGGGGGCGAAGCAGGGTGGACAGCATTTTCATGGTTAGTTGGTGGTTAAAACCGGGCAGCAATGGGCCCGCGTGAATGGATGCGGCCCCCAAAACAAAGGTGGTGCCAGCTCCTCAGAATTTTGTGGGCCGCAGGCCAAAAAGGGGCTGGACGGCTTGCCAGCGGCAGTTTTAAAAACCACAAAAAGCCCCAAAAGAGCGGCCGCACGCTGGTTTTGCGCGTGCGCAGGCCAGAATCAGACCGCCCCGTTGGGGCGCAGCAAGGTTTGTAAAAGGCAGCAGCTGGCCTAGTTCCGGCGCTGCACCGGCAGGTCTTCCAGCTGCGCGTAGCTGAGCTTCCAGGCGTTGTCGGCGCCCTTTTTCCAAAGGAAAATGTAGTTGCCTTCGCCAAAGCCGCGGGGCTGGTTGGGGCCCGCCGGCAGCACGTCCACCGAGAACGTGCCGGCTTCGTAGGCCGTGTTGGCGTCCGTAGTCGAACTTACCACGCTGGTCTTCAGGCCGCTGATGGTGGGCATGGTTTCATTAACCCACTTCTGCGCGACCTCACCTTTTCCCTTCCAATGGGCGCTGCCTTGCACGAAGCTTACGTCTTCGGCCAGGAAGCCAGTGATTTTGCCAGAATCCTTGTTGTTCCAGGCGCTGATGAATTCTTGGTTCAGGCGCTGAATGTTCACCGCTTCGTCCGCTTTGGTACAAGAGGTGAGCGTGGCGGCCATGAGCAAACTACACAGGAGGACTTTCATAAAATCGAAAAAAATTGGTGACAAACTAAGTAGTCGTCCAGAAGTAAACGAGTTGTCAGTTGTCAGTTGCTCGTTGTTCGTCAGATATTTATCAAAGGGCTAACAACTGACAACTAATGCCTGACAACTTAAATGGAACAGCCCCATTCAGGCAGTACGATGAGGCCCCATAAAAACCAAACCCCAGGCGCGGGGCCCGGGGTTTAGCGCTTGAGCGGCGCCGGCAGCTACCAGCTTTTGCGGCGGTATTCCGAGGTCGAATACGGGTGCGAGGCGTCGCCGTAAGCGTCATTGGGCAAGTAAGCGGCGTTCGAGGCGTAGGGAACGGGGTTGCCCTGCGCGTCGTAGGCCATTGCGGCGGAGCCAGCCACCAGGCTATTACCCGGCATGGCAGCGGGTTGGAGGCGGGTTGGGGCCACCGTTTGGCGGGCGTTGCGGCGCGCCAGCGAGCGGCGGTATTCGGCGTTGCGGGCCGCCGCGGCCCGGTTGGCCGCCGCAATGCGGGCCCGCTCCTTCTGCTTGTTATCGATGTGCTTGCCGACGCCGTAGCCCACCGCGCCCCCCGCTACCCCGCCCACCACGCCGCCCACGGCCCGGTTGCGCTTGTTAATCACGGCGCCCAGCACCGCCCCGGAACCGGCCCCAATGACGGCGCCTTTGGCCTGCGGGCTCCAGCCCCGGCGCTCCTGCGCTTGGGCGGAAGATGGACCGAACGAGGTGCTCAGCAGCACCACCAAACTAAAGATATACGGGAGCTTATTCATGGTCGGAGAATAAAAAGTCAGCGGGAGAAAAACAGCTGCGGTTCCTGGCAGAACGACAACTGGCGTGCCGAACCCGCTGCTGTTGTGCCCACCCTAACGGCCGCGCTTACCGAAGGTTGATTGTCCGCGACGAACCGGGTCAAAAACTCGTCCAACCCTGCGCCTGAAGCGCCACGGGCTGGCCGGCCCTGGTAATGAGGTTGGCTCCTTCGGCCGGCGCGGTGAGGTGCCCGATGACGGTGATATCGGGGTGATTTTTGATTTGGTCGTGCGCCGTCACGGGTACCGTGAACAGCAGCTCGTAGTCCTCGCCGCCGGTCAGGGCGCAGGTGATAGGGTCGAGGTTGAACTCGGCGGCGGCTTCCAGCGTGGGGTTGGCCAGGGGCAGAAACTCGCTGAATACCCGGGCCCCGGTGCCGCTGGCGGCGCACAGGTGCAGCACCTCCGACGCCAGGCCGTCGGAAATGTCAATCATGCTGGTGGGCCGGATGCCGAGCTCGCGCAGCTCGTGCACGATGTCGAGCCGGGCCTCGGGGCGCAGCTGGCGCTGCACCACGTACTCGTAGTTGGCCAGCTCGGGCTGGGTGTCCGGGTCGGCCAGGAAGGCCTGCTTTTCGCGCTCCAGCACCTGCAGGCCCAGAAAGGCCCCGCCCAGGTCGCCGCTCACGCAGAGCAGGTCGGTGGGCTTGCCGCCGCTGCGGCGCACGGCCGCGCCCGCGGGCGCCTCGCCCAGCACCGTCACGGCCAGCGTGAGGCCGCCGCGGCTCGCCGTGGTGTCGCCGCCCACCAGGTCCACGTTGTAGGCCTCGCAGGCCAGGCGCAGGCCCGCGTACAGCTCCTCAATGGCTTCCACCGTGAAGCGCGGGCCCGCCGACACGCCCACCACCAGCTGCGTGGGCAGCGCGTTCATGGCCGCCACGTCCGACACGTTCACGGCCACGGCCTTGTAGCCCAGGTGCCGCAGCGGGCAAAACGCCAAATCGAAATGAATGCCCTCCACCAGCAAGTCGGTGGTCATCACCAGCTCGGCACCCGGCGTGGGCGCAATAATGGCGGCATCGTCGCCAATGCCCAGCACCGTGCCGGGCTGCCGCGAATTGATGCCCTGTTGCAGGCGGCGAATGAGGGCAAACTCGCCAATGGCGGTGAGGGGCGTCAGGTCAGCCACGGTTTTTGTAGTTAACGGTTGGTGATTATTGCTTGAGCGGGCGCGGGACGTCAGACGTCAGCCGAGCACGGCTGTTGCGGCGCGTTCCGCTCACATTCCTTACGTTCGACCCAAAAGTACGCCCGCAAAAAAAGGAGAGAATTGCTTCCCTCCTTTTTCGCACCAAGCCGCAAATGCGCCACTAATCGTTAGTCATCGACCGTTAATTATTAAGAATCCGCTTACTGCACCACCAACTCTTTGTAAATTTTCGTCTGGCCATCGGCGCTCAGCACTTGCACGAAGTACAGGCCGGCCTTGAGCCCCGAAATGTCGAGCAAAAGTTTCTCCTGGCCCTGGCCTTTGCCCTGGGCGCTGATGCGCTGGCCGAGGCTGTTGAGCAGTACCACGCTGCCCACTTTGGCGTCTTTAATTTCGACCGTGGCCGTGCCCTGGGCCGGGTTGGGGTACACGCTGATGTTGGCGTTGAACTTGGCCAGCGTGCCGAGAACGGTCTGGTAGGCGCCGTACGGACCCACGTAGTCGTTGTGGTTGCCCAATTGGTTGTAGTTCTGTCCGCCCGGATTTGGGCTGCCGGCGGGGAATGCCGTGGAGTACATCATCCACTCCGTGGCAATGTTGTAAGCACCGGGGTCGGTGCTGCGCACACCGGGGCAGGAGTTCGGCAGGTTCTGGGGCTGGTTGGCCGTCACCCCGCGCGAGACCGTGGCACGGCGGACGAGGGACTGATTAGCCGAGGACACCAACACGGCACTGGTGCCGGTGCCGTCCGCCGGATTGTTGCCGCTCCAGTTCCCGGTCGCGGTCGAGCAGGTAGCCCCTCCTTGCTTGGGGTCCTCGCCAATCACGCCAATCAGGTCCACAATCACGCCCTGGTCCACGCCGGCCGTGACGGGGTAGCGCACCAGCGCCACGGCATCGTTGCCATTAAAGTACACGGCCCCGCCCCCAATGAGGACCGTGGGCCCCAACTGGCCGTAGGCAACGCTGAACTGGTTGGCCGCGTTGCGGATGACCGGCAGCGTCGACTGGCCGTTGGCAATGACGTAGGTGGAACGCGGGTTGAGGCTGTTCACGCCCACTGCCTGCTGCGTTTCGTTGCTGCGGAACAGCCTCTCTTCCTCCACCACCGCGGTGCTGCCGTTGGAATAGCGCCGGATGGAGTAAGGATTGAGGTTGACCGTGTTATTGGTTGGATTGTAGATTTCGATGGCCCGTTCGTTGCCCGTCGAAGCGGGCGCCCCCGGCGAATACACCGTGCCGCTCATGTGGGCGCCTTCGTCGTATTCGGAAAAGAATAGCTCGGTGCCTTGGGCATGAGCAGCGCCGGCCAGCAAAAGGGCCGCCGAAAGCAAAGAGTACTGGTGTTTCATAAAAAAATTTGGAGTAAAAAAGCCTGTGCACCGGCAAAGATAAGCGCCTGGCACAGATTCATTCATTACCATGACATGAACTGGAAAGCGGACTCATGATTCTCAAAACCATGGGCTTGCGCCCACGAGCCCGGCATCAACTAAAGAAGGGCGTAACCAATGTTTGCTAACAAGCGTTAGCAAGTGTATCTTTACCGTCACCATGTCCCCGGCCACTCCTCTTCGCCCGCGCAAAGCCCAAATCGACCGCACCGCCACGGCCCTGTTCCGGGCGCGCGGCTTTGCGGCCACCAGCATGCGGGAGCTGGCCACCGAGCTGGGCCTGGAGGCCGGTAGCTTGTACTCGCATATCAAGTCGAAAGAGGAAATTTTGCACCGGGTGTGCTTCGGCTTGGCCGCCGACTTTTTTGCCGGCTTCGACGCCGCCACCGTTGGTGCCACCGCCCCGCTGGCCACGCAGTTGCGCCTGGCCATGGAAGCCCACGTGCGGGTGCTCACCCGCGACAGCGCCGCTTCGGCGGTGTTTTTGCACGAATGGCGCCACCTGAGCGAGCCGGCCCGCACCGAGTTCCTGGCCCTGCGCGACCGGTACGAAGCCGGCTTTCGGGGGCTGGTGCAGCGCGGCATCGCCGCTGGCGAGTTGCACGCGCCCGACGCCGCTTTTGCCGTCCTCACCCTGCTGGCCAGCCTCAACTGGCTGCCCACCTGGTACCGCCCCGATGGCAAACTGACCCCCGACGAAATAGCCCACCGCCTCGCCGAGCAACTGTTAAACGGAATGAGGAGGTAGAAATGAAGCATGAGGAATTACCCAGTAACTTCTCGCTCTCTCATACTCTCTTCCGCATTCCTCCCCCAATAATTCTTCATTCCTCATTCTTAATTCCCCATTAAAAATGTACGGTTCCGCCAGCACCCACGACTTGCCGACCACCGCCGCCACCGGCCTGGAAAACGAAGACCCCCTCCTGCTGGCCGAGTTTGAGGCCCGCATTGCCCGGGGCGAGAAGATTGAGCCCGGCGACTGGATGCCGGCCCTCTACCGCAAGCAGCTCACCCGCATGATTGAGCAGCACGCGCACTCCGAAATCATCGGCTCGCTGCCCGAGGGCACCTGGATAACCCGGGCCCCCGGCTTCCGCCGCAAAATGGCCCAGATGGCCAAGGTGCAGGACGAGGTGGGCCACGCGCAACTGCTGTACTCGGCGGCCGAAACGCTGGGCAAGACCCGCGAGGAAATGCTCACCGACCTCATCAACGGCAAGAGCAAGTACTCCAACGTGTTCAACTACCCCACGCCGACCTGGGCCGACTCGAACGTGATTTCCTGGTTGATTGACGCCGGCGCCATCGTGAACCAGCTGGCCAATGCCAAGGGCAGCTACGGCCCCTACTGCCGCGCCCTCGACCGGATTTGCGCCGAGGAAGCCTTTCACCTCAAATACGGGCACGACGCCGTGGTGCACCTGGCCACCGGCACGCCCGTGCAGCGCGCCATGATGCAGGCGGCCCTCAACCGCTGGTGGCCGGCCATCATGACCTTCTTCGGCCCGAGCGACAAGATGAGCGTGCACACCGAAATTCTGATGCGCTGGAAGGTGAAGATGGCCAGCAACGACGAGTGCCGCAACCAGTTCCTGGACATGTACGTGCCCAAAATCTGGGAAATTGGCCTGACCGTGCCCGACGCTAACCTTCGTAAAAACGAGGCAACCGGCCAATGGGAGTTCACCGAGCCCGACTGGGAAGACTTCAAGCGCGTGATTAACGGCGACGGCCCCTGCAACGCCGAGCGCATTGCCGTGCGCCGCGCCGCCGAGGAGAACGGCGCCTGGGTGCGCCGCGCCCTGCTCACGCCCAAGGCGCAGTACGTGCGCCCGCTGGCGTAAAAATCAATTAAAAATTAAAAATCAGGAATTAAAAATGCGCTAAACGGCAACAAGGCTATCCGCTCATTTTGCCTCATTTTTAATTCTTCATTTTTAATTCCCAATGATACAGTCACACGACCCGCGCATGAACCGGCTGGGGCTGCCCGATGCGCCGGCTGAACCGGCTGCTAAGGGCGCCCTCGACCAGTTTGGCACCTACGAGGTGTTTCATCAGAAGAAAGAGGGAACGCCATTTGTGTACGTGGGCCCGGTGCACGCGCCGGAGGCCGACGTGGCGTTTTTGTTTGCCAAGGAGCAGTACAGCCGGCGCTTTGCCTGCACCGGCCTGTGGGTGGTGCCCACGGCGGCCATCAGCGTGACGGCGTACGTGGGCGACCAGGAGTCGGCTTATGACACGCTGCCGCTGCTAGCCGCCAGCAAAGCGCCCGCCCCCGGCGAAGCCGACGATACCCTGGCCGAGGAAGCTGCTTACGCGGCGGGCGAGGAGGATTACGACATCTTCCACCTCAAAAAGCGCGGCAAGGCGCACCAGCACGTGGGCAAAGTGCGCGCCGCCTCGCCGGCCGCCGCCCTGCAAGTGGCCAAGGCCGTATTCGGGGAGCAACGGCCGGTGGTGAACGTGTGGGCCGTGCGCTCGGCTGACGTGCTGCGCTCCGACGAGGAAGACCGCGACATCTGGGCCAGCACACCGGATAAGAAATACCGCGACGCCATCTCCTACAAAGTGCAGGACCGGATTGAGAAATTCAAACTGGAGGGGCTCGGGGGCTTGGAAACTTAGGAGCTTGGCCTATCGGACCCGCCCCAGCCTTCTTTTCCCCTGCCATTTCACATCCTAACAGACCAAGCCCCTATGTCCCCAACCGAAGGTCAGCGTCAGCTAAGCCCCCAAGACCCCAAACTCGACCTGCTCTACCGCCTGGCCGACGACCAGCTCATCCTGGGCCACCGCAACTCCGAATGGAACGGGCTGGGGCCCATTTTGGAGGAGGACATTGCTTTTTCGAGCATGGCCCAGGACAAGCTCGGCCACAGCCTGCAACTATACTCGCTGCTGCACGCGCTGGGCGAGGCCGAGCCCGACACGGTGGCCTTTACCCGCAACGCCCCTCAGTTTCACTGCTGCCAGTTGGTGGAGCTGCCCATCGGGGAGTACGACTTCAGCCTGACCCGCCACTTCCTGTTCGACCACGCCGAGTTGCTGCGCTTCGAGGCCCTGGCCACCAGCAGCTACGAGCCGCTGGCCCAGGTGGCCCGCAAGCTGCGCGGCGAGCTGAAATACCACGCCCTGCACGCCAACACCTGGATGAAGCGCCTGGGCACCGCCACCGAAGAAGCCATTGAACGGATGCAGCGGGCGCTAAACTTCACCCTGCCCTACGCCCTGGGCATCTTCGAAAAAACCGATGCCGAGCCGGACATCATCGGCTCGGGCTTGTTCGTGGGCGAAGACGAGCTGCGCGGGCGCTGGCTGGCGAGCATCACCAAAGTACTGGCCCAGACGGCGCTGGAAATGCCCGATGTACTCACCCTGACTCCGGTAGCCGGCGGGCGCCAGGGCCAGCACACCGAGCACCTGCAGCCGCTGCTCGACGAGATGGCCGAGGTGTTCCGCCTCGACCCCACGGCGGACTGGTAGGCTTTTTTTAAGCTGTTAGCTGATGGCTTCTGGCTGTTAGCTCTTTTGCTTAGAATCTGCTTGAAGAATAAACAGTATGAACAAAACTAAAAGCCAACAGCTACCAGCCATCAGCCAGATAATGGACTGGCTGCAAGCCGTAAAGGACCCCGAGATTCCGACTATCTCGCTCATCGACTTGGGCGTGGTGCGCGGCGTGGAGGTGGACGAGGGCACGGGCAAAGTGCGGGTGCACCTCACGCCCACGTTTGCCGGCTGCCCGGCTATGGACTACATGAAACGCGACGTGGAGCGCACCCTGCTGGCCCACGGCGTGCCCGCGGTGGAAGTCGAAATCAGCCTGCGCGAGGCCTGGACGTCGGATATGCTCACTGAAGCCGGCCGCCAGGCGCTGCGCCAGCATAAGCTCTCGCCGCCGCCGGTGCTCGGCAACCGGGTGCTGGACCTGGATTTTCTCGAATACGCCGAGTGCCCCAACTGCCACGGCCACAATACCGAGTTGCGCACGCCGTTTGGGGCTACGCTGTGCCGGGCCGTGCACTACTGCCACACCTGCCGCCAGCTGTTCGAGCAATTCAAGCCAGTGTAGCTTTGCCGCACCGGCCATTTACCCTCTTGGTTCTTCGATGCGCATTCCCATTTTCTCCCCGTTTAAAGCGGCCATGGTCGCCTTGGTAATCGTCACGGGCTGCGCTGCCTCCTGCAAGCGCGACGGCAGCAAAACCGCCGCGCGGAATCCCGCCTCGGTTGCTGCCGTGAAAACCCAGTTCGACGTGCTGCGCGATTCCGTGGACCTGAAGTGGCGCGGCATGATGGAGAGCGACGACCAGAAAATAGGCGTTACGCGCCTGCTGCTCCGCGAGCTGAAAGACCAGCCCGGTACCGACGCCGCCCAGGTGCAGGCCCTGGAGCGCGCCAACGCCCGCCTCAAAGCCCGCCGCTACACCCAGCAAACCATGGCCACCTCGGCCCTGATTGACCAGTACGACGCCGCCCAGGATTCGCTGTTGCGCGTGCTCTACCCGGCGGCCGCGCCCGGCGGCAACGCCCCCAGCGAAAACGCCCGCAATTTTGTCGAGGGCCTGCAGCAGCTCGATGCCGGCGTGGTCGGCTTCCGGGTGCAGTACGACCGCGCCGCCCGGCAGCACAACGACTACCTCAAGCTGCACCAGGCCGAGCTCCAGTCGCTGGGCGGCAAATACGCCACGCTGAAACCGCTGCCGCTGTTCACAGTGCAGCTACCGTAATTTTTGGGTGGGCGTGCAACCGCTGAGCGGCTTCAGAGGTCAGGGGCAATAACTACCCTTCACTTCTTAAACGCCAATCAGATGCGTCCATTCTTCACCCTTCAGATATTTGCCGCCTCCAGTCTAGCTGCCATTTTCGGACTAGCAGGCTGCACCAACAAGGAAGATGTTGAGCCCACTGGGAACTGCGACACCGTAGTGACGGTGCGCTTGTGCCCTGGCAATACTAGCTTTTGCCCCACGGAGCACACCACCTTGGAGCTGGCCGATGGCTACCGGCTGCAGCCGACTGGTGCAGTGTGGGAAGCGTACGAGCCCCGGCAACGCGAAGGGCAGGTTCTTAGAATTGGGTACAAGAGAGTGATTTGCAACGATATTATCGGCGCAGACTGCATAGACCAAGCTGAGGTCTCTTGCCTCGAAGAAAACTGGAATTGGTGCGGCACTCCGCCGCGCTAGGTAGTTGCAACCCAACCAAACGGGGGGGGGGGCGTCGCGAAGCAATCCCCCGGTGTTTTCTACCCGCCAACGTTTGGCTGTTTGTATGACGCGGCCGGCGGCGAGCG
>NZ_JANNOD010000066.1:0-7623 GCF_031398885.1 Hymenobacter sp.
CTGCGCTTAATGAGGAATGAAGAATGAGGAATGAAGAATTCCCGACTGCCAATTCCTCATTCCTCATTCTTCATTCCTCATTAAGCGCAGCGTCCAGCGCGGCGTTACTTTTGTCCTTTCTCCATCATCAGTTGTCAATGAAAAACTCGCTTCAGCTAATTATTAATGTCGTGCTGGCCCTTGCCCTGGCCGTGCTTTACTTCCTGCATTTCAATGGCCGCGTGGCGGCGCCCGCCATTGCCACCGACAAATCCGTGGCCGTGCTGGCCTCCCCGAACCTGAGCACTGCCGACACCACGGCCGCAACCGAAATCCCTGAAACACCTGCCGAGCCCATTGCTGCCACGGCCGCCGCACCGGTCGCGGCCCCCACCGGCAGCTTCGACGGCAAAATCGCCTACGTGGAGTCGGGCAAAATGCTGGACGGCTACCAGGGCATGAAGGACGCCCGCAAGGCCTTCGAGGGCAAGGCCCGCGGCTGGGAGCGCCAGAACCAGACCATGCTCACCGGCTTCAAGTCGGCCGTGGAAGCATACCAGAAGCAGGCCCCGACCCTCACGACCGAGCAGCGCGCCGCCACCGAGCAAAAGCTGCAGGCCCAGCAGCAGGAGGTGGGCCAGAAGCAGCAGCAGCTCCAGGCTCAGGCCCAGGAGGAGGAAGCCAAGCTCACCCAAAAAGTACTGGAAAGCGTGAACAAGAAAGTGGAAGCCTATGGCAAGGCCCGCGGCTACAAGCTGATTCTCATCGCCGCCCCCAGCGGCACCATCGCCTATGGCGAAAAAAACCTCGACATCACCACCCCAGTGCTGGCGTACCTGAACGCCGAGTACCGCAAAAAATAAGCGGGTATTGGAGGTACGGTCATGTTCAGTCGGCTGGCTTTTAGAATAGCTGCTTAGAGCGCATTCGAAAAATAAGAACAGGAAAAAACGAACGTCATGCTGAGCGCAGGCGAAGCGGTAGAGATGCTTCGGCTGCGCTCAGCATGACGTTCGTTTATTATTCGAATAGCCGCTCAACGCAAAAAGAACGTCGTGCAAAGCATGGCGTTCTTTTTTTGCTGCTGAGGCAACCTTGTGGCCCAGATGCTGCTCCCCCAATAAACGTTCCTCTCTGCCGTTGGGGGACGATTCGGTTCTATCTTGGTCCGGCGGTATCTACCACTCTTCTTCTACATGAAAACACTTTTCCGAATGCTGCTGCTCGGCGGCGCGGGGCTGTTGGGGGCCATAACTGCGCGGGCCCAGTTGGCCCCGCGCTTCACCATCAGCGGGTACGTGCGCGACGGGGCCACCGGCGAAAGCTTGCCCGGCGTGGCCGTGGTGCACCCCGCCAGCGGCCAGGGCACTACCACCAACCCGTTTGGCTTCTACTCGCTTACGCTGCCGGCCGCGCCCGACTCGGTGCGGCTGCTGGTGTCGTCGCTTGGCTATGAGCGGCAGCGGTTGACGCAGCGGGCTGAGCGCAGCTTCACGCACGACTTCCGGCTGCGGGCGACCTCGGCCGAGCTGGCGGGGGTGGAGGTGGTGGGAAGCCGGGAGGAAAAGCTGGCCGAAACCACCCGCATGGGCACCATCAGCGTGCCGGTGGCCCAAATCAAGTTGTTGCCCGCGCTCTTTGGCGAAACCGACGTGCTCAAGGTGCTCCAGCTGCTGCCCGGCGTGCAGAGCGGCGGCGAGGGCAGCAGCGGCCTGTACGTGCGCGGCGGCTCGCCTGACCAGAACCTGATTCTGCTCGACGGCACGCCGGTGTATAACGCCTCGCACCTGTTCGGGTTCTTCTCGGTGTTCAACGCCGACGCCATCAAGAACGTGGAGTTGATAAAGGGCGGGTTTCCGGCGCGCTACGGCGGGCGGCTCTCGTCGGTGGTCGACATCACGATGAAGGAGGGCAACATGCAGAAATTTCACGGCGAGGGCGCTATAGGCCTCATCGCCTCGCGCCTCACCCTGGAAGGGCCCATCAAAAAGGACACGGCCTCGTTCATCTTCTCGGCCCGGCGCACCTACATCGACATCCTGGCCCGGCCCATCATCAAGGCCCAGGCCGAAGGCGTGAGCGCCGGCTATTATTTCTACGACCTCAACGGCAAGCTGAACTGGAAAGTGGGCGCCCGCGACCGCCTCTACTTGAGCGGCTACAGCGGCTACGACGAGTTTTACGCCGACGATGAGTCGACGCGGGGCGAAGAGTTTTACAAGCAAAACAGCGCCCTGGGCTGGGGCAACCGCACCGCCGCCCTGCGCTGGAATCACGTGGTGAACGACCGGCTGTTCATGAATACCCACCTGACCTACACCCGCTACCAGTTCGACGTGGGCGTTTCGACCGAGGACCGGTTCGACGACAACGGCCAGCTGCGCACCGAAAAGTTTGCGTTGAACTACCTGTCCAACATCCAAGACCTGAGCCTGAAATCGGACTTCGACTACGTGCCCAACCCCAACCACTACGTGCGTTTCGGCGGGCAGTACATCCGCCACCAGTTCCGGCCCGGGGCCCAGCAAACCAGCGGCAGCACCGACCCCGCCCAGAACGTGGCCACCGGCCGCCGCATCGGAGCCGACGAGGCCAGCCTCTACGCCGAGGACGACGTGAAGCTGACCGAGCGGCTGAAGGTGAACGTGGGCCTGCGCCTGAACAACTTTCTGGTCGATAAAAAGCTGTATCCCTCGTTAGAGCCGCGCCTGGCCGCCCGCTACCTGCTCACCGAGGATTGGTCGCTGAAAGCCGCCTACGCCCGCACCACGCAGTACGTGCACCTGCTCACGAACAGCGGCATTGGCCTGCCCACCGACTTGTGGGTGCCGGCCACGGCCACCATCAAGCCCCAGCGGGCCCAGCAGGTGAGCGTTGGCGCGGCCCGCAACCTGCGCTTTCGGGGCGAGGACTTCGAGCTGAGCTTCGAAACCTACTACAAGCCCATGCAGAACCTGATTGAGTTCCGCGAGGGCGCCGACTTTCTGGGCACGTCGGACAGCAACTACGAGAGCAAGGTGACCAGCGGCCAGGGCCGGGCCTACGGCGGCGAGCTGTTTCTGCAGAAGAAATCGGGCAAAACCACCGGCTGGGTGGGCTACACCCTGGCCTGGAGCACGCGCCGCTTCCCGGACCTGAACCAGGGCCGGACCTTCCCCTACAAGTACGACCGCCGGCACGATTTCAAGGTCGTGGTCATCCATGAGTTCAGCCCCACGCTCACGCTCTCGGGCACGTTCGTGTACGGCAGCGGCAACGCCGTCACGCTTTCGCAGGGCCGCTACGCGCTGGGGCCGAACTACGGCGGAATCTTTGAGGACTACGGCACCCGCAACGGCTACCGCATGGCCGCCTACCACCGCGTGGACCTCGACCTGAGCCGCACAAAGAAGAAGCGTTGGGGCGCGGTGGTGAACAGCTTCAGCGTGTACAACGCCTACAGCCGCCGGAATCCTTATTTCATCTACCTCGGCCGCGGCGCCGGCAGCGAGCAGTTGAGCTACCGCCAGGTGTCGCTGTTTCCCATCCTGCCGTCGTTCAGCAAAACGTTCCGGTTTTAACGCCCACGCATGAAAACACTTGCTGCCCCCGCCCTGCTGCTGGCCGCCGCCCTGGCCGGCTGCGAATCGACGGTGAACCTGCCCGAGCCGCCGCACACGCCCCGCGTGGCGCTGCTCTACACGCTCACCACCGCGCCGCAGGATTCGTCGTTTCGGGCGCTTTACGCCCAGCGCCAGCTCTACGTCAGCAACAGCCAGCGCGTGTTTGACCCCAGCGAGCTGACGGGCCGGACCGATGCCGCCGTGGAGCTGCGCGACGCCACCGGCAGCGTGGTGGAGCGCTACCGGCCCACGCGCAGCAGCAACGCGAGTTCGACCGGTCGCGGCTACTACCGGCCCGTGCTCGGCTTCCAGCCCCAGGCCGGCCAGCGCTACACCCTGCGGGCCGCCTTGCCCGGCCTGGAAACGGCCGAAAGCTCCCTGGTCATGCCCGCGCCGGCCGTGATAGAAAGCGCGACCTACGTGGCCCGCACCGCTCCTAATCCTGGCTCGAACCAGTACCAGGGCCGCCTGAGCGTGGTGCTGCGCGACGACCCCGCCTCGACCGACTACTACCTGGCCTTCGCCCGGGTGCTCGACCAGCAAGGCCAGCCCGGGGAATGGGGCGCGGTGGACGTGGACTACGACAGCCAGGGCAGCGTGGTGAGCATCGGGCAGTTCCAGCTGTCGAGCCCCGGCCAGCAGTACAGCCTTTACCCTTTCGCGGATACCGGCGTGAACGGCCAGCGTATTGCCTTGGCGTCCGACGTGAGCTTCTACCGCAATTGCTTCCAGGGCCAGGGCAACTGCGCGGCGCCCGGCTACATTGAGGTGTACGTGAGCAGCATCACGCCCGACGCCTACGCCTTCTACCTCTCGCGCCGCCGCTACTACGACAGCGACGACAACCCCTTCGCCGAGCCCGCGCCGCTGGCCACCAACGTGCGCCCCGGCTACGGCCTGTTCGGCGGCGCGGCCGACGCCACGTTCCGCATCCGAATTTTTTAGCCTGGCGGGCCGCCCCGGGGTTTCTGCCAACTCCATTAAACCCCGGCAACCGCTGGTAGTCTGAGCATCGTAAAACACCAGGTTTTCACTTAATCTGTTTATTCCGATGAAGACACGTCCATTTCTGCTCTTGCTCGCGCTGCTGCTGGCCGGGCAACTGCTGGCCAGCGCCCCGGTGGCGGCCCAAATCAGCGTCCGCATTGGCCCCCGCGGCTACTTCGGCCCGCCGCGCGCCTACTACGGCCCCCGCTACTACCCGCCCCGGCCGGCCGTGGTGTACGCTGCCCCGCGCCCCGTGGTGGTGGTGCCCGCGCCGTACTACGCCCCCCGGCCCGTGTACTACGCGGCTCCGCGGCCTTATTACCGCGGCCGTGGCTACTACGGCCGCCGCTGGTAACTGGCCTAGCGTTGGCCTTGGTTGCTGACTGAAAAAAAGCCCCGCATTCACCCTGCGGGGCTTTTTTTGCTTGGTGGTGGGTACTGCCGGGGCGGGGCGAAAACCAAACAGCCGCAGCGGTTTCGACTGGGCACCGGGGCATCCGGGGCATTGCCCGGCAATTATGCTTAATCTTACGGCGGCAAAAGCTTAAGCCTTTTTTCCTTATGAAAAACTTTTACTTCGCCTTGTGCGCGGCCGCGTTGCTGGTCGGCTGCAACCAAGCCGCTCCCGACACCTCGGCGCCCACGGTTTCGGCCCCGGCGCCGGCGGCCGTTCCGGCGGCTCCCGCCCCGGTTGATTCGGCCGCGAAAGCCGTTGGCGGGGCGCCCGCCCCGGCTCCGGCGGCGGCCCCGCCCGTTCTGCGGGAGGCCGAAACCCTGAAGCTAGCCTTCGCCTTCAGGCCCATCGCGGACCCCGACAACCCCGGCCAGCCCCGCACCAATGCCCGCCTGCTGCTGCAAGGCGCCAAACCGCAGGACATCGACCTGGGCAAGTTTGGCGGCCAGCCCGACGTGGTGGACGCTGCGAAGGCCAAGCTGGCCAACTTTCCCGCCGGCATGGTCATGGGCTTCCGCAGCTACCAGGCCTCGTCCGGCACCAGCCAGGACCTGGCCGTGCTGCACGTGGACGGCCGGTACCTGCGCATCGTGCAACGCCGCGTGGAGGAAACCGCCGCCGAGCCGGGCGTTTTTGAAACGGCCCGCGAAATTCCCCTGCCGGCCAACACCCGGGTGGTCGCCGCGCCCGGGGTAACCAAAAAATAGTCAGCCCCGGCGTCGCTTCATTCGCTTCTTCCCTTTCACCCCAGCTCTGCATCGGGCTTGCTAAAAGGCGTAATCTGCTTCAGATTGGGTACCAACTATTAACCCGCTGTAGAGCCCCTGCGATACCCCTTGCCGCACTGAAAGCAGCGCGATTTTCTAACGGACTGGTAACACCCGGCCTGGCCCACGAGTGCGGAAAGCATGTACCTTTGTCGCACTCAGGCGCGGGCAACCAGCGGGGAGTGCTGCCAAGGTCAACTGCTTGTCCGCGCCTGATAGAAGGAGGGTTGTCCGCTCGGACAGCCCTCCTTTGTCTATTTCAGGCTTTTTCCCAGCCGGGGCGGCCGGCTGTCCGGGCGTTGTCCGCTTCCTTCCATTCCCCGCCCATGCCCAACGGCACCATCCTGCTCATCGACGACGAAACCCTGCTGCGTCAGGCCGTGGCCCGCACCCTGGAGCTGGAAAGCTACACCGTGCTGCAAGCCCCCGACGCCCACCGCGGCCTGCAAACCCTGCGCGAGCACGTTGGCGAAGTCTTGGTTATCCTCTCCGACGTGAAGCTGCCCGACGGCCGCGGCCTCGACCTACTGTCCCGCTACAAGGCCCTGGCCCCCCTGGCCGAGGTGGTGCTGATGACGGCCTTCGGCACCATCGCCGACGGCGTGCGCGCCATGAAAGAGGGAGCCTTCGACTACCTGACCAAGGGCGACGCCGACGAGCAAATTGTGGTGGTGGTGGACCGCGCCGCCGAAAAGGCCCGCCTGCAGCGCCGGGTGGCTGACCTGGAAAAAAAGGTCGGTACGCAGTACAGCTTCGACTCGATGATTGGCCACTCCCCGGCCCTGGAAGCCGCCAAAAAAACTGCCCAGCAAGTGGCCCTCACCGAGGCCACCGTGCTGCTGGAAGGCCCCACCGGCGCGGGCAAGGAGCTGTTTGCCCAGGCCATTCATCAGGCCAGCCCGCGCCACCGTAAGCCCTTCGTGGCCCTCAACTGCAGCGCTTTTCCGAAGGACCTGCTGGAGTCGGAGCTGTTCGGCTTCAAGAAAGGCGCTTTCACGGGGGCTAATGCCGACAAAAAAGGCCTGTTTGAGGAAGCCAGCGGCGGCACCTTATTCCTGGACGAAATTGGGGAGATGGAAGCCGGGGCCCAGGCCAAGCTGCTGCGGGTGCTCGAAACCCAGGAGTTTACCAAGCTCGGCGACGGCCGGCCCACCCGGGTGAACGTGCGCCTGGTGGCCGCCACCAACCGCAACCTCAAGCAGGAGGCCGAAGCGGGCCACTTCCGGTCCGACTTGTACTACCGCCTCTCGGTGGTGGTGATACCGGTGCCGGCCCTCAGCGCCCGCCGGGCCGACGTGCCGGCCCTGGCCGAGTACTTCGTGCGCCACTTTGCCGCCAAGCTCCGCCGGCGCCCCCTGGTGCTCACCCCCGAGGCCCTGCTGGCGCTGCAAGGCTACGCCTGGCCCGGCAACGTGCGCGAGCTAAAAAACGTGATGGAGCGCGCTTCCATCCTCACCCCGCCCCACCAACCCCTGGCCGTGGCCGACCTGCCCATTGAAATCCAGTTGGCGCTGCTGCCCGAAACCCTCGCCGACGGTGCCTCCGACGACCCGCGCGCGCTGCGCAACGTGGAAAAGCAGCACGTGCAGCGCGTCCTGCTGGAGTGCGGCGGCAACAAGGCCGAGGCCGCCCGCGTGTTGGGCATTGCCCACACCACCCTGTACCGCAAGATTCAGGAGTTCGGACTGTGACGCTGCGCCGGACGCTGCGCTTAAATTTGAATGGGGGTTTTGGGTCCCAAACGTGAATTATTGATTAAAAAATATTTAATAAACAATACGAAATAATCGGCGCGGCCCCCGCAGCCGCCCCACCCGCAGAAAGAGTGCCACGG
>NZ_JANNOD010000091.1:0-121514 GCF_031398885.1 Hymenobacter sp.
TGCTCACTGCTCACTGCTCACTGCTCACTGCTCACTGCTCACTGCTCACTGCTCACTGCTCACTGCTCACTGCTCACTGCTCACTGCTCACTGCTCACTGCTCACTGCTCACTGCTCACTGCTCACTGCTCACTGCCTCCCCCGATGTGGACGAAAGAAAAAATCCTGACCCGCGAGCAACTGCCGGCCGTGTTGGCGGCCTGGCGCGCCGGGGGCCGCCGGGTGGTGTTCACCAACGGCTGTTTTGACCTGCTGCACCTCGGCCACGTCGACTACCTTGAGCACGCCCGCCACTTGGGCGATGCCCTGGTAGTGGGCCTCAACACGGATGCCTCGGTGGGCGTCCTCAAGCCCGGCCGGCCCATTCAGGACGAAGCGGCGCGGGCGCGCATCCTGGCCTCGCTGGCCTTCGTAGACGCGGTGGTGCTCTTCGGCGAGCCCACGCCGCTGGCGCTCATCGAGCTGGTGCAGCCCGATGTGCTGGTGAAAGGCGACGACTACGCCGTCGACGGAATTGTGGGCCACGAATTGGTGTTGAACCGGGGCGGCCAGGTGCGCACCGTTCCGCTGGTGCCGGGCTACAGCACTTCCCGGATTGTGGAGCGAATTTTGCACCCCGCGTAACTGCTTTCACCCTTCTTTTTTCCTTCTTCAACCCATGTACATCCTGCTCATTCTGCTCATGCTCGTTAGCTGGGCCATCCAGTGGCGCCTGCGCAGCAAGTTCAAAAAATACGCCCAGGTGGGCCTGCAAGCCAACCTGACCGGCGCGCAAGTGGCCGAGCTGATGCTGGCCGACCACCAGATTACCGACGTGCGCATCATCAGCACCGACGGCCAGCTCACCGACCACTACAACCCGGCCGACAAAACCGTGAACCTGAGCGAAGGCGTGTACGCCGAGCGCAGCGCAGCGGCGGCGGCCATTGCAGCCCACGAGTGCGGCCACGCCGTGCAGCACGCCACGGCCTACTCCATGCTCCAGTTCCGCTCGGCCATGGTGCCGGCCCTGAGCGCGGTGTCGCGCTACATGCCCTGGATTCTGCTGGCCGGGGTGTTCATGATTAACCGCAGCCTGATTCCGCTGGGCGTGGGCATTGCCTTGTTTTCACTCACTACGCTGTTTTCATTCGTCACCCTGCCGGTCGAGTTCGACGCTTCCCGCCGGGCCCTGGCCTGGATGGACCAGCGCGGCGTAGTCACCACCCAGGAGCACGCCATGGCCAAAGACGCCTTGTGGTGGGCGGCCATGACCTACGTGGTGGCCGCCATCAGCTCGCTGGCGACGCTGCTGTATTACGTCGCCATTTTCTTCAGCGGCAGCCGGCGGTAGTCCCGCACCGCATAGCTAGCTCTTTAAGCCGCCGTTCTGGAAACAGAGCGGCGGTTTTTTTGTGGCGCGCCGGGTGCTGACCGGCGCCTGGCCGGGCCGCGTTAGCGAGCGAAAATTATAGAATCAATCATATGCAACGCTTATTGATTATTTTCTTGAGAATACCTGCTATTTTGTCGCGTCTTTCCCAGCCACTGGCGGCTGTCCCCGTCGTCCTTGCCAACCAACGGGAGCCAGCCGGTTCAGAAACGCCTTTTCTGCCCGCTCCATGCACGCTTCTACCCCAACGGCCCTGGTAGCGGCCGCGCCCACCTTGTTTCGGCAGGGGCTGCTGGCCTTGTTCCGCGAGCAGTGGCCTCATCTGCTCCTCACCCTCACCGCCGACGCCTCGCAGGTGGCCGAGCTGGTGTCCCGCCGCCCCTTCGGGCTGATTGTTCTCGAAGGCTCCTTGCCGGGGCCGGGCCTGCCCGGCCTGCTGGCCCAGCTGCACCGCGCCCGGCCCACCCAGCGCCTGCTGGTGCTGGACGACCCCCGCACACCGGCCCCGCGCCGCGACGTGTTGGCCTGGCCCGGCACCCGGCTGCTGGTGCCCAGCCAGGTGCCGCCCCAAACGCTGGCCGCCGCCCTGGCGCCCTGGCTCGACGCCGCGCCGGAGGCCGCGCCAGTCCGCGCCGGCCGCGCCTATTCCATCGAAGGCAGCTTTAGCCCCCGCGAGTTGGAAGTGCTGCGCTTGGTGGTGAACGATTATTGCAACGAGGAAATTGCCGGCCAGTTGTGCCTGAGCGTGCGCACCGTTGAGAGCCACCGGCGCACCCTGCTGCACAAGGCCGGTACCCGCACGCTAGTGGGGCTGGCCGCCCGGGCCGTGCGCGAGGGCTGGGTGGCGTGAGAAGTTCAGTGCTAGCACTGATGCGCGGGCACGGGGCGCGAAATCATCTTTACGCCACGGTTTGCGGGGCCGGCTGCCGCTGGCGTTCTGCGGGCCTCACCGGCGGCCGGGCACCCCGCCGGGTCTTGATTTTCGCTCATCTGCTGCTGCGGTCATGCGTTCCTTGCCCTGCTTGTTCCTGCTTTGTCTGCTGGCCGGGGGCAGTGCCCGGGCCCAGCAGGGGCCGGCGCGGCCGGCTTCGGCCGGCCCGGGTGGCGCGAAGGTGCCGGCGCAGCGCGAGGTGCCGGAAGCAGCCAGCCGCCGGCCCGCCAGCCGGCCCTCGGTGCAGGTGGTGGACGTGTACAGCCTCTCCAACAAGCGCCGCGACACCTTGCAGCTCGGCGACCAGGCCGTGCTGCGGGTGCGGGGGCTGCGCGCTGCCCTGCTGTACTACCAACGCGCCCAGGACGACCTGCGCCTGTACGTGGACGGCGTGCCCCTGCCCATGAAGCCGACCGGCTTGGACACGCTCCTCAACGCCGACACCGCCACGGTGCGCTTTGTGCTGCTGCGCGACCGAAGCACGGAGAGCACCTGGCAGCTGTTTTATTCGGTGTGGCGAAAGCTGGAACACCCGGCCCACATCGGCATTGGGTTCGATACGGGGCAGCTGGGCAGCGCTTTCCCTGGCGGGAGCAGCAGCATCCGCCTGGAGCTGGTGCGCCGGGCCGAGCTGGGGTGGGGATTGGCGGCCGTGGCGGTGCTGCTGGGCGGGCTGATTTACCTGGCGCGGCGCAGCAACCTGGTGCGCAGCGACGTGCTCCGGGGCCAGCTCGACACGCTGGGCGGGGCGGCCACCGCCCTGGTGGGCCGGGGCCACGAAACCGTGCCCTTCAGCCTGAGCAAGGTGCAGCTGGCGTTCTGGACCTTTCTCATCAGCAGCGCCTACCTGCTCTGCTACCTGGTGACGGGCGAGCTGACGGCCCTGCCCGACAGCCTGCTGGGCCTGCTGGGCGTGAGCCTGGGCAGCAACGTCTTCAGCCGGGTGCTCACCCGCGAGCAGATTGTGGCCGTGGGCCCGCTCGACGTGAACGCCCAAAGCCTGGGCTTCTGGCCCGACTTGCTGGCCGAGGACAATCGGTTCAGCATCGCCCGGATTCAGTTTCTGCCGTTCAACGTGCTGGTGGGCCTCTACTTCGTGCGCCACGTGTGGAAGCAATGGTCGCTGCCGGACCTCGACGGCGGCCTGCTGGCGCTTATTTCCATCAGCGCCGCCGGCTTTCCGGTGGGCAAGTCGCAGGAGCACAAGTCCACGGCGGCCGATGCCCCGCCGGCGGCCGCTCCCGCAGCCGGGACCACGGCGGCCGCGGCCCTCATTTCGCCGGCTGGGGCGGCAGCCCCCGGCCCGGCTGCGGGATGAGGGCCCGCACGGCCCCTTGCTCGGGGGCAAGGGGCAGGCAGCAGTTGAACCGGAAAGCCGACCGGGGGCTGCCGCCACCAAGTCCGCAGCACGGCCCGGTTGAGCGCCGCTCACCACCCCAGCGGTCTATCTGGCCGACGGGCTTTTCATGGCTGCCGCTGGGGTCCGTTGTTCGACCAAGGTGGCGGTATCGAAGCAGCCGTGCCCCGCCACGGGCCGTTGCGTTACCAACATTTTTTTAGCGCCGCTCATGACCCCCGACCCAACCCCGCACAAAGACAGTCTTTCGGACAGAATTGCTGGCTGGCTGCCCAACCTCACGGGCATTACCCAACTGGTCATGGTGACGCTGCTGGGGGTGCTGGCCAAGTGCGGTGCCGACGACTACGCCCGCAATGTCGAGCGCACCAAAATGATTAAGGACCTGACCGAAACGCTGACCAAACCCCAGTCGGAGGCCAACATCAGCAGCCAAAACTTTGCCCTGCTGACCCTGGACCGGCTGTATACCAACCCGAGCCTGAAGTGGTACCAGCGCGCCAACGAGGAGCGGCAGGCCGATGACTCCCTCATCTTCAGCATCGCCGAAGAAATGTGGCGGGTACGCAAGGCGCTACCCAAGAAGCCGGGCGACGGCGACGTTATCGACCAGGCCCGGCTCGATTTGGCCGCGCGCATCATGCAGCACCGCGACCGGACGCGGTATCAGAGCCTGCACGATGCCTACGAAATGGGGCAGCAGCAGAAAACCCGCTCCCTGCCCGACGCGCCGTTGGCCGGCACCGAGCAGCCGTTTGCCGACCTGGCCATCTCCGCCACCCGCCTTCGCCCTTCGCCCGGCCCGGCGGTGGCGGGCAGCCAGGTTCCCGCTTCTGCGCCCGATACGTCGGCCGTGGGCGCAGGCCCGGCCGCCCCGCTCGATGTGGCGCCAAAAATCTGCTACATCCAGTTTCGGGGCTTTCCGCGGCCGGTGGCGCAGCAGCTGCAGCTGCAATTTCAGCAGCGGGGGTGGCTGGCGCCCGGCGTGGAGCGCGTAGCGGGTAAGTATCGTTGCAGCGTGCGGTACTACTTCGCCGAAGACCACGCAAAAGCCCAGAAAGCCCAGGCCATCACCCAAGCTTTTCTGGCTTCCCTGAACGACACGTCGCGCGTGGTGCTACAGTCCCTGGGGCGCCGAAAGCCTCCCCAGCGGGTGCCGCACGGCCAAGTGGAGGTGTGGGTGAGGCCGGCGGACAGCTAGCCGGTCCTTTGGCCGCCGGCGCAGCGGCGGGGGGCAAGCCCCGGCCGGGGCCCACAAGGTTTTTGCCCGCCGGCACGGGCTCTTGCCCCAACCGAACGCGCAGGTAAGGCTGCCCGGGGCGCTGCTGGCCGTAGTCGTTTTAATTCAACTCAAACCCCAAAACCCATGGTAAGCGTAACCGAAAACCGAAGCGTCGCCCTCCAGGACAACGAGGCGCTTTTTGTCAGCGTCATCGTTGGCAATGGCCAGCTAGGCGGCACCTACATCGAGGTCAGCCGCGGCCCCGACAAAATAGTCGTTGCCAAAGCCGCCGACATCACCAACCTGTTTGTGGGCACGGGGAAGACCCTGCGGGGCTTCGCCCTCCTGGTGCGAACGGCCGTGGTGGATGTCAACCCGCACACCGACTGGACCATCATCACCCACCGCATCAAGCGGGGCAACGCCGCCGAAACCAACGAGAGCTTCACCAAAGAAGCCGACACCCAAAAGCCGGGCTCCGACGGCATTGTGCTCTACACGATAACCTACACCTTCAACTGAGCCGTTCCATGAGACTTCACCTGTTGTCTTCGCTGCTGCTGCTGGCTTGCACGGCCTCGGCACAAAGCAGTACGGGAGCCAAGCCGGCGGCCCCATTGGGCAACTTGCGGGCCCCCACCGCCCCCGGGTTTGTTTTGCTGGGCAAGGCCCCCGCCCAGGTCGACCGGCCGACGACGCCGCACGGGATTGCCACCACGCTGCTCGGTGGGCTGCAGGGGCAGGACTTTGCGCTGTCGGTCGCGCCGTACTGGCTGGCCCAGCACCCCAATCTCACGTTTGAAAAGTACACCAACAGCGAGGCGAAAATGGATTTTGCCTGTTTCTACCGCGACGCGGGCGTTTCGCTGGCCGTTGTGACGGACGCGGCCAGCAACCGCAACGCCGGCCTGGGCTTGCGCACCAACCTGTTCCGGGTCCGCCAGCCGGTGGTTGGCACCCTGCTGAAGCGCTACGCCGACCGGGTGAAGCCGCTGCTGGTCGGGGTGGCGAGCGACCCCGCCAACGCCGCCCTGCGGGACAGCGTCAGCCAGTACCGCCGGCTGATTGAGCAGGCGGTGACCGAGTTCGAGAACAAGCCGCTGCTGCTGGTGAGCCTGGCCGGGGCCTATGCCTACCGCCTGCCCGAAGGCGACCGAAGCGGCGACCGCCGCCGTGGCGGCGCCTGGCTGGACGTCGCCTGGCGGCCCGCGCCCCGGATTGAGGTACTGGGCGTGGCCCGCTGGCAAAACCTGGTGGCGGGCCCCGCGCTCGACCGGCGCGAAAACGCGTGGGACTACGGGCTGCGCGCGGGCGGAGAATTTTCGTTGGGGGCCGCGCGGGACTGGCTGTTTTCGGCGGAATATGTGCGGCGGCTGGCCGGCAGCGGGGACACCTACCGGCTGGCCGTCGTCAACGAAGTGGAAGTGACGGATAACATCTATTTCACGGCCACTTTCGGCGAAGACTTTGGCAACGGCAGCAACGCGATTTCGCTGTTTGGGTTGAACTTCGGCATCACCACCGATGCGCAGTTGAAGGCGAAGTAGCGTCGCCGCCCGCATCAGCGCGTTTTACCCTAGCTTCCGGTACCGCACCCGCTTGGGCTCCACGTCGCCCAGGCGCTTGCGCTTGGCCTCCTCGTAATCCGAGAAGTTGCCCTCGAACCACACCACCTCGGAGTCGCCCTCGAAGGCCAGGATGTGGGTGGCCAGCCGGTCGAGGAACCACCGGTCGTGGCTGATGATGACGGCGCAGCCGGCGAAGCTTTCCAGCGCGTCTTCCAGGGCCCGGATGGCGTTGACGTCGAGGTCGTTGGTGGGCTCGTCGAGCAGCAGCAGGTTGGCGCCCTGCTTGAGGGTCATGGCCAGGTGGACGCGGTTTTTCTCGCCGCCCGAAAGCATGGCCACCTTCTTCTCCTGGTCGCCGCCGCCGAAGTTGAACTTGCTCACGTAGGCGCGGGAGTTCACCGGCCGGCCGGCCATGAGCATGGTTTCGGTGCCGCCCGTGATGGTGTCGAACACCGACTTGCTGCCGTCGAGCGTGTCGTGCTGCTGGTCGATGTAAGCGGTTTGCACGGTGGGGCCCACCTCGAAGGTGCCCGCGTCGGGCTTCATCTGGTCGGTTATCATCCGAAAGAGCGTGGTTTTGCCCGCTCCGTTCGGCCCGATGATGCCCACGATGCCGCCCTGGGGCAGCGAGAAGCTCAGGTTTTCGAACAGCAGCTTGTCGCCGAAGGCCTTACGCAGGCCTTCGGCCTCGATGACCTGGGCGCCCAGGCGCGGGCCGTCGGGGATGAACAGCTCCAACTTCTGCTCCTTGTCCTTGGCCTCCTCGCTGGCCAGCTTGTCGTAGTTGGCCAGGCGGGCCTTGCCCTTGCTCTGGCGGGCCTTGGGCGACATGCGCACCCAGTCCAGCTCGCGCTGCAGGGTTTTGGCGCGCTTGCTCTCGGAGTTTTCTTCCTGGGCCAGGCGGGCGGTTTTCTGCTCCAGCCAGCTGCTGTAGTTGCCCTTCCACGGGATGCCCTGGCCGCGGTCCAGCTCCAGAATCCAGCCGGCCACGTTGTCGAGGAAGTAGCGGTCGTGGGTCACCGCAATCACGGTGCCCTTGTACTGCTGCAGGTGCTGCTCCAGCCAGAGCACGCTCTCGGCGTCGAGGTGGTTGGTGGGCTCGTCGAGCAGCAGCACGGCGGGCTCCTGCAGCAGCAGGCGGCACAGGGCCACCCGGCGCTTCTCGCCCCCGCTCAGCGTGCCGATGACGGCCTCCGGCGCGGGGGTGCGCAGGGCGTCCATGGCCCGCTCCAGCCGGGTGTCGAGGTTCCAGGCGTCGAGCTGGTCGAGCCGCTCCTGCACCCGGCCCTGGCGGTCGAGCAGCTTGTCGAAGTCGGCGTCTTCGGCCCCAAAGGCTTCGTTGATTTCGTCGTATTCCTTCAGCAGGGCCACGGTTTCGGCGGCGCCTTCCTCCACCACCTCGCGCACGGTTTTGGTGGGGTCGAGCTGGGGCTCCTGCTCCAGGTAGCCCACCGAGTAGCCGGGCGAGAACACCACCTCGCCCTGAAACTGCTTGTCGACCCCGGCAATGATTTTGAGCAGGCTCGACTTGCCCGAGCCGTTGAGGCCGAGCACGCCGATTTTGGCCCCGTAGAAGAACGAGAGGTAAATGTTTTTGAGAACTTGCTTCTGGGGCGGGTAAATCTTACTCACGCCGGCCATGCTGAAGATGATGGTCTGGTCGCTCATGGGAAGGTTGGAAATGGAGGAGGTTGTGGCGGGAGCGGGGCGGCCCCGGGCCGCAAAGAACGGCAAGGTCGCCCCGGAACCCATCACCTGCCGGGCGCGCCGCGCGCCGCGGCCCTTCCCAACGACGTCCCGGCGGCCGTTCGCCCCCAATAATTCTCCAACCACCATCCCTATATTGCCCCGTCACCTAAAATCACATCCCTTCGTCGTCTTTTTCCCGTAAACTTGTATTCCCTTCCCGGTTCCACGTTTCAGCCATTTCATTTTATTCCACACTCCTACCCACGAGCTTAATTTTTGTATGGAACCAACCGACCACTTGTTGGCCGAAGCCAAACGCTACGGTTACGTGGAAGCCGGCGGCGTGTGGCTGCGCCCCGTGCTGGCCCAGCCTGCCCGCCAAATAGGTCTGGTCAAAGAATCGGACGACGCGGCCCTGCTTTATTTTGCCCACCGTTTTGCCGCCCTGCACGCCAAGGTCGACGCGCTGCTGGGCAGGATGGACGCCAGCGAAAACAAAGGCTCGTACCTGATGAAAGCGCTGCACCTCAAAGCGCTGCTGCTGATTTACGACGGCCTTGGCGACTTCGCCGCCCTGCACCGCCGCCTCACCGAAGCCGAGGAGGCCATTGCCGTGACCGTGGCCCACAACCGCGAAAAAAACCTGGCCACCAAGCTTGGCTTTATTCATGAAGCCGAAGTTCTGCGCGACAGCGTGGAGTGGATTTCGGCCAGCGAAAAAGTGAAGGACCTGCGCCAGGGCTGGCTCAAAACCGGCCCCGTGGACAAGGCCCTGACCGACGACCTGGAACACCGGTTCCAAACGGCCATCCAGGTATTTTTCGACCGCCGCAAGTCGTTTCAGGCCGATAAAAAGGCCATGAGCTCGCGCGTGCAGACCCGCTACCGCGACCTCATTGAGCAAGCCGAAAGCCTCAAGAATTCCGACCAGTTCGAAACCACTTCGCGCCAGCTCAAGCTGCTGCAGCAGGCCTGGCGCGAGGTGAACGGCACCCTGCCCAAAAAGCAGGCCTCTGAGCTGTGGACGCGCTTCCGGGCGGCCAACAACCACTTCTTCGAGCGGCTCAAAACGCACATTGCCGCGCAGCAGGCCGGGGGCGGCGCTGGCGCGCCGGCTTCGCCCGACCAGCTGCTGGCCCGCAAGCGCGCCCTGGCCGACCGCGCCGAAGCCCTGATGCACACGCCCCCGCAGGAAGCCATTCACCAGGCCAAAGCCCTGCAGGCCGAGTGGAAACAGGTGGGCACCGTGCGCGGCGAGGAATCGGACCGCATCTGGCAACGCTTCATGGTGGCCTGCGACAAGATTTTTGAGCTCAGCGCCCTCGAATACCACCTGCGCAAGCGCGTGGGCGGCGAGCCCGCGGCCACCTCGCCCGCCGAGCGCGCCCGTTTCCGGGCCACCACCCTGCGCGAATTGCTCAAGGACGACCACCAGGAGCTGGAGGTGCTGCGCGACAACCTCGACAAGCTTAGCCCCAGCACCGCCAACGACGCTTTCCGGCAGATGCTGCAAACAAAAATCCGGTCGTTTGAACGCAAGATTCGCACGAAAAATGACCTCATCGCCTTGTTCAGCCAGCAGGCCCAGGCCGCGGGCTAACCTTGGCCAGCCTTTTGCGTTGTCGCTTTTGACGCGGTTTCCGGCTTGCATGTTGAGCGGAAACCGTTACCTTCGCCAACCTTTTTTTATCCTCCTTCTTATGTACTGGACACTCGAATTGGCTTCCTACCTGGAAGATGCGCCATGGCCCGCCACCAAAGACGAACTGATTGACTTTTCCATCCGCTCGGGTGCCCCCATGGAAGTGGTAGAGAACCTGCAAGCTCTGGAGGACGACGGCCAGCCCTACGAAAACATCGAGGAAGTATGGCCCGATTACCCCACCAAGGAAGACTTCATGTTCAACGAAGACGAATATTAGTTTTTTGGTGCTAGTTGTCAGTTATTGGTTTCCAGGCAGCCCGTTGCTGACCCGTGTCTGGCCCCGAATAAGTAGCAATTGACCACCCGATAATTACCAGAAATTTGGTTGCGGGCCGCCCCGGCAGGGTGCTGGTCCGCAGCCTTTTTTTGTGCCCGTCCGCGTCGGCGTTCCTGGTCATGGTGAGCCACAACAGCAGCGGCGTTGGCGGCTCACCGCCGACTGCCCCCAAAAGCCGGCGGCTAATTGCTTGGCCAGGAGGTGCGCGGCCCGCGCCGGGCCGCCGCCGCGAGAAGTTGGGAGCTAAGAACAGCCGCAAGCCTCAGCCTTTAGCGCTCAACTCTTGACTGGCGCCCGCTGGCCCGGCCGGCCGCGCAGCACCTGCGCGATGGAGCGCATGAACGGCCCTGGCGTCACGGAATTCATTACCCGTAGGTTGTCGGTCCAGGAAGTGGTTTCGTCCAGAAACCGGAAGATGCGCTCCACTGGGTTGCGCTCGAACAGCTCCCGAAAAATGTCCCGCGTGGTTTCGCCTCGCCGCTGCATAATATCGAGCAGCAGGGTATCGAAAAGGTGGAATTGCCACCGGTCGCCGGTGGAATCCCGGGGCGGGTGGCCCGTGGCGGCCAGCGCCGCCACCAGCCGCGCCGAGTGCTGCTGAATGCGCTTGAAGGCGTAGCCCGTGCTGGGCTTGGCGCGCCCCCCGCGTGTGCCCAGGTTGATGATGCGGGCGCCGTCGCGGGCCGGCAGCGGATGGTCCGTCATCGGTATGGCCCCCACTTCCTCGGCCGTGACGCGGTAGTCGCTCACGCCCAGGTTGGCACTCAGGTACGTGCGGATGGCCGCCTCGTATTCGGACTTGGGCAGGGGCGCCTCGGAAAACAAGGTGTATTCCACCAAGGCTTTGCGGGGGGCAAAGGGCAGCACGTAGATGAAGCGGGCCTGCTGCTGCTGCGGGCCCCGGAAGTCCATGAACTCCACCACGTTGGGGTCGAACACATCGGTGTCCGTTTCGACTTCCCAGCCCACGAAGTGTTGCAGCAGGTAGCGGTGCTTGCCCGGGTTCTGCGCCAGGGCGGGGGGGCGGCTGTCGAAGCCGTAGCGGGCCGCGAACTCGCCCGCGCTGCTGCGCACCCGTACGCCGTCGGCGGTATTTTCAAGGCTTTCCACCGCGCCGCGGACGAAGGTAAACTGCGGGTTATCGGCCAGCGCCCGCTGCACAAACTGGTAGTAATCCAGCCCGCGAATCATTTGGTAGCGGAAAGCGCCAAGGTCAAACTCTTTTTCAAAGCCCGGGCTGCGAAACGCAATTTTGCGCCACTCGTGGGCCGCGATGCCGTCGAACGGCGTCGGCTCGTCGGTCCAGAACGACCAGGTGCGGTCGTTGCGGTCCTTGGCTTCGGCCTCGATGAGCAGCACCTTTTTGGTGGCCAGGCGCGGCTCCTGGGCCATGTGGTACGCCAAACTCAGTCCCGCCGCGCCGCCGCCCACAATGAGGTAGTCGAACTGAACCACAGATTTTACGAATTTTAACAGATGGAACGGATTTTTTGTGGTTTCGCCCCGATGGGAAGCGGCCACTCTATCTCAGTGAACAAGCGTAACCACAATAATCCGTTTTAACCCGGTACAATCCGCGAAATCTGCGGTCTTAGAAGTTTGGCGACAGCAGATACTTGTGGTAGAAGTCGTCGATGATTTTTACCGCCTCGCTGGCGTCGTCCACGATTTGCACCAGGTTCAGGTCCTCGGCCGAAATGTTGTGCTCCTCGTGCAGCATCACGTCTTTCAGCCAGGCAAACAGGCCGTTCCAGTACGCCGAGCCCACCAGCACGATGGGGAAGCGGCTGATTTTCTTGGTCTGAATCAGCGTCATGGCCTCAAACAGCTCGTCGAGCGTGCCAAAGCCGCCGGGCATGCCCACGAAGGCCTGCGCGTACTTCACGAACATCACCTTGCGCACGAAGAAGTAGTCGAAGTTGATGCACTTGTCCTGGTCGATGTACAGGTTGTGGCTCTGCTCGAAGGGCAGGTCGATGTTGAGGCCCACCGACTTGCCGCCCTCGGCGCGGGCGCCCTTGTTGCCGGCTTCCATGATGCCGGGGCCGCCGCCCGTGATGACGCCGTAGCCGTGGCGCACCAGCTTGGAGGCGATTTCCTCGGCCAGCTGGTAGTACGGGTTGTCGGGCTTGGTCCGGGCCGAGCCGAAAATGCTGACGCAGGGCCCGATTTTGGACATCTTCTCGAAGCCCTCCACAAACTCGGCCATCACCTTGAAAATCTGCCAGGAGTCGGCAATCTTAATTTCGTTCCAGTCTTTGTCCACGAAGGCTTTGCGCAGGCGCTGCTCGTCCTCGATGGCCAGGGCCGGCTCGCCGTTGGCCTGCTGCCGCATCTCGGTGATGGAAGTCAGCTTGTCGTCGTTGACGTTGGGTTGCTTGATGGTTTTGCCGCTGCCAGCGTTCAGCAGGTCGTCCGAAAGCTTGGTTTTGCTGGTCTTAACTCTCTTTAGCGTAGACATAATCGCGAGGGGAATTCCTTCAAAAAACAAAATCGCCCCGAAGAAGGGGCGACCAAAAGTAGGGCGTCAAAGTTACGGAATAATGGTAATGAGGTGATGAAGTAAAAGGAGCACGGTTCTTTTTACCCTATCACCCAAAACCTACACCAACTGCCGCAGCGCCATCTCGAACGACCGCTGGGCAATGCCCGTGGCCTGCGCATTCTCGGCGTGCGTGCGCTCCAGCGCGGCCCCGATAATGCGCGAGGTGTCGGCGAAAATGGCCTGGTCGGTGATTTCGGCGCCGGTTTCCATGAGGTAGGCGAACACGCGGGCCATGCCGCAGTTGGCAATGAAGTCGGGGATGACGGCCGCGTGCCGGTCGGCGAACTCGCCGGTGGGGCCGAAAAAGATTTCCGGGTCGGCGAAAGGCACATTGGCGCCGCAGCTTATCACCTTCAGGCCACCGGCCAGCAGCTGCTCCACCTGCCCCCGCGCCACGAGGCGCGACGAGGCCGCCGGAATGAAAATGTCGGCGCCCACCGCCCACACCCGCTCGTTGATTTCGGCAAAGGTGAGCAAGTGGTCAGCGGTGAGGGCGTTGCCCTGGCGGGTCAGCAGCAGCGCCCGGACTTCTTCCAGGCCGAAGCCGGTGGGGTTGAGCAGGCCGCCGACCCGGTCGATGATGCCCACGATGCGCACGCCCTGCCCGGCCAGGTAGTAGGCCGCCGCCGCGCCCACGTTGCCCCAGCCCTGGATGATGGCGCGCTGCCCGCGCACGTCGGTGCCGGGCCAGAGGCGGTAGTAGTGGCGCACGGCCTCGGCCACGCCGTAGCCGGTGATGAGGTCGGCCACAGTGTACTTGCGGGCCAGGCTGGGGGAGAAGGTAGCATCCTCTATCACCTTGATGACGCCCTGGCGAAGCTGGCCCAGTTTCTGAATTTTTTGGGGTTCGGTGGCGCGGTAGTGGCCATTCACCACCCCCTCCTGCGGGTGCCACAGGCCGTATTCTTCGGTTATAGGGATAACCTCATGTATCTCATCTACGTTAAGGTCCCCACCGGTGCCGTAGTAGTTTTTTAATAAGGGGAACACCGCCCGGTACCAGCGCTCCAACACCCCACGCTTGCGCGGGTCCTGCGGGTCGAAGTTGATGCCCGACTTCGCTCCCCCAATGGCTGGCCCCGACACCGTGAATTTTACTTCCATCGTTTTTGCCAAACTCTCCACTTCCCGCTGGTCCAAACCCTTGCGCATGCGCGTGCCGCCGCCGGCCGCGCCACCGCGCAACGAGTTGATTACCACCCATCCTTCGGCTTCGGTTTCCGGGTCTTTCCACTCGAAGACGATTTCGGGGCGCTTGTTTTCAAACTTGGTCAGCAGGTCTAGCATCGGGCAATCAGGGAAAGGTGCCCAACAATAAAAGCAGGCGGGCAAAGGTAGAAACGAACGCCGGAGCGGCCGAAAACGGCAATTGTATTTGAGAGAGAAATAAAATGTCTAAATACTTAGGTATTTTAAGTGTTATTGAAGCGTTTCTCCTTAATTTGCACCGTGCTTAGGAACTACCCAAGTAGAACCGATGTATTGCGCTTATTCTACTCTTCCATTTTTCTCAACTTTTTATCGATTTCATGAAACCATTGCATTCGCGTGTTGAAGCGCAACAGTTGGACCGTGCCGCGGCTATGCTCAAGGTTCTCTCCCACCCAAAACGGTTGGCTATTGTTGATTTGCTGGGCAAAACCAAAGGCAAAGACAGCCAGATGTCCGTTACCGACATTTACCAAGCTCTCGACCTGCCCCAGGCCATTGCTTCGCAGCACCTCATCACCCTCAAAGACCGGGGCGTGCTGAAATCCAGCAAAGTGGGCACCAAAATCTACTATTCGCTGGCCGTGCCCCAGTTGCTGAAGGTCATTGACACCCTCGAAGACTATTCGGGCAAACTGTAGGCTTAGCCAAAACTTGCTTACTGGAAGGAGGCTGTTTCGAAAGAAGCAGCCTTTTTTCTATGCGCCGGGCGGCCTGTGGAAAGCCGCGTGCAGGGCCAGCACCTGGGGCAGCAGCGGCAGCGCGTCGTCGTTGGTCAGCACGTAATCGGCCCGGCGCATTTTTTCCTCCTCGCCCAGCTGCTTGGCCATGATGGCCTCCACGTCGGCGGGCGAGCGGTGCGGGTCGCGCCGCCGCAGCCGGGCCTGGCGCACCGCCACCGGCGCAAACACCGTGATGATGCGGTCGAGCTGCTTGTAAGAGCCGGCTTCAAAAAGCAAGGCGGCTTCCTTGAGCACGTACGGGTGGCCGGCGTGCTGCTGGGCGGCGGCCCACCGCTCAAAGTCGATGCCCACGCGCGGGTGCACCAAGGCGTTGAGCTGCGCCAGCAAGGCCGGATTTTGAAACACCGTGCCGGCCAGCACGGGGCGGTTCAGCCGGCCGGCGGGGTCATAAGTGTCGGGGCCGAAGGCGGCAGTGAGCTGCTGACGCAGCACCGCGTCGTTCTCCATCAGCCACCGGGCCCGAGAGTCGGCGTCGTAAGTGGGTACGCCCAGGGCGTGAAATAAGCGGCTGGCAATGCTCTTGCCCGAGCCAATGCCGCCGGTGATGCCAATGCGCAGCATGATGTCTTACCTGGGGAGTGAAGCGCGCCGGCGCCGGCCGGGCACCGAAACCGGCGCGCGGAGCTGGCGTTGGACCCGTACCGTGGGCACCGATGGGCGAATGCGCGCCGGCACATTCACGCCGACTTCGATTTCGTTGGAATTGCCCCGGGCCGTGGTTGGGGGCAGGGCAATGGGGTAAGGACTCGGCAGCTCGTTCACCAAGCTGGCGGGACCCCGGAAAGTGACGGCGGCAGGGGTGAACCGCGCCGTGTACAACCGCGCCGAGTCCGTCGGCAGCGCCAACGAAATTTGGCGGGTGGCGTAGCGGTCGAACGTCAGCCGGAGGGTGTCGCCGGCCCAGTCGTTGACTTGCACGCCTTCCAG
The DNA here is from genome assembly GCF_031398885.1 of Hymenobacter sp. Taxonomy (GTDB): domain Bacteria; phylum Bacteroidota; class Bacteroidia; order Cytophagales; family Hymenobacteraceae; genus Hymenobacter. Next base: position 15,546 of record NZ_JANNOD010000091.1, read on the forward strand.
CGCATTCTGCAGGCCGCGGCGCCACAAGGCAGCGGGCAAGTACCGGGTGCCGGGCAGCGGCACCGGCCGCAAATCGGCGGGGCGGGTGCCCCAGCCCATGTTGGCCCGCAACAGGCGCCAGCCCTGGCCCGTGACCGTCACCGGCAGCGCGGCGGGCAGGGGCCGCAACGGCACGTAGTGCACGGAGTCGTAGTGCCAGGCCAGCGGGAAATTCAGGCGCGTGGTGTAGGTTTTGTTCAGGGCATTCATCTGCCAGAACAGGCCGGCGGCCAGCAAGCACGCCGTCACGGCCCGGTAAAAGCTGGGCTCCTTGCCCGCGAAGGGCCGCACGAACCAGCGCAGCAGCCGGGCGGCCCGGTTCAGCGGCCCGTCCATGGCTTAGGCGGCGGCGATGCCGTCGGTGCCCGCGCTGGCCTTGGTGCCCACCTCGCGGGCAATGGCCGAGCGGTCGAAGCGCAGCTTGGTGCCGCGGTCCACTTCCACCACCACCGTTTCGTCGGTCAGGTCAACCACCAGCCCGTGCAGCCCGCCGATGGTGACGATGCGCGACCCTTTGGCCAGCGACTGCCGGAAGGACTTGGCGTCGGCCGCCCGCTTTTGTTGCGGCCGAATCATGAAGAAGTACACCACCAGGCCAATGGCCACGGGGAACACCAGTTGCATGTAGTCCACGCCACCGGCGGCTTGCAATAGTAGGGTCAGGAACATGGCGTTGCGAGTAAAGCTTAGAGAGGATTGGCGCCTTTGGCGTCGGCGGTGAGGATGTTGCCCTTGATGAGGACGGTGGTGATGCTGGGCTGCGTGTTGGCCCGCACCGACACTTGCTTGCTGATGATGCCCTGCTTGCCGCGGCTGTCGAATTGCACTTCCATGGTGCCCTTGGCGCCGGGGGCCACGGGCTCCTTGGTCCAGCGGGGGGTGGTGCAGCCGCAGGAGGCGGTGGCGTCTTCAATCAGCAGCGGCGTCTTGCCGGCGTTGGTGAAGGTGAAGACGTGGTTGACCTTGGCATTGGGCTGAATGTCGCCGAAGTCGAACTCCGCTTCGCTGAACTTCATCACCGGCGCGTTGGGGTCGGGCGTTTCGTTTTCGCTCACCACGTTGGGGTTGTCCACCGCGGGGTTGGCCAGGGCGTCGGAGGCGGCGGTGGCGGCGGCGTTCATGCCCAGGGTGCCCACTTCGGCGGTTTTGTCGCGGTTGCACGCCCCGAGCAGCAGCGCGGCAGCGAGAAGAGTCTGGTATTTCATGGGAAAATGCAGTCGTGCCGGGGCACGTTTCGATAACGGTGAGGTGTCCTCCCAAACAACGGCTTGCCCGGGAGAGTGCCGCCGCCGGGGCCTACAGTTTGGCGATGATGTTTTGGGCGAACTGGCTGGTGCTGGCGTGGCCGCCCAGGTCGCCGGTGCACTGGTCCTGGTGCAGCAGGGTGCCTTCCAGGGCTTTTTCAATCTGGTCGGCTTTGGCGTGCTCGCCCAGGTAGTGCAACAGCATCAGGGCCGAGCGGAGCAGGGCCGTGGGGTTGGCCTTGCCCTGGCCGGCGATGTCGGGCGCCGAGCCGTGCACGGCTTCAAACACGGCCATGTCGTCGCCGATGTTGGCGCCCGCCACCACGCCCAGGCCGCCCACGAGGCCAGCGCAGAGGTCGGAAAGGATGTCGCCGAACAGGTTGGTGGTCACAATCACGTCGAACTGCTCGGGCTTATTGACGAGCTGCATGCACATGTTGTCGATGATTTTGTCCTCGAACACCACCTGCGGAAACTCGGTGGCGGCTTCCTTGCAGGCGTTGAGCATCAGCGTGCCGGCCATTTTCAGGATGTTGGCCTTGTGGGCCAGGGTCACTTTTTTGCGGCCGTGCTTGGCGGCGTAGGCGAAGGCGGCGCGGCAGATTTTGCGCGAGCCCGCCACCGTGATGCGGTTGAAGGAATCGGCAATGCCCAGCCGCTCGTCGTACACTTCCAGGCCCGAGTACAGGCCCTCGGTGTTTTCCCGAAACAGCACCAGGTTGATGCCTTCGTAGCGGGTGACGATGCCCGGCGTGGTTTTGCTGGGCCGCACGTTCTGGTAGAGGTCGTACTTCTGGCGCAGCGTCACGTTGATGCTGCGAAAGCCCTTGCCCACCGGCGTGGTAATCGGCCCTTTTAGGGCCACCTTATTCTTTTCCAGCGACTTGAGCAGGGCGGTGGGAATCAATTCGCCCGATTGGTCGAACGTGGTCTGGCCGGCGTTCTGCTCTTCCCACTGCACGGGCACTTGCGCCGCGGTAAAAATGTCGGTAACGGCTTTGGTGATTTCGGGGCCAATGCCGTCGCCGGGAATAAGGGTTACTAAGTGCATGCTTTTTTAAGTGATGAGGTAATGAAGTAATGGGGTGATGAGGTAATGAAGCATACTGTCTACTTCGTCACCTCATCACCCCATTACCTTGTCGCCATTAGATTCCCTTGCGGGAATTGATTTGATTGATGAGCTGGTCGACGTCGCCCAGCAGCTGCTCGGCTTTGGATTTGGCGTCGGAGATGACGCGCTGGCCTTCGCTTTTGGCCGAGGACTGGCCAGTGGCTTCGCGGCTGGTCACGAGGCTGTCGGTGAGGTCGGCCAGCACAGAGCGGTACTTTTCCAGTTGGTAGCTAATCCAGGAGCGGGTTTCGGTGCCGGGTTCGGGGGCATAAAGCAAGCCAAGGGCCGCGCCGGTGAGGGCGCCGCCCGCGAAGCACAAGATGCCGGTGGTGGTTTTGCTGGCCATGGTTGTCGGGATGAGAAGAAGGAAGGAAAGGTGAGAACGGTAACTGGCGTGAGTACGCAGAAACGCGGCCGCAGGTACAAAGGTGGCTAAAGAGGCCGGATTTGTGAACGCCTGTCCTGTCGAGCATTCTGCGCATTAAGCAGAGACCGAGACCTCTCGCTCGGGCTAGCGAACCATTCGATTGGATTACTGCTGCACGCGAGAGGTCTCGGTCTCTGCTTAATGCGCAGAATGCTCGACATGACGTTCTCGCCGCTTACTGGTTATCCAGCAGGCCGCGGCCCGATTTGCGGATGTCGCCGCTGGCCGCCAAATCCTGCGCCAGCTTATCCAGGATGCCGTTCACAAACTGCTTGCTCTTGGGCGTGCTGTAGAGCTTGCTGATTTCGATGTACTCGTTGATGGTGACTTTCACCGGGATGCCGCGGAAGAGCTGCATCTCGGTAAGGGCCATTTTGAGGATGATTTTGTCGAGCAGGGCCACGCGCTCCACGTCCCAGTTCTGCACCGAGCCGGCGATGAGCTTCTCCATCTTGTCGTCCTCGATGAGCGTCTGCTTGTACAGCGTTTCGGCAAATTCGCGGTCGTCGGCCCAGTTGGCCGAGAGGTTCATCAGCTCCTGCTTCTCATCGGCGGCGAAGGGCAGCATTTTCAGCGTCTTGAGTACCAGGTTGCGCACGATGGGCCGGTTTTCTTCCCAGTTCAAATCGTCGGCTTCGAGGTGGCGCGGCAGCGCCTCGCCCCGGAACACGAAGTCTTTGTACAGGTGGCGCAGGATTTCGAGGTCGGCGTCGTAGTCGGCCTCGGGCGCGCCGGGGGGCGGGCCGGCCAGGTAGGCCAGCACCGTTTCGTCGGCCCGCATCTCGGCCCAGGCCGCGCGCAGCGAGTCCAGGTCTTCGGCGCTGTCCCAGGCCAGCTTGCGGCGGATGGTCAGGCCCAGCAGCTGCTCGTTGGCCATCAGCTTGGCGATGGCGGCGTTCCGGTGCAGGCGGTCGGTGTTCAGGGCGTGCTCGCTGGGCCCGAGGCGGCGGCGCTCCTCCTTGCTCTGCTCTTCCTCCAGCACGCCCAGCAGGGCGGCGGGCAGGTTCAGCAGGTGCAGGTACTGGTCGTGGATGCTTTCGGCCCCGGCCAGCAGTTGCCCGCCGAAGAACGTGCCGTCCTTTTGCACCTGCGCCTCGAAGAAGCTGATGGCGTCGGCCAGGGCCGCGTCCACGGCTTTGTCGTCGGTCTTTTCGGGGGCCGTGCCGGTGCGGTACCACTCGCGCAGCTGCGCCTCGCCCAGCTTGCGCTGGCCTTCGAGCTGGCGCCGGTCGGGGGCTTCCTTGGCGGCCAGGTCGGGCTCAAACGCCGCCGCGATGCGGTCCTGCGCCAGCAGCAAGTCGGCCCCCACCGCCTGGTGGTAGGCGTAGAGCGACTGCATGACTTTGATACGAAGAAGGCGGCGGTTGAGCATTGCTTGGTTGTTAGTTGCTGGTTGTCAGTTGTTAGGCTGAATGGAAGAAGAACGTCATGCAGAGCGCAGCGAAGCATCTTGCTCGGGGAAGTAATTATTTGCTTCCGCAACGAAGCGGGCGAGATGCTTCGCTGCGCTCTGCATGACGTTCTTTTTTTCGCTCAGGCTAACTAATAAGTCGACTTTACCCGGCCCACGCTGGCGATGCGCTCCTTGGCCTGCTTGATGGCCGCGGCCTGGGGATGGGTGCCTTCTTCTTCGGCCTTGGCCAATACCTGAAGGGTGAAGTCGTAGATTTTCTCGGTCTGGGTGAGGGCGCCCTGGCGGCTGGCGCCCGTCACTTCGGAGTACACGTTGATGAGGCCGCCGGCATTGATGAGGAAGTCGGGGGCGTACACGATGCCGCGGCGCACCAGCTCGGGGCCGTGCTGGTTTTCCACCTTGAGCTGGTTGTTGGCGCAGCCGGCCACCACCTGGCACTTCAGGCGCGCAATGGTGTCGTCGTTGAGCGTGGCGCCCAGCGCGCAGGGCGAGTAGATGTCCATTTCCTGGTCGTAGATGTCCTCCAGGCCCACGGCGGTGGCGCCGAAGCGGTTGGCCGCGTCCAGGGCGCGGTCGGGGTAGTAGTCGGTCACGATGAGCTTGGCGCCCTCTTTCTGCAGGTGTTCCAGCAGGTAGGTGCCCACGTGGCCCACGCCCTGCACGCCGATGCGCTTGCCGGTCAGGCTCTCCGAGCCGTAGGCTTTTTTGGCGGCGGCCTTCATGCCCATGTAGGTGCCGTAGGCCGTCACCGGCGAGGGGTCGCCGGAGCCGCCCATGCTTTCCGGGAGGCCGGCCACGTGGGTGGTTTCCATGCGGATGTACTCCATGTCCTTGGTGGTCATGTTCACGTCCTCGGCCGTGATGTACTTGCCGTTCAGATTCTTCACGAAGCGGCCGAACTTGCGCAGTAGCGCCTCGGTCTTCAGCGTTTTGGCGTCGCCGATGATGACGGCCTTGCCGCCACCCAGGTTCAGGCCCGAGATGGCGGCCTTGTAGGTCATGCCCCGCGAGAGGCGCAACACGTCGTTCAGGGCCTCCATGTCGGAGGCGTAGTGCCACATGCGGGTACCGCCCAGGGCCGGGCCGAGCACGGTGTTGTGGATGCCGATAATGGCCTTCAGGCCCGTCTCGTGGTCGTGGCAAAACACGACCTGCTCGTGCTGGTGCTCGGCAATCTGACCGAAGATGGCCTCGGGGGCCACCGTTTGGGTTTCAATCATGTGGGCGAAATGAGAATGGTGGGAATTGGGAAATGGTTGGGAAGAGTGCGGCGTAACTTTGTTGGGCTGTTATACGGAGAACCTACGACGTCATGCAGAGCGCAGCGAAGCATCTCGCGCGGGTTACTAACCCAATGAGGCGAGCGAGACGCTTCGCTGCGCTCTGCATGACGTCCTGAGTCTTTTCCAGGCCGCAAAAGTACCCCAATTTTCCCAGACCGGCCCCTTTCCCACCCCGCCCGTGCGCGCCCTCAACGCCGTTAACCCTTTCATTTTCCGCTACAAGTGGTACTTCCTCGCCGGGGTGCTGTTCGTGGCCCTGAGCACGCTGCTGGCCATTTTCCCCGCCCAACTGGTGCGCTACGCCTTCGACTTGGTGAACGAGGGCATCGACCTCTACAACCTCTACGCCGGCACCCGGGCCCAGAGCGGCGTGTACCAGCTGTTCGGGCGCAACGTGCTGTTCTACGGCCTGCTCATCATCGGGCTGGCCCTGCTGCGCGGCATCTTCCTGTTCTTCATGCGCCAGACGCTCATCGTCATGTCGCGGCTCATCGAAAACGACCAGAAGAACCAGATTTACCAGCACTACCAGTCGCTGCCGCTGAGCTTCTACCGCCGCAACAGCACCGGCGACCTGATGTCGCGCATCTCCGAAGACGTGAGCCGGGTGCGCATGTACCTCGGGCCGGCCATCATGTACTTTCTGCAGCTCGTGCTGCTGTTCCTGCTCATCGTGCCGCTCATGCTTTTGGTGAACGTGAAGCTGACGCTCTATACGCTGCTGCCGCTGCCGGTGCTCTCGGTCAGCATCTTCTATGTCAACAACCTGATTGAGCGCAAGTCCGACGAAATCCAGAAGGCCCTGTCCGGCATGACGACGTTTGTGCAGGAGGCTTTTTCGGGCATCCGGGTGCTGAAGTCCTTCGTGCGCGAGGCCGACTCGCACGCGCAGTTTGCGGCGGCCAGCAACGACTACAAAGAGAAGTCGCTGAGCCTGAACTTCGTCAACTCGCTGTTCTTCCCGCTTATCCTATTTCTAGTGGGGCTCAGCACGCTCATCACCGTGTGGGTAGGCGGGCAGGAAGTCATCCGCGGCACCATCACCACGGGCACCATTGCCGAATTCCTGATTTACGTGAACCTGCTCACCTGGCCGGTCACGGCCCTGGGCTGGACGTCGTCGTTGGTGCAGCGGGCCGAAGCCTCGCAGGTCCGCATCAACGAGTTTCTGGACCAGAAAACCGACATCGTCTCGCGCCAGCACGTGCAGCGCGAACTGGTGGGCGACATCGTGTTCGAGAACGTGTCCTTCACCTACCCCGACACCGGCATTCAGGCCCTCAAAAACGTGAGCTTCCGGGTGCGGCCAGGCCAGACGCTGGCCGTCATCGGCAACACCGGCTCGGGCAAGAGCACCGTGGCCGCGCTGCTCTGCCGCCTCTACGACGCCACGGCCGGCAGCATTAGCGTCGACGGCACCGACGTGCGCGACTATTCCCTCACGGCCCTGCGCGGCCAAATCGGCTACGTGCCGCAGGACGTATTCTTGTTCTCCGACACCATCCGCAACAACATCAACTTCGGCCTCGACCAGCCCGACGAGGCCCGGATGCTACAAGCCGCTCGCGACGCCGACGTGTACGAGAATATCCTGGCCTTCCCCGAGGGCTTCGACACCAAAGTGGGCGAGCGCGGCATTACGCTCTCCGGCGGCCAGAAGCAGCGCGTGAGCATGGCCCGCGCCCTGGTCAAGGAACCCAAAATCCTGATTCTCGACGACTCGCTCTCGGCCGTGGACACCAAGACGGAAAACGCCATCCTCGGCTCCTTGCAGCGCATCATGGCCCAGCGGACCAGCCTCATCATCTCGCACCGCGTGAGCTCGGTGAAGCTGGCTGACGAAATCCTGGTGCTCGACGACGGCGTCATTGTCCAGCACGGCACCCACGACGCGCTGATGGCCGACGCCGAGGGCCTCTACCGCGCCCTCTACGACCGGCAGTTGCAAACCGAGGAAGCCGCTTGAGGTGCCGATGCGTTAAATACATTTCACGACCAGCACATCAGCACACCGAACAATTAGCACATTAAAACACTGTGAACCAGCGCCTGGCCCACGTTGCGCTACTCGTTCGTGATTACGACGACGCCATTGCCTTCTACACCGATATTCTGGGCTTCAATCTGGTAGCCGACCAATACCTGGGCGCTGGCAAGCGCTGGGTGGTGGTAGCCCCACCGAGTCCGGCCAGTTGTAGCCTGCTGCTGGCCGAAGCCAAAACCGACGAGGAGCAGCGCGGCGTGGGCCACCAGGGCGCGGGCCGCGTCTGGCTGTTTCTGCACACCGACGACTTCTGGCGCGACCACCCTGTGCTGCAAGCCCGCGGCCTGCACTTCCTCGAAGCGCCCCGCCGCGAGCCCTACGGCCACGTGGCCGTGTTTGAGGACCTTTACGGCAACAAGTGGGACCTGCTGGAGCCGCTGGGATAGGCATCAGGCTCACGTTACTCGGTGACCTGCAAGTCAGCAAGGAATGAGCGGACACAAAAAAGACCCGGCAGCTATTGCCGGGTCTTTCTGGGTGTTAATCGCGGGGCTGAGCGGATTAGTCGAAGATGTAGCGCACGCCCACCTGGGCCCGCCAGCGGCTGTTCAGGCTGGTGTCGGTGAAGAACGTCTGGCTGCCGCCGCGGAACGTAAAGGCGGGGGTGTCGGGAGCGGCCGCCGTGTAGCCCGTTTCAATGAGGCGGTTGTTGCCCACCACCTGGCGGTTGCCCCAGCTGGCGTTGAGCAGGTTGCCCAGGTTGAGAATGTCGAGGCTCAGTTGCAGGGTGTTGTTCTTGCCGCCGTTGGTTTTAACGGTGAAGTCCTGCAGGATTTTGGCATCCAGCTGGGTGTACCAGGGGCTGAGCGAGCCGTTGCGCTCGGCGTAGTTGCCGCGGCGCGTTCTAAGGTAGTCGTCCTGCTCGATGTAGGCGTTGAGCTGCTGCCACTGCTGGTCGGCCGATACTGTTTGGCCGGTAGGGGTAGTATAAGGCACCAGGTTAATTTGATTTTGCGTAGCCGGCACAAAAATCAAGTCGTTGCCTTGGATGCCATCTCGATTTATGTCACCGGTATTAGGCGTGGCGCCGGCGTAGGTGTAGCTGAATCGGTTGCCCTGGGCCGCCTCGAAGAAGAAGCTCACCGTGGTGGCTAGCTTCTCGTTGGCATACACGAAACGCCGGCCGCCGGCCGCGATGACGCGGTGCTGCAAGCCAAAGTCGCTGAAAGCGAGCTGCGGGCGGTTGGCGTTGCTCAAGATGGGTAGGCGCTGGAAGGCATCGCCGGCAATTTCGCCGGGGTTGGAGGTAATGTCTTTCGCCTGGGCAAAGGTGTAGGCGGCCGTGGCGAAGAAGCCGCTGGCGAAGTCTTTCTTTAGCTGCCCTGTAAGCGAGTACTGGTAGCCCTGGCTGGTGTTGGCCAAGCCAATGACACCGGCATCAAGAAAAGTGAACTGTCCGTCTGGTCCGTTAAATGCATTTTGGCGCGGCCCGGTAGCCGGGTAGATGAGCCGCTTGTCGGCTCCGGTCAGGGCGATGGAGGGCTGGTTCAGGTTGTAGTTCTGGTGAATAACGGCGTTCAAGTCCTTCGAGTAAATGGCTTCGAGCGTGGCCACAAGGCCGCCGCCGAGTTCGCGGTCCACGGCCAGGTTGGTGCGCCATACCTGCGGGAAACGAAAGTCGCGGCCCGTGGAGTTGATTTGGAACGTGTAGTCGTTGTCGAAGGCAGCGTTGGAGGCCTGGTTGCCAATCCACACCAGCGGAATGCGGCCGGTGAAGATGCCGCTGCCGCCGCGCACCTGGGTTTTGGCCCCGTCGCCCTGCGAGGTGTAGTTGAAGCCCACACGGGGCGAGAAGAGCGGGGTCGAACGCGGAAACTCCGACACGTCGACTTTAGTCGGATTGCCGTCGGCATCGTAGAAGGTAGCCGCTGAAATCTGGGGGTTGGCGGCTACGCTGGTGCTGTATATGGGCAGGTCGGCCCGGATGCCCAGCGTCAGTTTGAGGGCCGGGTTGACCTGGTATTCGTCCTGCACGTACAGGCCGAGCTGCGACACGGTCACGTCGACCTGCTTGATGGGTGCTGCAGTCCCGCTGGCGACCCGGGCGTTGAGGTCTAAGAACCCGGGCTGGCCGGGCTGGGTGTATTTCAGCAGCGAGTCTACTTCCAAGCGCTGATAGCCGTAGCGCTGCAGGTTGAAGCCGTTGACGAAGTTAAACCGCTCGTAGTTTACGCCGCCCGTGATGATGTGCTTGCCCGCAAAGTAGCTCAAGTTATCGGTGAACTGGTACACGTTCTGGTTCAGCAGGTTATTGGCCGAAAACTGCTCCGTGCCAACGGTGGTGTACGTCGTGCCGCCCTTCGTGATGTCAATCATGGGAAAGAGCGGGGCATTGGGCAGGTCGCGGGCGTCGCGGAAGGCCGAAAAACCGGCCTGCGCCTTATTGCTGAACTTGCCATTGCCGAAGGTGCTGTTCAGCTCGGCCACCACCGAATTCAGGTTGTTGTTGATGGTGTAGCCGGAGTTGGCAAATTGCAGCGTGTTCACGCCCGGCACTCGCGACGACGGCGCGATGGCGTTGGCGTTCGGTCCCAGCTCGCGGAAGCTCTTGAGGTAGTTGTAGCGAATGGAGAAAGTGTTGGTCGGGTTGATGTTCCAGTCAAGCTTGGCCAGAATCTTGTCCGAGTACGTGCGGTAGTTGAAGCCTTGGTAGGCGCCGGGGTCGTAGCCGTACACCGACTGCAGGCGCTGGCGAATTGAGTCCAGGTCGGATTGCAGCACCCGGCTCACGCCGTTGAGTTGGCCGCTGGTGGCGGCGGTGGCTTCGGCGGCGCTGGTGGCCGGCCGGAAGGTTTGGCCGGGGTCGGTCTGGCGGGTCAGCTCGGCGTTGGTGAAGAAGAACAGCTTGTTCTTAATAATCGGTCCGCCCAAGGCAAAGCCGCTTTGGTTGAACTGCAGGTCCGGGTTGTCGATTTTGGCGCCTTCCACGCGCTTGCCAATCAGGCTTTCGTTGCGGAAGTACGTGTAGGCCGTGCCCTTGAAATCGTTAGTGCCGCTCTTGGTCACGGCGTTGATGCCCGCGCCCGTGAAGCCGCCCTGCCGCACGTCGTACGGCGCCAGGCTCACCTGAATCTGCTCGATGGCGTCGAGCGATACCGGCTGCGAGGCGGTTTGGCCGCCGGGCGTGGGCGAGTCCAGGCCGAAGGAGTTGTTGAAAATGGAGCCGTCGAGCGAGAAGTTGTTGTATAGGGTGTTGCGGCCGCCAAAGCTCTGGCCGTTGCCGTTGTTGCTGACCTGGGGAGTGAGGCGCGTGAAGTCCTCCTGCGAGCGGCTCACCGTGGGCAGTGTCCGGATGGCCGCCGAGCTGATGTTGGTGGCCGCGCCCGTGCGGTCCTTGTTGATTTGGCCGTCGCGGTTGCCCCGCACCACCACCTCGTCCAGCGCCTGCGCGTTGTCGGTGAGCGTAATGCGGCTCTCAAAGGTTTTGCCCAGCACCAGCTGGATGCCGGTGGCCGTGTAGGTCTGCGCGCCCACGAAGGAAACCTTGATTTCGTACGGGCCCCCGATGCGCATGTTCAGCAAGTCGTACTGCCCATTGTCGCGGGTGGCGGCCCCGTATTGCGTGCCCGAGGGCAAGTGGGTGGCAATGACCGACGCGCCCGGCAGGGGCTCGCCCTTGCTGTCCAGCACCAGGCCTTTCATTGCGGAAGTGGTTACTCCCTGAGCCCACAAACTGTTGCTGCCCGTGAAAAGCACAAAGCCGAGCAGCAATAACAGTAAAATCTTAGTCTTCATAAAAAAGCTTTTTTGTTTATCCGAAGCGTCTCTTCAGAATTTCGGTGCAAAGCTAGATTAACTAATTATGAAGTAGGCTGACGTAATGATTTGGTAATCTTTAGGAGATATTGATTTATATCGTTAAATCAATTATTTTTGACTGACTTGCTAGAAAACGCAACCGGCAAAGCGCAGGATTCCCCCGCCAGTTGAAGTCAGCCGGCGGGGGAATCCTGCGCTTTGCCGGTTGCGCAGCGGGCGTCCGCTGCTCCGGTGAACGGGTAATGGGCGGGCCTTACCGGCCAATCATGACCTGGCGCATGCCGGTTTTCTCGTACGCCGTGCACCGAACGATGTACGACCCGGCCGGGAGTCGGCTCACGTTGAGGACGGCGGGGTTTTGGCCGTTCATCATGGTGTAGGTAAGCACGGGGCGGCCTCCGGCGTCGGTCAGCTCCACGCGGGTGGGGCCGGAGTTATCGGTCTTCACGGTGAGGCGGCCGGTAGCGGGGTTGGCTTCGGCCTTCACCTTGATGGCGTTGGGGTTGGCCGCCGGGGTCATGGGGGCCCGTTTGACGAGGGCGGTGGCGGGTGCCCCCGGAGCCGGGGTGGTGGCCGCCGCCGCCGGGTTTACAACGCCGGTGGGCAATATGGCCTCTTGCTTGGATTCGGGGACGGGAGGAGTTGGGGCCGGCGCGGCCGCGGTGGCGGGGGCCGGCGTGGGGGCGGCCTGGGCGTGGGCCGCTACCGGGACCAACGCCCCGGCCAATAGCAGTAGTAATAGCTTTTTCATAATTGGGTAAGAATACAAACAGCAGGGGGTAAAATTACTGCCGCAAAGCTAAACAAATCCGAGGCCGGATGCTGGGCCTGCCCGGGTGGCGCGGCCGCCCTGCCGGCGCCAGGTCGTGGAGGAAACTTTATGCGGAGCCAGCTTGCGCCAAATCCGAAAATAGGCGTACCTTTGTCGCTCCAATACCAATCGGGGTGTAGCGTAGCCTGGTATCGCGCCAGCATGGGGTGCTGGAGGTCGTAGGTTCGAATCCTGCCACTCCGACGGAAGAGCAGCCGCTCTCAGAAAGCCTCCGAACTTCCGGGTTCGGGGGCTTTTTTCGGCCGCAAATTGGAACAAGGAATCAGGCCGCCCCATCGGCCTGCTTGCGGGGTGTAGCGCAGCCCGGTAGCGCGCGTCGTTCGGGACGACGAGGCCGTAGGTTCGAATCCTGCCACCCCGACACACACAATAAAAAAGCCCTCTTCGCCGCCGAAGGGGGCTTTTTTATTTCAGCAGGTTCTGTTTTTCTGCCGGCGCCCGGCGCGGCCGGGTTACTTTTGCGGCATCATTTCTAATACTCTCTTACTCTCTCTTTCATGAAGAAGATTTTTCTCTTTGCCCTCCTGGTGGCGGGTGCCAAAGTCACTTATGCTCAAAGTATTGCGGCCGGCACCATTTCCCTGGGCGGCAGTATTGGCTACAGCCGCAACTCCGACGAAGTGGAAACGCAAGTAGGCAGCAACACCTTCACCACCGAAGTGGCGGAGAGTGAATTTCGGTTTACCCCGGCCGTCGGCTACTTCCTGGCAGATAACCTGGCCGTTGGCCTGAACCTGGGCTACTCGGCGGCCAGCGAAAAAATAACCAACACCGGCCCAGGCGCCACCAGCCCCAACTCGCTGGACGCTTGGACCAGCTTGCGCGTGGGGCCGTACGTGCAGTACTACAAAATGCTCAGCGAGCAATTCGGGGTGCTCGGAACGCTCGGTGCCGGCTACCAAAATACGTTCACCCCCTCGGCCAGCGGCGGAAACAGCCGAATTATCGAAACCAAAACCAACGGCTTCTACGCTGGCCTGACGCCCGGCGTCATTTTCTTCCCGATTCCTAAATTTGGCATCAGCGCCTCCATCGGTGGCCTGGGCTACGACCGGGTCGAAGTGAAGCGCAGCGACGATGACGACGGCCGCTCACGCAACCTCAGCAACCTCGGCGCCAGCTTCGGCTTCGACCAGCTACAATTCGGAGGGACCTTCTTCCTGGGCCGTTAGGCCTCTGTAGCGGTGAAAAGTAGACGCCCACGGCCGGTTAGCCGTGGGCGTCTGCTTTTCAGTTGAAACAATAACTACGGCAGCAGCAGCAGGCGTCCGGTAGCGGTAATGGGACTGCCACCGGGGCCGGGAACGGTTGCGCGCACCTGGTAGGAACCGGGGGCCAGGGCCGGCAAGGCCAGCGGAACCTGCGCGTGGCCGGTGGCAGCCCCGGCGGGGGGAGCGAAGGTGTGCACCGTGCGCCCCAGGCCGTCGAACACCGTGACCTGGGCGCGGCCGGCCAGGGGCTGCCGGAACCGGAGGGTAACGTAGCCGCGGGCTGGGTTGGGGTACAGCTCCAGGCCGATGAGGCGCGCGTTGGCAGCGGCGGTGGCCTGAATGACCCCTCCCTCGCTCGCGCCCAGGTAAGGCGCGCTGAGGCTGCGCAGGCGGCCGTCGATGTCGCGGGGAACGGCCGCGAGGGGCGGCCCCGTCAGGGCCGGGTCGCTGAAAGAAGTGCCGGCCAGGCGCAGGTCGCCAGCGGCTTCGTTGACGAACGTGACCGGCTGGCTCACCGAGGCCAGGTCGTAGCCCGAGTTGGTGCGCCAGTCGGCCAGCGTGGCCGATGTGACGCGGGCGGCGTTCAACTCCCGGTTGGTTTGCCCCACGGCGCCGTTGGTGCCCGGCGCCAGCAGCAGGTTGTGGTTGCTGGTGAGATTGCCGCGCACCGAATTGCCGTCTACCACAGCGAAGGCGAATTGCCCCGCCACGGCGCTGAGCCGGTTGATGAGGATGTTGTTGCGCAGCTCGGCCGGAAACGCGCCGCTGCTGCCGCCGCTCAGGTAAAAGCCAGCCGAGGCGTAACTCACCGGTTGGGCCGCGGCCGGCAGCACGATGGTGTTGTGGAAGGCCTGGGTGAGGCCGCCCCCGCCCGCCTGTTTGAAGAGCCAGATGCCCAGGGCGTAAATGCTATTGTCGGTGGCGCCCGGCACGTAATCGACGCGCGAAATGCCGCCAATGAAGTTGTTGAACACCTTCAGCGTGTCGCCCAGGATGATGCTGGCCCGAATGCCGCTAGCCAGCGACCCGCCCGTGCCGGCGTAGCGCACGTAGCCGATGCGGTTGCCGGCAATGCGCCCGCTGGCGTTGTCGAGGCTGATGGCGGCGGCTGTTAACCGGGAAGATGGGAGCCCCGTTACGCACCAGTACACTGTCGATGCGGTTGTCGAGCAGGTTCAGCCGGCGCTGCGACCCGACGGCAATGCCCAGGGCCGAGCCGTTGGCGCCGTCCAGGCCAATGAAGCGCTGGCCGCCGAGTACGCAGCCCCGCACCTCGTTGCCCTGGTCGGGAAAGGTGGGCAACCCGCTTAAGTTGGCCCGGCCGGCCAACTGGATGCCGATGGACGCCCGGTCCACTCGCACGTTGAGGACGCGGTTGAAATCGTTGGTGCTGCCCGTGGTGGTGGCGGCCGACACCGCCCACACGCCCCGCGTACCGACGGCCGCCGCGGGCGCCGGGCCCCCGCCCAGCCGCACCGCGCAGTTGCTCACCGTCACGTGGGTGCTGCCTTTGGTGGCGGTGCCGGTGAGGTAATAGCCGACCTCAATCTGGTCGGCGGCGGCGGTGCCGCCGTCGGCTACGTTCAGCGAATCGAAGGTGATGTAGTCGCAGGCCGTGAGGGTGACCGCGGCTTCGGCAGCGGCGCTGGTGCCCACGGGGCGGAGCGTGGCAGTGCCGCCGCGTCCCACGAAACGCACCGGGTTAGCCGCCGACGAGCCGGCCAAAGTCGTGAGCGCAATGCGTTCGGCGTAGGTGCCCGGCCGCACGGCTACTGTGAGGCCCCCCGCGCCCACGCCCCGCGTCTGCAGGTCGGCTACGGCGGCGGTGAGGGTGGGGTAGGAGGGGCTGGCGCCGCCCACCGTGACGGTCCCCGTGAGGGCCTGCGCATGGGCCGCCGTGTGAGCCAGCAGCCCAAAGCTGGTCAGGAGAAGAGGTTTTTTCATCAGCAGTCAGAAAAGAAGTGAAAAAGAAGATGGTAGCCAAAGCAGCCGAAGCCCAGGACGTATTCCCTGGCAAAACCGGCCGATGCTAATTTACTCCAACCCACACTTCCGAATCCTCACCGGGCCCGAACCGCTCCAGGTAGAAGTCGCCCCGTTGGATGAGCTTTTGCTCCTTCACGGCCTCCAGGGCGGCGGGGTAAAGCTTGTTGGGTGAGAGCAGGTAGCTCACGCCGCGCAGGCGGGCGGCCATTACGCGCTGCCCGGCCGGCACGAGGCGGTAGCGGAAGCCCGCCGGCAATGCCTGCGCGGTGTCGGCCACGGCCAGGCCGATGAAGGCGCGGATGGTGTCGTGGGCAGTCTCCGGGTCGTTGAGGTAGAGGTTGGCTAGGTCGCCGCGGAGGCGGCCCTGGTCCTGGGCTTCCTTGGCGCGGCGAAATAATTGGCCAAATTCGTCGCCGCGCACCGAGCCGTAGAACGGCTGGCCGGCCAGGTAGAGCGGGGCCGCCGTGGTTTCGAGCGCCACTTTGGGCTCGCGCGTACCACCCAGGTACACGTAGGCGCCGGCCGCCGCCACGGTGAGCACGATGATGACAAGGAAAAAATAACGCATGACGCTTTGCTCAATGAAGAATTAGGAATGAAGAGTGAGGAATGGAAAATCCCCTATTTTTTGGTAGGTAATTCTTCATTCTTCATTCTTCATTCCCAATTCTTCATTCGAAACAACGTACTGCATGCGGTAGAGCTGGGCGTAGTAGCCGTCTTCGATGCGCAGCAGCTCGTCGTGGGTGCCGGTTTCCTTGATTTCGCCTTTATCCAGCACGATGATTTTGTCGGCTTTCTGGATAGTGCTCAGGCGGTGGGCAATGACGAGCGAGGTGCGGCCCTGCATCAGCTTTTCGATGGCGGCCTGAATCAGCTCCTCGGTTTCGGAATCGACGGAGGAGGTGGCCTCATCCAGCACGATGACGCGGGGCTGGTAGACCATGGCCCGCACGAAGCTGATGAGCTGGCGCTGGCCCACCGAGAGCGTGGCGCCGCGCTCCATCACGGGGTAGGCCAGGGCGCCGGGCAGGCGCTCGATGAAGCGGCGGGCGCCCACAAGGTCGGCCGCTTCCCAGATTTGCTGGTCGGTGATGGTTTTGTTGCCCAGCGTGATGTTGTCGCGGATGCTGCCGGCGAACAGGAACACGTCCTGCAGCACCACCCCAATCTGGCGGCGCAGCAGGCTCAGGTCGTACTCGCGCAGGTCGCGCCCGTCGACGCAGATGCTGCCCTCCTGGATGTCGTAGAAGCGGCTGAGCAGGTTGATGATGCTGGTCTTGCCCGCGCCGGTGGCCCCCACGAAGGCAATGGTCTGCCCAGGCTGTACCTTAAAGCTGATGTCCTTGAGCACCCACTCGGGCTCGTTGTAGGCAAACTTGACGTGCTTGAATTCCACCTCGCCGCGCAGCTCAGCCGGGGCGTAGGTGCCCGTGGTGGCCACCAGGTCCTGGTTGTCGAGCAGCTTGAGCAGGCGCTCGGTGCTCACCAATCCCAGCTGCAGGGTGTTGAACCGGTCGGCAATCTGGCGGATGGGGCGAAAGAACAGGGCGTTGTACATGATGAAGGCGATGAGCGCGCCTTTGGAGATGTTGCCCTCAATCTGGCCCTGGGCCGCGTACCACACCAGCAGGCCCACGCCGACGGCGCCCAGCACCTCGGCCACCGGGAAGTAGATGCTGTAGTAAAGCACCGAGCGAATGTGGGCGTCGGTGTGCTCGCGGTTTATTTTTTCAAACTTGCGAAATTCCCGCTCCTCGTTGTTAAAAATCTGGACCACGTTCATGCCCGTGAGGTGTTCCTGCACGAAGGAGTTGAGCTTGGCCACGGCGTTGCGCACGTCCTGAAACGACTTCTTGATTTTCTCCTTGAACACGTAGGTGGAGAAGAGCAGCGGCGGAATCACGGACAAGCTCACCAGCGTCAGCCGCCAGTCGATGTAGAACATAAAGGCCATGATGAAGAGCAGCTGCAGGATGTCGCCCGCCATCGCGGCCAGGCCCTCGCTGAACACGTCGGACAGCGTTTCCACGTCGGAGATGTTGCGGGTGGTGAGCACGCCGATGGGCGTGCGGTCGAAGAAGCTGAGCTTGAGGTTGAGCAGGTGCTGGTAGAGGTCGGTGCGGATGTCGCGCACGATGTACTGGCCCAGCCAGCCGCCGTAGTACGTCTGCAGGTAGCTCACGCCGGCGTGGGCCACCAGCAGCACCAGCAGCAGCAGAAACATAAAGTTCAACCCCTTCATGTCGCCCTGCTCGATGCTGACGTCCACCATGCGCTGAATGAGAAACGGCCGGAGCGTGCCCAGCACGGCCGTGGCCACGGTGAGCACAATCAGGCCGATGAAGACGCGCTGGTAGGGGCGCACGTAGCCCAGCAGGCGGCGCAGCACGGCCCAGTCGAACACCTGGCCGGCGGTGGGGGAGGAAGGTTGGGGCTGCATAGCGGGAACAAAGGTCGGGGGTAAACCGCGTCGGGCCCCAAAAGGTGAGCCGGAAGCGCGTCATCGGCTGCGTTAAAATGGTGAAGCCGCCCGCACGGCGGGGCGGTTGGTTGCCGCAGGTCGGGAAGCCCGTGGTGCCGACGCGCGGCCGGCTCGCACACGCCCCAGAACGGCGGTTCAGGCCCTCCCCGTTCCGGCGTCTCGCCGGGCAAACCGGGCTATTTGGGCTTCACGTAAAACGGAATATTCGCGGTCGCCACGTTGTCGTGCCCGTCGTAGGCGTACACAAACAGGCGGTAGGCGCCTTCCCGGGTGGGAGCTTGGAGCGTGGTTTGGGCCCGGGCCGCGGCCGGCAGCAGGCCGGGGATGGCGGCGGGGCGGCTTTCGCGGTCGCCGCCGGATTTCAGGTCGGTGCTTTCCGGCAGCAGCTCCCAGCGGTAGGTGAGCGGGTCCCGGTCGGGGTCCGTGACGGTGACGGCCGCGGGGTAGCGCTGCCCGGGGTGCAGGTAAACCGTGGCCGTGGCCGGCTGGCCAGCCAGCAGAAAAGCGGCCAGGTGGGGGGCGCGGTTTTGGGGCCACTGGCCGCTCCACAGGTACTGCATCACGTCCACCACTTCCGACTCTTTGCCGTCCTCCGTGAAGATGCCGTACCAGGTGGGCGTGCGCTCCTGCTTCTGGCCCCAGAGAAAGACGTAAGTGCCCAGGCACTGGGTTTTGTCCCGGGCCACCGAGGCTTCGTAGCGGCTTTGGTACACGGCGGCTTTCTGGCTGCTGGTTTCCTCCACCGATGCTTTCCAGGGCGTGACGGGGCTTTCCCAGTGGCCGGTGGGGCCCCACTCGGCCACCACGTAGGGACCGGTCCAGCCGGTGGCCCGCACCTGCTGCGGAATGGCCGCCAGCCCGGCGTAGGTGTTGATGCTGAGGATGTCCACGGCCGGGCACCGGGCCTTGATGTAGTCGACTTCCTTCTGGTTGAGGCCCGCCAGCACGGTGCTGGTGGGGTGGTTGGGGTCGACTTCGTGAATCATCCGGGCAATCTGCTGCACGGCGTCCCAGACGTTGGGGTTGGCGTATTCCAGGTTCAGCTCGTTGCCGATGCCCCAGAACAGCACGGCCGGGTCGTCCTTGTACTTGAGCACTTCGGCGCGCAACTGCCAGAGCTGCGCGGCCACGGCCTGGGGGTTGTTGTAGTCGAAGCCGTGGCGCTCGCGGGCCACGTCCAGGCCCAGCATCACGGTGAGGCCGTGGCGGTTGGCCTCGGCCAGCACTTTGGGCGCGTCGCCGGTGCCCCACGTGCGGACGGAATTGCCGCCGTAGGCCTTGATGCGCTCTGGAAACTGCCCGCCCCCCGCGCCGTTGATGAAGTACGGCTGCCCCGCGCGCAACAACTCATAGCGGCCGTTGGCTTGCCGAACTTCGACCTTGACGGGGCCGGTTTGGGCGCCAACGACGGCGGGAAGAACGAGCAAGAAGAACAGGAAATACTTCATAAGGAGATTATGGATGGTGGCGCCGGTAGCAACCGGGGGAGGCGCTTACCCCCGGCGCGGTTGCGCTGGCCGTCAGACAACTTTCAGGCAACGGCCGGCTCCGGGATATACTGCGCTATACTGCGCCCGGCGCCGGCCAGTTGCTCAGCCCCCGTCACGACCATTACGCCCCCCTTCCACGTCCGGGCCTTTCAGCTCCTCGAGCACCACGCCCGGCCCGTATTCCACCCGGCTCAGGAAGAGCCCGCGGGCCGGGGCCGCGCCGCCGGCATCCACCCGCCGCTGGGCCCGCAGCAGCGCCTGGAACTGCTGGGGCGTCATTTTGCCGCGGCCCACGTCGAGCAGGGTGCCCACCACCAGCCGCACCATGCCCCGCACGAAGCGGTTGGCCCGGATGCGGAACACCAGCCCGCCCGGCGCCGGGTGCCAGCGCGCCTCGTAGCAGTAGCACACGTAATGGTCGACGCCGCCCTTCACTTTCGAGAAGGAGGTAAAGTCGAATTGCCCCACCAGGCAGGAAGCCGCCTCGTTCATGGCCGCCACGTCGGGCGGGCGGTCCAGGTGCAGGGCGTGGTCGCGCCGGAACGGGTCGGGGGTCGGCGTCAGCACGAAGTACTCGTAGGTGCGCTCCTCGGCCGAAAAGCGGGCGTGGGCGTCGGCAGCTACCGGGTGCAGGCGCAGGGCGGCCACGTCGGGCGGCAGGGCCCGGCGCAGGCGGTAAAGCAGCAGGTCCAGCGTCAGGCCCGCGGGCAGGTCGGCGTCGAAATGCGCCACCTGGTGGCTGGCGTGCACGCCGGTGTCGGTGCGCCCGCTGCCCAGGCTGTGCACGGGCTGGCGCAGCACCTGGCTCAGGCAGCGGTCCACTTCGGCCTGCACGGTGAGCGTGTGGGGCTGCACCTGCCAGCCGTGGTAGCGCGTGCCGTCGTAGGCGAAGTGGAGGAAGTAGCGCATTGGTCAATGAGGAATGAAGAGTGAGGAATGAGGAATTACGCAGGAGGCAATTCCTCATTCCTCACTCTTCATTCCTCATTAAGCGCAGCGTCAGAGTTTCTCGTAAATCACGGCCGCGCCCTGGCCCACGCCGATGCACATGGTGGCTAGGCCGTAGCGCATGCCCTCGCCGCGGCGCTGCATCTCGTGCAGCAGCGTGGCCGTGATGCGGGCACCGGAGCTGCCCAGCGGATGGCCCATGGCAATGGAGCCCCCGTTCACGTTCACCTTGGCCGGGTCCAGCCCAAGCTCGCGGATGCAGGCGATGCTTTGGGCCGCGAAGGCCTCGTTGAGCTCCACCAGGTCGATGTCGGCCAGGGTGAGGCCGGCGCGCTGCAGTACTTTTTTGGTGGCCGGAATCGGCCCGAGGCCCATCACCGACGGGTCGACGCCGGCCACGGCCGAGGCCACCACCCGCGCCAGCGGCTTCAGCTTGTAGCGGGCCAGGGCGTCCTCGTTCACCAGGAGCACGGCGGCGGCGCCGTCGTTGATGCCGGCGGAGTTGCCGGCCGTCACGGTGCCGCCCTCGGGCTGAAAGGCGGGCTTAAGCGTGGCCAGCTTCTCCAAGGATGAAAACCGGGGCTGCTCGTCGGCGTCGAACAGGGCCGTGTCGCCCTTGGGCTGCGGGATGAACACGGGCACGATTTCCTTGCGGAAGCGGCCTTTTTCCAAGGCCCGGGCATACTTGCGCTGGCTTTCGAACGCAAACGCGTCCTGCTCTTCGCGGGTGATGCCGTACTGCTTGGCCACGTTCTCGGCGGTTTGGCCCATTGAGAAGGGGTAGTGCAGCTTGCTCAGGCGCGGGTTCACGAAGCGCCAGCCCAAGGTGGTGTCGTGGGCCGTGAGCTCGCGCCCAAACGCCGATTCCGATTTGGCCATCACGAACGGGGCGCGGGTCATGCTCTCGGCGCCGCCGGCCAGGTACACGTCGCCCTCGCCGGCCTTGATGGCCCGGGCGGCATCCATGATGCTTTGCAGGCCCGAGGCGCAGAGGCGGTTGACGGTGTTGCCGGGCACCGTTATCGGCAGGCCGGCCAGCAGGGCGGCCATGCGGGCCACGTTGCGGTTGTCTTCCCCGGCCTGGTTGGCCGCGCCGATGATGACGTCTTCCACAGCGCTTTTATCGACCGAAGGGTTGCGGCGCAGAAGCTCGCGGAGCACGTGGGCGGCCAAGTCATCGGGCCGGACGCTGCTGAGCGCGCCGGCAAATTTTCCAATCGGGGTACGCACCGCGTCCACGATGTAAGCAGTTGGCATTCGGGGTATCAATAGCGGCGCAAGCGCCGGATGGGACTAAATTTGTGGCCCCGGCACCGGCCCGGACCTCTTTCTAACGCTACAACAAAGATGATACAAAGAATCCAAAGCGTGTTTTTGCTGCTGCTGGCCCTGGCCATGGGCAGCGTGTTGGCTTTGCCGCTGTGGCACAAAATCGACGGCCTTACCCAGCAGGAGCTCACGCTCACCGCCTTCGGATTTCAAGCCACCGGCCTGCCGGTGCCCGGCACGGTGGGCCCCGTGTGGCTGATTGGCGCGCTGGCCGGTGCCGCCGCCGCGGTCGCCGCCTTCGAGATTTTTCAGTTCCGCAGCCGCGGCAAGCAACTCCTGCTGGGCTCGGTCAATCTGTTGCTCATCACCGCCACCCTGGGCGCCGCGTTCTACTTTTCCAACCAGGGCGAGCTGCTGCTCAACCTCAAGCTGGAAGGCCAGTTTCTGCCCGGTTTCTACCTGCCCACCCTGGCCCTGCTGCTCAACCTGCTGGCCAACCGGTTCATCCGCCGCGACGAGCAGCTGGTGCGCAGCATGGACCGCCTGCGCTAGTCCGGGACTTCGCCCGGACCAGGCCCCACCGGATAAGGACAAGGCGCAAAAAAGCCTCTGCAACGTTGCAGCGGCTTTTTTGCGCCTTACCGGCAGTCCTTGTTGGTTACCGCTGCGAGTCGGGCGCCACGGCTTGCTGCACTTCCCGGGCGCTGGCATCAAAATCAAAGGCCTCGTACACGCGGTAAAAGTTCTGCGGGTCGGCCACGTGCGAGTGGGCAAACTTGGCTAACTCCACCCGCGACGCTTCGAAATTGAGGCTCCGCAGCAGGCGTTTCAGGTCGTCGGCTTGGAGGCTGCTTTGGGCCAGGGCTTCCTTGGCCGTGCTCAGCTTGCTGGCCTCGAAGGGACGCTGCTGCACGGCTTGCACCAGCGCATCCACGTCCTGGGGCGACAGGGTACGGTAGCTGCTCGCGGCCGAGCCCGGGTAGTAGCCGCCGCCGGTGGGCGCGTTGCCGTAGCCGGTGGGGCCAGCGGGGCGGGGGTCGTCGCCGCCACGGCCGTCGTCGTAGGAGGAATCATCGCTGCCCTCGCTCCGGTCGTAGGGCGTGGGGCTGTTGTAGCGGCCCCCACCGTAGCCGTCACCGCTGCGGTAGCCGTAGCCGTTACCGCGGCCACGACTGGGGCCGTAGAGCGCCACGGCGTTTACTTGCCGCAATGCCAGGGCCCGGCCCGGCCGGGCTATCAGGACGAAGGTGGTTTCCAGGCCCGGCTCCAGCCACACGCGGCTGCGAAAGCGGACGGCCCCGCCATAGGCCGTGGGCACGCTGAAATCAGCCCAGTGCAGGCCCGGCACCAGCCGGTCGACGTGCACTTGCCGGGCCAAGCCCCGGGTGAGGAGGCGCCCGTCGAGCACGAGGCCAAACGGCACGCCGCGCTCCGACGCAAAGTTGACGTTGGCGGGCACGGGCGGATGCGCCAGCGCCGGGGCCACGGCCGCGAACAAACCGGCCAGAGCGAAGAGTAGGACCTTTTTCATGGCGCTAGAGAAAGTGAGCGACGCCGCGAGCCGGCATCGGTACCGGCGTAATTCCAAAAGGTGTGCCACGTCCGGGCACTGCGGGCGCCACCGCGCAGTTCACGCGCGCCGCGCTACTCCCCGGGCTTGCGGAACAAACGCAAAAAAGCCCCCGCAACCGAAGCTGCGGGGGCTTTTCTTGAGGAAGATACCATTCTACTTGGCCACCCGCGTCACCTTAAACTCGGTGCGGCGGTTGCGCTGGTACTCTTCTTCCGACGTGGGCTTGGCCACCACGGGGCGGGTTTCGCCGTAGCCCTTGGCCGTGATGCGGGCTTTGCTCACCCCTTTGCTCACGATGTAATCGACGGCGGCCTGGGCGCGCTGCTGCGAAAGCCTCAGGTTGTAGGGGTCCTTGCCGCGCTGGTCGGTGTGCGAGCTTAGCTCAATGGAAATCTTGGGGTTGTCCACCAGCGTTTGCACCAAGGTGTCGAGGCGAATGGCGGCATCCGGGCGGATGTTGTACTTATTGTAATCGTAGAGAATGTCCTTGACTTCGATGGCCCGGGCCAGGATGATTTTGTTCAGCGTCAGGCTCACGGGCAGCCGAATTTCGTTGGTCAGGTCGGGCAGCTGGTCCTGGGGGGGCTTGCGGCCCACGGTGCTCAGCGTGGTGCGGGCGGCGAAGTCGCCGGGCCGCTCGGCCGAGATGGTGTAGTTCGTCACCGAGTCGAGCTTGGCCGTGAACTTGCCGTCGGGGCCGCTGGTGGCCGTCAGGCGCTGGCCACTCGACGCCACAATGGTGACCTGGGCGCCGGCTATCGGCAGGGTGGTTTTGGCTTTGTCGTCGCGCTCCAGCACGGTACCGTCGACCAAGAAGGTCACCAGCTTCAGCGGCTTTTTCTTGAACATGTACAGGTCGTCGGAACCCTTGCCGCCGGCCCGGTTCGAGCTGAACAAGCCCATGTCGGCGCCCATGGGCACGGGGGCGAAGTCGTCGGCGATGGTGTTCACGTCGGCCCCCAGGTTCAAGGCTTGCCCGCCCTTCACCATGAACAGGTCCAGCTTGCCCACCCCGGGCCGGCCGTCGCTGGCAAAGTAGAGGGTGCCGTCGGCGGCCACGCCGGGGAAGTTGTCGTTGCCCGCCGTGTTGATGGTTTCGCCCAGGTTTTCGGCCGGCGAGAAGCGGCCGTTGGGGCCCATCGTGGCCCGGTACAGGTCGTTGCCGCCCTGCCCGCCCTTGCGGCTCGATGCGAAGTACAGCGTGGTGCCGTCGGGCGCGAAGGCCGGCGAGAAGTCGTCGGCCGTGCGGTCGTTGATGTTGGCCAGCACCGGCTCGCTCCACTCCCCGGCCCGGTTGTAGGAAATCCAGAGGTCCACGCTCAGGTAGCCTTTTTTGCTGCCGTCGTTCGAGCGGGCAAACACCAGCGTTTTGCCGTCGGGCGTGTAGGTCGCGCTGGCCTCGTGCTTGTTTTCGGAGTTGAAAGGGCCCTCCAGCTTGCGGGCCGTGCCGCCGCTCATCGTGGCCGCATTATCAAATTTGATGGCGTAGAGGTCGTTAAAGTTCTCGCCGTTGCCGAGAAACTTCTTGCCGTCGCGGCCCGAGGCAAACACCAGCTCGCCGGTGCTGGCCATCAGGGTGCCGCCGAAGTCCGAAGCCGCCGAGTTCAGGGCGTCCACGGGCGTCACGTCGTACTTGTTCTTGATGGCGGCCACGGCCTTGCTGGCGGCGGTGTTTTTGGCTTCGGTTTCGGCGCGGGCAGCCAGGGCGCGGTTGCTGCCGCCGCTGGCGTAGGTCGTGAACTGGGCCGCGGCCTCGTCGTATTTGCCGTTGGCGCGCAGGGCCTCGGCGTAGCGGAAGCCGGCGTCGGCGTTTTTCACACCGCCGTTCAGCGCAGCTTTGTAGAACGGCTCGCTTTGCTCCACCCGGTTGGAAAGGCGGTAGGCCTCGCCGATGCGAAAATTGGCGATGGCCGCGGTCTTGCCCTTGGCCACTTCGGCCTGGTAAAGCGGAATGGCCAGCTCGTACTGCCCCCGGTCGAACAGCTTGTCGCCCTTGCTCGCGCCGCCCGTTGCGGCGCAGCCGCTCAGCAAGGCAGCAGCGCCGGCCGCGGCGCAGATGAACAGTAGTTTCCTCATGGGTGGGGTGGAGCAGGTAGGCATTGAAGCGAGTCCCCGAACGGGCATTTTCTGGTTAGCAATAATACTACGTCCGGGCAGGATTTACGCGGGCTGCGGGGTTTTTGCTCCCTGCCCAAAGTAGCGGGCCAGCCAGGTTTGGCCCGCCGGCCGGGGCCATTGAGTATCCAGCTCGCCCTTGGTGGCTAACGTGTTGTCAAAATAAAAAGTGTCGGGGCCCACCGTGCCGGCTGCCACCGCGGCCTTCAACTCGCTCTGCCGGAGCAGTTGGACCGTGCCGCCCCGCAGAAAAGCGAGCCGGGACTTCTCCAGCAGCTCCGCCCCCAACTGCTGCTCCAGCTGCCCAATAAACCGCACCGAGGCATCAATCGAGCAGCCACTGGCGCCCGCAATGCCTTCGTCGAGTCCGATAATCAGAAACTGCTGGTGCAGGAACTGCGCCGAGGCGCGCAGGCTGCGGCCGTGACTGGTCCATTCCTCGGCAAAGCGGGCCAGGCCGGGCAGCGCGGCCAGTATTTCGGCGCTGGTGAGCGGGCGGCTGGCCTGGTATATCCACACCCGGGCCTCGGGCGGGAGCTGGTCGAAAGCGACGTACATAAATCACGGATTTTTCGGATTGTTCGCGGATTTCACGGATTTTGTGAACGGCACAATCTAAAGAGGGGCGACCAAAGCGACTCTAAGGAACTAGGCAAAGGCGTGAGCCAGGCTTTTTGTGAATCGTTGGTAACAACTCAAAATTCCCCCAACAATTGCCTCAGGCAAAAAAACGTCTACAAAATCCGTGAAATCCGCGAACAATCCGAAAAATCCGTGATTTAGGCGTTAATGCCCTCGGCCGAGGCCACCAGCTCGGCCAGGTCGAACACCTGCACGCGGCTTTCCTGCTCCTTATTCTTCACGCCGTCGCTCATCATCGTCATGCAAAACGGGCACGATACGGCGATGATGCTGCCCTGCAGGTCGTGCGGGGCGGGGGCAGTGGTTTCGGTTTCCACGCCGCCCAGGTTGGCCAGCGCCGCTGCCTGGCCACTTAGGGTGGCCAGGGCTTCCTCGGCGCGCTCGATGTTGATTTCCTTCTTGCCCGGCTCGGCTTCCTTCCACATCTGGGCGCCGCCGGCGCCGCAGCACAGGCCGTTGGCGCGGCTGCGCTTCATCTCCACCAGATCGGCGTCGAGGGCAGCCAGCACGTCGCGCGGGGCTTCGTAGATGTTGTTGGCGCGGCCCAGGTAGCAGGAGTCGTGGAAGGTGATGCGGCGACCCTTGAAGCTTTCGCCGCCGCTCACGCCCACCTTGCCCTCGTTGATGAGTTGCTGCAAATACGTGCTGTGATGAATCACCTCGTAATCGCCGCCCAGCGCCGGGTACTCGTTCTTAATGGTGTTGAAACAGTGCGGGCAGGCGGTCACGATTTTCTTGATGCCGTAGCCATTCAGCGTCGTGATGTTGGTCATGGCCTGCATCTGAAACAGGAACTCGTTGCCGGCGCGCTTGGCCGGGTCGCCGGTGCAGCTTTCTTCCAGGCCCAGCACGGCGTAGTTGGTGCCCACGTGCTCCAGAATGCGCACGAAGGCGCGGGTCACGCGCTTGTACCGGTCGTCGAACGCCCCGGCGCAGCCCACCCAGAACAGGATTTCGGGCGACTCGTTGCGGGCCGCCAGGTCGGCCATGACGGGCACGTTGATTTGGCGCTTGCTCACTTCAGGATTCATAACAGAAGATGCTTGAGAAGGAACGTCATGCTGAGCTTGCCGAAGCATCTCGCGCGCAGCAGCAATCAATGACGTAACAACAAATTAGGATTAGTGAAGGCACGCGAGATGCTGTGCTGCGCTCTGCATGACGTTCTGGACGGTCTGTTGGTTTGCAGCTATGCCAGCACTACGGCCGGCTGCTTCTCGGCGGCATACAAATCCTCGGCCCAGTTAAACCGGTCCGAAGGCGAAAAGGCCCACGGCGCGCCGTTGTTCTCGATGTTGG
This sequence comes from Hymenobacter sp., assembly GCF_031398885.1. Lineage (GTDB taxonomy): Bacteria > Bacteroidota > Bacteroidia > Cytophagales > Hymenobacteraceae > Hymenobacter. Next base: position 42,720 of record NZ_JANNOD010000091.1, read on the forward strand.
AGAACATGACGTTCAGGGAATTTGGTGCCGCCGACTCTTCCAGCACCAGGAAGCGGCGCATTTCGATGATGCTTTCCAGCGGGTTGATGTTTACCGGGCAGCTCTCCACGCAGGCGTTGCAGGTGGTGCAGGCCCAGAGTTCTTCGGGCGTTACCTTGCCGCGCAGCAGCGTGGCATTGGCCAGGTCGGTGACGGGCTCGTGCTTGGCTTCGGCGCCGTACACATTGGGCTGGAAAATCAGGGGCGAGTAGTACTTCTCCTCCACCCGGTCGCGGGTGTCCATGATGATTTTGCGCGGCGAGAGCAGCTTGCCCGTCAGGTTGGCCGGGCACACCGAAGTGCAGCGGCCGCACTCGGTGCAGGAGTAGGCGGCCAGCAGGTTGGTCCAGGGCAGGTCCTCCACGTCCTTCACGCCAAAAGCGGTGGGGGCCAGGGCCGAGCCGTCGGGGCCGGTGGGGGCGGGGGGCACCACGTAGCTCGGGTCCATCATGGCCTTCACTTCGTGGGTGATGCTTTCCACGTTCGAAAACTGCCCCTGCGGCACCAGGCGCGAGTACCACACCCCCGGAAACGCCATGATGATGTGGAAGTGCTTCGAGCTGGGCAGGTAATTCAGGAACAGAAAGATGCCCGTGATGTGGGCCCACCAGCCGATGCGCTCCAGCACTTCTAGGGTGCCCACGTCGGTGGGCAGCAGGCCCGTGAGCAGGTTGCTGATGGGGAAAGCGCCGGGCAGGTCCAGGCTCTCCATCTGGTGCAGCTTGAGGTCGGCGGTGTTCATGAAAAACAGGGCCACCATCAGCACCACCTCGACGTAAAGGATGATGTTGGCGTCGAGCCGGGGCCACAGGCGCAACTCGGGGCCGCTGAAGCGATTAAGCGGCGGGTTGCGGTTGCGGCGCCACCAGAACGCGGCCACGGCCACGATGACCAGCGCGGCCAGGATTTCGTTGGTAGCCATCAGCACGTCGTACACCGGCCCGAGAAACTGGAGGAAGCGGTGCGTGCCAAACAGGCCGTCCACCACGATTTCCAGCACCTCGACGTTAATCACCAGAAAGCCCACGTACACGATGAGGTGCAGCAGGGCCGGGGTGAGGCGCTTGAACATCTTCTGCTGCCCGAAGGCCACGAGCAGGGTTTTGCGGAACCGTTCGGCGGCGTGGCCGCTCATGTCCCGGTCGCGCCCGACGAGAATGTTGGCGCGGATTTTCCGGACTTGCCACGCGAAAAAGCCAAAGGCCGCCACGAGCAGCAGCGCGAAAAGGAGGGGTTGCAACATGCGGGTAAAGGTAAGGAAGCGAAAAGATTTGCGGAGGCTAATATACTCGGCATGCCGAATACTTTACCGGGCCTTTGCGAACCGGGGATGCTTTTTTTACACTACATCTTGCGGCGTTGTTTTGGTTTCGTACCTTTGCGGTCCCCTAAGCCGCCAGTTGCCTTGGGTAAACGGCAACATAGCTCAGTTGGTAGAGCACAGCACTGAAAATGCTGGTGTCGTTGGTTCGATTCCAACTGTTGCCACGAAAAAAGCCTTTAGCGCACTGCTAGGGGCTTTTTTCGTTTACGAGCACAAAGTATATTGAGTTATCACCGGGCCGCCAGGGATGTATTGCTCTTGAATAACAACGCGGGATGAGTAACGATTACATAACTTTAACAACTATCTTACGCACAGTTTTGGCCTGACAATCATTCTTCAGCGCGTGAGCACTCCCGCCGCATCTTATGAGGAGCAACGATACAGCGAGGACCTCTCGCTGTGGCAAGCTTTTAGAGCCGGGCAGCAGGAGGCGCTGGGCACGTTGTTCGACCGGTATGCCCAGCAGCTGTTCGCTTACGGCCACCACCTTGCGGGCGACGACGAAGCGGTGAAAGACGCCATTCAAACGGTGTTTGTGCAACTGTGGGCCTGGCGGGAAAACCTGGCTGCGGAAGTGGCGGTCAAGTTTTACCTCTACCGCAGCCTGCGCCGGGAGCTGCTCAAAGCCAGCACGGTTCACCGGCTGCGACCGGAGTGGCCGCCCCGCCCCGCTGAGCACGAGCCGTCCATTGAGCAGCAGCTGATGGCCACCGAAGATGAGCAGCGCCGCACCCTGAAGCTGACGGCCTCGCTCGGTACCCTGTCGGGCCGCGAAAAGGAAATTGTCAATTTGAAGTATTTCAACAACTTCAAAATCCGGGAAATTGCCGACCTGCTCCAGGTGAGCGAGCAAACGGTGTCCAACCTGCTGTACCGGGCCCTGCAGAAGCTGCGCAACTCGTTCACGCTGGGGGTGATGTTGTGGCTGTTGCTGCCGTAAGGCTTGCGACGCGAGGGTGGTTGCGGGCGCGTCTTTACAGCTTTGGGTGGCTGCTTAAATACGCGCAGGATGCGGCGTCGGACCCGAGGAATAAAAAAAATTTGGGGCGGGCGTGGTAGAAAAAACGGGCCGCTTGCTCTTGAGTAGTAACCAGCCCCCGCCGCGGCATTTTGGCCCGGCGCGGTGGCTGCCGCTCAGATGTCCGGCTACGACTACCTACAATATTCCGCCGAAGAGCTGGCCCAGGACGAGCTGTTCGTTCGCTGGGTGCTTCGGCCCGACGCGGAAGCCGAAGCCTTTTGGCAGAACTGGCTGACGACGTACCCGTTCCGGCGCGACGAAGTGGAGCTGGCCCGCCACATCCTGCTCGCGCTGCCCCAGTGGCCCCAGGTGCGGCTGGCAACGGGGGAAAAGATAGACCTGAAGCAGCGCATTTTCGCGGAAATAGCGGCCCGGGAACGCCCACTGCCCACCCTGATTCCGCCCCGGCGGACGGCCTGGTACTGGGCCGCCGCGGCCGTGTTGCTGATTTCCTTGCTGGGCGGCTGGCAGCTGTGGTCGGGGCGCCGCGCCGCCGCGCCGACCGATGCCTACGCGGCCATGGTGCAGCAGGCCCGGCGGGCGGGTGCGCTGCGGGAGGAGCAGAACGCCGGTGCCACCACGCGCCTGGTGAACCTGCCCGACGGCAGCTCCGTGCTGCTGCGGCCGCACAGCCGACTGGCGTTTCCGGCCCGCTTTGCGGGGGCCACCCGCACCGTGTACCTGCGGGGGGACGCCTTCTTTGAAGTGGCGAAGAATGCGCAGCAGCCCTTTTTCGTGAACACGGCGCACCTCGTGACCAAGGTGCTGGGCACCAGCTTCGAGGTGCGGGCCCGGCCCGAAGCGGCCGGGGTGGTGGTGCAGGTGAAAACCGGCCGGGTGTCGGTGTACCCGCGGGTGGGCCCCGAGGCCCGCGCCCAGGCGCGGACCCGCAAGCTGGAAGGCTTCGTGCTCGTGCCCAATCAGCAGGCCACCTACCGCGTCGCCGACCGCAAGCTGCTGCGGGCCCTGGTGCCGCAGCCGGCGCTGCAGCCCCACGCGCCCCGGGCGGCCTCCTTCGAATACGCCGAAACGCCCATTCGCCAGGTGTTTGCTCAGCTGGAGCGGGCCTACGGCGTCCACATCGTGTACGACGAGGCCACGCTGGGCAGCTGCCCCATCACGGCCTCGCTCAGCGACGAGCCCCTGTTTGAAAAACTGAACCTGATTTGCAAAGCCGTGCGGGCCAACTACGAAGTGCTGGATGCGCAAGTCGTGGTGACCGGCCAGGGCTGCCAATAGCCATTCCTTTCTCCTTGCCCATGGCCTGATTTGCTGCTGCTTACGACGCTTAAAAAAAGCCGGCGGAGTTCGCACCTCCACCGGCCTCTTGCCCACCGAATTACCCTGACGGATGGCGGTGTCGGTTTCTTCTCAACAAAATTCCCACGAAAACATGGCTAAAAACTTACCCCATTGGGTTAAGCTGGGCAGGTTGGTCCGTTGCGTAAGCCTGGTCTGGGCGCTGCTGCTGGTCGTGCCCGGGGCCCAGGCGGGCCACGGGCAGCCCCAGGCAATCCTGAACCGGTCCATTAGCCTCAACCTCACTAACGAGGAACTGAAAACGGCGCTGCAACGCATTGGCCAGCAGGCCGACGTCAAGTTCGTGTACAGCTCCAAGGTCATCGACACCAGGCAGCGGGTGACCTTACAGGTGCAGAAGCAGCGGCTCGACGCCGTGCTCACCCAACTGCTCACCCCGCTGGGCCTGGCCTTCGAGGTGCTGCAAGGGCAGGTGGTCATCAGCCGGGGGCCGGCCACGGGGCTGGCCGCGCCCGCGCCGCCCGAAGCCCCGGGCCGTCCCGTCCCGCCCGCCGACGGCACCGTGAGCGGCCGGGTGCTGGACGAAAAAGGCGCCGGCCTGCCCGGCGTGACCGTGCTGGTGGAGGGCACCACGCTCGGCAGCGCCACCAACGCCGACGGCACTTTCGTCATTGCCAACGTGCCCGAGGGTCCGCGCACGCTCGTTATTTCCTTCGTGGGCTACAGTACGCTGCGCCGGCCCTTCACCAGCACGCCGGGTCAGAACAGCGTCGTCGACGCCACGCTGATGGTCAGCGCCACCGAGTTGAGCGAAGCCGTGGTGGTGGGCTACGGCACGGCGCGCCGCCAGGACGTGACCGGCGCCGTGGCCACGGTGAGCGCCCGCGACTTCGTGCAGGGCCAGGTGACTTCGCCCGAGCGGCTCATTCAGGGCAAGGTGGCCGGGGTGCAGGTGACGGCCGGGGGCGGCGCGCCCGGCGAGGTGGGCGTGATTCGCATCCGCGGGGGCTCGTCGCTGAACGCCAGCAACGACCCGCTCATCGTCATCGACGGGGTGCCGGTGGACAACCAGGGCATTGACGGGGCCGGCAGCCCGCTGGCGCTGGTCAACCCGAACGACATCGAGACCTTTACCATTCTCAAAGACGCCTCGGCCACGGCCATCTACGGCTCGCGGGCCTCGAACGGGGTTATCCTCATCACCACCAAGAAAGGGGTGGTCGGCGACCAATTGCGGGTGAACTTTAACACGCAGGTGGCGCGCTCGCAGAACTACGGCCGGATTGACGTGCTGACCGGCGACGCCTACCGCACGCTCATCGACCGGGGCATTGCCGAGAACAAGCTGGATGCCATCGCCCGCGACTACGTGGGCACCGCCAACACCGACTGGCAAAAGGAAATCTACCAAACCGCCTGGACCACCGACAACAGCGTGAGCCTGACCGGCAGCGTCAAAAAAGTGCCTTTCCGCGTCTCACTGGGCTACCTCGACCAGGACGGCACCCTGCGCACCGGCAACCTCAAGCGCAACACGGCCGCGCTGAGCCTCACCCCGCGCCTGCTGAACGACAACCTGCGCATCGACCTCAACGCCAAGGGCGCCTGGGCCGACTACCGCTTTGCCGACCAGGACGCTATTGGCGGGGCCGCGCGGTTTGCCCCCAGCCAACCCGTGTACAGCGGCAACGACTTATTCAACGGCTACTTTGAGTGGCTGGCACCCAGCACTGCCGCGCCGCTGCCCTACGACCTGGCGCCCCGCAACCCGGTGGCCCTGCTCAACGACAAGCGCGACCGGAGCACGGTGCTGCGCGGCATCGGCAACGTGCAGTTCGACTACCGGCTGCCTTTCCTACCCGACCTGCACGCCAACCTGAACCTGGGCTACGACATTTCGCGCAGCAACGGGACCGTGTTTGTGCCCGCGGCGGCGGCCGTGGCCTACCCGGTGCGGGGCCTCAACAACCAGTACCGGCAGGAAAAGGACAACAAGCTGCTGGAGTTTTACTTCAACTACACCAGGCAGCTCAGCGAGCGCCACCGGCTGGAGGTGCTGGGCGGCTACTCGTACCAGGACTTTCTGCGCTACCGCCCGTTCTATTTCAGCCTGGCGGCCGACGGCACCAAGTTCAACCCCCGGGCGCTGGCGGGCAACCCGTTCAAAACCCAGAACACGCTGCTTTCTTTTTATAGCCGCGTGAACTACGCCTTCAACGACCGGTACCTGCTCACGGCCACGCTGCGCAACGACGGCTCGTCGCACTTTTCCGAGGGCAACAAGTGGGGGCTGTTTCCGGCCGCCTCGGTGGCCTGGCGGGTGGGGCAGGAGAACTTTCTGAAGGGCTCCCCGACGGTGTCGGACCTGAAGCTGCGGCTGGGCTACGGCGTCACGGGGCAGCAGGACATCTTCAGCGCGGCGGACACCGACTACCCCTACCTGGCCCGGTATGCCGCCGGCGACGGCGCGGTGCGGCAGATACTCGGCCAGGACACCGTCCTCACCCTGCGCCCGGCCGCCTACGACGCCAACCTGAAGTGGGAGGAAACCACCACCTACAACGTCGGCCTGGACTACGGCTTCTTCGACAACCGCCTCACCGGCTCCGTCGACGTGTACCTGCGCCGGACCAAGGACTTGCTGGCCGTGATTCCGCTGCCGGCCGGCACCAACCTGTCCGACCGGGTGCTCACCAACATCGGCACTTTGGAGAACCGCGGCGTGGAGTTCGCCATTAATTACAACGCCGTTCGCGGCGAGCGCCTGAACTGGAGCGTCAACTTCAACGCCACCCTGAACCGCAACAAAATCACCAAGCTGCTGCAGGTGGAGGACCCCGGGTACTTGGGGGCCGAGGTGGGGGACATCTCCAACGGCCGGATTCAGATTAACTCGGTGGGCTACGCGGCCAATTCCTTCTACGTGAAGAAGCAGCGCTACGAAAACGGGCAGCCGACGGAAGGCCAGTACGAGGACCTGAACGGCAACGGCCAATCCGACAACGATGACCTGGACCGCTACCGCTACCAGTCGCCGGCGCCGAAGGCCATCCTGGGCTTCAGCTCCAACCTGAGCTACGCCAAGGCCAGCCTGGCCTTCACGGTGCGCTCCAACGTGGGCAACTACGTGTATAATAACGTTGATTCGGACCGCGGGGCCTATAACGCCATTTACCCGGCCCTGCCCTACGTGCAGGGCACCGTGGCGAGCATCTACGCCACCGGCTTCAAGGACCCGCAGTACAAGTCCGACTACTACGTGCAGGACGCGAGCTTCGTGCGCTTCGAGAACGTGACGCTGGGCTACGATTTCGGGCCCCTGGTGCGCGAAGGCTCCACGCTGCGCCTCACGCTGGCCGCCCAGAACGTGCTGCTGCTCACCCGCTACACCGGCCTGAACCCGGAAGTGGTCAACGGCATCGACAACAACTTTTACCCCCTGCCCCGCACCGTCACGCTGGGCCTCAACCTGGGCTTTTGATTAATAATGCAGAACGTCATGCGGAACGCAGCGCAGCGGAGAGAAGCATCTCGCTTGCAGTCACTAATTCAATCGTCAAACAGCAGAATTACTACCGCACGCGAGATGCTTCTCTCCGCTGCGCTGCGTTCCGCATGACGTTCTGGTTTTCTCCCGATTCCCGCCCTATTTCACTAACCCACCCTTCCTACTTGCCATGCAAACGCCTTCCTTCCTCCGCATTGGTACCCTGGCCGCGCTGCTGCTGGGCCCCACGGCCTGCGTGAAAGACCTGGACCGGGAACCCTTCTACGAAGTGAACACCGACACCGTGTACCGCGACCCGGCCAACTACCTGCGGGTGCTGGCCAAGCTCTACGCGGGCTTCAACCTGGCCGGCCAGACCAGCACGGGCTCGGCCGACGTGTCGGACTTCGGCGACGAGGGCGAGGCCTCTTACTTGCGCGCCTACTGGAAGCTCCAGCAGCTGCCCACCGACGAAACCGTGGTGGCCTGGAACAACGTGCCCATCCAGGACCTGAACAAGATAAGCTGGAACGCCGGCAACAACTACGTGCTGTTCGCCTACAACCGCATTTTTTACGAGGTCAGCCTCTGCAACGAGTTCATCCGCGAAACCACCGACGACAAGCTCAGCCGCCGCGGCATTACCGGGCCGGCCGCCGCCAACGCCCGCCGGTACCGGGCCGAAGCGCGGTTTCTGCGGGCGCTGGCTTACTTCCACGCCCTCGACCTGTTCGGCACGGTACCCTTCGTGACGGAGGCCGACGCGCCGGGCAAGTTTCTGCCCCGGCAGATTGCGCGGGCCGATTTGTTCGCCTACCTCGAAACCGAGCTGACGGCCCTGGAGGCCGACCTGGGGGCCCCGCGCCAGCCCGGCTACGGCCACGCCGACCAGGGCGCCGCCTGGACCCTGCTGGCCACCCTCTACCTCAACGCGGAGGTGTACACGGGCACGCCCCGCTACACCGACTGTCTCACGTACTGCAACAAGGTGCTGGCCGCCGGCTACACCCTCGCCCCGGAGTACCGCCTCCTGTTTCTGGCCGACAACGACCGGGTGGCGGCCACCGAAATCATCTTCCCCATCACCAGCGACGGGCTGGCCCAGCAGAGCTACGGCGGCACCACTTACCTCGTGCACGCCGCCGTGGGCGGCCGGATGCTGAGCACCGGCTTTGGCGTGAACAGCGGCTGGGCCGGCAACCGCAGCCGCCGAAACCTGCCCCAGCTATTCCCGGCCGTGAACGGCAGCGTTGACCGGCGGGCCATGTTTTTCACCGTGGGCCAGACGCTGGACATCCCGGCCCCTAGCGCCAACAACCCCGCGCCCCTCATCGCCTTCACCAGCGGCTACGCCGTGACGAAGTACAAGAACAAGACCGCCGCCGGGGCCAACGGCTCCGACGCCGTCTTCGTGGACACCGACTTCCCGATGTTCCGCCTCGCCGATGTGTACCTGATGTACGCCGAGGCCGTGCTGCGCGGCGGCACCGGCGGCACGCCCGGCCAGGCCCTGACCTACGTGAACGCCCTGCGCGACCGCGCCTACGGCAACCCCGCCGGCGGCACGGCGGGCCACGTCGTGGCCGCCGACCTGGCCGCGCCCGATTTCATCCTCGACGAGCGCGCCCGGGAGCTGTACTGGGAAGGCCACCGCCGCACCGACCTCATCCGCTTCGGCAAGTTCACGGCGGGCAGCTACCTGTGGCCCTACAAAGGCGGGGCGCCGGCGGGGCAGGGCGTCGCCGCCACCTTCAACCTCTACCCAATTCCTTCCGCCGACATTGTGGCCAACCCCACGCTGGTACAGAACCCGGGCTACTAAAACCTATCCAAATAAGCTGCATAAGCTGCATGACAGCTTATTCGGATAGGTTCTAAGGCCGAAACGCGGGGCTAGCCCGCTGTGGACGCCGCCCTCAGAACCCCACGCAACGCGAGGCGGGGCACGTCCCGCAACCCATCAAATCTGACCCGTTAAATCCATTCCATTGATGTACTTATTGCACAAGTTATTTGAAGTATTCGGGCGCCGCGTGCTGCTGCTGGGGCTGCTGGCGCTGGCAATGGCGGGCCACTCCTGCAAAGAGGACGTGCCCGGGCCGCCCGATACGCCCCCGGTGGTGCCCCCGGTCACGCCCGCGGCGGGGCCCGTGGTGGCCCCGGCCGACGCGGTGGTGTACGAAGCTTTCGTGCGCGACTTCAGCGCGGCCGGCACGTTCGACGGGATGCTGCCGCGGCTGGACTCGATAAAAAGCCTGGGCGCCAACGTGCTCTGGCTGATGCCCATTCACCCCATCGGGCAGGTGAAGCGGGTGGGCTCGGTGGGCTCGCCCTACGCCGTGCGCGACTACCTGGCCGCGAACCCCGACCTGGGTGACCTGGCCGCGTTCGACCGGCTGGTGGTCGCCGCCCACCAGCGCAACCTGACCGTGATTCTGGACTGGGTGGCCAACCACACTGCCTGGGACCACGCCTGGATTCAGCAGCACAAGGACTGGTACACGCAGAACGCGGCGGGCGTCATTCAAACGCCTGTGCCCGAGTGGCAGGACGTGGCCGACCTCAACTACGACCGGCCCGAGCTGCGCCGCGAGATGATTCGGGCCATGCGCTTCTGGGTGCAGCGCCACGGCGTGGACGGCTTCCGCTGCGACGCGGCGGACATGGTGCCCGATTCGTTCTGGAAAGAAGCTATCGACTCGCTGCAGCGGGTGCGGCCCAACCTGTTTCTGCTGGCCGAGGGCGGCAAGGCCAGCCACCTGGCCTCGGGCTTCAAGTTGAACTTCGGCTGGGATTTTTACGACGCGCTCAAGCAAGTCTTCAACCAGCGGGCCGGCGTGCCGACCCTGACGGCCTCCCACACCCGCGAGCAGCAGGGCGCGCCGGCCGGCCGCTACCGCCTGCGCTTCACCACCAACCACGACTTCAGCTTCACCGAGGGCCCGGCGCCGGAAATATTCGGCAGCCCCGCGGCGGCCGAGGCGGCCTACGTGGCCACGCTGGCCTACGGCGCCACGCCGCTCATCTACAACGGGCAGGAGGCCGGCGACCCGGCCCGGCTGAGCCTGTTCGAGAAGCAGACCATCAGCTGGACCGCCCGGCCAGCCACCACCGCGTTCTACCGCCGCGTGCTCCGGCTCTACCACGAGCTGCCCGCCCTGCGCACCGGCACCATCACCGCCGGCACCTCGCCCGATGTGGTGACCGTGCTCCGGGCCACGGGCCCGCAGCGGGTGGCCGTGCTGGTGAACGTGCGCGCCCAGCCCGTCACCCTCGCCGTGCCCGCCGCCTGGCCGGCCACTTCCTGGACCAACGCCCTCACCGGGCAGCCCGTCGCCAACTCTCCCACGCTCACGCTGCCGGCCCACGGCTACGCCATCTGGCGTTCGCAGTGACCTCACCCCCCGGCCCCCTCTCCAAAAAAGAGGGGGAGCCTGACGAACAGTACCGAAATCGTCAGGCTCCCCTCTCCACGGGAGATGGGCCGGGGGTGAGGTTCGCCGATGGCAATTTTTGCTGAAACAGTGCTTTCGCAGCTTCATTTTGAAGCCTGGCAGCCACGCCTTTGCCCGCGCTTCAGCGCCCTTGCCCGCCTTCATTTTTCACCAAAATCCCACCGCTATGAAAAAATCAGTTGCCAAAGTACTGGGGGCCGTGTGCGTGCTGCTGAGCACGGGCGCGGGCGCCGCGCACGCCGCGGACGTTGTATTCAACGTGAATTTGCAGTACCGGATTCAGCAGGGGCAGTTCACGGCCGGCACCGACGAGGTGCGCGTGCTGGGTAGCTTCTCGGGCACCGGCATTGTGCTGACGGACCCCGACGGGGACCGCACCTACTCCGCCACCGTGCCCAACGCGGGCGCGGCCGATGCCCAGCTTACCTACAACTACCGCATCACGCAGGGCGGCACGCCGACCAACGAAACGGTGGCCGCCCGCAAGTACGTGGTGCAGCCGACCAACGCCGCCAACGTGCTCACCGACTGGTTCAATGACCAGTTGCCGCCGTATCCCTACGCCCGGTTCTTCGCCTCGACCACGAAAGCCATTCCGGGGGAAGTGGTGCGCTTTAATGACAGCTCGGAGGGCGGCGCGGCCACCGGCTGGAGCTGGACGTTTCAGGGCGGCAACCCGGCTACTTCCTCGGCCCAGAACCCGACCAGCACCTGGGGCGCGCCCGGCACTTACACCGTGAACCTGACGGCCACCAACGCCAGCGGCAGCACCGTGGCCAAAACCCTGACCGTGACCGTGACGACCGTGGACGCGGCCCTGGGCTGGTGGAACGACGCGGTGTTCTACCAGATTTACCCGCGCAGCTACTTCGACACCAACGGCAACGGCATCGGCGACCTGCCGGGCATGACCCAGAAGCTCGACTACCTAAACGACGGCAACGCGGCCACGACCACCGACCTGGGCGTGACGGCCTTGTACGTGATGCCGGTGCACGACGCCTCGGAGCCCTTCTTCGGCGGCTACCAGGTGAAGGACTACAAGAGCATCATCGGCGAAATCGGGACCCAGGCCGATTTTGACCAGTTCGTGGCCGCCGCCCACGCCCGCGGCATGAAGGTGATTCTGGACATGGTGTTCAACCACTCGTCCGACGAGCATCCCTGGTTTCAGAGTTCGCGGCAGGGCGCGGGGGGCAAGTACGATGACTACTACGTGTTCCGGGCCACCAACCCCGGCTCGGCCTGGCGCACGAATGCCGTCGGCCACAGCGATGCGAACTTCAACAACTACTGGGGCAAGTACGGCACCAAAACCCCCGACCTGAACTTCAACAGCCGCTCGGTGCGCAACACCATCAAGGACGTGAGCAGCTACTGGCTGGGCCGCGGCGTGGACGGCTTCCGGCTCGACGCGCCCATGTTCCTCTACGAGCGGGGCGACGCCGTGAGCCTGAGCGACCAGCGCAGCCTGCCCGCCACCTACGCCTACTGGCGCGAGTGGCGCAACCACATCAAGGCCGCCAACCCCGACGCCTTTTCGGTGGGCGAAACCTGGCTTTTTGACCCCAACTCGCCCGTGGTGTCGACGGCGGCGGAGGCGTCCAAGTACGTTTATCAGGGCTTCGATATCGGCTTTCAGTTCGACATCGCCTACGGGATGCAGTACGCGCTGAACAGCGAGAGCAAGGCCGCGCTGCAAACTCCGGTGGAGGAGTCGATGGCCTTCTATCCCTTCCTGCAGTTCGGCACGTTCGTCTCGAACCACGACCTGTACCTGGCCGGCGGCAACTACAAGGCCCTGCGCCTCAAGGCCCGGCTCACCAACAATCAGGATGCTAAGCTTAAAGTGGCCGCGGCCTGGCTGCTGACGGCGCCCGGCGTGCCCTTCGTGTACTACGGCGACGAGGTGGGCGGCGGCGGCAACAACGCCTACGCCCGCGACCCCATGCGCTGGACCAACGGCGCCAACGGCGGCTTTACCACCGGCAACCCCTGGGAGCCGGCCGGCGACTTCGCCGCCTACAACGTGCAGAGCCAGCAGGGCGTGGCCGGCTCGTTCCTGACCTTGTACAAGGACCTGATTCGCATCCGCAAGGCCGAGGCCTCGCTGCGGCGCGGCGGCTACAAATCGGTGAGCACCACCTCGAACGGCGTGTACGCCTACATGCGGACCTACGGCTCGGAGGTGACGTTCGTGGTGCTGAACCTGGCCGCGGCGGCCCAGAACAACGTGGCGCTGTCGGTGAGCGGCACAGCCATTCCGGGCGGCAGCTACGGGCTGAACAACTTGCTGAACGCCGCCCAGACGGCCGGCGCCGTCACGGTGAGCGGCGGCAATATCTCCGGCTGGGTGCCCTTCGCCAGCATTCCGGCCAACGGCTTCTACGTGCTGAAGCTGAACAACGGCCCGGCCGGCCCCAACGCCGCCCCCACCCTCGACGCCGTGGCCAACCAGACCCTCAACATCGAGGACGGCAGCCGGGCCGTGGGCCTGACGGGCATCTCGGACGGCAACTTCTGTTCGCAGACGGTGGCCGTGGCTGCCACCCGCGCCACGGCCACGGTGCTGGGCGCACCGAGCGTGGCCTACGCCTCGTGCAACGCCACCGGTACGCTCACCCTCGCGCCGCTGGCCGTGGGCACCTCGGCCGTGACGGTGACCGTGACCGACAACGGCGGCACCGCCAACGGGGGCGTCAACACGTTCAGCCGCAGCTTCACGGCCACAGTGACGGATATTCCGAAAGCGCCTACCGGCTTGAATCTGAGCCAGGCCAGCCCGACTTCGGCGGCCGTGAGCTGGACCGACAACTCGGGCCGCGAGAGCGGCTACCGCATCTACTGGTCCACGGGCGGCGCCAAGCCGGCCACGCCCAACTTCACCACCGCGGCCAACGCCACGAGCTACCTCGCCACCGGCCTGAGCACCCAAACCACCTACAACTTCTGGGTGGAAGCCGCCGGTGCCAACGGCACCAGCCCGGCCCTCACCGGCACCCTGGCCCTGACGCTGCCCAACCTGGCGCTGAACAAGGCCGCCTCGGCTTCCAGCTTCGAGACCTTTAACGGCACGCCCTACACGCCCAGCTTGGCCGTCGATGGCATCGACAATTCCTTTAGCAGCCGCTGGTCCACCGCGCCCTCGGCCAATGCCGACCAGGTGGAGTGGCTGAAGGTGGACCTGGGCGCCAGCTACGCGCTGAGCCGGGTGCGCGTGTCGTGGGAGAATGCCAACGCCGACTCCTACTACATCATGGCGTCGAACAGCAACATTGCGCCCGACCCCAACAACGCCGCCTGGGCCAAGCTCAACCTCACTGGCAAGCCCAACCAGGCCCGCGTCGACGACCAAGCCGTGGCCCTCACTGGGCGCTACCTGGCCATCTACTGCTACCGCAAGGCGCAGCCCTACGGCTATAGCATTTATGAATTGCAGGCGTTCGGCACGCCGGCCAGCGGCAACCAGGCCCCCAGCGCCAATGCCGGGCCGGACCAGAGCCTGGCCGCCGGTACCACCAGCAGCACCCTCACCGCCGCCGGCTCCGCCGACCCCGAGGGCAGCCCGCTAACCTACAGTTGGACCAAGCTCAGCGGTCCGGCCGCCACCATCGCCAACGCCACCACCGCCACGCCCACCGTGAGCGGGCTGACCAACGGCAGCACCTACGTGTTCCAACTATCCGTGAGCGACGGCTCGCTCTCGGCCACCGACCAAGTGCAGGTGACGGTGGCCGCGCCGCCGGTCAACCAAGCCCCCGTGGCCAATGCCGGCCCCGACCAAAGCCTAGCTGCCGGCACCACCTCGGCCACGCTCACGGCCGCTGCCAGCTCCGACCCCGAGGGCAGCCCACTAACCTACGCCTGGACCAAGCTCAGCGGCCCGGCCGCCACCATCGCCAACGCCACCACCGCCACGCCCACGGTGAGCGGGCTGACCAACGGCAGCACTTACGTGTTCCAGGTAGCGGTGAGCGACGGCTCCTTATCAGCCACCGACCAGGTGCAGGTGAGCGTGGCCACGGCCACGGGCGTCACGTCCTACTACATCGTCAACCGCTGGAAGGGCACCTACCTCTACGACGACAATCAGCAGGTGAAATACGCCGCCGCTAACACCGGCACCGCCTACCGCTGGACACTGGAGAGCTTCAACGGCAACCAGCGCATCCGCAACCTGGGCACCGGGCGCTACCTGAACGTAGAGGGCCAATTGGCCTTTGTCGAAAGCACCACCCTGCCCGATTATTTCACCAGCGGCCAGTGGGTGCTGGAGCCCTACGACGGCTTCACCCGCATCCGCAACGTGTGGAAGGGCACCTACGTGAACGTCGAAAACCAGACCGGCTTCGCCCAGTGCTACGCCGTGGACGCCTCGTTCTACAGCGGGCACTGGACCTTCCAGGCCGTGCCCGGGGGCCGCAGCACGCTGGCCACCAACGGCGCGGCCACGAAAGCTCCGCTCGTGGTGTACCCCAACCCCATCAGCCGGGGCGAGCTCACGCTGCTGCTGCCCACCGGGGCGCCCACCGCTCGGCTGCGGCTGCTGGATGGGCAGGGCCGCCTGGTGCTCGACCGCGCCGCCCCCGTGGCTGGCGGCCAGGCCCGCCTCGACGTGACCGGCCTGGCCACGGGCCTCTACCTGCTGCAAGCCACGGCCGGCGGCACCACCCACACCGCCAAAGTAGCCATTGAGTAAGCCCGCGGGCCGGGCGGCCTGGTGGTCGCCCGGCCCGCTTTGCTAGTATTTTTTCACCGCCCGCACGGGCATTTTTTCACTCACCCATTCCTCCCTTTTTTATGAAAAAAATTCTTACCCTGGCCGTGGCTACCACGCTAGTCACCGGCCTGAGCGCCCAGGCGCAAATCACCCTGGACGGGACCATCAACGCCAACGAAATCGGCACCGGCGCCGGCAAGTACGTGTCGCTGGGCGCGTTCACCACGCCGCACGTCGGCAACGCGGGATTCGGCTTCTTCGGCCTACTGCGGATGTACGGGGCCAACACGGGCACGAAGCTGTACGTGGGCCTGGCGGGCTCCATCGAGCCCGGCGGCAACAATTTCCAGCTCTACCTGGACCTGCCCGGCCGCACCGGCGTGCCCGTCGGCACTGAGCTGCCCGCCATTCCGACCACCGCCACCGTGTTCGGCACTGACCCGGTCGACCCCAACAAGCGCATTGGCGGCACCAAGATGGAAATGGAAGTGGACGCCGCCATTGCCCTCACGGGCAGCGGCGACGTGCAAGCGGCGGTGTACACCTCGGCCACGGCCGGCGTGGCCAAATCCGTCGGGGGCGGGGCCGCCGTGCCGGCCGACGGCAGCGCCAACCCCATTCCGGCCACCGAAACCACCGGCGCCTACGCCCCGTTTGCGGGCACCCGGGTGGCCTACCTCGGGCCGACCGGCAACATCACCACCAACCCGGGCAACGCCAATGCCGGCGGAGCCGGCTCACTGGCCGTGGAATTCGAATTTGACCGGGCGGCGCTGGGCCTGCCCACGGGCGCGTCCATCGTGCGCCTGCTGGCGGCTTACGTCAGCGGCGACTACTTCTGGTCGTCGGACGTGATTCCCGAGGTGCCCGGCAACGGCAACACCAACCTGGGTTTTAAGCCCGACTTCACGGCCCTGGCTGGCACGCAGGCGGCTTCCTTCAGCGTGGTGCTGGCTACCCGGGCGGCCGACGAGGCCGTGGTGGCCATGAGCGTGTTTCCGAACCCAACGCAGGGACAATCCACCGTTTCCTACCGCGTGCTCGGCCCCAATCAGCCCGTGGCCGTGACGGTGACGGATTTGGTGGGCCGCAACGCGCGCACGCTGCTCAACCAGCCCCAGGCCGCGGGCATTCACGAGCTGACCGTGAACACCGGCGACCTGGCCGCTGGCACGTATCTGGTGAAGGTGCGGGTGGGCGACCGGGTTGCCATCCGCAAGCTGGTACTCAACTAATCTTTTTTGCATCGAACGGCCCCTGGGTGCTCCTCGCGGAGACGGCCCGGGGGCCATTCTTTTTCGGCCCCCGGGCCAGAATTTATCCCCCCTTGCTGCTATGAATAAATTGGTAGTTGCGCTGCTGCTGGCGGCGCTCTTCGCCGGCCCGGCCCGCGGGCAGGCGGCCCGTCCGGCGCTGGCCCCGGTGAAAGTAACCCACCCGGCCTGGGTGCTGCGCGGCAACGTGTACGAGGTGAACGTGCGCCAGTACACGCCCGAGGGCACGCTCAACGCCTTCGCCCGGCACCTCGACCGGCTCAAGGCCATGGGCGTTGAAACGCTGTGGTTCATGCCCCTGAGCCCCATCAGCCAGGTGGGGCGCAAGGGCAGCCTGGGCAGCTACTACGCCGTGGCGGACTACGCGAAAATCAACCCGGAATTTGGCACCCTGGCCGATTGGAACCGGCTGGTAGCGGCCATTCACGCCCGCGGCATGCGCGTGCTCATCGACTGGGTGCCCAACCACACCGGGGCCGACCACCCCTGGCTGGCCCGGCACCCCGACTTTTTCGTCAAGGACCCGGCCGGCCAACCCGCCGTGGCTTTCGACTGGGCCGACGTGCGCCAGCTCGACTACCGCAACCCGGTGATGCAGGACAGCATGATTGCCGCCATGCGCTACTGGGTGACGCAAACGAACATCGACGGCTTCCGTGTCGACGTGGCCTGGAACGTGCCCGAGACGTTCTGGCGCAAGTGCATTCCGCAGCTCAGGCAGGGCAAAGACCTATTTATGCTGGCCGAGGGCGACAGCGCCTACCTGCCCCGCAGCGGCTTCGACGCGGTGTACCCTTGGCACATGTTTCATGAAATGGAGAAAGTGGCCCGCGGCCAGCGCCCGGCCACGGTGCTCGACAGCATTTACCAGGAGCAGCGCCGCCGCTACCTGCCCGCCACGCTGCAACTTTATTTCACCAGCAACCACGACGAAAACAGCTGGAACAAAGCCGACTTTGGCACCTTTCCGGGCGCGGTGCACGCCCCGTTCGCCGTGTTCAGCCAGACCATGGCCGGCAGCTTGCCCCTCATCTACAGCGGGCAAGAGGAGCCGACGCTGCGGGCGCTGCAGTTTTTCGACAAGGACCCCATCGGCTTCGGCCAGTACCAGCGGGCAGCCTTTTACCAAACCCTGCTGGACTTGCGCCAGCGCAGCCCGGCCCTGGCGGCCGACGCCGGCTTTCGCAAAGTGCGCGTGGGCGACGAGCGCGCCGTGTACGCCTACGTGCGCGAGAAAGCCGGCCACAAAGTGCTGGTATTATTGAACTTGTCGGCCCAGGCGCAAACGGTGGCCGTGCCGGACAAAACGCTGCTGGGTAGCCCGCGCAACGTATTCACCGGCCAGGCCGAAAAAATAACGAGCCAGCCCCGGCTGCTGGCGCCCTGGGCCTACGCGGTGTACGAGTACGCCAAGTAGCGCGTGACACCCTCGCGCCTTGTTTTAAATAGGCCTGCCGGGCCGCCGACCCTGGCCATCCGGCTATTCACCAGCTATTCAGTAAGTGCGCCCAGCGCGCCGCCCAGCGCGGCCGTATCAGTATCAGCGGCGCTGAAAGCGGCGGGCACGGGTGGTTTGGGCAGAGACGTAGGTGGGCGAGGGGCGGCTATCCGCCCCACTGCGCCGGAAGGACGTGCGTAACGGCAGGCCCGCCGGGGGCGCGGGGTGCCATAGTCTCCCACTAAGCTTTTTGCGCTGTTTGTGGATAGATTGCGGCTTGCAGCTGCGCTGCAAAGCTCAGCGCTTCAGGAAGCACCGGCGCTGCCTGGCGCCTTTGTGGGATTAGCAGCCACCGGCGCCAATACCGCCCAATGGTACGTACTTGCGCGGTAGTACTCTTCTCACCTTCCCACTCATGCGGAAACTTCTTTTCACGGCGCTACTGGCCTTGTTGGCCAAGAGCGCTACCGGGCAGGCGCTGCCGCCCTCGCCCCGGCAACTGTACCCCGGCCTGTTCGAAGCCGTGCAGCTGGGCCGGGTGTACCCCGACGGCAAGACCTTCGTGGACGCCTTGCCCAAGGCCCCGGCGGGCACCATCCGGGCGGCCTATCAGGCGCAGCACACCCAGGCTGATTTCGACCTGCAGACGTTTGCGCGCACTTACTTCGACGCGCCCGTGGCGGGCACCGACACCTACCGCAGCAACGTGGCCGCCGGCCTGCGCGCCCACCTCGACACGCTGTGGACGGTGCTGCAGCGCCGGCCCGACGCCGAGGCCGCGCCCGAAACCTCGCTGCTGCCGCTGCCCCGCCCGTACCTGGTGCCGGGCGGTCGCTTCCGCGAGGTGTACTACTGGGACTCGTACTTCACCATGCTGGGCCTGGTGGAAGCGCGCCGCGTGGGCCTGGTGCGCGACATGGTCGACAACTTCGCCTACCTCGTCAACCGCTACGGCTTCATCCCGAACGGCAACCGCACCTACTACCTCACCCGCTCGCAGCCGCCCTTCTTCGCCCGCATGGTGGAGCTGCTGGCCAAGGCCCAAGGCGACAGCGTGCGCGCCCGCTACCAGGCCCCGCTACTGCGCGAATACCGCTACTGGATGGCCGGCGCCGACGCCCTAAAGCCCGGCACGGCCGCCGGCCCGGTGGTGCGCCTGCCCGCCGGCGAGGTCCTGAACCGCTACTGGGACGCCAGCGACCAGCCCCGCGAAGAATCCTACGCCGAAGACGTGGCCGCCGCCAAGCTCAGCAAGCAGCCACCCGCGCAATTCTACCGCCACGTGCGTGCCGCCGCCGCCTCGGGCTGGGACTTCAGCAGCCGCTGGTTTGGGCCGGCCGGCACGCTGGGCACCATCCACACCACCGACCTCGTGGCCGTGGACCTCAATTGTTTGCTCTACGGTCTGGAGCAAACCCTGGCCCGCGGCTACGAGCGCCAGGGCAAAGCCGAACTGGCCAAGGCGTTTTGGCAAAAAGCGGCCAGCCGCCGCCAGGCCATCCTGCGCTACTGCTGGGACGCCCCCACCGGCTGGTTCGCGGACTATAACTGGCGGCAGCAGCGCCGCTCCGCACAGCGCACCCTGGCGGCGGTGTACCCGCTGACCACGGGCGTGGCCACGGCCGCCCAGGCCCGGCAGGTGGCCGCCGGCCTGCGGCGCGACTTCCTGCGCCCCGGCGGGCTGGTCACCGCCCTGCCCCGCAGCGGCCAGCAGTGGGACGCCCCCAACGCCTGGGCCCCGCTGCAGTGGATGGCCATCGCGGGCCTTACGCGCTACAACCAGCTTACCCTGGCCGACACCGTGGCCCGGCGCTGGACGGCGCTGAACGGCCGCGTGTTCACCCAAACCGGCAAGCTGCTGGAGAAATACGACGTGGTGAACCCCAACGCTGCGGCCGGCGGCGGCGAGTACCCGCTGCAGGACGGCTTCGGCTGGACCAACGGCGTGCTGCTCTGGCTGCTGAACCGCTACCCGGAAGCGAAGCAGTAGCTCCGGCCGGTCAATTGGTTGAAGCGGTTGCCGAGTCCGTGCACCCGTCGTAGAGAAGCATATTTTCGTCTAGTCGTTGAACGTCACCAGTGAATTGTGCAAGCGCGAGTTGTTCAACGACGAGACGCAAATATGCGTCTCTACCCCGCCCTCCCACGGTTTCACCGCGCCGTGGAATACGTTTTCTGCTGGGTGCCCACGCCGGTAATTTTCACCGACTTCCAGCCGGTGGGCAGGGTGCTTTTGGTTTGCGTGATGCCGGTGGGCGTGATGTTGAGCCCGCCGAAGCCCATGAGCACGGCTTGCAGCACGCCGCCCGCGCCGGTGGCGAAGTAGGGGTTGGTGCCGCCCTTGGTTTCGGCGATGACGCGGAAGGGCGGGAGCAGGTTGGGCTCGTAGGCATCCTTGAACCAGAGCTTGGCCTTGTCGGCGTCGCCGAGGCGGGCGTAGAGCAGCGCGAAAATGGCCTGGGTCATGGCCGGCGTGCCTTCGGTGGGCACCCGGGTTTCGTAGTAGGCCAGGTCCTTCTTGATTTGGGCGGGCGCCGTGATGACGTTCAGTGGGTAGGCCAGCAGGTTCACGTCGCCCTGCTTGATGCCCTCGCCCTTGTAGGTGGCGTGCTCCCGGGTCACGCCGTCGGCCATTTTCAGGATGGGAATGTTCTGGGCCACGTGCAGCCAGTCGGGGTTGGCGCGCAGGCCGAGGAGCTTGGCGGCGGCCGTGGCGTTCTGCAGGTTCACCTGGGCGGCGGCGTTGGTGAAGGCGTCGTTGTCGATGTTCTCGGCCCACTCGTCGGCGGCCACCACGTTCCTGATGTCGTAGCGGCCGGGGCCGTTGCGCTCCACCCGGCTGGCCCAGAAGTCGGCGGTGGCGGCCAGCATGGGGTAGCCTTTCTCGCGCAGCCAGGTCCGGTCCTGGCTCACGCAGTAGTACTGCCAGGCGGCCAGCGCCACGCAGGCCGAAATGTGATGCTCAAACGGGCCGCTCAGCGCCCAGACGGGGGTTTCCTCCACGCCGGTGTCGGCGCTTTCCCAGGGGTACATGGCGCCCTGGTAGCCGTGGGCGAAGGCGTTGCGCCGGGCCGGCTCCAGGCGCTGATAGCGGTACTCCACCAGCGACTTGGCAATGTCCGGGTGCAGCACCAGCAGGGCCGGGAACATCCACACGTCGGTGTCCCAGAACACGTGGCCGTTGTAGCCCAGGCCCGACAAGCCCATGGGCGAAGGCGAGAAGTCGGTGCCCGCCCGCGAGAAGCTGTAGAGGTGGTACAACATGCTGTGCACGTCCTGCTGGGCCTGCTGAGCCGAGGCGTCGCCCGCAATCTGGATGTCGCTTTTCCACAAATCAGCCCAGGCCTTGTGGTGAAACGCCAGCAGCCGCTCCTTGCCTTCGAGCCGGGCGAAGATGGTCATGCGCTCGGCTTCGTTCAGCGGGTCGGCGTGGTGGGCCGAGGTGATGGACGAGCCCGCCACCGCGTAGCTGTAGGTCTGCCCGGCCTTGAGGGCCTTGCTGAATTTCATCAGGTGCATGTTGTTGTCCCACATCTCGTGGATGACCTTGGGCTCCTGCCCGTGCCCTTCGCCAAACAAAAACGTAGTGGACGCGCACAGCTGCATCTTGCCTGTGGGGCTCCGGGCCGACGACGTGAGCAGACTCAGCGTGACGTGCGGCCGGTCGATTTCGTTGTAGTAGTTCTGCGCGTCGCGCAGCGCATCGGGGGCTTCCATCACGCTGGCGGCGCCCAGGGCCACGTCCTTCTTGGCGGTGATGGCCACGTCGAGCAGCACCGTGAAGGGCAGGTGGCGCAGGGCGTAGTACGTGTAGCTAATGGTGGCCTTGTCGGCGTAGTCAAACGTGGTGGTGAGGGCGGCCCGCTGCATGTCTAGCTCCTGGCGGAAGTTGGTGGCGTCCCGGGCCGAGAGGCGGCGGCCGTCCACTTCCAGGTACATATTCAGCAGGTTGAAGCTGTTCAAGAAATTGCTCACCCGGCCCCGGCCGTACTGGTCGTAGGCCCCGGCCAGCACCACGCTCTTCACCTTGAACGGCTCGGGCGACGACACAATGCCCAGCATCCCGTTGGCCACCGTCACGCCGTAGTAGTTGTTGGGGTCAATCCGGTCGGCGCTGATGCGCCAGGGGTCGGGCGCCTGGGCGGCGGCGGGGCATGAGGAGGCCAAGAGGAATAAGGCGCCAAGGAAGGGAAGAAGCGAGGATTTCAAGGAAGGCATTGTGGGAAGGGAATAGGTCGTTCGGCCGGGTGGCCTCACCCCCCGGCCCCCTCTCCGCTGGAGAGGGGGAGCCACGGAGGCGCGGGTGCAATCAGGTGTTTGAGTCTGCCATGTGGCAAAAGAAAGTCGTTCGGCTCCCCCTCTCCGCTCGGAGAGGGAGCCGGGGGGTGAGGCCACTCGGCTGAACATTGCTCAGCGCAGCGGCAGCACCAGCGCCTGCCAGGGCCGCAGGGCCAGCGTCGCGGCCGGGCTGAAGGTCGGATAGTTGTTGAGCCAGGGCGCGCCGCCCAGCGCCAGGCCGGCGGGCAGCGCCCAGGCGTGCTTTTCAGAAGTAAAGTTGAGCACGACCAGCGCCTTCTCCGCGCCCAGCGTGCGGGTGTAGGCGTAGATGTGCGGATTGGCCGCGTCGAGCAGTTGGTACTGGCCGTGCACCAGCACCGGGCGCTGGCGGCGCAGGGCCGTGGCCCGGCGGAAGTGGTTCAGCACCGAAGCGGAGTCCCAGTCCTGGGCGGCCGCGTTGATGACGGGATAGTTCGGGTTCAGCTTGAGCCAGGGCGTGCCGGTGGTGAAGCCGGCCTGGGCCGCGGCCGTCCACGGGAAGGGCGTGCGGCCGTTGTCGCGGGCCGTGCGCTTGGCCTGGGCCAGAAAGGCGGTGAGGTCGCCGCCCCGGTTCTTCACCCGCTGGTAGCCGTTGCGGGTTTCCACGTCGCGGTAGTCCGTGATGTGGTCGAAGCGGATGTTGCTCATGCCCAGCTCGTCGCCGTAGTAGCAGTAGGGCGTGCCGCGCATGGTCAGCACGAAGGTGTTGAGCAGCTTGGCCGCGGGCGCCCGAAACGCCGGCCGGTCGTCGCCAAACTTGCTCAGCATCCGGGGCTGGTCGTGGTTGGCCAGGTAAATCGACAGCCAGCCCTTCCGGGCAAAGGCGCTGTCCCAGCGGGTGTAGATGCGCTTAAAATCGGTGAGCCGGTAGCCGTCCGGGCCCCGGCCGATGGCCATGCCCTCGAAGTGGTAGGCCATGTTCAGCTCCCGGCGGGCGGGGTCCACGAACAGCATGGCGTCGGCGGGGCCGGTGCCGGCGCCCTCGGCCACGGTCATCACGTTGTAGTGGCGCAGCACCTCGCGGTTCATCTCCTGGAGGTAGTCGTGCAGGTGCGGGCCGTTGCCGTAGTATTTGATGATGTTCTTCTCGTAGCCGGCGGGCAGCGGCGGAAACGTGCGGTCCTTGGAGGCAAACTGAAACGCATCCAGCCGAAAGCCGTCGATGCCTTTGTCGAGCCAGAAGCGCATCATGGCGTAAATCTCCTGGCGCAGCTTGGGGTTCTCCCAGTTCAGGTCGGGCTGCTTGCGCGAGAAGTAGTGCAGGTAGTAGCTGTTGGTAGCGGCGTCGTAGCGCCAGGCGTCGCTGTTCACGTCGAAGAAGCTCCAGCGGGGCGGGGGCTTGCCTTTTTCGGCGGGCCACCAGTGGTAGTAGTCGCGGTAGGGGCTGGTGCGCGAGCTGCGCGCCGACTTAAACCAGGCGTGCTCGTCGCTGCTGTGGTTCACCACCAGGTCCATCACCAGCTTGATGCCGCGCTGGTGCAGCCCTTTCAGCAGCGCATCGAAGTCGGCCATGGTGCCGAAAGCGGGCTGAATGCGGCGGTAGTCGGAAATGTCGTAGCCGCTGTCGTCGTTGGGCGAGGCGTAGATGGGGTTGAGCCACACCGTGCCCACGCCCAAACTTTTGAGGTAGTCGAGCCGGGCGATGATGCCGCGCAGGTCGCCCTCGCCGTCCCCGTCGCTGTCCTGGAAGCTGCGCGGGTAGAGCTGGTACACCACGGTTTCCTTCCACCAGCCCGGCTGCTTGGCCAGGGCGGCGGTGTCGGGGGCGGCCACCGCGCTGGCAGTCGTCGCCGTTTCGGTGGTGGCGGTCTGGTTACACGCCGCGGCCAGGCCGGCCAGCAGCAGCAGGGCAAGTCGAAAAGTATTCGCCGTTCTCATCAGTGTCTGGGGAACCGGGCCGCACGCAAACAGGCCGCTGGCCGCTGCCGACGGGCAGCAACCAACGGCCTGCTCATGCGCTACCGGGGGTTCGGTCAAGCCTAGTATCCGGGGTTCTGGGTGATGTTGGAATTTATGGCCACCTGCTGCTGCGGAACCGGGTACACGAGATACTTCGGGTCGCTCTGGGGCTTGTCTTTGCGGGCCGCCAGGAACTTGCCGAACCGTATCAAATCATTTCGCCGCCATGACTCGCTGTATAGCTCCCGGCCCCGTTCGTCAATTAGAATGTCAAGCGTGAGGGCGGGCAGTGCGCTGGCCCCCCGCGAGGGGTGGGTGCGCAGCGCGTTCACGATGGCCAGCGGCGTAGCCCCATATGTGCCGGCGCTGGTGGCCGTGCCACCCCGCAGGATGGCTTCGGCCTTCATCAGCAGCACGTCGGCCAGTCGGAAAGTCACGTGGTCGTTTTCGCTGCTGTTGCCGCCTTTGGCTTCGCTCGCGTAGTCTACGGGGTACTTGATGGGACGGATTCCTTTGGCTTCAAGGTCGGCACCGGTTTCAATGAGATTCACGTCTTTGGTGAACACCAGCGGAGCCCCGCTTCGTGTGGTGAGCGGAGCGTCGGTGACCAAGTTGTATTGCTGGCCGATGAGGAAGCCCACGTTGATGCGCCGGCCGGGGTTAGCAGGGCCGCCAGCAACGTCGTAGGCCACGCCCCGGCGCTTGTCGGTGGGCTCAAACAGGTCGTAGAAAGTGCCGGGCACGGCCGGTCCGTTGTAGCCGTCCACGGGCCGCATGTTGTAGTGCGACACAAATTTCCACAAATCGCGCAGGGGACCGCCGTTGCCGAAGGCATTTTCCTGGGTGAAGATGTTCTCCCGGCCAATGGCGCCGTTGTCGGGCGCGAAGTTGTCGAAGTAATTGGGCGTGAGCGAGTACTTGCCGCTGTTGATTATCTCGTCGGCCAGCGTGATTACCTGGTTCATGTCGGCTGCGGCGAAGGTAGGGGCCGCGCGGTTGGCGTACACGCCCTTATTTAGGTAGCACTTCATGAGCAGCACCCGGGCGGCGTCCTTGGTGGCCTTGCTGACGGAGGCATCGGACAAGTCCTTCTGGATGGCGTTGAGCTCGCTAACAATGAAAGTCAGCGCCTCGGTGCCTTTGCGAACCCTGGCCAGGTTGTTCAGCCGCTCACCCGGTTCTCGGTAGAGCACCTGGTCGTACAGGTCGAGCAGCAAGAACTCAGCCCAAGCCCGTAGGAACCGGGATTCAGCCGCCTGTTGCACCGTGGGGTCGAAGCGTAGTAAGTCGGTGGCAGCATATTCGATGCCTTCGAGTTGGTTGAAGGTATCGCGCACCCGCTCGTTGTTGCCATCCCAGGTGTGGTTAAACAGCTGCCGCCACTTGCCGTTGTCGTCCCAGTCCGGCCCGCGGGTGGGCATGATGCGGGCATCGGTGGATACTTCCTGGAGCGCAAACACGCTAACGTGGCCCTGGATGGGTTCGCGCTGGGCATTGTAAACACCCTGGAGCAGGGCCGCCGGGTCGCCTTTCGGAATTTGGTCGGCCGTCAGCTCACCTTGCAGTTTTTCGGTTAGCTCGCAACTCGTAGTCCCTTGGAGGAGGCTCAATACGGCGACCGCACATGCAATCTTAGTGTATTTCATGGTGGGGATGAGTTAGAAGTTACAGATTGAAGTTGACGCCGAACGTGAAGGTGCGGGCGCTGGGGTAGGGCAAATAGTCAATACCAACGGAGGGCACTTTGTTATCCCCGGTTTTAACGGTGTTGACTTCCGGGTCAAACCCGTCATAGTCGGTGATAACGAATAAGTTCTGGCCCGTGGCGTACACGCGGGCCCCCTTCATGAAGCCGGCCACGTCGCCCAAGGCGTAGGAAAGCGTGAGGTTGGACATCTTCAGGAAGTCGCCTTTTTCCAGGTAGCGCGTCGAGGCTGCCCCCGCGTTGCCGGGCGCTTCTTTGACGGGGTTTTCAAACGTGGATACCGCAATATTTTTGCCTGCTCCAATCCCGCCCACCGCACCCACGGCGTTCAGCGTGTTGTTGTAGATGTACTGGCCAAACACCCCGGTCATGTTTGCCACCAGAGAAAGCTTGCTGTATCGGGCGTTGAGGCCAAAGCCCAGCAGCGTGCGGGGGTTGGGGCTGCTGGCATAGGCGGCAGGCCCAAAGGGGTTGGAAATCCCCCGGTCGTCAAGGCCGTTGTATTGGGGCAGGAAAAAGGCGTTGATGGGATAGCCGTTGGTGATGAGCTGAGCGGTAGCGCCCGACAGTCCTTGCCCGTTGATGGCGCCGGTAATAATTTCGGGGCCCACCAAATCTTTTACCTCGTTGCGAATGAACGTGGCGTTGGCATTGAAACTCACTTCGGCTTTCTCGTTGCTCAGCAGCGTCGTGTTCACCGCCATTTCAACACCTTTGTTCACAATCTTGCCGTCAAGGTTGTCCCAGAAAATGGCCTGGAACTGCGGAGAAGGCCGGCCAGGGATGGTGGGAAATAAGATGTCGGTGGTGGTTTTATTGAAATAATCGGCCGAGAAGGTGAGACGGTTGTTGAACGCCCCGATGTCGATGCCGACGTTGAACTGGCGGTCCGACTGCCACTTCAGGTCCTCGTTGCGGCTGTTGAGGGGCCGCTGTTCTCCGTTGTCGCGCACTTCGAAACGGTCCACGGCCGCTCCGGCCGGGAATTCCTGATTGCCGGTCAGGCCGTAGCCGGCCCGTAGCTTGAGCTGGGTGAGCTGCTCGGTCGGGAAGAAGGATTCCCGGCTTAAGTCCCACGCCGCGGCGAAAGAGGGGAAATAACCCACCCGGTTGTTGGCGCCAAACTTGCTGCTCTCGTCGCGGCGCAGCGTGCCGGTCAGCACGTAGCGGTCCTTATAGTTGAAAATAGCCCGACCGAAAAAGGATTGCAGCTCATAGGTGGGGTCGTTGAACGAACGAATGCTGCGGTTACCAACCGCCGTCGTCTGAATGTAGTCGGTGTAGTCGAGGCCCAAGCTGCCAAAGCCGCCCGCCGCCGCATTGCCAAACCCGCTCAGGCTGGAGCCCTTATTGATAAAGTTCGTGTACTCGTAACCCAGCACCGCATTCAGGTTCAGGTCGGCAACAACGGCCTTGTTGAAGTTGAGCGTGTGAACGATTTGCTGCGTGGACAGCTCGCTGTTGCTGATGTTGGCAAAGCCCTGGTCCCGGATGCCCGGAAGGTTAATCAGGCGCTGGTCGATGGCCGTACGCCGCTCGCCGCTGTTGTAGTTCACGCTCAGCAGCAGGCGGTAGTTGAGCCAGTCGGTAAACTTATACGAGGGCGCGATGCTGGCTAGCACCGTGTTAACCCGCGAGTTGTCGTCGTACAGCTCCTGGGCCGCGAGAGGGTTGACCACGTCGCCGGGCTGAATGAAGAGCGAGCCATCGGGGTTGCGCAGGGATTGCGTGGGGTTCCACTGCAAGGCCTGCCCGATGAGGCTGCCCCGGAAGCCCGCATCGGTGGTGATGTTGGCCAGTTCTTCCCGAAACTGACTGGTGGCGATGTTCACGTCCACGCCCAGCTTCTTGCTCTCCAGAAACTGGAGGTTGGTCGAGAGGTTGGCGCTATATTTCTTGAAGCCGGTTTTGCGCACGATGCCGTCCTGGTCGAGGTAGCCCAGCGAGAGGCGGTAGCGGCCGGTTTCGCCGCCTCCGCTCATGGACACGTTGTAGTTCTGGAGGGAGCCAGTGCGCAGAATCTCATCCAGGGCATCCACGTCGCCACCTTTGTCAGGATTGCCGGAGCTGCCGACTGGGCCGCTGCTAGGCACATTGTAGTACGTGATGGCCTGCCGGTACTGGCCGGCGTCGAGGAATTCGGGCCGGCGCAGCAGCGTCGAGAAGCCGGTCGAGGCGCCAACACTGAGCACTGGGGCGCCCGTCTTGCCTTTTTTCGTGGTGATGAGCACCACACCATACGCCGCTCGCGAGCCATAGATGGCCGTGGCCGAGGCGTCTTTGAGCACAGTGAAGGTTTCGATGTCGTCGGGGTTGAGGAAGTTAAGCGGGTTGCTGTCGGCCCCAGCACCGATGTCGGTGCTAGCCGCTTGGGTGCCAGCAGCGCCTATGCCGGGCCGGGCCGTGCGGCCGTCGAGCGGCACGCCATCCACCACGTATAGCGGCTGACCCGTGCCCGTCACGGCCGAGTTGCCCCGGATGCGGATAGTGGCTGGCCCGCCGGGCTGGCCGCTGTTGTTGCTCACCTGCACGCCCGATACGCGGCCCTGCAGCAATTGGTCGGGGGAAGTGAAGGTGCCCCGGTTGAAGTCCTTCTCGCCAAGGACCGCGACGGCCCCGGTCACGTCCTGCTTACGGGCCGTGCCGTAGCCGACCACCACCACCTCGCCCAACCCCTGGGCGTCTTCCTTCATCGCCACCTGCACGGTGGTTTTGCCAGTGATGTCAACCTGTTGCGTGGCGTAGCCCACGAATGATAAGGTCAGCGTCGTCGCGGCCTCGGGCACCTGCAGTTGGAACGAGCCATCGGCCCCGGTGCTGGTGCCGACCGTGGAGCCGGGCACGAGGACCGTGACCCCGGGCAGCCCCGCAGACTGCGCGTCCGTCACCTTGCCGGAAACGGCGCGATTGGCTTGCGCCTGGCTCAGCAGGGGCAAGAGTATGGACAGAATGCCGAGCGCCAGCACCCTGAGCAGCGCGGGCCGGCTTCTGCCCACCGGGGCAGCTGCTGCCGGCTCTGCTGATTTGTACCGTGTGTACCAGTTGTTTGTCATGAGTGAAAAAATGAAATGGTGGGAAACTTGAGCACACTCGGCATTGAGCGAAACTGCCGCAATCGTTTTCGGAACAAACGCGGCGGCCGGTGCTATTGGGCCGAGTGGAAATCAGTAAAAAACGCAGTTTGCCAAGCACGCGAAACCTGCTTCGCGGCCTGCCCCGCCGGATTTGGCGAGGTTGCGTGGTCGGGGAAAATCCGCCTGGGTCGGTGGAGCAGTGGCCTCCGTCAAGGCCCTGCCCCGGGTGGGAATTGGGAAAAGATTAGCATGGGAAAGGGGATTAGGGGAGAGAAAAAGTGAAAGCGGGCCGTGCTCCGCGACTAAGGCGCGAGCGGTTGGCTGAGGTTGGTGAGGCGCAGGGCGGTGATTTGGGCGGCCCCGCCGTCGGCGGTCAGGCTGATGCGGCCGGCGTGCTGCCGCGGAAAAACCAGGTCGGTCAGGGTGGTTTCGCCGCCTTGCGCAAACACTTCCACCACCGACTTGTCCACCAGCAGCCGCAGTTGCAGCAGCCCGTTTTGCAGGGGCACCCGGGCCGTTTCGAGCGTGCTGGCAAATAGCGGGTGGAAGCCCACGTTGCCCGACTGGGTGCGGTCCAGCGTCAGCTCCTCCCGGGCCACGTCGTAGCGCAGCGTCGTGCGCTCCGCGTCGCTCTGCAGCACGTTCAGGGTGAGCAGCTTGGCCGGGCCGGGCTTCAGGGTCAGCTCCAGGTCGTACGACTCGCCCCGGAAGGGCACCTCGTAGCCCGCCGGGCCGGGCTTGAGCGCCCGGGCCTTCAGGGCGAGGGTTTCCTTGCCGAGGGTGCGCAGCTCGGGCACGGGCACCTGCACCAGCGCCAGGCCCTGGGCCGTGCGGCGCAGGCTCAGCTCGCGGGGCACGGCGAAGTTGCCGCGCCAGCCGTCGCCGGTGGGCACGTCGCGGGCGTAGGCCCAGTCGTTGGTCCAGCCCACCAGGATGCGGCGGTTGCCCGGCGCGTCGTTGAAGGTGACGCCGGCGAAAAAGTCCTTGCCAAAGTCCAGGTAGGCGGGCTCGTCGTAGGCCTGGTCGGGCACAAAGGCCGTGCCGTCGAAGCTGCCCAGGAAATACTGCTGGCCCCGGAACTGCTCGGTGGGGTTGCCGGCCGAAATCAGCAGCACCCACTTGGTGCCGCCGCCCGGCGCGGGCAGCTCAAACAGGTCGGGGCATTCCCACTCCCGCACCGTGTTGCCGGCGCGGCCCCAGCGGCTCAGGAAGGTCCACTGCTTCAGATTCTTCGACTCGTAGAAGTACACCTGCTGGCGGTCGGCCTTCACGGTGGCCATCACCCACTTCTGCTGGGGCGCGTGCCAGAACACCTTGGGGTCGCGGAATTCCTTGCTGTTGATGTCGAGCACCGGGTTCTGGGCGTAGCGCTGCCAGGTCAGGCCGTGGTCGAGGCTGAAGGCCAGGTTCTGGTGCTGGGCGAGCACCACGCCCGGCCGCTCCACGTGGCCGGTGTAAAAGGCCACCAACCCGTCGGTCTGGCCCTTCGGGAACAGGCCCGAGGTGTTGTCCTTGTCGGCCACGGCGCTGCCCGAGAATATCATCGTGTTGCTGCCGTCCGGGTTCGCGTACTCGGTGAGGGCCACGGGCTGCGGCGTCCAGCGCAGCAGGTCGGGGCTGGTGGCGTGGCCCCAGCTCAGATGGCCGGGGTTGGCGCTGAGGGGGTTGTACTGGTAAAAAAGCTGGTACTGCCCGTTGCTGTAAATCAGTCCGTTCGCATCGTTAATCCAGTTTTTGGGCGCCGTGAAGTGGTACACCGGCCGGTAGGGGTCGGGCGCGGGCACCTGCGCCGGGCTGCCGGGGCCGCCAAGCAGGATTAAAGCGAAGAGAAAAGCGGTTTTCATGCGGGCGGTAAGCGGGGGGCAGATGTGCTGATGTGCTATTGTCTTAATGGGCTGATACCGAGTAAAAGGCGTGCAAGTGCCGTGTAATTGTTTATTTACACTCAGCGCTTCAGCGCTTCAGCACATCAGCACATCAAAAAATGACTAAGCGGCGGCCAGGGCTTGCACCTGTGCTTCGGAAATAACTGGTGTCGCGCCCTGGCAGCTCGCCACCAGCGAGCCGGCCGCGCAGGCAAAGGCCAGGTAGTCGGCCGGGGGTTGGCCGGCCAGCCAGCCCCGGAGCAGCGCCGCTAGAAAAGCGTCGCCGCTGCCGATGGTGTCCTGCACCCGCACCGCGATGCCGGGGCTGCTGTGCAGCTGCTGCTCCACCCACAGCACCGCCCCGTCGGCCCCTTTCGTGACGCACACGGCTTGCAAATGAAACCGCTCGGCCAGCCAGCGCAAAGCGGTTTCTTCGTCCGGGCTCACCCCGAACCAGCCCATGATTTCGGCCAGCTCGTGGTGGTTGAGCTTCACGATGTCGGCCTGCCGCAGCAAGTAGGTCACCACGTCGCGCGAGTAGTGCGGGGGCCGCAAGTTCACGTCGAACACCTTGAGCGGGGCCCGCTGCAGCAGGCGGTACAGCGTCTCGCGCGAGGGCGAGTGCCGGGCGGCCAGGCTGCCAAACACGAAGGCTTCGGAAGCTTCCACCAGCTGGCGCAGCGCGTCGTTGTACTGAATGTAGTCCCAGGCCACGGGCTTCACAATCTGGTAAGTCACTTCCATGCTGTCGCGCACGTTGGCCTTCACTACTCCGGTCAGGTGGGTTTCGCCGCGCTGCACGTAGCGGGTGCTCACGCCCTGGGCTTCGACGAAGGCCAGCAGCTCGGTGCCCAAATCGTCGCGGCCCACCCGGCTGATGAGCTGCGCGTCCAGGCCAAAGTTGTGCAGGTGCACGGCCACGTTGAGGGGCGCGCCCCCGGGCTGCTTGCCCGTCGGCAGCACGTCCCACAGCATTTCTCCGAAGCAGGCAATGGGCATCTGAGTAGTGGTTAACGGTCAGTGGTTAATGGTTTATAGCAGCACGGGCTGCCGTAAAATATTGCCAATCAGTGCATGACCAGGGTTTTATCAACTTGCTCCAGGCTCATGCCCTTGGTTTCGGGCATGAAGCGCAGCACAAACAGGAACTGCAGCACCATCATGGCGCAGAAAAAGGCGAAGGTGTGCCCGCCGCCCAGGTGCTCGGCGAAGTAGGGGAAGGTGAAGGCGATGACCGTGGCCATCACCCAGTGCGTACTCGAACCCAGCGCCTGCCCCTTGGCCCGCACGGCGTTGGGGAAAATCTCGGAGATGAACACCCAGATGACGGCCCCCTGCGAGAAGGCAAAAAAGGCGATGTACACGAACAGCAGCACCGGCACGAGCACGCCCCCGAACTGCGCCGCGTAGAAGGCCCGCGCCACCAGCGCCAGCGTGGCGATGAGCCCCACCGAGCCGACGAGCATGAGCGTGCGCCGCCCAAACCGGTCGATGACGTTGACGCCCAGCAGCGTGAAAGCGAAGTTGACCAGCCCGATGCCCGCCGACGAGAGCAGCGCCGCGCCCTGCCCCAGCCCGGTCATCTCGAAGATGCGCGGGGCGTAGTAAATGATGGCGTTGATGCCCGACACCTGGTTGAAGAAGGCGAAGGCCACGGCCAGCAGCACCGGCGTGCGGTACTGCGCGGCCCAGAGCGACTCGCTCTGCCGGCTGGCCAGCGACTGCGCGGTGAGGATGGCGGCCACGTCGGCCTCCACCGTGGCGGGGCTGATGATGCGCAGCACCTCCCGGCCTTCGGCCAGGCGGCCGTGCAGCAGCAGCCAGCGCGGGCTTTCGGGCACCCGAAACAGGAACAGCAGGAAGGCGACCGAGGGAACGGCCTGCACGCCCAGCATGAATCGCCAGGAGTGGTCGCCCACGTTGGCCAACAGGTAGTTGGAGAGGTAGGCGATGAGGATGCCGAAGACGATGTTGAACTGAAACAAGCCCACGAGCTTGCCCCGCGACTCGGCCGGCGAAATCTCGGAGATGTAGAGCGGGGCCGTGACCGACGAAGCGCCCACCCCCAGCCCACCCAGGAAGCGGAACACCATGAACGGCACCCAGCTCGGGGCCAGCGCCGCCCCCACCGCCGACACCAGGTAGAGCACCGCAATCCACCGCAGGGTTTGCCGCCGCCCCAGCTTATCCGACGGGATGCCGCCGAACACGGCGCCCAGCACCGTGCCGAACAGCGCGATGGAAATGGTGAACCCGTGCTCCACCGCGTTGAGCCGCCACAGCTGCTGAATGGCTTTTTCAGCGCCCGAAATCACGGCCGTGTCGAACCCAAACAGGAACCCTCCCAGGGCCGTGACGATGGACCAGAAGAGAACTTTGCGCTGAACCATGGGAAATGTTGCGAGAACGTTTCCCAAATGTGACCTTGTTTCGCGGTAATGACCTGCTCCTTTTCTTCAAATCCTTGCAGGATTCCTGCAAAGGCGTTATTAAATCATAACCCGCTTTAATAATGCATGTTAACACATTACGCCTCTTTGATTACTGTTAATGATTTATCAGTAATCCGACACAGCTTGCAAAATTCCATCAGTGGTGGGTTGGCGTGTGCAGGGCTTTGTACTCGGAAGGCGACACCTGGTACTTGCCCTTGAAGAGGGTGGCGAAGTAGGAGGGCGAGGAAAAGCCGGTTTGGTAGGCCACCTGGGCAATGGCGCTGCCCTCGTGCAGCAGCAGCTGCCGGGCTTTGGTCAGGCGCAGGCTCTGGATGTAGTCCGTGACGCCCGTGCCCAGCAGGGCTTTCACCTTCCGGTAGAGCTGCATCTGCGACACGCCCAGGCTGCGGGCAATGTCGTCGACGCTCAGGGCGGGCCGGTCCAGGTTGGCTTCGATGATGGCGGTGAGGTCGGCCAGGAATTTCTGGTCCACGCGCTGCGGGGCCACGGTGGCAGTGTCCACGCTCAGCTCCCGCCGGAAGTGCTCGCGCTGCTGGTCGCGGTTGCGCAGCAGGGTGCGCAGGCTTTCGAGCAAAAAGGTGGGGTTGAAGGGCTTGGTGAGGTAGAGGTCGGCGCCGGCTTGCACGCCCTCAATCTGCTGCTCGGGCGCGTCGCGGGCCGTGAGCAGCACCAGCGGAATGTGCGAGGTGCGCCAGTCGCCCTTCAGGGCCACGGCCACCTCCAGGCCCGTGAGCTCGGGCAGGCTCACGTCGCACACTATCACGTCGGGGATGGTTTCGCCGGCCAGGCGCAGGCCCGCGGCCCCGTCCGCGGCCGTGCTCACCTGGAAGTGGGGCTGGAGCTTCTGCACCAGGAAGTTGCGTACCTCCTCGTGGTCTTCAATCACCAGCACCGTGGCGTCGGTGCGGGCCGGGGCAACTTCGGCGGGCAGCTCCAGGGGCTCGTCGTCCAGGGCGTGGGCCGTGGAGGGCGTGTAGAGCGGCGCCGGCGCCGCGTCGAGGAACGTGGCCGGCTTGGCCAGGGGCAGGGTCACTTCGAAGGTGCTGCCGTGGCCGGGCTGGCTGCGAAACGACAGCGTGCCCTCGTGCAGCCGGGTGAGGCCGTCGGCCAGCGCCAGCCCCAGGCCCGAGCCGTTGGCCGACGGCTGGCTGCCCTGAAAAAACCAGCCCAGGATGTGCGGCTGGTCGGCCTCGGCAATGCCCCGCCCGTTGTCTTCCACGCTCACCCGCACGGTGTTGGCGGCCGGCCCGCGCTGCAGGCTCACCGTCACCTGCCCGCCGTCGGCGGTGTACTTGAAGGCGTTGGACAGCAGGTTGGAAAACACCTTGTCCAAGATGTCCCCGTCGAACCACAGGTTAATCACCGGCTCGGCGGGCAAAAACCGAAAGGTGATGTTTCGTCGGCGGGCGGTTTTTTCAAACACGTCCATGAGCTCGCGCACAAACGCCACCAGGTTGCTCTTGGTGGCGCGCACGGCCATCTTGCCCACGTCAATTTTGCGGAAATCCAGGAGCTGGTTCACCAGTTGGAGCAGGCGCTGGGTGTTGCGGCGCACCAGCTTCAGGTCGTGGCGCTGCGCCGGCGCCAGCTCGGCCGGGCTGGTGAGCAGGTCCTCCACCGGGCCCAGGATGAGGGTGAGCGGGGTGCGCAGCTCGTGCGAGAAATTGGTGAAAAAGCGCAGCTTGGCCTCTGACGAGCGGCGGGCGTCTTCGGCCAGCTGCTCGATTTGGTTGCGCTGCAGGCGGATTTCGGCGTTCTGCTCCTCCACCATGCGCCGGATGCGGCGGTTGTTGCGCGACGAGCGCCACGCCAGCGCCCCCAGCAGCACGGCCACCAACAGGCTGGCCAGCAGCAGGTACACGGTGGTTTTCTGGCTGGCGTACCGGCGCATCTGCTCCCGCAGCCGCTGCTGCTGGTAGCGGATGTCCTGCCGCTGCGTGGCCAGCTGCTCGGTCTGGGTGCGCATGGTGCCCACATTGGTCGAGTCAATCACCATGGTGCTCAAAATGTTGTCCTTCTCAAAAGGCTCGTCCTGCAGGATGCGCAGCGCCGTGCGAATGGCTTCTTCGCCGCCGGTGGGGTAGAGCAGCGTGGCTTTCAGGGCCCCGTCCTCCACCAGTTGCAAGCCGTTGCCGGGCCCCGGGAGGCCGTCCACGCCAATGATGCGGATGTGCTGGTCCCGGCCCAGCTGCCGCGCCACTTGGTAGGCGGCCTGCGCCATGGGGTCGTTGTGGGCGAAAATCAGGTCCGTCTCGGGGTGGGCGCGCAGCACGGCCGGCAGGCGCTGCAGCACCGAGGCCGGCTGCCAATTGGCCTGGAGCTTGGCCACGAGCTGCAGCTCGGGGTGCTCGGCCAGGGCCTGCTGAAAGCCCAGGTCGCGGTCGGCGGCCGGCGACGAACCGGGCATGCCCAGAATTTCCAGCACCTGGCCGCGCTGGCGCAGCAGCTGCGCGGCGTAGTGGCCGGCCCGGCGGCCCACTTCCTGGTTGTTGCCGCCCACGTAGGCCGTGTACAGGCGCGACGTGGTGCGCCGGTCGAGGACGACCACCGGAATGCCCTGGTTGTAGGCGGCCTCGGCCAGGGCGGTGAGCGGGCCCGACTGGTTGGGCGAAATAATCAGCAAGTCCACACGCTGCCGGATTAATTCCCGCACCTGCCGCCGCTGCAAGTCGCTGTTGTTGCGAGCGTCCAGCATCTGGAAATGCACGTTCGGGTGGATGCTCAGCTCCTTTTCCATCCCAGCCAGCATGGCCTGGCGCCAGGCATCGTCGGTGTTGCACTGCGAAAACCCAATCCGGTACGCCGGCTCGTGCGCGGCGGGGGCGCAGCCGGCCACGCCGGCCAGTAGGAGGAAGGCCAGCAGCCGGCGCCACGAAAAAGGCAGGTTGGAAAGGAGGTTCAACGGGTGAG
This sequence comes from Hymenobacter sp., assembly GCF_031398885.1. Lineage (GTDB taxonomy): Bacteria > Bacteroidota > Bacteroidia > Cytophagales > Hymenobacteraceae > Hymenobacter. The sequence goes on from NZ_JANNOD010000091.1 coordinate 78,967, forward strand.
AATTGGTTGGAGGAAGCGGCCCGGCCAACGGCCTGGTTCGGCAGCGGATGAATAAGATACTAACTATCGGCTTAAGAATAAGCGGTTGTTTTTACCGGAGCCTTGAAGCCTTGGCGATGGGGAATTGGGGTTTCTGGAATTCGCTTTTTAACAGATTATTGGGAGCATTAAGGGTTTGGTTTGATGGGCGCGCCGGGTTTGCGATAAGCGCCGCGGGGCGTCGCTAAAAAGCCCAGCCCAACGGAATTGCCCCCGTCGCCCGGGCAGAAAAGGGCCGCTTGCCGCTCCTAGTGCGCGTCCCCGGATGCCGCACGCCAACGCAATAAAGGATAAAACCAGCCGACGCACTGAATTTCTGGCGCGAATTTGAATGATGGAGGGCCGGGGTGACGTTAGGATTCAGCAATTAAGCGCGGCCGCCGGGTCGCTTGCCCGTGCCACGGAAAACGGCCGGCTCTTTTTACTCGTACCTCCTGCCATTCCCAGTTGCTTGCCGTTCTACCGCGTTGTTTTTCCCACGCATGACTCCTGCCGCCTCCGCGCCCGAATTTTCTTCCGCCGACGGCTTGCTCGGCGCCTTGCTGGACGTTTCGCTCTCGGCGGTAGCCTTGCTGCGGCCACGCTACGGGCCGGCCGGCGAGCTGATGGATTTCGCCCTGCACCACCTCAATCCCACCGCGCAGCGCCTGACGGGGCTACCCGAACGGCCGGCCGCAACCGTGCGCACGCACTTTCTCGACGCGCCCGCCAGCGGGCTGCTGGCCTGCTGCCAGCGCGCATGGGAGACGGGCGCGGCCGGGCCCCACGCGTTTAGCGACCAAACCGGTGGCCGCCTTCTGCTGGCCGGCCGGCGCAGCGGCGAGCACCTGGTGCTGAGCTTCGCCGAGGCCGGCGCCCCGCCGCGGGCGGCCGGAGACCAGGACCGGGCCCCGGGCGCGGGCCCGCCCCGCGAAGCCAGCGCCCACCAGCTGCGGCTCGTGACCGACGCGTTGCCCGTGCTTATCGGCTACCTGGACCATGAGCGCCGCTACCAGTTTATAAATCACGCCTACGAGGTTTGGTTTGGGCAGCCCATGGAGCAGCTGCTCGGCCGGCCGGTTTGGGAGGTAGTGGGGCAAACCGCCTATGCGAAAGTGAGCGGCTACCTGGACCGCGCCTTGGCCGGCGAGCGCGTTGAATTTGAAGCACAGCTGCCTTACCGCGAGGACTTGGTGCGGCACATGCACGTCAACTACGTTCCCGATGTGCGGGCCGGCGCCGTGGTGGGGGTCTGCACGCTGGTCACCGACGTGACCGAGCAGACGGACGCCCGCCGGCAAGTGGAAGACTTGAACCAGGCCCTGGCGTTTACCAATGCCGAGCTGCGGGCCGCCAACGCCGAGCTGAGCAGCAGCAACGTCGAGCTGGCGCGCTCCAAGCAGGCCGTGTTTGAAGCGGCCCGGCGCCATGTGCGGGAGCGCGAAACCCGCTTTCAAGTGTTCGAACACACCCCGGCGGCCGTGTGCATTCAGCGCGGGCCCGACCACCGCTACGAATACGTCAACGCGGCCTACCAGGCGTTCTTCTCCGACCGCCAGCTCCTGGGCCGCCCGGTGGCCGAGGCCCTGCCCGAGGCGGTGGACGAAGGCCTCGTGGCCCGGCTCGACCACGTGTACCGCACGGGCGAAACGTATTTCGGCTACGAGCAGCCGCTGACCTTGCAGCAGCCCGACGGCCGGCCCGCCACGCCGATGTATTTCACCTTCACGTACCAAGCCTATCGGGAAAACGGGGCCATTGTGGGCATTTCCACCTTGGCCTACGACGTGGGCGAGCAAGTGCGGGGGCGGGAGCAGCGCGCCGCCCAGCAGCAGGCCCAGCAGCGGCAGCTGCGCGAAGTTTTTGAGCAAGCCCCGGTGGCCATTTGCGTGTTCCGGGGCGCGGAGTACGCGCTCGACGTCGTGAACCCCTCTATGGTCGACATGCTGGGCCGCCCCCTGAACGAGCTGCTGGGCCGGCCATTTTTTGCGGCCATGCCCGAGCTGGTGGGCCAGGGCCTGCGGGAGTTGCTCGACGGCGTGCGGCGGTCCGGCGTGCCGTTCGTGGCGCAGGAGCAGGAAATCCGCCTCGCGCGCCACGGACCCGGCGAAACGGGCTTCTACAACTTTGTGTACCAGCCCCTGCGCGACGAGCGCGGCCAGGTGACGGCTATTACCTGCGTGGCCACGGAGGTCACCGCGCAGGTGATAGCCCGGCGCGTGGTGGAACGGCGCGAGGAGTCGTTCCGCCTGATGGCCGACAACGCGCCGGCCATGCTCTGGGTGACCGACCCGACCGGGTACTGCACCTACCTGAACCAGCCCTGGTACGACTACACCGGGCAGACCGAGGCCGAAGCCCTGGGCTTGGGCTGGACCGGGGTGGTGCACCCCGAGGACGCCGAAGCCGCCGGCACCGCGTTTTTGGCCGCCAACGCCCGGCGCGCGCCCTTTCAGGGCCTCTACCGCCTGCGCCGCCGCGACGGCGCCTACCGGTGGGCCATCGACTCGGGGTTGCCCCGCTTCACCGAGACCGGCGAGTACGCGGGCATCGTGGGCACGGTCATCGACGTGCACGAGCAGAAGCTGGCCGAAATGGCCCTGCAGCGCCTCACCAAAAAGCTGCGCAAGTCCCGCGACGAAGCCCAGGCGCTCAACGCCGAGCTGCGCGCCACCAACGAGCAGCTCACGCGCACCAACGTGGACCTGGACAACTTCATCTACACCGCTTCGCACGACCTGAAGGCCCCCATCTCCAACATTGAAGGCCTGCTGCACACGCTGCGGGACGAGCTGCCGGCGCAGAGCGAAGCCGGCGAAGTGACCTACATTCTGGGGTTGATGCAGGATTCGGTGAACCGGTTCACGCGCACCATTGAGCACCTGACCGACCTTTCAAAGCTGCAAAAGGAGCACGACCAGCCCGCCGCGCGCGTGCCCCTGGCCGCCGTCATCGAAGACGTGCGCCTCGACCTGGCCCCGCTGCTGCAGCAGGTGGGCGCGCGGCTTGACGTGGACGTGCGGAAGTTTTCCACCGTCACCTTCTCGGAAAAAAACCTGCGCTCGGTGGTTTACAACCTGCTCAGCAACGCCCTCAAGTACCACCACCCCGACCGCCCGCCCGAAGTCCGCGTCCGCACCCGCGCCGAGGACGGCTACTACATTCTCGAAGTGCACGACAATGGCCTCGGCCTGGACCTCGCGCGCGAGCGGCAGCTGTTCACCATGTTCCAGCGCTACCACACCCACGTCGAGGGCTCGGGCGTGGGCCTGTACATGGTCAAGCGCATGGTGGAGAATGCCGGCGGCAAGGTGGAAGTCCACAGCCAACTGGGGCGCGGGTCCGTTTTCTCCGTCTATTTCAAACGCTAACCCCCGGCCCGTTTCTCTGGCATTCTACTTTCCGCCCTTTATGTCCAAGCTTTCTTGTACCCTGCTGGTCGACGACGACCCCACCACCAACTACCTGAACCGCAGGCTGCTTGAGAAGATGGGCGTGACCAACCAAGTCCTGGTGGCCCTCAACGGCCAGGAGGCCCTGCAGATGCTGACCACCGAATGCCACGAAGCCAGCACGCCGTCCTGCCCCGCCCTGATTTTTCTGGACGTGAACATGCCCCTCATGGACGGCTTCGAGTTCCTGACCGCCTACCAGCAACTGCCCCTGGACCGGCAGCGGGCCATTGTGATTGTGATGCTCACCACCTCTGTGCACCCGCGCGACCTGCAGCGCCTCGAAGCCTTGCCCGTGGCCGGCTTCCTCCGCAAGCCCCTCACGGCCGAGAAGGTGACCCAAATCCTTCAGGCCAACTTTGGCCCGCCGCCGCCGGTGGGGTAGCCGCCGCGCCCCCCCCTGAACCGGGTCAAAGCGCCAGGGCCTCGGGCCTGTCGGGCAGCCACTAGTAAATCTTTCCGCGGCGGCGGGCGTACAGGTGGGTGATGCCCCACCCCGCTCCCGACACCGAAGTTCAGCGCCGCCGCGCCGTGGCCTGGGCCGTGGCCCTCACGGCCGACACGCCCCTGGCGCCCCAACGCTACGAGCGCGCCCTGCTGGCCCGCTACCAGGAGGGCACGCTCACCCTCGACCAGGTTATCGACCTGCTCGACGCCTGCGTATATCAGGTGCTGTACCGCAGCCGGGCCACGCGTCCTTTCAACGAGAACCAGCTTCAGCAGCTCATCGAAAAGTCGCGCCGTCACAATGCCGAACACGGCATCACGGGCCTGTTGCTCTACAGCGAGAGCCGCTTCGTGCAGGTGCTGGAAGGACCCCAAGACGCGGTGCGGGCGGTGTACGCCAGGGTGCAGCAGGACAGCCGCCACACCCAGGTAGTGACGGTGAGCGAAGGCCCGACCCCCGTCCGGCGCTTTGCCGAGTGGAGCATGGGCCTGGGGCACGCGGCGGGCCCAGCCGTGGTGCGGGCCCTGGAAACGGTGGTGACGCAGGAAATCGAGCCCGGCACCCTCCCCGACGACTCGCTTTTGCAGGCGCTGCTACAGGCCTTCGGCGTGGAGAGGGCAAAAAACACGCACGATCCTTTCGGGGGAGGGGTAGGGAAAGCCGGCAAAAGTCAGTAAAAAGCTGATTGACCGTCGGGCTCATCTGGCGTTCGCTGGCGCAGCAGCCTCCCATTTCCACGTTATTAGGATTCGTTCAGCGGGGAGAAGATGCCGCCTGCCTCGGCGTGACGAGCGGCGCGCGCGCTGCATGACCGGTTTGGTGGGGGCAAGCCAAGCGGATGGCGCTGGGTGGTTATTTCACCTGCATGGCTTGCTCAAGGTCCGCGAACGGAATCACCGTTTTCACGCCGTAGTCGGCCACGGGCCAGGACTGCACCACGGTTTTCACGTCCAGCTTGCGGTCGCGCACGGCCTGGTAGAGGCCCGCTTGCCGGGCGCGGGCTTTGGGCACGGCCCCCGTGCACGGCACCCAGGCCAGGTCGTCTTCAAAGAGCAGCTTTTCGCTCGGGAAGTAGTAGATGAGGTAGTCGTTGGTGTGCTCCGACTGCTTGCCGATGAAATGAATCTGCATCTCAAACTGCCCGTCGGTAATGGTTTTGGTGCCCGCTATTTCCTCGACGGTGGCCGGGCGCGGGGCCAGGTGCAGGCTGTCGGGGCGCAGGGTGCGCGGGGCCTCGGCCAGGTAGCGCACGTAGGGCGCGTCGCCGGGACCGCAGAGCACCGTGGCGCCCCGCCGCACAAACGGGCGCAGGCCGCCCAGGTAGTGCGGGTGGTAGTGCCCGAACACGAAATACCGGATGGGCTTGCCGGGGGCCAGGCGGCGGGCTTCGGCCACGATGCGCTCCCCGTTGGCGCTGTTGAGCGGAGCCTCGGCCACCACCAGGAAATCCCTGAACTCCACCACCAGCACCCGGTCGTCGGTGTGCTTGAGCTCGATGAAATGGAGGTTGGGGCTGAATCGCTGAACCACCACTTCCGCTTTGGTTTCGCCGGCCGGCTTCATGTGGTAGTCCGCCGGCCGTTGCAGCAGCGGCGCGGCTTGGTCCGCAATGCTCAGGGTCGTAACCGCCACCTCGTCGCGCACCTTGCCGCCGAGCTTGTCGATACTTACCGTTTTGGGGTAGGCGAATTTTCCGGCCGCCGCGTAGTCGCGGTAAGTGAAGGTGGTCCGCACGTCGCCGAACAGCTCGTCGTCGCTCAGCACCTCAACCCGGTCCACCAAACCGTCTGATTTTCGGATAACCAGGCTGACGACAGCCCGGGGCAGCCGGGTGGTGTACACGGCGAAGCCAGGCCTCGACCGCTCGTCGGCCTCCGTCGGGTGCCGCACAAAATAGCTCAGCAGCGGCAGGGGCGAGTAGCGGGCGGTCTGGAACAATTGCTCGGCAAACTGCTCCGGCGTCACCGGCGCTAATTTCTGGTCGCCGTAATCCAGCCGCAGCAAGACGTCGCCGCTCAACTGCGTTTTTGAAACCAGCGTTTTTTGCTGCTGAACCAAGGTGTCCTGCTTGAGGAAATTCTCCGCATTCACCCAGGCCGTGCCCCGTTTGGCATAAGCCGTTTGCTGCCAGGGCGAGAAGCTGTGCTCCAGCTCGTTGGCTTGCTCCCGAAAGGAAAACACCGCGTACCGGCCGGCTAGTTGCTGCCCCTGCTGGCGCCAACACTGCGCCAGGTAATTGCCGGGCTTGTCCGCGGCCCAGGCCGGCGGGCGCAGGAAAAGGCTCAACAGACCGATTGTTAGGAGAACTCGCATGGGTGCAGAAGCTGAAGCTAAAGGGTGCCAACGCTGCTGGAGAGGCCCGGGCCCGTCGGGGCTTCGAGCAGCCCCGGGCTAAGGTAACGGGAGCGGCCAGTGACCGCGGCCAGCGGGCGAGGGTTGCTTCAGGGCGCGCCAAACCGCCGGCGCGGGCAGCAGGGCCGTAATCCAATTAAGATGAGAGGCCGCCGAAACGCCGTAGAGACGCATCCTTGCGCCTCGTGGTCGAACGATATTGGCGCAGACGACGAGATGCAAGGATGTGTCTCTACAACGGACCAGCTAACTCAAGCCGCTCCTAAAACTCCACGATGAACCCCACCGTGGGCACCACCAGGGCGTCCCCGTCGGGCAGCAGCACCGGAATGGCGTTGCCGCCGTCGGGGCGCAGGGGCTGGCCGTCGGTGGTGCGGTAGCCGGAGTTGTCGGCCAGGCGCTCGAAGGTGTAGGTGGGCGGCGCCACGGGCTTGGTCAGCAGCGCGTTCTGCACGTCGATGTAGAAGTCGAAGCTCAGGCGGCGCAGGCTGATTTTCTTGTCCAGGCGCAGGTCGAGCTGCTGGAAGCTGCGGAGGCGCTGGGTGTTGAGGAAGCCAAAGTCGAGCACGCCCTGGCCCACGGCCTGGTAGCTGGCGCGGCTGGCGGGCTCGTCGTAGGGCGTGTAGGGCGAGCCGCCACCCACCCGGTACTTGGCGCCCAACTCCCAGCCGCGGCCCAGCTGGTAGCCCAGCAGCGCCGAGCCCAGAAACTGCGAGTCCCAGGCCGAGGGCACGTACCGGTTGTCGCGCCCGCTGAATTCCGACCGAAACCCGGTGAGCGAGACGATGGCAAACAGCTTGCCGCTGAGCTTCTGCTGGAAAAAAGCTTCGGCCCCGTAGGTCCGCCCGTCGCCGGTGCTGGTCACGGCCTCGTTGCCAATGGCGTTGAAGTCGCCGCCCAGGTTGGCCAGGCTGATGCCGTCGCGCACGCTCACCGGGTAGTTGGCGTAGCGCTTATAAAAGCCTTCCAGCGTGAAGCGGGTGGCCTTACCGGGCAGCCACTCCAGCCCGCCCACGTAATGGTCGGCCCGGATGTAGCGGCCGCCGGCGTTCACGCGGTTACCGGCCTCGTCCCGAAAGCCCAGGATGGTGCTGGGCGGAATCTTGTAGTAGCGGCCCAGCGAGGCGTTCAGGTTCAGCGTGGGCCGCAGGGCGTAGCTCAGGCTCGCCCGCGGCGAGAGCGTCCGGTCGAGCCGGTAGCCTTCCGTCAGGGCCGTGGTGCCGTCGGCCCGGATGCCGGCCGAGAGCGTGAGGCGGCTGTCGGCGCCGTAGGTGCGGGTGGCCTGCGCGAAGGCGCCGTAGCGGGCAAAGTCGAGTTCCGACTCAAACCGGACCGTGACGGCGGGGCTCACGAGGTTGCCGCCGTCGTCGCGCACTTCCGAGCGCAGGCGGTTAATTACGTTGTTGTCGTAGCGCACCAGCTGGCCCACCGCGCCGTAGCTGTACTGCCAGCGGCCCACGCGCTTGTTCACGTCGGCGCGCAGCTTGTTTTCGGTTTCGTAGGCCCGGGCGCCCAGCTTGCGGCGGCTCTCGTCGCCCTCGAAGCCGTACTCGAACTGGTCGGCGCCGTTGAACTGCTGGGTGCGGCTCAGCGCCACGTTCAGGTAGCCGTTGGCCACCAGGTGGCGCAGGTTCACGCCCCCGGTGTAGTTCCACTGGTCGCTGGTGGGGTTGTTGCGCAGGGTGAATTCCTTCTCCGGGGTGCTGTTCTTGGGGGCCGCCACCTCGAAGTGGTCGATGGCGCCCAGCCCCAGGGTAGTCAGCGTGGTTTTGGCCGAAAGCTTGGTCGTAGTCTTGAACTGGAAGTCGTAGAAATCGGGCCGGATGGGCAGGTCAATCAGCTTGAACAGCACCTGCAAGTAGCTGCGCCGGGCCGAGGCCAGGAACGTGGTGTTCTGGGTCAACGGCCCCTCCAGCGTGGCCGCCACCTCGGTACCCGAGGTCCGTAGGTTGCCCTGAATCCGCTCCGCGTTGCCGTCGCGCTGCCGGAACTGCAGCACCGCGCTCAGGGCATTGTCATACCGCGCCTGAAACGCCGAGCTGCTCAGCGTCACGTCCTCGATGAAGCTCACGTTGAGGATGCCGGCCGGGCCGCCCGCGCTGCCCAGGGTGGGGAAGTGGTTGATGACCGGTACCTCGATGCCGTCGAGGTAGTAAACGTTCTCGTTCGGCGCCCCGCCCCGGATGATGATGTCGTTGCGGAAGCCGGCCGTGCCACCGCTGCCCCCGCCGCCCACGCCGGGCAGGCTCTGCACCACCCGGGAAATGTCGAAGTTGCCGCCCGGGTTGCTCTTGATTTCCTCGGTGGTGAGGCGCTGCACGCTCAGCGGCGTTTCGGCCGTGGCCACCCGAATGGCGCGGCTGGCCGTCACGGTCACCTCGCCCAGGGCCTGGGGGGCGGTGTTCAGCTCTAGGTTCAGGGTGTTCACGTTGCCGCTGCTCAGGGCAATGTTGGACCGCACCAGCGGGTCGTAGCCCACGAAGGTGGCGCGCAGGTTGTAGGCGCCGGCCGGCACGCCGGTGAGGCGGTAGCGGCCCTCGGCGTCGGTGGCGGTGCCAAATTCCGTGCCTTCCAGCGTGATGCTCACGCCGGGCAGCACCTCCTGGGTGGCGCGGTCGCGCACGGTGCCGGCCACCGTGCCGGGGTTCTGGGCCAGCAGGTTGCCCACGCTAAGCAGCGCAATGATTAGGAGGAGGAATGGTCTCATGACTCGTTAGCGAAACTTGGTAAGAAATGGCAGTGGTATGTTTTTATTTATTATTTGTTCACAAACATACTATATTCTGGCGTGTTCCTCAATACCTACCCCGCACAAAGTGTGTTATCATATCTTTAGCCGCTGAAATGCCGAACGAAAAACCCTTGCTTCGCTACGCGCTGCTCCAGGAGTTGCTGCCGCTGCTAGCCGAATTTGAAGCTGCGCGCCCGGACGCCCCGGGTCCCGATGCCCTGCGCGCGTTCCTGGATTGGCTGCCCACCCAAGCGCAGGCGGCGCCGGGGGCCCCCACCTACGCCAGCGCCCGCATGGCTCCCAACCCGTACGAAACCCCGGAGTCGCTGCTCGGCAAGCTCGTCACCTTCATGTATCGTTACGTGCGGGGCTACATCCGGCTGGCGCTGGCCGACACGCCGCTGGTAACGTTCGACGACTTCACCTACCTGATTACGCTGTTCACGGAGGGCTCGTTCAGTAAGTCGGAGCTGATTGCCCGCAACATCCAAGAAAAGGCCACCGGCACCGAGGTCATCCGGCGGCTGCTGAAGCAGCAGCTGGTGAGCGAGGGGCCCCACGCCTCCGACCGGCGCCGCAAAGTATTGCAAATCAGTCCCGCCGGGCAGGCGCTGCTGCTGCGGGTGTTGCCTCGCATGGGCCAGGTTGCGCAGCTGAGCGCCGGCAACCTCAGCCCGGCCGAGCTTACGCAACTGGTGCAGCTGCTGCACAAGCTCGACGCCTTTCACCACCCCATTTTCGCCGGCTCCAAGGCCGATAGTTTCGACGGATTCATGGCGAAGCACCTGGCTGAACGCTCTCAGCTCTGGGAGCCCGGGCAAGCCTAGAGCGTTTTCCCGGTTTATGTAGGGAGTTAAAAGTTGAGAGTTAAAAGTTAAAATATTGATTGTTTAGAGATTTTAACTTTTAACTCTCAACTTTTAACTCCCTTCAAACATGCACACTGACCCAGAAACCGCCGCAAGGCCAAATGCGCCCCTCCACTCAGGTGCTTGGCGTTGGCAGCGGCGGTGAGAACACGGGGTTTCTATTCGCCTTATTCTGTTGGTTTTCAGTGTTGTGTCACTATTGCAACGGCGGTTTTCTGAGCCTGCTGTCGCGGCAGGGTTGCCCATGCTGCTCGTCGAACCCGCTCAACTTTTTGTACGGCTTTTGCGCGGCCATTCGATGCCAGTTTGAGTGGCACTGGGCGAAATACTGAATCAGGCTTTCTCGACAAAAATATAGTCCGGGCAATCCAACGGCGGAACCGGCCGCGTAGGTGGGGCACAATTCACAATAACCAATCATTTCTTTTTTCCGATGAAAAAGACCCTGTCTTCCCTCGCCATTGCGGCGCTCTTTAGCGCAGCCGCTACCACCACGGTTTCGGCCCAGGCCGCGATGACCCCCGGCACCGTCATGGTGGGCGGCATGGCGATGTACCCCAACAAGGACATCGTGGCCAACGCCGTGAACTCGAAAGACCACACCACCCTGGTGGCCGCCGTGAAAGCCGCCGGCCTGGTGGAAACGCTGCAAGGCAAAGGCCCCTTCACCGTGTTCGCCCCGGTCAACGACGCCTTCGAAAACCTGCCCGCTGGTACCGTCGAAACCCTGCTGAAGCCCGAGAACAAGGCCACCCTGACCAAGGTGCTGACCTACCACGTGGTAGCCGGCAACATGAACGCCAAGGCCATCATGGCCGCCATCAAGGCCGGCAAGGGCAAGGCCACGCTGAAAACCGTGAGCGGCGGCACCCTGACCGCCACGATGAACGGCGCCAACAACGTGGTGCTGACCGATGAGTCGGGCAACACCGCCAGCATCTCGACCTACGACGTGACCCAGAGCAACGGCGTGATTCACGTCATCGACAAAGTGATGCTGCCCAAGTAGTTTCTTTAGGTCAACCAGCACATCTACAGCAGCTTCCCGGTTGGCGCGCTGCTCGTCAGGCGCCCCTCTTTTGCGGACTTCGCGCTTTAAGTGAGCCGGGGCCCGCCCCGAAGGGGGCTCGTCAGATTCCCCGGCCGCGCCGCGGACACGAACCGGAAAACTGCTCTAACAACCGCCGTCGGCCTCGCGCCAGCGGCGGTTGTTTGCGTTTGGGGCCCGGGCCGTGCCCAAGCCGCCGCCCGGGCCCTCCCCAATAAACAGCCCCGGCGCGCTTCTGAACTACAAATCCGAAGCCATCTGTCCGGCGCGCGGCCATTTCTGAACCACAAATCCGAAGCCACCTGTCCGGTGCGCGGCCATTACGATATCATTAAATCGCGGCCGCCCGGCCACAGACCTTGGTGGGGCTTGCTAACCCCAACGGTAGCGCCTGGCCCGACCGGGCGCAAAGGCGTTAGAGCGGTTTCGGGGTTGGGGTACCGGTCGTCTGGCTCCCCTCTCCGCGGGAGTGGGGTCGGGGGTGAGGTGAGCCCGGCCGGAGCAGGTACCCCAATTCCGAGGCCACTCTGGGGCTCCACAACTGCGGAAGGCAATTTGCCCGGGCACCGGGTAACCCCATGCCGAAATCGTAACGTTTGGTTTACAGCCGGATGGCCGCCGAAAGGTCTTCTTGGGCAGCTGCCTCGATTGGTAAAAAGTGCGGCAGCCGCGGCCGATACGGCGCCGCCGCGCCGCGCCGTTGTTTTTCCCGAAAGCCCTTGGCTGCTGAAGCCATTCGCGTGCGCCTGCCCAGGTTAAATGCTCCCTTTATGCGGCTGATTTAAGCGGCCCAACCACCCAAGAGCACCAGCTTATAAAAAAACCGCGTAACTTCGTTTGAGGTAGAAGTCCAAAGCGAAGACCCTTTTTTCTGCTTAAAGGATGTTCTATATTAGAAAAACAACAAAATTTTCCATTCTTGTTTGAGCCGCTTTCGGCCGACTGGCAGGGGGCGGCCGGGGCATTCGCGCGGACGCGCGGCCTCGTGAGCCGCCGGTCCTGACCTGAAGCCCGATGGTCCGACGAGTTGCCCCCGGGGGCATCCTGATGGCCCGCGTTTGTTCTAACCCATCTCTGCGAAAACTGCATCATATGATGTTTAAACCGTTACTCTGGCTGGTCCTGTTTTTTTCGCTCATCGGAAAGTGCTTCGGGCAGTGCACGTTTTCTCCTAACCAGGCCAACAACTGGTACTTCGGCGACCGTGCGGGCACTTCGTTTGCCAGCGGCAGCCCGGTGGCGGTGACCAACGGCGTACTCAACACCACCGAAGGCTCGTCCGCCATCTCGGACGCCAGCGGGGGGCTGCTCTGCTACACCAACAGCGTGACGGTGTGGAACCGCAACCACGCCGTGATGGCCAACGGCGCGGGCCTGCTGGGCAACATCTCCACCACCCAGACCATTATCGTGCCCGGCCCGGGCTCGAGCACCCTGTTATACATTTTCACGATGGCCGCGCAGGGTGGGGCCGACGGGCTGCGCTACTCGGTGGTGGATATGACCCTGGACGGGGGGCTGGGTGCGGTGACGGTCAAGAACGTGCCGCTGTTCGGGCCCGTGACGGAGAAGATAACGGCCGTGCTGGCCAGCGACGGCTGCGACATCTGGGTGGTGGCCCACGGCTACGGCCCGGCCAGCGGCGGCTCGTTTCTGGCCTACCGCGTCAGCAGCAGCGGGGTGAACCCGGTGCCCGTGGTGTCAACCGTGGGTTCCGTCCACCAAAGCAACGGCAACGACCTGAATTTCGTCAATAAAAGCACCCAGGGGCAGATGAAGATTTCGCCCGACGGGCGGCGGCTGGCCCTGGCGCAAACGCTGGACGGGGGAGTTGAACTGTTCGATTTCAACGACGCCACCGGCGTGGTTAGTAACGGGCAGGTCCTGCTGACCCGGGAGGAACAGTACGGCATCGAGTTCTCCCCTAATGGCACCCGGCTCTACACGTCGAATTGGAGCAATGCGCCCGTTGTTGAGCAATTCGACTTGCTGGCCGGCAACATCCCGGCATCCCGTACCGTGGTGTTTACTCCCACCACCCACGTGGTGGCTCCCATGCAGCTCGGGCCCGACGGCAAGATTTACACGTGTCAGGGGGTGCTCCTTGCGGCCAGTACTTTTCAGGGCGTCATCAACAACCCCAACGCGTTGGGCACGGCCTGCGGCTACGTCCAAAGCGCCGTTCCGCTGGCGGGCCGCAGCAACCTGGGGGGCATCTCCAACTTCGTCGCGAGTGCGTTCGTGCCGGCCAGCTTCGCGACCGCCGCCACGACCAACTGCCTGACTGCCAGCTTCACGGCATCCACCTCCCTGACGTCCGCGACCTACGCCTGGAACTTCGGCGAGCCCGCCTCGGGGGCGGCCAACACGTCGACGGTGGCCAACCCGACCCACGACTACGCGGCTGCCGGCACCTATACTGTGACGCTGACCATCACGAAGGGCTGTTTTTGCAAAACCGTGACCCAGACCGTTACCGTCACGGGCGCGGCGGCCACCGGCGGCGGCAGCATCGGGGCCAGTCAGAACTTGTGCGCGGGCAGCCCGGCCCCGACCGCGGCCCCGCTCACGAGCGGGAGCGGGGCGAGTGGGGGCAACGGGCCGGGCAGCTATAGCTACCAGTGGGAGTCCTCACCCGACAACACAAACTGGACGCCCATTGCCGGGGCCACCGCCCTGGACTACGCCCCGGGGGCAGTGGCGGCCACGACCTACTACCGCCGGCAGGTGACATCCGGCACGGGCCCGTGCGCGCAGGCCAGCTCGAACGTGGTTGTGGTAACGGTGGCCCCGCCCACTGCGCCGGGCAGCATCGGGGCCGACCAGACCGTGTGCCCCGCTGTTGCGCCCGCTCCGCTTACGAGCGGGAGCGGAGCGGGCGGGGGCACGGGCAGCTACGCTTACCAGTGGGAGTCCTCGCCCGACAACACCAACTGGACGTCCATCGCCGGAGCTACCGGAACCAGCTACGCGCCGGGGGCGGTGGCCGCCACGACCTATTACCGGCGGCAGGTGACGTCGGGTACGGGCCCATGCGCCACGGCGGCGACGAACGTGGTCACCATTACCGTGACCCCCGGTACCACGCCCGGCAGCATCGGGGCCAGCCAGGGCCTGTGCGCGGGCAGCCCAGCCCCAACTGCGGCTCCGCTTACGAGCGTGAGCGGGGCGGGCGGGGGCACGGGCAGCTACGCTTACCAGTGGGAGTCTTCGCCCGACGGCAACACCTGGACATCCATCGCCGGGGCTACCAGCCCCGGCTACGCCCCGGGGGTGGTGGCCGCCACGACCTATTACCGCCGGCAGGTCAGCTCGGGCTTGGGCTCGTGCGCGCAAGCCACCTCGAATGTGGTTGTGGTAACGGTGGCCCCATCCACCACGCCGGGCAGCGTCGGGGCCGACCAGACCGTGTGCCCCTACGCAACGCCGGCTCCGCTTACGAGCGTGAGCGGGGCGGGCGGAGGCACGGGCAGCTACGCCTACCAGTGGGAATCCTCGCCCGACAACGTGAGCTGGACGCCCATCGCCGGGGCCACCAGCCCCGACTACGCCCCGAGCGGGGGAGCAGGGCTCATTTACTACCGGCGGTGGGTCAGCTCGGGCACGAGCAGTTGCGCCGTGGCTTATTCCAACACCGTAACCATTACCCCGGCCGTGCCCACCACGCCGGGTAGCATCGGGTCCAACCAAATAAACGTGTGCGGGGGCACGGTGCCCGCCCCGCTCACGAGCGTGAGTGGGGCGGGTGGGGGCACGGGCAGCTACGCTTACCAGTGGGAATCCTCGCCCGACAATACCAACTGGACACCCATCGCCGGAGCTACCGGAACCAGTTACGCGCCGGTGCTGCTGACGGCCCCGTCAACCTACTACCGGCGGCGGGTTAGCTCGGGGACGGGCGCGTGCGCCGTGTCGTATTCTAACTTCGTACTTATCAGCGTAACGACCGTTACGCCGGGCAGCGTTGGAGCGGACCAAACCCTGTGCGCCGCCAGCACGGCGCCGGCTGCGCTCACGAGCGTGAGCGCGGCCGGCGGGGGCAACGGGGTATTTTATGCGTACCAATGGCAATCCTCCCCGGACGGGGTGAGCTGGACGGATATTGCCGGGGCCACGGCCACGGGCTACGCGCCGGGGGTGCTGGCGGCCACGACCTACTACCGCCGGCAGGTGATTTCGAACAATTGCCCGGCGTACTCGAACGTGGTGACCATCACGGTGGGGCCGGGCGCGGCGCCGGGCAGCATCGGGGCCGACCAGAGCCTGTGCGTGGGCGCGACGCCGGCCCCGCTCGCGGGCGCGGGCGGGGCCGGCCCCTACCAGTGGCAGGTTTCGCCCGACGGCAGCACCTGGGCGGCCATCGCGGGCGCGACCAGCGCCGACTACGCGCCGGGGGCGCTGACGGCCACGACCTACTACCGGCGCCAGGCCGCGGCGGGGGCCTGCGGCGGGGCGGCGGCCTATTCTAACGTGGTGACGATTACCGTGGCGCCGGCCCCCGCGCCGGGTACTATTGCCGCCGACCAGACGCTGTGCGTGGGCACGACGCCTGCCCCGCTCACGGGCGCGGGCGCGGCGGGCATCAGCTACGCGTGGGAGTCCTCGCCCGACGGCACGAGTTGGACGCCCATCGCCGGGGCCACCGGGGCTGACTACGCGCCCGGCCCGCTCACGGCCACCACCTCCTACCGGCGAAAGGCTACGGCCGGCACCTGCGCGGCTGCCTACTCAAACGAGGTGACGGTAACGGTGACGTCCGCCGTCGCTGGGGGCAGCATCGCGGGCCCGCCGCCGGTGTGCGCCGGCACGCCCCCGGGCACCCTCACGAGCACGAGCGGAACCGGCCCCTACCAGTGGGAGACCTCGCCCGATAACCTCGTCTGGACGGCTGTTCCGGGCGCTACCAGCGCCACGTACACGCCCGGCCCACTCACGGCCATCACCTACTACCGGCGCCTGACCACCGCGGGCGCGGGCAACTGCGCGGCGGCGTATTCCAACGTGGTAACCATTACGGTGACGCCGGGCACCGCGCCGGGCAGCATCGCGGGCGACCAGCCAATATGCGCCGGCACGGTACCGGCCCCGCTCACGGGCACCGGTGGGACGGCGCCCTACCAGTGGGAGCTCTCGCCCGACGGCAACACCTGGGCAGTTATCCCAGGCGCTACGGCGGCCGACTACGCGCCCGGCCCGCTCACGGCCACGACGTATTACCGCCGGCAGGTGAACTCGGGCACGGGTCCGTGCGCGGCGGCCTACTCGAACGTGGTGACCATTACCGTGACGCCGGCCCCCGTGGCGGGCAGTATCGCGGGCGACCAGTCGGTGTGCGCCGGCACGGCCCCGGCCCCGCTCACGAGCGTGAGCGGAGCCGGCCCGTACCAGTGGGAGTCCTCGCCCGACGGCAGCAGCAGCACCTGGGCGCCCATTGCCGGGGCCACGGCGGCCGGTTACGCGCCCGGGCCGCTCACGGCCACTACTCATTTCCGGCGCCAGACCACGGCCGGCGCGGGCGGCTGCGCAGTGGCCTATTCCAACCCCGTCGTAGTTACGGTGGGCGCTGCGCCCGCGCCCGTCATTCGGGTGACGGGGCCGGTGCCGTTCTGCGCGGGGGGGCAGGTGAAGCTCGGCGCGGGCGGCCCGCCCGGCGCCCTGTTCACCTGGCTCAGCGGCGGCACCGTGCTCAACGGGGCCGGGGCGGTGCTGAACGACAGCGTGTACTACGCCACGGCGGCCGGCAGCTACTCGGTGCGCGTGGAGCTGGCCGGGTGCACCGCCACGTCCGCGCCGGTGGCCATCACGACTACGCCAGTCATCATTGGAGGTACCATTCGCGCCGACACCACGGTGTGCGCTGGCACGGCCCCGAACCGGCTCACGAGCGTAAGCGCCCCGGGCAGTTATAGTTATCAGTGGGAGTCCTCGCTCGACGGCAGTGCCTGGGCGCCCATCGCCGGGGCCACCGGGGCTGACTACGCGCCCGGCCCACTCACGGCCACCACCTACTACCGGCGCCAGGCCACGTCTGGCACCAGTACCTGCGCGGCCTATTCCAACCCCATCACGATTACCGTGACGCCGGCCCTCACCCCGGGCAGCATCGCGGGGCCTCCGACGGTGTGCCCCGGCTCGGTGCCGGACGAGCTGACGAGCGTGAGCGGGCCCGGCGGCGGCACGGGCAGCTACGATTACCAGTGGGAATCCTCGCCCGACGGCAGTGCCTGGGCGCTCATTGCCGGGGCCACGAGCGCCACCTACGTGCCCGGTCCGCTCACGGCCACCACCTACTACCGGCGCCGGGCCACCCCGAGAACGGGCGGCTGCGCGGCGGTGTACTCCAACGTCGTCGTGATTAGGGTCGCGGCGCCGTCCGTGCCCATCATCCGGGTCGCGGGACCGGTGGCCTTCTGCGTGGGCGAGCGGGTCAAGCTCAGCGCGGGCGCGTACCCGGGGTATTTGTTCACTTGGTCGAGCGGCGGCACCGTGGTCAATGGCACGGGAGCGGTGCTGAACGACAGCGTGTACTACGCCACGGCGGCCGGCAGCTACACGGTCCAGATTCAACTTGGCCAGTGCGCATCGTCTTCCCCGCCCGTGGCCCTGACGGTGGTGGCCGGCACCGTTGCGGGCACCATTGGCGCGGCCCAGACGGTGTGCGCCGGGGCTCCGGTCGCCCCGCTCACGAGCGCAATCAGCCCCAGCGGCGGCACGGGCAGCTACCTGTACCAGTGGGAGTCCTCGTCTGATGACCGCGCCTGGGCACTCGTCACCGGAGCTACGCTTAATACTTACACGCCCGGTCCGCTTACGGCCACCACCTACTACCGCCTGCGCGTCACATCCGGCACCGGCAGCTGCGCGGTGGCCACCACCGGGAGCGTGGCCGTGACGGTGACCGCGCCGCTCGTGGCGGGCGTGAGCCTGGCCGCGCCGCCCCCGGCCTGCGCGGGCACCCCGCTCACGTTCACGCCCGTGCCGACGAACGGCGGGGCCGCCCCCACTTACCAGTGGTCCGTCAACGGGGCGCCGGTGGCCGGGGGCTCAACCTACAGCAGCGCCGCCCTGGCCAACGGCGACCGGGTGCAGGTGCGGCTGACTCCGTCGGCCGATGCCTGCGTGACCGGCACGCCGACGGCCACCGTGGTGGTGCAGCTCTCCCCGGCTGAGACGCCGGCCGTCACTATTCAGGCCCAGGCGGCCGGCCCGTCGTGCGCGGGCCGCCCGGTGGCTTTTGCCGTGGCCACGGCCACCGGCACGGGTCCGGCCCCGCAGTACCAGTGGCAGCTGAACGGGGCGGACGTGCCGGGCGCCACGGCCGCCACGCTCTCGCTGCCGACGGCCCGCAGCGGCGACCGGGTGCGGGTGCGGCTCACGTCGAGCCTGGCCTGCGCCACGGCCGCTTCGGTGCTCTCGAACGAGCTGACTGTTGACCTGCGGCCCGACCCGGCCCCGGCCGTGGTCGTGGCCCCCCCGGCGCCGGCCTGCCAGGGCGACGCCGTGCGCCTACGCCGGCAGTCCCAGGCCAACGCGGGCGCCAACCCGACCTATCAGTGGCTGGTGAACGGCACGGCCCTGGCCGGCGCCGTCGATTCGGTCCTGACCCTGACCGCGCCCCAGGACGGGCAGCTGGTGACGCTGGAGCTGCGCACCACCACAGCCTGCGGCCAGGCGGTGACGGTGCGCTCCGCCGCCGTGCGCGTGAGCGTGGTGGCCCGGGTGGACGTGGATGCGGGCCCGAACAAGGAAATCGTGGCCGGCGAGTCGGTGCGGCTGGACGGCCGCGCCAACGGCCCCTACGCCGTGACCTGGACGCCGGCCGCGGGCCTCGACTTCAGCGGCGGCAACCCCTTGCAGCCCCGGGTTTCGCCCACGCAAACCACCACCTACACGCTGCGGGGGCAGGTGTCGGCGGGCTGCTCGGACGAAAGCCAGGTGACCGTGGTGGTGCGCCCCGCCCTGCGCATTCCCAACGCCATCAGCCCGAACGGCGACGGCCGCAACGACACCTGGGAAATCGACGGCATCGGGGAATACCCCGGCAACACGGTCACCGTGTTCAACCGCTGGGGCGGGCAGGTCTTCCGGGCCACCGGCTACAACCGCGGCAAGGAGTGGAACGGGAAAGTCAGCGGGCAGGACGCCGGCGTGGGCACCTACTACTACGTCATCACGCTGGGCAACGGCAAGTCCTACTCGGGCCCGCTCACGGTGGTGTACTAACTCAGAATCATTGCTTCATTCCGCTTCGCCATGTCGTTGTTTCGCTCTTTCTTTCCGGCCGCCGCCCTGCTGTTCCTGCTGGGGCGCGCCGCGCCGCTGGCCGCCCAGCAGCAGGCCCAGTACAGCCAGTACATGAACAACAATTACATCCTCAACCCCGGGGTGGCGGGCACCGAGGACTACATCGACCTCAAGTTCAGCCACCGCCGCCAGTGGGTGGGGCTGGAGGGCGCCCCCCAGACGTATTACGTCAGCGCGCATTCGACCGTGGGCAAGGTGATGAGCCAAAAGGCCAAAACCCTGCGCGACCGCCACCGGAGCTTTCACGCGGTGGGCGGCCTGGTGTACCGGGACGTGACCGGCCCCACCAGCCGCACCGGGGTCTACGGCTCGTACGCGTACAACATGGCCTTCACGCCCAAGCTGCGGGGGGCGCTGGGGGTGTCGCTCGGGGGCCAGCAGTTTGCCGTCGACGGCGCCCAGCTCCGCTTCCGCGACCCCGGCGAGCCGCTCGGCTCGGTGAGCGTGTGGGTGCCCGACGCCATGCTGGGCGCGTGGGTCTACAGTTCGACGTTCTACGCCGGGCTGTCGGCCGGGCAGCTGTTCGGTAATTTGCTCGACTTCAACTACTCGCGCCTCGGCCCCGCCTCGGCCAACAACCGGCTGCTGCGGCACTACTTCTTCACGGCCGGCGTGCGCCTGCCGCTGACCCCGGACTGGGCCCTGGTGCCCTCAGTGCTGATTAAGTCAGTGCGGCCCGCCCCGCTCTCGGCGGATTTCAATGCCAAGCTCAAGTACCAGGAATTATTCTGGGTAGGAGCTTCCTACCGCTCGTTCGACTCGTTTGCCGGCCTGGTAGGCGTGGCGGTGAACGACCTGGTCACCATCGGGTACTCCTACGATTCGGGGGTTTCGGCGCTGCGCGACTACAACGTGGGCAGCCACGAGGTGCTGGTGGGCCTGCGGGTGCCCA
The DNA here is from genome assembly GCF_031398885.1 of Hymenobacter sp. GTDB lineage: Bacteria > Bacteroidota > Bacteroidia > Cytophagales > Hymenobacteraceae > Hymenobacter. The sequence continues at coordinate 99,081 of NZ_JANNOD010000091.1, forward strand.
AAAAGAAGAAAGTGGTGTGCGTGAGCCGGTTCTGGTAACCTGGGGTAGCTCACTACCGGCCCGCACTTGGCTTGCTGCGGTGCGCCAGCTACAGCGGTGTTTAAATCCTCAGAAGGTCTGGGAAATTGCCCTAAGAACCTGTTCGCGTTAATTTTTAGAAGCTGTTCATCGTTAGCTCTCAGCCGCTGGAACGGGGGTAGAGAAGCAACATTTTGCGTCTCGTCGTTGCCCGATAACAGACGAATGCAAGCGGCTGGTGCGGACGACGAGACGCAAAATGGTGCGTCTCTACCAGGCAGCTTCCCAAGGTCCTGAAACGCCGCAGAGATGCGTACTCGCGTCTGGCCGTTGAACGAAAACCCGGGCTCCGGCTTCAACGACGAGACGCGAGTACGCGTCTCTACGGGGCGCTGACCGATTCGAGAACCAACGCGGCCCGCCGCCGGGTCCTCATCTGCACGCTGCGGTGCGCGCGTACTCGTAGCCCAGGCCCAGTGCGCGCCGGTAGAACTCGCAGGCTGAAGTGGAATCGCCGGTGCGCGCCGCCAGCTTGCCGAGCAGAAAATGGGTGCGGCCGTCGCGCGGGCGGGCCCGCAGCACCTGGAAGTAGTCGGCGCGGGCGTCGTCGTAGCGGCCCAGGGCGGTGAGGGCCAGGCCGCGCACCTGCACGTAGTGCCAGGGCACGGCCGCGGCGGCGCGCCGCCGCTGGCCCAGGCCGACGCTGAGGTCGGCCAGCGCCGGGGCGGGCTGGTGCAGGTCGAGCAGGCGGGCTTGGCCCCGCGCGAGGTAGGCGGCGCTGAGGGTGCTGTCGAGGGCCAGCGCGCGGGAGTAGCTGAGCTCCGCCGCGGCTGGGTTGCCCAGGTCCGTTTCGCAGCGGCCGAGCCTGCCGAGTATGTCGGCGGCGGCGCGGCGGGGCTGGGGCTGGAGCAGGGCCGCCTGAAAATCGGCGCGCGCGGCCCGGGGGTCGTGGTTGAGCAGCAGCTCCAGCTCGCCGTGCCGACGCAGGGCCGGCGCGTAGTCGGGCCGGAAGTGCAGGGCTTCGTCCAGGAAGCTGTAGGCGGCCGTGAGCTGTCCGCGGGCGTAGGCCCGCAGGCCGTCCTCGTAGTTACTGGTGGCCGTGACGCGGTCCATGGTCGCCTTCACGGCCATCGTGAACAGCAGAATGCCCGCGAGCAGCAGCAGCGTCAGCGTCCAGTCGCGCCGGGTGAAGCGGGCGGGCCGGCGCGGAATGCGCTGGTAGTGGCGCTCGCGGCTGCCGGCGGGCGGGCGGGTGCGCAGGGGCGCGGGCGGCGGCATGGGCACCCCGTACACGTGCTGGGTGGCCGGGCGGTGCTGCGGCGGGCGGGCGGCTTCGGCGGCCCGGCGGGCGGCCTGGGCCAGGTGGAAGTCGTAGGTGGCGCGGCGGCCGGGGTCGCCGAGGACGCGGTAGGCCAGGGCCACGGCTTTGAACTGCTCTTCGTAGCGCACGTCGCCGCCGTGCTTGTCGGGGTGGTAGCGCACTACCAGCTGCCGATAGGCGCGCTTGATGTCGGCGGCCAGGGCGGTGGGGGCGATACCCAGGATTTGGTAATGATTCGGACTCACGCTGGCAGCAAACACGAAGGAGAGCACAAAAGTCAGCCGCGCGCCGGAATTTTCCGTAGAAACGGCGCGGTCTGCTGCTTTCCCGGCGAAAGGAACGGCCCCGCCCCGCTTTCTTTTTTCCCCGCCACTTCTTTCTTGCGCCGTATGGTCATCGACGACGACACCTCCAAATCCCCTCGCAACGACAGCCTGATTGGCAACCTGACCGGCTACCTCGACACCCGCATCGACCTCGTGCGGCTGGAGATTCAGCAGAAAGTGTCCGCGATTCTGGTCGGCACCATCCACGGCGCTACCCTGGCCCTGCTGGGGCTGCTGTTTGTCATCTTCATCAGTATTTTCGCCGGCCTGGCCCTCAACTCGGCTCTGGACAGCACGTTTTGGGGCTTCGGCATCGTGGCCGGCTTCTATCTGCTGCTGCTGGTGCTGGTGCTGGTGGGCGTCGATAAATCCGCCTTTCAGGGCCTCGCCAACAAGCTGCTCAAGGACACCATTTATAAATCCGATAAACGCCAAGCCTAGCCTGCCATGAGTGAGTTGCACAACCCCTTGTTCGACGAAGAAAGAGAGTTTCTCGAACGTAAAAAGCTGGAGTACGAGCGGGCCCTGCGCGGCGACGTGGACCACATCAAGGACCAGTCGGTGATGGTGGGCAAGGTGGCCCTGGTGAGCGCGGGCCTGGCGGGCGGCATCTGGCTCATCACCAAGGCCTTCACCAGCAAAAAGCGTCCGCGCCACCCGGGCCGCAAAACCAAAGCTCCTGATACCGATTACGAAACCGACCACGCTGCCGCCGACCACGACGACGAGTTCGGGGCCACTTATTTCACGGCGGGCAACGGCAAGCGCTACAAAAGCACCGGCACGTACAAGTCGGCCGCTGACTCGGCCAGCGTGTTTGCCGAGCAGCACGAGCTGAGCCACGAAGCCGACGACCTTGGTTTCGGAGCCACCGCGGCCCCCGCGCCGGCCCCGAAACCAAACCCCAACGCCGCGCCCGAAGCCTCCCCCCGGGAGCCTTTGCCCTTCGACACGGAGGACTTCGAGGACGACCCGTTCCGGGACATGCCTTACGACGACAGCCGGCGCTTGTCCGCTTCGCACGCTTTTGACGACGACAACGCGCGAGTGACCAGTGCCGCGGCCACGCGCTCGCGTATGCTCGGGTCGGTGTTGCAGGCCTTTTTGCAGTCGGACACGGGCAAGGTGCTGGTGGCCCAGGTGGCCGCCGTGGCGCTGGCCATGGTGACAAAAAAAATAAGTGAGTTTTTCCCGGCCGCCAAAAATTCCGACCTTGCGACCTCCCCCGGCTACGCGCCCGCCGAAACCGGGTTTTCTCCCGTTGCTTCGTCTGCTTCTCCCGATTTTTTGGATGCGTCAACCCACCCCCACTCTAACGCTATATGACGCGTTGCGCATTCGCCGGCAGCGCGGCCGTAAGGCGCTGGCCGTCCTGCTCGACCCCGATAACCTGAACGAAACCAGCCTGCTGCACCTGCTCCGGTTGAGCGCGGTGCATCCGGTCGACTACTTTTTCGTGGGGGGCAGCTTGGTGCTGAGTTCGCACCAGGCTGCCCTCATTGCGTTGATAAAAGCGCACTCCCGCGTGCCGGTGCTGCTCTTTCCCAGCCACAGCCTGCACCTCGACGGCCCCGCCGACGGGGTGCTGCTGCTCGCGCTCATTTCCGGCCGCAACCCCGACTTTCTCATTGGCCAGCACGTGGTGGCGGCCCCGCGGCTGCGCGCCAGCGGCCTGGAGCTGCTGTCCACCGGCTACATGCTCGTTGATTCGGGCCGGCCCACCACCGCTTCTTACATGAGCGGCACGCCACCGCTGCCGCACAACAAGCCCAGCATTGCCGCCTGCACGGCCCTGGCCGGCGAGCAGCTGGGCCTCAAGCTCATGTACCTCGACGGCGGCAGCGGGGCCGAAAACCCCGTTTCCAGCGCCATGATTGCCGCCGTGCGCGCGGCCGTGGTCGCCCCCCTCATTGTGGGCGGCGGGCTGAACACCGGCGAAAAAGTCTACGCCGCGCTGGCCGCCGGCGCCGACGTGGTGGTGGTGGGCAACCACATCGAAGCCGAGCCCGAGTTTTTGGGCGAGGCGGCGGGCGTCGTAGCGTCCTTCAACCACGCCGCCGTGTCTCAGCCCAGCCTGCGCTAGCCACTAACTGCCCGGTATAGAATTAAGGGACAGGCCCAGTTAGCCGGAATTCGCCCCCGCAGGCTTCCACTGACTGACTGCGTAACATCGGTTATTAACTCCGTACGCGAAAGGCGCAACCACCGTAGCTCCGCCTCTGTGGGCTGACTACGCCGCCCACCACCGCCTTGTGAGGAGGCGGAGGAGTTTAAACCCGCGTGGTCACAAGGGGATTACCCCTCCGTCCGCGCCCCAACAACGCCGCGGGGCTTGGCCGCTAAGCCAGAACGCCAGGCCCTTCCCGCGTGGGAAAAGCCTGGCGTTTGAGCCGCGTGGAGCGAAGCTATTCTTTCACCAGTCGCTTGGTGAACTGCTGTCCGTCGGTGCCGCGCACCAGCACAATGTAGGTGCCATTGGCCATGGTCCGCAAATCGAGCGGAACCGGAACCGCGGTGCCACCGTCGCCGGTGGTCGTCAGCACCTGGCGGCCCACGTTATCCAGCACCCGCACCTGGTAGGTGCCGGTGGGCAACTGGCCCAAGTCGAGCTGCGTGAGGGCGGTGGCGGGGTTGGGGAACAGGACAATGGCCGGAGCCGCCGCCTTGCCAAACTGCACCGTTTGCACCGACGAGAAGCTGCTGGTGCCGTCGCGGTCCACCTGCCGCAAGCGGTAGTACACCAGCCCGGTGGCTTTGGTACCAATCCCGGCGTCGACGTGGGAGTAGGCCGTGGCGTTGGTACTGGTGCCTTGGCCCTCCACGCGGGCGAAGGTGGCGAAGGTGCGGCCGTCAGCGCTGCGCTGTACTTCGAAGTGGTCGTTGTTCAACTCGCTGGCGGTGCGCCAGGTCAGCTGCGCATCCACGGCGCGCACCACCTTCACCCCGAAGCTGACCAGCTCCACGGGCAGGGGGCGGTTGTCAATCGGAATTACGAAGTTGGCGATGTTGTCGCTACCGGCGCCGCTGTCGTCGGTGGCCGTGTAGGTGAACGAGACTTCGGTCTGGCGGCCGGCAACGGGGTCGAAGAACAACTGGCCGGCCTGCGCCAACGGAATCACCTGCCCCGGGATGACGGGGATGCTGTTCAGGTACAGAATGCCGTCGGCGGAGATGGGCAGGGTCTGAATGGTAAAGGATTCCAGGGGCGGGCCGGCCGTCACGGTGCCGCTCAGCGGCGCGATGCTGGTGAGGGCCGCAGAATTACTCAGCGTTCGGTTTCTTACGTTGTTGGCCAGCAAACCCTTGGCGCAGGTGCCGAAGTACAGGTCGTCAAGGCCGAAGTCGTTGCCGCCGGGAGCCTTGTTCACGTCGCGGATTTCGATAACGGCCGTGGTGTTGGGTCCCGAAAACCACAAGTCCGAGAACTGGACATAGCTGGGGGTTGTGCCAAGGGTGGTCACGCTTGAGGTCGACTTGCCGTTGATGACGAAGCCGAGCTGGGCCGGGCTGCCGGGGTTGATGCTGTTGGCGTAAGCCGAGAAGCTGTAGTACGTGTTGGGCCGCACCGTGATGGTCTGCTGGTACACGACCGACAAGTCCTGGTCGCCGTTCACCATCATGAACCGGTCGCCGGCCCCGGTGCGGCCGGTGCCTTGGAAGTCGCCGTGGTAGTAGCTGGCGTCAGTGTCCACCGCGTACAAGCCTTCGGGATACAGCCCTCCCCCCCCGACGCCCGGGCCCGTTACCTGGACGGCCGGGCGCGGCACAAAGCCGTAGGTGGAAGTGAAGCCCGTGTTGCCGCTGGTGAAGCTGGGGTTGGTCAGTTGGTTGTTGCCGGTGCCGCTGGTGCACACCAGTCTGGAGTCATACACATTTAACGCCACCCGCGATACGTTGGAGCAGGGCGGGTTGGCCGTGGACACGCACACCTGATAGGTGAAGCTGTCGGCGCCCAGGTAGCCGAAGTTGGGGGTATAGGTGTAGCTGCCATTGCGGTTGAACACCAGCGTGCCGTTGGTCGGCCCGGTCACCAGCGTGGCGACGAAGTCGTTGTCGGCCAGGTTGGCGGGGTTGGCATCGTTAAGGATGATGTTGCCCGACTTGGAGGAATTGCCCGGTACTTCGTTGCTGTCGTCGTTGGTCACGAAGAAGTTGCCCGGCGTGACGTTCACGTTGAGCGTGAACTGGTCCGGGGCCGTGTTGGCGCCCTGGCTGGTAGTCGTGCCCACGGTGCTCAGCAGGGAGTTGGCGCCCTGGGTGGTCGGCGAAGTGAACGTGAACGTAAACGTGTTGCCGGTGCCGCTGTTCAGCACCGGCACCGTGCCGAAGTTGATGGTGTTGGTACCGCTGTTATAGGAAGCCGTGGAGGGCAGCGCCGCTTGCTGGGCGGCCGTCATGCTGGCGCCCGTGGGCAGGCGCACCGTTTGGGTCACCTGGGTGGCCGCCTGCGGGCCGTTGTTGGTGAAGGTCGCCGTAAACGTGCCCGACGACACGCCCGCGCCCAGCGTGGTGGGTCCGCTCAGGCTCGTGGTCACGTCGGCCACCGGGCCCACCACCGGAATGGTGTAGGTGGCCGGCAGGTTGGAGGCGATGCCCGCGTTGTTGATGGCGAAGAATGTGAAAGTGGCATTACCGACAAAGCCCGGCTCGGGGTCGAAGCTGAGGGCGGCGGCCTGGGCCGCCGTCAGCACCTGGCCCACCGTCACGACGGTGCCGCCCAGGTCGAGATAGAGGATGCCGCTGGCGGCCGTGGGCAAGCTGGCGATGCGGTAGTTCGTCACCGAGCCGCCGGGGTTGGGGTCGGAGCCGGCCAACGATTGGATGACCGTAGGGCCGTTGGTGTTGGGCATGGCCGGCGAGTTGGTAACCGCGATGGCCGTGGGCGGCAGGGCAGTGGGCCCGGCGCACAGCGCGCTGCTGGGAATAATCTGGCGGCTGATGCCCGCGCCCGCGGTGCTGCTGTACTCCAGCGTGAGGGTGTTGCCGCCCCCGGCTTCGCCGTAGTACACGAGGATGTTGTGCAGGCCCATCGAGAGCGTGACGGTGGCTTGCACCAGGCGTGGCGCGTGGGCCGTCCCGTTGTTGATGGTGGCGTTGGCCAGGGTGGGAGCCAGGGCGGCGCCGTCGAGCCACAGGTAGGAGGCGTCGTCGGAAGTCAGGTAAAACGTGTAGGCGCCGGCCGTTGGAATATACACGCCGCCGCGGTGGCGGGCCGAGAAACCGCTGGGGTTGGTGGGGTCGCCGCCTTCTGCGGTGGCCGGCGGAATGATGTTGCCCCAGCCGTTGGGGGCCGTGGTGCTGGTGCTCGCAAAGTTCAGCTGCGGGTCGATGCGCGTCAGGCCCGGCGTGGTGCTGCCGAAGAAGGCGAGGTCGTCGTTAAAATAGCCGGGGTAGTAGTCCGCCGACAAGCCGCTCGACGATGCCCCGCCGCCGTAGGCCGGCCCGCAACCCACGGGCGAGGCCGGGGCCACCAGCGGAATGGTGTACGTGGCCGAATTGGTGCTGAAGCTGCCGTTGCTGTCGGTGGCTCCGTAGGTGAACGTCACGTTCTGGGTGGTGGTGCCGGCCGGTGTGTAGTACAGCTGGCTGGCCTGCGCCGGGGTCAGCACCTGGCCGGCGGCGGCCAGGGGACCGGAGGCGCTGCCCACCCGCAGCGTGCCCACGGTGGGCACGCTGCCAAGGGTAAACGACGCCACCGTGGCACCGGCTGGCCCGTCAATGGTGGCGCTGAGGGGACTAATGAGCGTGGCGTTGATGGTGGCCACCGTGCTGACGCTGGCCGTCGTCACGTTGTTGGCAATTAGCTGGGGGTTGGGTGCCTGGGCCACCAGCGACATATCGTCGAGGCCAAAGTCGTTGCCGTTGGTGTCCAGGTTCAGGTCGCGCAGCCGCAGTATCAAGCTCGTGCCGGCCCCGGGGTTCACGGTCACCGTGTTCAGCTGCCAGTTGCCGCCGTCGTTGGGGTTCGTAAAGACGGGGCCCACGTCCACGCCGTTGGCCGACACCTGGATGCGGGCCTTGCTGGCCGGAAACGCGTTGAGCAGCCAAAACGAAAACTGATAGGGTTGGTTGGTCGTCAGGCCCGTTACGTTTCGCTCCCACACGGTGATGGCCGTAGTGGCCGCGTCCACTATCATGTAGCGGCCGGTGCCGGTGGTATGGTCGCCGTAGCTGTTGGGAAAATTGGGGTTGTAGGCCTTGTTGTCGAAGCCGACGGTGTAGGTGCCCGCGCCCGGATTGGGGCTGGGACCGGGCGGCGGCACGAAGGTGTAAAGCGAGCTGAAGCCAGTATTACCCGCTTCAAAATCTGGATTTGGAAGCAGGTTTTGGGCCGTTACGGGGGCTGCGGCGAGCAGCGCGCCCAGCAGTAGTGTCCAGAAGGAATAGAATAGGTGTCGTTTCATAGATTCTATGATTTAAAAACGTGGGGGAGAGTGGAAAATCAGAAGTAATGCGGGGGTTAAACAAAAACGAGCTTTTGCATTATTTACTGGGCAGCACGAAAACACCTTTAACTGCACCCTTCCGCACAAAGCTGTGAAAAGATGCGCTGAACTTTAAAGTCGGCGGTTTAAACCACTGCAAATGAAGCAAAAAATGCTGATGATGTTGACATAGTTGCCATTAAGTTTATAATTTAAGGGGGGTTTTGAGACCTATAAGTGGTGATTTATTCTCAATTTTTTGAATTATATATGGATAATTTCATCAGGGCCATAATAGCTAATAGTCGGCAATCTTAGGGACACTTGGGGTGGGAGGCGGGAGCTTATTTGGCATAAGCCACTGGTTAGCAACGGCAGCCTCTGGGCGTGACTGCCAGCCGAGAGCCGGGGCAAGCAACTTCATGGTCACTTCGCACCCGTTTCGCTGAACAAGCAAGTCATATAAACGCGGAAACCCCGAAAAATCCCTACCTGATGCGTGTGAAGGGGCTTTTCGGGGTTTCCATCATCTAAAAGTCTGAGCCGCTTATTGGACTCGAACCAACGACCTGCTCATTACGAATGAGCTGCTCTACCAACTGAGCTAAAGCGGCTTGTTTACCAACCAACGGTTTTGGAGGGGCAGCAAAGATAAGCACCGCGCCGGAAGCCGCGCAACCCGCCCCCGCAGAAACTTCAGCCGCTCAACGGTAAAATCCGGGGCGGTCAGGCCCCTGTTTTCTCGCCCGCGCCGCAGCGGCCAGCCCGACCAGGAGCCACTGGCCGGGGTCGTGGCCGTAACAGCGCCAGCCAGGCACCAAATGCCTGCCAAAACATGTTGCCCCGCCAACCGTCAACCAGCGCGGGTTGTACCTTGCGGCGGCATTTACGTTAGTGACTGTATGCGTTTCTGGCTTATCTTAATTCTGGTGTTTTTTGCGGTGCGCTACGTGCTGCCCATCGTGTTGCGGCTGGTGCTGGCGGGTTTCGTGCGCAAGCAGATGCGCAACGGCGGCTTCGTGGTGCCGCAGGCGCGGCCGGGTGCCGCGCCCGCCCCCGGCGAGGTGCGCGTGGAATACGTGCCGCCCACCGCGCCCAAAAACGAAAAGCCCCGGGAGACCAAGGGCGGCGAGTACGTTGATTTTGAGGAGGTGAAGTAGGCGCGAAGCAAAGGATGAGGACGGGGTGGTGAGGCCGCCGAGCGGTTGCCATGGTGCAGCAGCGAACCCGCCGGGGCGCCAACGCGCGCACGATGCGGCGGCAAACGGAGGGCGCCGGACTGGCGCCTTCGCGTGGTTCTACTGTACCTTCGGGCACGTTTTTGTGTCTCCCTCAATTTGCCCGGATGGCTGCTGTTGCTTTAGGTTCTTCTGTTTCGTCCGCGCCGGGGTGGCAGCGGGCCGCGCCGCACGCGCTGGCAGTGCTGTTCTTCGTGGTGCTGGCCTGCGTGTACTTCGCGCCCATCGTGTTCGACGGCAAAACCCTGGCCCAGCACGACATCACGCAGTTCCAGGGCGGGGCGCACGAGGCCCAAGAGTACGCCAAAGTCATGGGCAAGGAGGCGCTGTGGACCAACTCCATGTTTTCGGGCATGCCCACCTACCTCATCAGCCTGCATTTCCCGGGCGACTGGTCGGGGTACTTGCAGCGCGTGATGACGCTGGGCCTGCCCGCCGTGGTGGCCAACCTGTTTCTGGCGCTGCTCTGCGGCTACATTCTGCTGGTGGCGCTGGGCCTGCGGCCGCTGGTGGCCGTGGCGGGCGCCGTGGCACTGGGCTTCTCGAGCTACAACCTCGCCATCCTGGCCGCGGGCCACAACACCAAGAGCATTGCCCTGGCCTACGCGCCCCTGGTGCTGGGCGGCGTGCTGGTGGCCTACCGCCGCGACAAGTGGCTGGGCGCGGCCCTGTTTGCCGTGGGCCTCACGCTGAACGTGCGCGCCAACCACCTCCAGATTACCTACTACCTGCTGCTGCTGGTGGCCATCCTCGGCGTGGTGGAGCTGGTGGCCGCGGCCCGCGCCGGCCGCCTGCCGGAGTTCCTCAAGCGCACGGCGCTGCTGGGGCTGGGCGCGGCCCTGGCGGTGGGCGTGAGTTTCGGCCGCCTCTACACCACGCTCGAATACAGCAAGTACAGCAATCGCGGCCGCACCGAGCTGAAGAGCCCGGCCCCCGCCGCGCCCGGCCAGGCTCCGGCCGCCGCCAACCCCAACGACGAAAGCACGGGCGTCGACCGCGACTACGCCTTTCAGTACAGCTACGGCGTGGGCGAAACCATCACGCTGCTGGTTCCCAACTTCTACGGCGGGGCCAGCCAGATGCCGCTCGGCGCCGGCTCCCACCTCGCCAAGGCTGGCCTGCCCGCCGAGTACCTGGCCGCCATGCCCACCTACTGGGGCCAGCAGAGCTACACGGCCGGCCCAGTGTACATGGGCGCGGTGGTGGTGTTCTTGTTCATCCTGGGGCTGTTCGTGGTGGACCGGCGCACGCGCTACTGGCTGCTGGCCGGCACCGTCCTCTCCATTTTGCTGGCCTGGGGCAAAAACTTCGAGACCTTCAACTACCTGATTTTCGACCTACTGCCGGGCTACAACAAGTTCCGGGCCGTGAGCATGGCCCTGGTCATCGCACAGTTGGCCATTCCTATTTTGGGCGCGCTGGCCTTGAGCCGGGTGCTGGGTGGGGGAATTAAAAATGAAGAATTAAAAATTAAAAATGCTGCGGTAGGAGGAAAAGGAGGCCCAGCGGAAGACGACAGCCGACTTTTAATTTTTAATTCTTCATTTTTAATTCAAAAGCTGCTTTACGCCGGCGCCATTGCGGCGGGCCTGTGCGTGCTGGCTTACCTGGCCAGCTTCGGCTTCGACTTCGCGGCGCCCATCGACGGGGAGCTGACCAAGCAGGGCTTCACGCCCGAGCTGCTGGGCGCCTTGCGCGCCGACCGCGCCGACCTGCTGCGCAACGACGTGTGGCGCGGGCTGCTGCTCATTGGGGCGGCGCTGGGGGTGCTGTACTTCCACCTCCGGGGCCGGCTGGCGGTGGTGCCGGCCGCGGCCCTCATGGTGGGGCTGGTGCTAGTTGACCTCTGGGGCGTGGACAAGCGCTACCTGGGTGAGAATAAATTCCAGCGCGAAACCATTGCCCAGGAATTTCAGCCCACCCCGGCCGACCAACTGATTTTGCAGGACCACGACCTGAGCTACCGCGTGCTCAACCTGCAAAACCCCTTCAACGAAGCCCAGACCTCTTACTTCCACAAGAGCATCGGCGGCTACCACGGCGCCAAGCTGCGCCGCTACCAGGACCTGATTGAGGGCCAGATTTCGACCAATAACCAGCAGGTGCTCAACATGCTGAATACCCGCTACCTCATCACCGGCGACGCCAAGCAGCCCGTGCAGCGCAACCCCGGCGCGCTGGGCAACGCCTGGTTCGTGAGCGAGGTGAAAACCGTGCGGAGCCCCGACGAGGAAATGGCGGCCCTCGGCACCCTGAGCCCCGCCACCGTGGCCGTGGTGGACGCCAGCAAGTTTCCGCAGCAGCAAGCAGCCACTTATAACATCACCGGCTCCACCATCGCCCTGACCGCCTACAGCCCCGACGAGCTCAAGTACCGCTCCAACGCGCCCCGGGCCGGGCTGGTGGTCTTCTCCGAAATTTATTACGCCGACGGCTGGCAGGCCTTCATCGACGGCAAGCCGGTGCCGCACCTGCGGGCCGACTACGTGCTGCGCGCCCTGCCCGTGCCCGCCGGCGCCCACACCATCGACTTCCGGTTCGAGCCCAAGTCGTACGCCCTGGGCAACGGCGTTTCGCTGGCGGCCAGCGTTGTCTTGCTGCTGGTGCTGCTGGGGGCCGGCGTGTACGCGGTTCGGCGCAGGCCCGCGCCGGCGGGCGTGGGGGAGCCGGCGCTGGCGTAAACCCCACCACCGGACGCCGAGTTAGTTAAGAGTTAAAAGTTGCGAGTTGAAAGTTTAGGTCTTGCGCACTTCCAGCCCCAGCGGGGCGGCATGTCGGTAGCAAACCCTAGCATTACGGCGCAAAGCCCCGGCGGGGCGGCACTCAGGGGGCCGCCTGCCGAGTGTCGCCCCACTGGGGCTTTGTTCTCACCAAGCACTACTTACTACCGACATGCCGCCCCGCTGGGGCTGGAAGTGCGCAAGCCCTGAAGTTGAGAGTTGAAAAGTATACGGCCAACTTTAACTTTTAACTCTCAACTTTTAACTGACTATTCATGTCCTTGCCTGCCTCGCTGCTTCAGGAGCTGCCGGAGCCCGTAGCGACGGCCCGGGGCGTGCGCCTGCTGCTGTGGCGCGACGACCTGGTGAACCCTGACTTACCCGGCAACAAGGCCCGCAAGCTCAAGTATAACCTGGCCGCCGCCCGACAGCAGGGCCACCACACGCTGCTGACTTTTGGCGGGGCCTACTCCAACCACATTGCCGCGGTGGCCACGGCTGGCCGGCTATTTGGCTTCCGCACCATTGGCCTGATTCGGGGAGACGAGCCGGCCGCAGACGGCGGCCCGGCTCAGCTCAACCCCACCCTGGCCCAGGCGGCGGCCGACGGCATGGCCCTGCACTACCTCGACCGCGGCGCGTACCGGCGCCGCGCGGCGCCGGAGTTTGTGGCGGAGCAGTCGGCGCGCTTCGGGCCGGCCTACCTGCTGCCCGAAGGCGGCACCAACGCCCTGGCTTTGGAGGGCTGCGCCGAGCTGGTGGCCGAAATCCGGCAGCACAGCGAATTCGACGCGCTGGCCGTGGCGGTGGGCACGGGCGGCACGTTGGCCGGGCTGCTCACGGGCCTGGCCGGCCAGCACCGGGCCCTGGGCGTGGCCGCGCTGAAAAACGGCGGCTTCCTGCGCGCCGAAAGTGACGCGCTGACCCAGCAGGCCACCGGCCGCACATTCGCCAACTACGCCTTGCACACGGACTACCATTTCGGCGGCTACGCCAAATACTCGGCGGATTTGCTGGCCTTCATTCAGCAGTTTCAGGTGCGGCACGGGGTGCAGCTCGACCCCATTTACACGGGTAAGCTGCTGTTCGGCGTGTTGGATTTAATTGGGCAAGGCCGTTTCTCGCGCGGCAGCACCGTGGTTGCCATCCACACCGGCGGCCTCCAGGCCTGGGCCGGCTGGGAGAGACGCTTTGCTTAATGAGGAATGAAGAATGAGGAATGAAGAATTGGAAACTGGTAAACGAGGCATAAATTCCTCATTCCTCATTCCTCATTAAGCGCAGCGTCCACGTTACCTCCAGCGCGGCCAGCACGAATACTGCGGGCAACACCGGTGCCAGAAACCGCACGTCCCAGTCGTCGACCGTGAGCATGATGATAGCCGTCTGGAGCAGGAAAATGGCGGCCAGGAAGACCCGCGCCGGGCGCCAGATAACGGCCCGCCGGGCGCCTTGGGCCGCCAGCCAGTAGGCTGGCCACAGCACCAGTACGCCGGCCGCGCGGTGCGCCAGCGAGTAGTGCGGCTTGAGGTAACTCACGAATACGAAGAGCTTGCCCAGCATCAGGCGGCCGAGGTAGGCGGGGTTGTGGGCGGCGAAGTACAGCACCCGCGCCACCGGGCCAGTGCCGTTGGGCGGCATGTCCAGCGGCTGGGCCTGATGCACGGCCCAGAGCGGGTAGCGGAAAATGAGCTCGCCCCGCTGGTAGGTGTCCATGAGGTAGTAGGTGGCGAGCTGGTGGTTGAGCGCGGCCCAGAGCAGCGGCGCCAGCAGCACCAACAACAGCAGGGCGGCGCGCCAGGGCCGGCGGTTGGGCGCGCGGCGCAGGGCGTCCAGGCCCGCCAGCCCGGCGGCCAGGCCCACCATGAAGCCATTGGGCCGGGCCAGCGCCGTGAGAGTCAGGGCCACGAGCAGCCAGGCCCAGGCTTGGGGCCGCCCGCTTCGCACCCGCGTGAAGGCGCCGAACGACAAAGCCACCAAGCTGATAAACAAGGACTCGGTCAGCAGAAAAACGTTGAATTGCTGAATGTCGGGCCAGGCGACGAAGAGTAGCGTGGCCAACGCCGCCGCGCCGCGCCGGCCGCCCGCCAGGCGGCGCGTGCCCTGGTAAATAGCCCGCGTGGCCAGCGCCGCTACCGCCATCTGGCCCGCCACTATGCCCCACCAGCCCAGGCCCAGCGCCAGCCAGAAGCTTTGAAACAGCGGATACAGCACGTAGCGCAGGTTGTGGCCGGGCTCGAAATAGCCGCACTCGGCAATGTTGGCGGCGTAGGCCAGGTAGCGGCCGCTGTCGTTGGCCGCGTGCGGGCCGTGGAAGCGGGCCAGAAACGCCAGCTGCGCCAGCCCCCAGAGCCCCGCCAGCAGCGCCGGGTGGTGCGGCCACAGGCGCCGGCCGAGCCCACGAAAAAGGTGCAACACGCGCATACCTCGCAAAGCTAGCCCGCCGCCCGGCCGAACGCCGCCGCCCGGCCCCCGTACTTTACCGCCTATGAACCTCGTCCGCCTCGTCCGCCGCCTGTTGCCGCTGTTGTTTCTTGTGGGCCTGGGCTGGTTCCTGTGGCGTAAAGTCGGCCCCACGCTCGCCGGACTGGACCCGCTGGGCACCGCCGCCGGCCCCCAGGTCACCGTCACCCACAACACGGTGCTGACGCAGGTGGAAGCCCTGGGCCGGCTGGAGCTGGTGCGCTACCGCTTCCGGGACGTGGTGGAGTACAAGCGCCGCCAGTACCGCTTCCTGCCCGAATCCAAAGTGGCCCTCATCGTGGGCGGCGAGGCGGTGGGCTGCATCGACTTGCGCAAGCTCCGGCCGCAGGACGTGGTGCTGGAGGGCGACTCCGTGGTGCGCGTGGCCCTGCCGCCGCCGGAGCTCTGCACTTTCCAGATTAAGCACGACCAAAGCCGCGTCTTCAACACCGAAAACGGCTTCTTTCAGGATGCGGAGCTGGTGGACGAGGGCTACAAGTACGCCGAAGCCCAGGTGCGCAACGCAGCCCTGCAGTCCGGCATCCTGGCCGAGACCCAGCGCAACGCCGAGCAGCTACTCGTGCCCCTGCTGCGCACCCTCACCGGCCGGCGCGTGGTGCTGGGGGAGCAGCTGCGCCTGCCTGCGCCGGGACTCAAGCAGTAGCGCGCAGTGTGGGGTTTTTGAGGCCCATGCAAGATTGAGAACAACCAGAACGGTCATGTTGAGCGCAGTCGAAGCATCTCTCCCAGTTAAGTAAAATTGTCGTAGGGCATCGATAGGGTCTGGTCACGAAATGGGGAGCGCCTCGATTGTCTGCTTAGATAAGCGCCGTGAGGCTTGGGCAAGTCGTTATGAGGTTCCTCTCTGCCGTTGTCTCGCTGCTCGTTTACCCCACCGCATCCCGGCCCCCGAGAGGCAGAGCAACCCAATATTAATCAGTATGGCCGCTGCAAGGGTGCGGTCTGTTTTGACGGGAATGTTGTGTCCGCTCCCGTGGATAAGGAGCCATAGGAAGCCCAAACCCAACAGGGACAGAGACAGCAACACCAGTAGAATATACCAAGCCGTTCTCATTCCGTCTCTTGCGTTCGCGTTTTAGGCAAAGTAACCCTCGTTTGGCTTCGGACCGTTTTGCTGAATCAACTTGATTACCCCTGCGGGAGAGATGCTTCGGCAAGCCTAGCATTACCGTCCTTTTAACCAAATTGTCGTTTTAGGCGCTACTCATCGTCTTCCGGCGCTTGGCCCAGGTCATCGAGCGCCATTTTTATCAGGTCCTGCTCGTAGCCCTTGCCGGTGAGGTACTGCGAAATTTTTATGCGGCGCACGCGCGGGTTCTGCTCCTTTTCCTGGCGGTCCTTCTTTTCCATCACCTCCACCAGGTTCTGGTAGTATTCCTCGCCGTCAATCTCCTTCAGGCCAGCCTTGATGCAGTACTCACTGATGCCTTTCTGCTTGAGCTCCTGCACGATGCGGCGGCGGCCCCATTTCTTCTGGCGATAGTGCCCGCGCACGAACGCCTGGGCAAACCGCTCCTCGTCCAGCAGCTTTTCGCGGCTGAGGCGGATGATGATTTCGCCGGCCTCGTCCTGGTCCAGGCCGTACGTGCGCAGCTTTTGCTCCACTTCTTTCTGGGTGCGCTCCTGGTAGGCGCAGAAGGCGGCAATCTTTTGCAGGGCCTCGCCCGGCGTGTACTGCTTGGGCGTTTTGTCGGGGCTTTTGAACATGGTAAAATCAATGAGCAGTGAGCAATGAACAATGCCCGGGCATCTTCGTTGCCTGTACCGCACGAGTGGGCCAATATTGCGCACAGATTTCTCTCACTGCTCATTGCTCACTGTTAATTGAAAATTGAAGTACCCCCCGGCGTCCGCCAGATGCTGCTGAGCACCGTGCTCTTCGCGGGCATGTACGCCTGCGTGAAGCAGCTGCACCACCTACCGGCGCTGGAAATCATTTTCTTTCGCTCCATTTTCTCCATCGGGGCCAGCTACGCGGCCCTGCGGCGGCTGGGCGTGGCCCCGTTTGGCAATAATCACCGTTTGCTCATCAGCCGGGGCAGCACCGGGGCTCTGGCCCTCGCTTGCTACTTCGTATCGCTGCACCACTTGCCGCTGGCCACGGCCGTCACGGTGCAGTACCTGGCCCCCATTTTCACGGCGGTGCTGGGCGTCTGGCTGGTGCGCGAGCCGGTGCGCGGCTGGCAGTGGGTGTTTTTCGGGCTGAGCTTCGGCGGGGTGCTGCTGGTGCAGCAGGGCGGCCCGGCCGGCGGCACAGCGGCCGGGCCGGCGGGCGCGGGGCTGGCGTTTTTGGCCATCGGGGTGCTCGGCGCGCTGGTGTCGGGGCTGAGCTACAACGCCATCCGGCGGCTGCGCGGGCGCGAGCATCCGCTGGTCATCGTGTTCTACCTCCCGCTGATTTCGTTGCCGCTGGCCGCCGTGGCCTGCCTGTTCGACTGGCAAACGCCGCGGGGCACCGACTGGCTCTGGCTGCTGGCCTGCGGCGCCTTCACCCAGGGCGCGCAGCTGACCATGACCCGCGCCTACCAACTGGAGCGCCTCAGCCGGGTGGCCCCGCTCAATTACCTGGGCATGTTCTACGCCCTGGGGCTGGGCTACTGGTTCTTCGCCGAAACCTTCGGGCCGCTGGCCTACGGTGGCATGGCGCTGGTGCTGCTGGGCGTGGGCTTAAACGCCTGGTACACCACCCGCGTGGACGCCCGCGCCGCCGCCCTGCCGCCGGCCGGGGAAGTAGTAGCCTGAGCCGTAAACGGTTTTTCGTTAATTGCTTACGCAGGCGGCATCAGGGTATCTGCTTAGACCCCATCCGAAAAATACTTTCGCTGCTAAAATCCCGTCATGCTTCGGCAAGCTCAGCATGACGTTCAATTTGTTTTTCGGATAGGTTCTTAGATTGCTCCGGGTTTATACCCATTTTCAGCGATTGGGAAATCAAAGGAAGAGGTGCGGGCGTAGGAAGCGAAAGTTTTTCCCACTCATCCCCTTCCGTTTTTATGCACAACCCCCAACCTATTCCGGTGGCTCCGGCTGCTGATTCCGGCCCCGGCCTGGCCAGCCCGGTGGCGCGCCGTTCTTTCCTGCGCTACACGGGAGCGGGCCTGGCGGCCGGCGGCCTCTGGCTGGCCGGCTGCTCCGACGACGAGGACGACCCCAGCGCCGGCCTCCTCGACGTGGGCTCCGGCGACATCGGCATTCTGAACTACGCCTACGCGCTGGAGCAGCTCGAAGCCGCGTTCTATACCCAAGTAGTTAGCGGCGCGGTGGGGTCCTATTTTGCCGGTGCCAGGGAAGAGGTAAAAGCCATTTTCAGAGACCTGCGCGACCACGAAGTCATTCACCGCGACTTTTTTAAAGCGGCCATCCCCGTTGCCCAACGGCTCAAAGACCTCACCCCCGATTTCAGCACCATTGATTTTACGGTGGGTATCGCGGCCGCGGGCGCGGCCAAACCGGGCGTGCTCCAGGCCGCCATGGCGTTTGAGGACCTGGGCGTGGCTGCTTACAACGGCGCCGGCCGCTTCATCACCGACGTGAGCTACCTCACCCTGGCGGGCAAAATCGTGTCGGTCGAAGCCCGGCACGCGGCGCTTATCCGCGAGCTGATGACGCCCAACAGCTTCGTGTCCGACGACGTGGTGGTGCTTTCCGGCGCGAACCCCACGGGCACCGAGCGCTCGAAGCGCCCGCCGGTGGTGCTCGAAACGGTCAACCGCTACCTGGCGGCTGACTCCAAGCTCAGGGCCACCAGCTTCGCCTAGAGCCCGTCCGAAGCCCCTCCCTTTCCACTTCGCATCATTTCGCATCATGGATTTTTATCAAATTATCAACGACATCGCCAAGGTTGACCCCGAGGTCTACGACCGATTCGACTCGCGCCGCGCCGCGTTCCGCAACTTCCTGGGCTTTGGCAAGAAAGTATCGGCCGCGGCCATTCCCCTGGCCGTGAGCACGCTCTTCAACAAGGCGTACGGGCAGACCGCGCTGACCCAACCCGTGGTCGACACCCTCAACCTGGCCTTGCAACTGGAATACCTCGAATTTTATTACTACGACACCGCCCTGAAGTCGCCCGGCTTCCTCAACCCCGAACAGACCCGGGCGTTTGAGATTATTCGCAACGACGAGCAACTGCACATCAACACGCTACGGGGCCCTTTGGGCGCGGCCGCCATCACCGACCCCACCCGCGCGGGCTTCGACTACACCGGCTCGCAGACCGGACGCCGGACGCCGCTGTTTCCTTCGCTCGGGCCCGTGTTCACCAACAATGCCGAGTTCCTGACCGTGGCCCAGAACTTCGTCGACACCGGAGTGCGCGCCTACAAGGGCGGCGCCGCCAACCTCATCAGCGTGAAGGACATCCTAGAAGTGGCTCTCAACATCCACTCCGTGGAAGCCCGGCACTCCTCGCGCATCCGCCTGTTCCGCCGCGGCGGCATTCAAAGCACCACCACCGCGCCCAAAAGCTGGATTACGCCCGACGAGACGCCCGGTGCCCGCCCGCTGCCCAACAACGGCGTGCCCGGCACCGCGCCCACGGTGAGCCCCTACAGCTCCGGCGTGCCCACTGCCACGTTCCCCGCCGAAAACAACGTCACCCAGGGCGCCGCCCCCGGCGTGAACGTGCAGACGCTGGTGCCCAGCGGTGGCTCGGCTACGGCCGGCGCCGAGGCCTTCGATGAGCCGCTTGACGCGGCCACGGTGAAGGCCATTGCCAAAAACTTCGCGGCCAACCCGGCGGTGCTGTTCAACTGAGGTGGTTCTGAATTCTTCAGCAAAAAAGGCAGCCCCGGTGGCTGCCTTTTTTGCTGGGGCCAAAGCTTCCGCGCCAGTTGAACGTCTCCGCGGTTAGGGAACAACCATTCGGCCCGAACCGGCATCAGTTGGGGGAGGTTGTAATTTGGTCGGGCCTTTCGTTTCTGCCCCTTGCCGTTTTTATGTCATTGAATACGTTGCGCCTGTTCGCCGTTTTGCTAGTATTAAGCGGGTTGCCTGGGCGCAGCCACGCCGGCATCATCCGGGGCACGGTGAGCGGGGCCGACAAGGCCGGGCTGGCGTTTGCCAACGTGGCGGTGCGCGGCTCGGCCACCAGCACGGGTTCCAACGAGCAAGGGGAATACCAGTTGCGGCTGCCGGCGGGAGCATACGAGCTGGTGTTTCAGTACGTGGGCTACCGGCCGCAAATCCAGGCGGTGCGCGTGCTGGGTGGCGACTCGGTGCTGACCGTGAACGTGGCCCTGCAGCCCGAGGCCTACAACCTGGGCGAGGTGGTGGTGAAGTCCACCGACCGCGACCCGGCCTACGCCATCATCCAGCAGGCCCAGCAGTGGCGGGCCTACCACCGGCGCGAGGTGGCCGCCTACCGGGCCCGCATTTACATCAAAGCCCTGGGCCGCATCAACGAGACGCCGGGCAAGGTGCTGGGCCTATTCAAGCTGGGGCCCGACATCAAGCCCGGCATTTTCTACCTCTCCGAGAGCCTGTCCGACATCAGCTTCACCCAGCCCAACACCATCAAGGAACGCATGTTATCGAGCCGCATAAGCGGCGACTCGCGGGGCATCAGCTTCAACCGGGCCAGCGCGGGGCGCAACCTGGGCTTCTACGAAAACCTCATAAAGCCGGCCTTTTCGGAGCGCGGCTTCGTGTCGCCCATCGCGGCCAACGCCATGCTCTTCTACAAGTACGAGCTGGTGGGCAGCACCCCGCGGGGCGGCGAGGTGGTGCACAAAATCCGGGTGATTCCGCGCCGCCGCACCGACCCCGTCTTTTCGGGCTTCATCTACATCGTGGATGCCTCCTGGCGCATTCACTCCGTGGACCTCAACCTGGACAAGGACGCCCAGATTGACTACGTTGACGACCTGCACATTGCCCAGCAGTACGCCCCCGCGCCGGGCAACCCCAACGTGTGGCTCATCCAGTCGCAGCAGGTGCGCGCCAACCTCTCAGGTCTGGGTTTCAAGGGCTCGGGCTACATCACGGCCGTGCTGTCGAACTACGCCAACGTGGTGCCCACCTACCCCGCGCCGCCCACTGCCAAGGCCCCGCCCGTGGTGCCCGAGGCCCGGGACGACGCCCCCGCCGGCCAGGAAACCGCCGCCCAAATCCGCAAGCGCAAGCCCGACCTGCGCGGCCTCAACGCCCAGGTGCGCAAGCAGGTGAAGCGCGCCCAGCGCGACTCCGTCAAAGCCGACCCTTTCGCCCAGATGCCGCGCGGCCAGGTGCAGCTGGTGGAAAAAGGCGTGAACGAGCGCGACTCGTCGTACTGGGACGCCGTGCGCCCGGTGCCGCTCACGGCCGAGGAGCTCAAGGACTACCGCGTGAAGGACAGCTCGGAGGTCATCCGCCGCTCGCGCCCCTACCAGGACTCGATGGACCGCAAGCGCAACAAGTTCGAGCCCATCAACTTGCTGCTGGGCGGCTACACCTACCTCAACACCTTCCGCAAACGCTCGGTGACGGTGCTACCCGTGGCCCAGATTTTTCAGTACAACACCGTGGAGGGCGCCGTGCTCAACGCCCAGGCCACGTTCAGCCAGCGCACCGAAACCCGTCAGTTCTTCACCCTCACGCCCACGCTGCGCTACGGCTTTAGCAGCGAGGAGCTAAACCCCAGCCTGGCCGCCACCTGGCAGCTGCACCCGGCCAAGCTCCAGCAAATCAGCGTGGCAGCGGGCCGCACCATCGAGAACTTCGACCGCAACTCGCAGCTCACGCCGGCCATCAACACGATTTATACGCTGTACGCCAACCGCAACTACGCCAAGCTGTACCGCCGCGACGGGGCCGAGGTCACCTACCTCACCGAGCCCGTCAACGGGCTGAACCTGCGCGCTGCCGCCGGCTACTTCGACCGCCGCGAGCTAGCCAACACCACCGTTGAGCTCATGCGCGACGTGCCCGGCCGGGCCTTTACCGCTAACCAGCCGGTGAGCGAGGAGCTGCCCGGGGGCACCGGCTTTGGCCGCAGTCAGGTGCTGACCGTGGGCCTGTCGCTCGACTACCGGCCCGGGCAGCGCTACATCAGCCGGCCCGACGGCAAGTTCAACCTCGGCTCGAAGTGGCCCACCTTCAACGTGCAGGGCCGCCTGGCCGTGCCCGACGTGCTGGGGGCCGACGTGCGCTACCTGCTGCTGCAAGCCGGCGTGCGCGACAACCTGCCGCTGGGCTTGCTGGGCACCAGCAACTTCCGCGTCAACGTCGGCGGCTTCGTGGGCCGGCAGCAGGGGATGACCTTCGCCGACTACCGCCACTTTTCCGGCAACCAAACCATCCTGACGGGCAGCTTCAGCAACTTCCAGCTGCTGGATTACTACCGCTTCAGCACCAACAACACCTACCTCGAAGCCCACTACGACCACCACTTCAACGGCTTCTTCCTCAACAATATTCCGCTGCTGCGCAAGCTGAAGTGGCAGGAAGTAGCCTCGCTGAATTACCTGCGAACCGCTCGGGTGGGCCACTACGTGGAGCTGGGCGTCGGCATCGAGCACATCCTCAAAGTGGTGCGCGTAGACTTCTACGGCGCCCTGCAAAGTGGCGAGCGGGTGGGTACGGGCCTGCGACTGGGCTTCGGATTCTAGGCTTTTAGCCTGCCTGCGGGAGAGGGCCAGCTGGATTGACTACTAACCGGCAGCGCACGAGCGTTCCGCCGCGCTCCGGTTGCTGGTGGCCCGGCGCTTTGTTTCTGAGGGCCACGTTTTTCGCCGCCCTTCGCGCCCCAGTTGGTCCTACTTTGCGGGAGCATCCTTGCCCGCAAATAGCCTTGCAAGTAGTCGCGCATGAATTAAGCGTACGTCCGGCCCCGCAAACCTCACCCCCGGCCCCACTCCCGCGGGGAGGGGAGGCAGCCGACAGGTAAAGTTTGGTTTGGTTTGGGTACCCACACCGCGGGGGAGG
>NZ_JANNOD010000096.1:0-29241 GCF_031398885.1 Hymenobacter sp.
CTCTCCCGCGGAGAGGGGTGCGTTCAACGATGCGGAACAGGCTCCCCTCTCCGCGGGAGAGGGGCCGGGGGTGAGGTCCCCCCACAGAAGGCGGGCGCTCGATGACGAGGCCGCCGCTACCCGCGCTTGCGGCCCTGGGCCAGCATTGCCACAATCTCGCCGAGGCGGCGGGCGCGGGCCTCGGGCTTCTTGGCGCCTGCGAGCCAGCGCACGTACTCGCGCTGGTGGGGGTAGGCCAACTGGGCGAAGTAGGCCGCGGCCGGGGCATTGGCGGCCAGCTGCTCGGCCAGGTCGGCGGGAGCTGCCATCTTGCGCTCCGTCACGGTGCGCGACAAGGTCACGCGCACCGTATCGCCCACCGTTTTGTCGATGGCCCGGCGGATTTGCTTGAGCAGGTGCAGGCCGTGGTGCCCGTCGCCGAGCGGAACCACGCTGCCCTGGTAGGGGTAGCCGTCGAAAGTGGCCTGCACCGGCACCCGGCCGCGGGTGCCGTACACGTCGGCCACCGCAAAGGGCACGACCACAAACACACCGCCATCTCCGTCGCCCGCTTCCAAAACGGCTTCAAATTCGTGTTCGGGCGGCATGGGGAAGCTGATGGTTGGCGGGTATCGGGAAGGATTCTTCCGCACAAAGCTAAGCCACCGCGTCGCCCGGGACCATTTCGCCCAGCGTGTGGGCCTTATTCCTGGGCCGGCAGCACGGGCATAGCGCTGCGCAGCCGCTCCCGGGCCGTGACGCCGCGGTGAAACAGCTCGCCCCGGAAGCTGCGCCGCCGCGCAATGAGCACCACCGTGTCGAAGCCAGCGGGCGGCACGGCGGCCAGGATGCCCCGGACCCGGCCGGGGCATCCTGGCCGCCGCGGCTGGGCTGGCGTCAAGTTTAGCAAGCGGCCCGACCCGCCGCTGCTTCGCCCAGCACGCGCCGCAGGGCGTCCTCGTCCGCAGCGGCCACCACGCGTATTGCCCCAATCGTGGCGCCGTACTGCTGCTGCATTCGGCGGCGCACGTCTTCGCTCGGCACCACAATCAGATGGGCGCGGCGCAGGGTCATCCGCTCCACTTCCAGCAGCCAGCCACGCTCGGCGGGGCTGCTGAAGTCGGCCGCGAGGCCGGCCGCGTACAGTACCAGGGGCTGCCCAGTGCGGTTGCGAATTTCGAGCGCCGCCAGCCATGCCGGCCAGTTGGGCGCGTAAATCACCCCGAAATCACTGCGGCCCCGCACCAGCTGGGCGGCGCGGCGGGCGTACTGAATCATCCGAAAATTCAACCCATCGAGCGCGGGCATCGCAACTACAGGCTGCGGGGCAGAGGCGTTGGCTGCGTTGGCCTTGGGCGCGCGCGCCGGGGCGGCATTGGGCGTCAGGTCGTCTTCGGGGGCCAGGAGGGCCAGGGCTTCGGCCGGGCCGGGCTCCTCCACTACTTCATCAAAGACCGGGGGCACTTGCGGGGTGGGCAATTCCGGGTCGGGGTCGAAGTTCAGGTCGCCGGCCAGCGGGTGCTCGGTGGGGCGCAGCCGGGTGGCCACGTAAGCGCCGGAGGCAGGAACGGGGCGGGCAGGGGCCAACGGCAGCCCCGCGGCGGCCCGTGGCCCGGACTCCGAACGGCGCGATGAATCAGGCTGAGCGGCCGGCGCCGGTAGCCGCTCGTCGGCACTGGCGCCAACGTAAGGGGCGGCGGGCACCGGCCACTGGCCGGGCGTGGGCTCGCCGGTGCCGGCGGGCCATTGGCTGCGAGCGGGAGCGGCCGGTGGTGTGGCTGATACCCCCGCCCGCAGCCCCGAAGTTGCTGCTAGCAGCGGACTGCTGGCGGCCAGGTCGTCGAGGCCCACCATGCGGGACAATTGCCGGGGAACTGCCGGGCCCTTGGTGTTCTTGGGAGCAGCCGCGCCCGGCAGCACGCGCACGCCGGGCGTGGCCGCCGCCGCCGGGTTCGTGGCTGCCGGGCCGGAACCGGGGGACGCGGGCTGGCCGGCGGCGGGGGTGCCATTTTCCGCCGCGGGGGCCGTTGCTGCTTCGGCGGGCAGGTGCGGGTACACGGCCAGCACGGGCTGCTGGGCCGCCAGGCGGTACACCAGCGCCAGGGTGGGGGGCAGGGCCGCGCCGCCGAGCACGGCCACGCCAGGGTCGGCGTCGTCCCAGGCCAGCAGCAGCACAGAAAATTCGGGCGGGGTCATGGGAGCGGGGGGAGGGGGCAAAAGCCGGCCGGGGGCGGCGCTCGCGGCGGCGCGGCGGCCAAACTATTCTCAATGCTACGCCAGCCGGGCCACATCGTTAACAAAAAACCTTTTCGGCCGGCCCGGAAAAAAGTAACTTGCGTACTTATTCCCCGCGCAGCACCCGCGCAACCGGCCTGGCCGGTCTTTTTTTGCCCGATATTTTAGCGGCCTTGGCCTTTTGCTCAGAAGAAGTTTATGGACACCACGATTCAGGAAAATAACTACATGGTGAACGACCTGGCGGCCCAAAGCCACCGGGAGCAATACCCCGGCCCGGTGCTCCGAGCCGAGGTCCTCGACAATAATTTATTCCTCTTCACCTGCCAAAACGGGGTGCGCCTGGCCCTGCACGTGCTCAGCGACAAAGTCCTGCGCTTCCGCTACCTCACCGACGGGCCGCTGCTGCCCGACTTTTCCTACGCCGTGCCCGCCGACGCCCGCCCCCTGCCGGCCCCCGAGCAGCTGGAGTTCCGCGAGAAGCCCGACCACTACCGCCTCACCACCGCCCGCCTCATCTGCATCATTCAGAAAGACAGCCTGAAGGCCCGGGTGCTGGACCGCTCCGGCTCCATCCTGAGCGACGACGAGAAGGGCTTCCACTGGGAGTACGACTACGACAGCGGCAACGACATCGTGAAGATGAGCAAGCAGGTGCCCGCCGGCGTGCACTACTACGGCCTCGGCGACAAGCCCGACAACATGAACCTGCGCGGCAAGCGCTTCACCAACTGGGGCTCCGACACCTACGGCTACGTGAAGGGCTCCGACCCGCTCTACAAGAACATCCCGTTCTACCACGTGCTGCACCAGAAAATTGCCCACGGCATTTTCTTCGACAACACCTTCAAGGCCAACTTCGACTTTGCCGCCGAGCGGGCCGACGTCACCAGCTTCTGGGCCCAGGGCGGCGAGCTGAACTACTACTTCATCTACGGCCCCACGCTCATGGAGGTGACCCAGGACTACACCCTGCTCACCTGCCCGCCCGAGCTGCCCCCGCTCTGGACCCTGGGCTACCACCAGTGCAAGTGGAGCTACTTCCCGGAGAGCAACGTGCAGGAAATTGCCCGCGGCCTGCGCGAGCGCCAGATTCCCTGCGACGCGCTCTACCTCGACATCGACTACATGGACGGCTACCGCTGCTTCACCTGGAGCCCGCAGCACTTCCCCGAGCCCCAGCGCCTGGTGCGGGAGCTGGCCGCCGACGGCTTCAAAACCATCGTCATCATCGACCCGGGCATCAAGATTGACCCCGACTACGCGGTGTACCGGGAAGGCTTGGCGGGCGACTACTTCTGCCGCCGCGCCGACGGCCCGCTCATGAAGGGCTCGGTGTGGCCCGGCCTGTGCAACTTTCCCGACTTCACCCACCCCGCCGTGCGCGAGTGGTGGGCCGGCCTGTTCAAGGAGCTGGTGCAGGACGTCGGCGTGCGGGGCGTGTGGAACGACATGAACGAGCCGGCCGTGTTCGAGAAGGGCACCTTCCCGCCCGACGTGCGCTTCCACTACGACGGCCACTCCGCCTCCCACCAGAAGGCCCACAACATTTACGGCATGCAAATGGCCCGCGCCACGGCCCAGGGCATGAAGCAGTTCAGCTACCCCAACCGGCCGTTCACCATCACGCGCAGCACCTACAGCGGCGGCCAGCGCTATTCCTCGGGCTGGACCGGCGACAACATCGCCTCCTGGGAACACCTCTGGCTGGCCAACATCCAGTGCCAGCGCCTGAGCATCTCGGGCTTCAGCTTCATCGGCTCCGACATCGGCGGGTTCGTCGATACGCCCACCGGCGAGCTTTACGCCCGCTGGATTGCGCTGGGCGCCTTCCACCCGTTCTTCCGCACCCACTCCTCCGGCGACCACGGCGACCAGGAGCCCTGGAGCTTCGGCGAGCCCTACACCGGCCACGTCCGCGCCTTCATCGAGCTGCGCTACCGGCTGCTGCCCTACGTGTACACCGCCTTCTGGCAGTACGCCACGGCCGGTACGCCCATGCTGCGCCCGCTCCCCTTCCTCGACCAGAACGACACCGAAACCTACCTGCGCATGGCCGAGTTCGGCCTCGGCGACCACCTGCTGGTGTGCCCCATCACCCAGCCCGGCGCCGAGGGCCGCTGGATGTACCTGCCCCGCGGCGACTGGTACTACTACTGGACCGACGCCCCCACCGCCGGCGGCTCCGAGGTGTGGGCCGCCGCCGACCTCAGCCGCATCCCGCTCTTCGTGAAAGCCGGGGCCGTGCTGCCCATGCAGCCCGTGCTGCAATACGTGGGCGAAAAAGCCATTGAGGAACTCACCCTGCACGTGTACTACAAAAACGGCACTGCCGCCAGCGTGCACTACGACGACGGCGGCGAAGGCTACGCCTACCAGGACGGCCAGCGCACCGTGCGCCGCTTCATCGTCGCCGGCTCCGCCACCGAGCTGCGCCTCTCCCAAACCATCGAAGGCGACTACGCCCCCAGCTACGCCACCTACCGCGTGGTGCTGCACGGCCTGCCCGGGGCCGTAGGGACGGTTTCAGTAGACGGCGCCGCCGCGCAAGCTGCCGAAGCCACCCTGGAAACGGGGCTAACGCTACCGAGTGTGGAGGTAGGCGTGGGCTTTGGGGAAGTGCGGGTGACGCTGGCGCTGCCGGGGGCGGCGTCGGTTGCTCCGGTTGCTTAAGTTTTTCAAAAAAAACTTTGTCATTCAAATTAGGCCTCTTTTGTATCGTTGTGTCTTACCTATTTAATTATCATGGAGTCAAGCACTGAACCCTCAATTTTTGTAACTTTCGTGGGGGCGTTTTTTTTCTTCAGTGGGCTATACTCTATAATTGTTTCTCTAAATAGTTTGGGCCAGCATAGGTCTGATTCTACCATCGAAACGAAGCTGTTCAAATTCAACGCTCCAGTAGGATTTACTTATGGAATTGCCGCTTTACTGAGTGTGGTGGGCCTCGTCTACCTGCACAGATTTCAAGTTCAAACATTCGCATCGAACAAAATATCAGCTGAATTAGCGGAATTGAAACAGGTAAATCAACAATTAAGAACAAGCGGTGGTGGTAGTGTCAGAGTATTTAAAGAATACTTTTCCGATGACGAGCCGCAATCCATTTTGAATGGAAAAGTGCTTGTCGAGCTTTCGCGTGAGAGCTTCTCAGAGAAGAATGTTCGATTAATCGGTACTAGTGGTATAAGTTTCAACCAACATGGTCCATTTAAAGAAGGTGTGAGAATAAAAACGCAAGGACGTAGGTTCTATTTATTGATGGGTGATAGCACAGTTTGGGGAGTGAATCTCATGCGCGAACAAATGGGTGTGAATGGCGAGGTTCTTGAGTTTTTCGAGACCGGCAGGCTTAAGACACAGTTTCTGAAAAAGTAATATTTAAGAAGTTTCTCCGCAGCTTCGCGACCCGCCCGCGTCTGGAGACGCGAACCCAGTGGGTTTCAGTAGATGGCGCCGCCGCCCAAGCCGCTGAAGCCACCTTAGAAACGGGGCTGACGCTGCCCAGCCCCGTGGTAGGCGTGGGCTTCGGCGAGGTGCGGGTGGCGCTGGCGCTGCCCGCGGCGACGGCAGTTGCTAAAGGGTAGGAATTTCACCGTTTTCTTGAACGGTTACTTACCGTGGGTTAGCTTCCATACGCGGCCGTTTTGAGCCTCCACGATGATTTCAAACGTTCCACCAACCGTGTGGTGGGGAAGCGTGCCTGCGACGTACCAGAAGCCGTTGACGAAATACGCTTCATAAGGCCGCTGGTTGGTAACATTCTCTTTCCCGTAGATGGGGAACAGCTGCGGCTCCACGACGGCAATGGCCTGGGCTTTGGTGGTGAGCAGGGGCTTGGGAAACGGCGCTGGCGGGGACGTTTCGGTTACTCGCTGAACTTGTTGCCGGGCGTAGGCTTCCCCCTGCTTATTTCTACTGCCCGCAGCAGACCAAGGCAGCACATAGCAAGCTACCAGCCAAAACGGTGACGGCAAACTTCATCAGTACCATGCAGTGGAGATTCGGGGTGGAAGCCGAAGGTATCCTTCTATTCCTAGCTGGACCGCTCTACTTACAGTGCCACGCCCAGCTTAAAGCCGGTCGGGAAATGAAAACCCTGGTGCCCGTAGTCAGAGGGGCCGGTCGTGTACTGGCTCACTACCTCAGCGCCGTGCTTCCGGCTTTGGCCGGTGCGCCAGCCGGCCCCGACGTATACATCGAGCGAGAAGCGCTTTGGGGTGAGGGGAAGCTGGTAGCCCACTTGCACGATGGCGCCGTAGCGGTTAATCGCTTCGGTGTGGCGCGCATTTGTATACTCGAAATAGGGCAGGCCGGTGGGGTCGCGCAGCTCCTGCCAGCCCGGTGCATCGTGCGAAACTTTGAAATGCTGGAAGGTGAGCCCGTAGCTGGCGTACAGGCCGGCGGCGTAAGCGGCGGCCGCCGGCCGCAGGTAGCGGCGGTGCTGCACGTGCAGGCCCGCGCCGCGCACCCGCGCATCGGCCAGGTCCGGCGGCCGCGCCTGGGCGTCAGAGGTGAGGCCGGTGGTGAGCCCCACCGGCCCCGCATACAGCTGCGGCGTGAGGGTAAAACCCTGTTGCGCATGCGGTTTGGCCCGGTATTCTACCTCCAGCCACAGCCCGCTCATAACCAGGTACTGCGGCAGCACCTTCACCACCAGCGCCCGGCCGACGGGTGCCTCCTGTCCGTGGGCGCGCCCGGCGAAGAGTAGCCCCGCCGCGGCCAGCCGCCAAGCGCGACGCCCCGCGAAAGAAACGATGGGCTTCATGGTAGCGGCGTGACGGGCAGCAGGCTCAGCGGTTGGAGCGTGGTGCCGGTGTACGCGTATTGGTAGAGGCCGGCGGCGCCAATGGCCAGCAGCGTGCCATCGTTCGGAATCACATCAAACACCTCCACGGGGAACACCTGCGTCTGCGTCAGCGTGGGCGCCTGCGCGGTGTTGAACACCTTGAGGCCGTCCTTGTCGCACACAAAAAGCGTCTGGCCGTCGACGCCCAGGCCGCGGGGGCCGGTCATGGGGTAGGACTTGGCCAGGCGCGGCGCGCTCAGGGTGCGAAGGTCAATGACTTGGAGTTGGTTGACGCCGCCGCCGCAGCTTTGGCCCGCGCGCAGCGTCACGTAGGCGTACTGGTCGTCGACCACCACCGGGTCGCAGCTCACGACGTGCTGGTAGTAGGCGACCTGCCGCGGCGCCGCGGCCTGGGCCACGTCGAAGATGTACATGCCGCGCTGGGTGCCCAAGAACAGGTAATGGTCTTTCGGGAAAATAGTTTCGACGCCAAACGCCAAGTCCAGCTTGGGACCCGCAGTGGGCGTGGTCGGATTGGCCAGACTGAACAGGCGCAGGCTGTTGGTGTCGACGGTGTAGAGGTGTTCGCCCAGCACCGCGAACCGCGCCAGCGAGCCCCCCCGGCCCGCGGCGCCCGGGCTCACCGACGACGTGTTGGCGAATGCCAGGCGCTGGTCCCACCCCCCCCAACCCCAACCGCCGCCGTTTCTGCCGGCGGGATAGGCTACTTTCATCTTCTTCCAGCCCACGACCACGGTATTCGCCGGGCGGTTATCGGACGTGGCCGACGGGGCCAACGGTCCCCATTCAGGCATGGGCAGCTCCCGGAAAGCGTCGCGCACGCGGCTTTTTACCACGGCTGCCCCGGGGTCGCTCACGTCGATGGTGACCAGGTCGGGGCCGTTGTCGGCGTAGAGCAGGCGGCCTTTCAGGGCCATGTCGATGTTGCCGGGAATGCGCAAGAAACTCACCGGCCGAGGCTGCGCCGGGTCGCGGTTGTCGATGACGTGGATGCCCTCGTAGGGCTCGTTGACAAACAAATACTGGCCTTGCAGGTAAATTTTGCCGGCGGCGTGCAGGGCCCGGGGCGGCAGGGCCTGCACCGACGCCTCGAGCACGGCGCGGGACACCAGCCGCGGGGTGAAGGCGTCATAGTACGCGGTGTCGGGCTGCGGCTCGTCGGTGCGGGCGCAGGAAAACAGCGTCAGCAGCAGGCAGCTGAGCAGAGAGGGAAATAGTTTTTGCATCGGGGTACGACGGTTGAAGGTGAACACAGGCGAGGGCAGCAGGCCACCGCTTCCTGGGTCCCTGACCGGTTGGTGTGGTACTTAGTTGCACCGCCGTGGCAATAAAGAGGATTGCTCGAAGCCCTTCGGGGCAGCCGTGCTCTTAGGTGAGCGCGGCGTGCAGGTGCTTGCGGGAGCGTTTGTTGCTAAAGAGGCTAATGCCCATCAATTCTACCGTTTCGCTGAACTTACATTCGCGGCACGGCGGGCTGGTTCAGATGGCGGCAGGGAGATTGCTATTTGGGCATTTTAGCTACATCCTCTAAGGTTAACACTTTATAAGAAGTACCTAACCTAGCTGCGTTTTCCTCAACCGTAGTTTTAAATCCAGCTTGCTTGCGACGTTGATTTACTTGCGCTGGATTCTGAATAGGCCAGATGAACCACTCCTTATTATTGTAATTCTGAGCCTGCGTACCGTAGAGTTGTTCTTTGTTTTCGAACACGAGCTGACGGTCCAGCATCGTGGCGTAGCGAGAAAAGGGCAACTCCCCTGTTTCAGCAGCCGTCTTCATCATCGGCAAGTACTGTGGGATGAGCGCTGGTGCGTGCTGAATTACACTCCATGCGGCCTCATTGGTAGGTGCACCTACTAGCGATTTACCTGGGTAGCCATACTGTTTCAAAATGGCTTGTACGCGCGTCAGGTTCGTAGCATCGGTTCGTATCATCTGGCCCATGATGGCACTGTTAAGTCCTTCCTTCGAAACGCCGAGCGCGGCGGCCAGCGAATCTGGGTTGCGGTTTAGCCTTGGACTGAACAGCATGGTTCGGTAGCGCTGGTCCACCTCGTAAAGGCTATCTAACTCGTGTTTGAGCCGCAAGTTGGGTGTCGTCTGCGCCACGGCCGGGAAGGCGAGCCAGCCGAGCAGGACGAGTGCGTTCAGGAAGTGTCTCATTTCCGCAAAATAAGTAACCAGGGAATAAATGGCTCCTTTCGGTGAACGGTAAGAATCTGCCGGCATCCGCTGGCCAAGTTGTGCTTGTTGTGCGGGGCAAGTTTAAGAAACCGGTTTACGAGTCGAAGTTTCCGGCTGGCGCGCGTCTCCGACGCGCTGCCCACTGGACCCGAGCCTCGGGCTCGAACGTTGAACAACGCGTTGGTTTCGTGCCATGCCTGCGTCTGGAGACGCGCGCCAGCCGGAATTTGATTATGCGTCGACGGGCCTCCGAGTGAATTGGACCTGCGCTGCACCCTCCTCGCCGAACACAACGTGGGCCACCGCATCTCATTGGGGTGGAAGATTTGCTTGCTCCCTGGAGCGGAACAAATGCTTTTAACTTTTTTGACGAAGTGGTCTCAGATTACTAAAAATTGATTTTCTATATTCGCCCCACCATCCAACCTTCGCTACTGCCATGAGTTTTTTGCGTAACCTGACTGTACTAGTGTTTCTACTAATGGCGGCATCCGCTTGTAAGAAGGAAGAGGTAGTACCTCAAACGGGCAACTTAGTGCTGCGTTTTAAATACAGTTCGAACCTAAGCGGCACAACTTACTCGCTGTTCACTGAACCGGTCTGGACTAGTTCAGGTCGCTTTGCAACGCCACTGCGCGTTGGGGTTCTACCCGCGCTGGCACCTAACGCCTCCTCCGGTGACGCCGCCGTCGAAATCAAGGATTTAAATGCTGGTAATTACGTATTTGTTGTTGGCAACAACAATAGTTGGTCGGTGCAGGTAACAGCCGGTAAAACCACCGAGGTAAACAAATAGGTCTTCAACAGGCATCAAAACCAAAACAGGGCGCCCCACGGGGCGCCCTGTTTTCTTCCAATCGCTCCAAAAGCTACGCTTTGGGCACCACCGGGGCCGCCACCGGCGCGGGCGTGTCCATAACCACGTAGTCCTGGTACTTGCGGGCGTCGGTGGTGGCGTAAAGGGCCTTGCCCACGGCGCAGAGGTCGATGAGTTCGGTGTAGAGGGCATTGGCGGCCAGGATGCGGGCGTCGGCGGCGCGGCCCCGGGCGGTTTCGGCGTCCTGCTGCTGGCCCAGCCGCTCCAGAAACTCGGCGGCCGAAGCAGCCAGGGCATCCAGCATGGCGGGGGTGAGGCCCTTGGCGGCGTAGTCGGCCAAGTGGGCGCGGCCCACGCGCACCACCCGCAGCAAGCCCACGTAAAGCTCGGCCTCGGGGCCATTGGCCAGGCCCGCGCTCCCAAACATCTTGTAGCTGGCCGAGCGCGGGTCGTGCACCGTGCCCACAATGCCCATGATGGCCTGCAACTGCGTCTCGGCCTGAACCTGCGCCTTTTCTTTGGCCAGGGTGGCGTTTTGCTTGGCGGCGTCGAGCTCGATGTCGGTGGGCAGGAGCTCGAAGTCCTGGCGCAGCTTCTCGAAGGCGGCCAGGCGCGCGGCATCCACGCCGCGCGGGGCCAGGTCGGCGGCGTCGCGCACGAGGTACTGGTGTTTGTCGAAGCCGACCTTAATCAGCTCGCTCTGGGGCATGGTGAACAGGGCAACGGGTTGGGTTTGGCGCATCGGTAACGGGTGTGAAAGGGTACTGGGATAGACAATTAGCCCCAACCGTGGCCGGAGGTGCGCCGAATGTACTGGAATTTCCAAGAAGTCGACCCGAGCCCTCCGCCGGTCCTTCCCAACGCCCGGCGGGCCCCAACGAACAACCCGCCGGCCTGGCCGAACGCGCCCCCCGCGCCCCCGAACGTCCCGCCGCCGCCTTTGCCCGCGCGGCGGCTCCCCCAGAGCAGTCAGCGGGAGGCCCAGAACGGTCAGCGCAAGGTCTTTCCGGCCGTTCGGCGGCCGGCCGGGGGCGTTGCGCCGGGCCGGCGGCGCGCTTTCACCGGCGGGCCGGGGCGCACGCCGGCCAAGTGCCGGCGCGGACCGCCGCTGCGCTAGCGGCTCAGCTTGCGGGTGACCACGCCGCGCGGGGTGAAGAGCTGCACGGTATAGAGGCCCGCGGGCAAGCCGCTCAGGTCGAGCGCGCGGGTGGCCGCGGCCCGGGGCGGGGCCTCTTCGCGGCGCACCACGCGGCCGGTGGCGTCGAGCACGACCAGAGAAGCCGCCAGCAGGGTCGGCTCGGCGGCGCTGATGGTGTAGCGCCCGTCGGGGCTGGGGTTAGGGGCCACGCCGATGGCGGCGGCCAGGGCCGCGTCGCGGGTGGCCGTGACGGTGCCGGTGAAGGCGATGTCGTCAACGGTGAGCGTGGTGCCAGCAGTAGAGTTTTCGACGGAGCCCGACACAAAGGCAAGAAAAAGCGAGTCGGGCGCCAGCCCGGAGGTATAGGTCAGGGGTACGGTGGCCAGGGTGTAAGTAGTTGCCAGAGCCGGGAAAAAGTACAAGGCCTCGGCCACCACTACGGAGGCGCCACCCACCCGGCGGGTGAACTGCACCACCGCCGCCGCCGAGTCGGCCACGGCCCGTGCCCCGCTGAGCTGGTAGTAAAACTGCAGGTTGGCGGGCCGGCCCGTGAACGGAGTGCCGCCGTTGCCGTTGTTATAAGAAGCCCCCAGCAGCAGAATGCCCGGAATAACTTCGCCCCCCAAGCTTTGCGTTTGCAACTGGGCGGCAAAAGGGCCGGTGCGGGCGGTGGGTGCTTTCGTGAC
The DNA here is from genome assembly GCF_031398885.1 of Hymenobacter sp. Lineage (GTDB taxonomy): Bacteria > Bacteroidota > Bacteroidia > Cytophagales > Hymenobacteraceae > Hymenobacter. The sequence continues at coordinate 11,851 of NZ_JANNOD010000096.1, forward strand.
GGTGCCGGTGCTGAAGGGAAGCCGCTGTCCAATTTCCTCGGCTAAAAGGTCGTCGGTGGTCAGCCAGTTGGTTGGCGCGTCCACGCCGGTGCTCACCGCGGTGGTGCGGGTCGCCCATGTGTCAAGGGTGCTGTTTGAAAAGGTTTGGGCCTGGGCCGCGCCCAGCAAGCTGGTGCCAGCCACGGCGGCCAGCAGAAAGCGAAGAACTATTTCCATGAGTAGCTGAAAAAATGAAGCGAAAAAATAAATGGAGCCGGCCACATGTGCCAATCTGAACCACGGATGGCTCACCGGCGGAAAAGGTTGCGTGGGCGGCGTAAAGTAAGCAGTCGCCAGCCGGTTGATGGTTACGGCACGGCTGGTCCGCAGCCGATGGTGTGGCGGGCGCTGGCAACGCCGGGGCGGGCATTCGCGGCATTTCTCAGAATGCGGGCAAAAAAAAAGGCGCCCGGTAAGGCGCCTTTTTTGTTCGTGTCCCGCCGCGTCGGGGGCCGGCGCCTACCGCACCAGCTTGCGGGTGACCAGGCCGCGGGGGGTGAAGAGCTGGAGCGTGTAAATGCCCGGGGGCAGGCCGCTCAGGTCGAGGGTGCGGGTGGCCGCGGCCCGTGGTGCGGCGCCCTCGCGGTGCACGATGCGGCCGGTGGCGTCGAGCACGACCAGGGAGGCCGACAGCAGGGCCGGCTCGGTGGGGGCGCTGATGGTGTAGCGCCCGTCGGGGCTGGGGTTGGGGACCACGCCGACGGCCGCGTTCAGGGCCGCGTCGCGGGTGGCCGTGCCCGTGCCGCTGAAGGAAATGTTGTCGATGCGCAGCGTGGTGCCGGCGGTGACCACGGGGCTCAAACCCGAGATGAAAAATACCGAGATGGAGTCGGGGGCCATCGTCGAAAGATATTGCAAGGGCACCGTGACCAGGGTGTAGCTCGCGGCTGGTGCCGTGAAGACGTAGCTGGCCCCGGCAATGGCAACCTCATTGCCGTTCACCCGGCGGGTCAGCAACACCGACAGGGACGGCGCGTCGGTCACGGCCTGAGCACCGCTGAGCTGGTAGTAGAACTGAATGCTGGTCGGCCGGGCCGTGAACGGAAGGCCAGGGGAGGCAATCCCTGCTCCCTGCAGCAACTGGCCCAGGAAAAGAATCGCGGGTATCGCTGTCCCAGCAACATTCTGGGTCTGGAGCTGAGCCGCGAATGGCCCGCTCTGGGCCACGCTGGTCTTGGTGACCGAATTAAGGGGGGGCGAGCTGGGAAAGATTTCGTCCGTAGTCGACCAGTCGGCGGGCGCTTCCACGCCGTTGCGGGTTACCCACGTATCGAGGTTGCCGTTGGGGAGTGTTTGGGCCCGGGCCGGCGCGGCCGTCATCATGCAAGCACCGGCTAGTAAGGCCAGCAGTGAGGAAAAGAATGATTTCATGACAAATTAAAAAATGTGAATGTGGAAGACAGGGTAGTCTCAGGCGGTTTCCCGCGCTGCAAAGGCCAAAAAACAATTTGATATTTCAAATATAGTTAAAAACTGATATTAATCACCACAATGCCATTGTTTTTCCGACGGCAAAAGCTGGTTGTGAGCAGCCCGTGCCCGCGGCCGAAACCACTTTATATTTGGCGCATGGCCTATTTGCAGCGGGCGGCGTGGGGGGCGCTGGTGATTTTGGGACTACTGGCGCTGCCCCGGGCAGCCACGGCCCAGGCCTTTGCCAACCCCTTGCGCCGGGTGCTGCGGCACGACACCGCGGGCCTGGCCCGGGTGCTGGCCCGCCCCGCCGCCTACCGCCTGCAAATTCTGTACACCCGCATCCGGCGCGACGCGGCGGGCCGGCCGCGCTTCCGCAGCTACGGCTACCGTTTGCGGCCCCGCGAGTACTTCTACCCGGCCAGCGCCGTGAAGCTGGCCGCCGCCGCCCTGGCCCTGGAGAAGCTGCGGGCGCTGAGCGCGCAGGTGCCCGGCCTCACGCCCGAAGCCGTGATGCTGACGGATTCCGCCTTCGCGGGCCAGACCCGGGCGTGGCGCGACACCGCCGCCGCCAACGGGCGGCCCAGCGTGGCCCACTACGTGCGCAAGGCGCTGCTCGTGAGCGACAACGACGCCTTCAACCGGCTCTACGAGTTCGTGGGGCCGGCGGCGCTGAACGCGGGCCTGGGCCGGCTGGGCCTGTGCCGCAGCCGCCTGCTGCACCGCCTCGCGGTGGGCGACCAGGAGCCGGCCAGCCGCCACACCAACCCCGTGGCCTTCTACGCCGACTCGGCCGCCCGGCAGCCGCTGTACCGCCAGCCGGCCGGCTTTTATCCCGGCCCCTGGCCCCGCGTGGCCCTGCGGGGCGAAGGCATCGGGCAAGCTTACGTGAAGGGCGACCAGCGGGTGCCGGGTCCGTTGGATTTCAGCCAGAAAAACGCGTTTTCCCTGCCGGACTTGCAGCGTCTGCTCCGGGCCGTGCTGTTCCCCGAGGCCACGCCGCCCGCCCGGCGCCTGCGCCTCGCCCCCGCCGACTACGCCCTGCTGCGCGAGGCGCTTGCGCAGCTGCCCCGCGAAAGCGCGCACCCGCGCTACCCCGTGGCGCAGTACCCGGACACCTACGCCAAGTTTTTGCTGGGCGGGGGCGGCACCGCGCCGCTCCCACCGGGCGTGCGCGTGTTCAACAAAATGGGCCAGGCCTACGGCTTCCTCATCGATAATGCCTACATCGTGGACGCCGAGAAAGGGGTGGAATTCCTGCTCAGCGCCGTGGTTTACGTCAACGCCGACGGGGTGCTCAACGATGATAAGTACGAGTACGACACCATCGGCTTCCCTTTCCTCCAGGAGCTGGGCCGGCGGGTGTACGAAGCCGAATGCCGGCGGGCGGAGACGCTACGCTTAATGGGGAATGAGGAATGAGCGAAATGAACGTTCTGCTCATCCGGCGTCCACGCAGCCGAAGCATCTCGCGTGGCGGCTGGGGCACCGGTGTAAACTCAACGGGTTACTTCCCTGCGCGAGATGCTCCAGCAAGCTCAGCAGGACGTTCGTCTCGCTCATTCCTCATTCTTCATTAAGCGCAGCGTCAGGCCGCAGCGTCATTCCACCACCAGCCGGCGGGACTGGCCGGCGCCGCGCACCACGTAGATGCCGGGCGTGAGGCTGGCGGGCAGCACCAGTTGGAGGGGGCCGCTGGCGGGCAGCGCGGCGGTGAGTAGCACCCGGCCCGTGAGGTCGAACAGCTGCACCGCTTGGCCGGGGGCGAGGCCGGCGACCGAGACGGTTCCGCGCGCCGGGCTGGGCCACACCCGCAGCTGGGTGGCCAGGCCGGTGGGCACGGCCACGGTCCGCACCGGGGAGAAGTTCTCGGTGCCGTTGTTGTCGGTCTGGCGCAGGCGGTAGTACACGGTCGGGCCGGGGTAGGCCGCCAGGGCGTCGTCGAACTGATAGGTACTGGCGCGGGAGCTAGTGCCCTGCCCGGCCACCCAGCCCACCCGCCGGAAGGCGGTGCCGTCCGAAGAGGCTTCGACGGCGAAGCCGGCGTTGTTCCGCTCCGACGCCGTGGTCCAGGTCAGGTGGGCCGTGGCAAGACGGGCTTCGGCCGCGAAAGCCGTGAGTTCGACGGGCAGCGGGGGCGCGCCGGCCAGGGTGATGTTGGCGTTGTTGACGGCGAAGAACACGTTGTCGAGGGCCTGAATTTTGAGGCGGCCCTGGGTGGTGTTCAGGTTGGGTAGCTGTACCGGGGCGGCGCCGTCGTTGGGGGTGCTGGCCAGTAGCACGGTGGGAAAGGTGAGGCCGCCGTCGGTGGAGAAGAGAACCTGCACGTTGGCGCAGCTCACCGGGGCCTGGTCGGTGCCCAGCACGCTCCAGGTCAGGGGGTAAGTGCTGCCGGGCGCGGCCGTGAAGGCGGCCGCAGGCGCCGTAACGGCGAACGGCCCGGCGGCAGCCACGGCCAATGCTACGTTGGCTCCGGCCACGCCGCCGAGCCCGTCGCGGGCCGTGAGGCGGAAGTTGAGGGCGCGCGGCACCAGCGGCAGAATTTCCCCCAGCGAAGCCGAGTTGCTCAGCACCGCCAGTAGCATCGGGAAGGTGCGCACCGGGCTGGGTACCGGCGCGAAGCTGCGAAATAGCGGCGGCCCGCTAACGTCGATGGCCGCGCCCGCCAGGCCGGAGGCGTCGCCGCGGTCCAGCTGTTCCCAGGAGTAGGTCAGAGCGTTGCCGTCGGGGTCGGTGCCGGTACCGGCCAGAGTGAAAGGCGTTCCGATGGGAATGGTGTAGGTGCTGGGCGGCACCGTGATGATGGGCGCGCGGTTACCGGTGGGCGTGAAGGAGCCGCAGGTCAGCCGGGCCACGATGGCGCTGAGGCTGCCGGCGTGAAAGTAGCGGATGGCGCCGCCCACGTCATCGGGGTCGCAGCGGCTGTCATACGACATAATGGTGTTGCCGGCGCCCGGCTCGTAAGCCAGGTCGGGGCTGCGGTTGTTACTGCCGCAATTGCCTTGGTCGCCGTTGAAGGTGTGGCCCGAGCCCAGCTGGTGACCAATTTCATGAGTCAGTACCGTGGCCATTAGCTCGGCCGAAGAACCCGTGGACGAGCCCCGCGCCGCCCGGGTGGCGGAGCACACGGCCCCGATGCCGGCAATGCCCGAGTACCCGCCGCCGCGGTAGCCCAGCACGTGGCCCAAGTCGAAGCTACCCGCGCCCAGGACCCCGACGACCACGCCTTGATTGGCGTTTAAGAGCACAGTGGGGTCATTGTTATCGGAGGTGGGGTCACTGCTGACGTAGGGGTCGGTGGCGGGGTCCAGGTAAATGAGCCGGTCATTGTTGGCTACGAGGACCAGGCGCAGGGCCAGGTCCCGTTCGTATACCGTGTTCACGGAGCTGACCAAGATTACCATGGCCTCCAACGTGCCCGCCACGGTGCCGCCGCCTAGTCGTTGCACGTACTCGCCGGTGGCGGCCATGGCCAGGCGCAAGGTTCGGAGCTGAGTGCCGTAAGGGGCCGGGGCCAACGGGGGCGTGCCGCCCGTGGGGCGCCCCGTCGTTCCGGGCAACTGCTCCGTCAGGCACTCAAAGTCGCCGGGCGCGTCGAGGCGGCTGTGGTAGCGGCGCGGAGCCGTGGGGTCCGCCACCACGCTGAACGGGCCGCCGGGCGCAAGCACCTGGGCGTGCAGGCCGGCGGGCGAGGTTTCGAGCCGGGCCGTGGTGGCGGGGTCGTCGAGGGCGCGGCCGGCGTAGGTTTTAATTTGGGGAAACCGCGCGGCCAGGGCCGGGGCCATCACCGGCACTTGCGTCACGGCGAAGCGGTGCAGGGTGCCGTCGGGGTAGGGCAGCTCCAGCGTCACGGCGTCGGCGGGCCGGGTTTCGGGGGGTGCCGGGGCCAGGCGGGCGGCCAGCTGCGCCGCGTCGAGGGTAAACCATTGGCCGGGTTCGGGCTTGCCGTCCGCGCCGCGCGCGGCGGGTGGCGCGGCGGGCTGCCACAGCGGCGGGGCCGGCTGGCCCGAACCCGGCCGGGCCATTACCAGGAAGAAGCAGATTAATAAAACCAGACGGAAAAGAGTGCTCATAACTGCTGAACGAGGAGTGCGGTGATAAATCCGGGCGTTGCCTGCCGGGCTCCTGGGTCAGTCATGGCCTCATCAGCCGGCGGCTGTCCGGGGCGCTGACTAGTTGACCACTGGTGAGGTGCGGGGCCCAGCCCGCGTAATTTATTGGAAATTGAGCCGCTAAGAAACTTCAAATGACTCGTACCGAATGCCGCTATCTGGTCGTCAGCTACCGGTATGTCAGCTAATCAGTTAAAATAATTATTAACAGGATACTACTTCAATCAAAACTTCCCACCACCGAACAGTTTTTTGCCCGCTCCGTCCTAAAATAAAAAATTCGGGCATCACCAAATAATAATGCGTTGCTCGGAATGGCCGGCGGCGAAGCGCGCAGTTCAGCTACGCGCTGCACATCTCAGAAGAAGTACTCCGACGCAGAGCCCGCTAGGTCGCTGCCCAGAGCCGTTCCATGGTGGTTCGGCTTCCTTCTCGTTGGGCTTCGTGCTTGGGAGCGAACTAGGGCCCGCCCTACTGCCCCGGATAGGGCCCGTCCTGGGAAGTTGAGTCGGCCGCGTCGGATGGCGGCTACGAGCGGGGGCCCACTGAAGCCTGGAACCGCGTTACAAGAACCGCGCTTTGAGGGCCGGGGTGGGCAGCATGCAGCTTTCCCGGCGCCCAAACCAGCGGTAGCGGTGGCGGGCCACGAAGCGGTAGAGGGCATCGCGCCAAGTCCGGGGCAGCACCCCGCCCACGCCCGCCAGGCGCCACACGCCCCCCAGGCCGCGGGCAATGCGCAGCACGGCCGTGGAGTGGGAATAAACGCGCCCCCCGCTGAGCAGCAGCACCGAATCGGGCTCGGCGGTCAGGTCGGCGGGCGCTACGCCGTGCGTCGCCAGCAGGGTGCGGGCGGCGTCGCTTTGCAGGGCGGCAAAGCGGAAGCGGCCCTCGGAGTCGTGGCGGATGACGAACTGCACGAAGCCGTTGCAGAGGTTGCAAACGCCGTCGAATAATATGGTGTCGGGGGCAGAATCGGGCATGGCAGGAGGGCGGGTTGGAGCCGCGCGGGGTAGCTAACGCACCGGCGGCCGGTGGGTTCGGCCGCAGCTCCCGGAGCCGGGGGGCTGGAGCGGCTGGTTGCCCCCGCGAGGGAAGCAGCCCATGGTTGGAGGCTCCGGCTACGTAGTTATACAGAAAAAAAATACGGGTTTATTCGTTGGTTGTACCCTCAGAATCTTCCGTATAGCTTTCCAACCAACCTTTCCTAACCGATGTTTACTAAAAAACCTTCTCTATACCTGGCTGCGCTGGTGCTGGGTACCACGCTGCTCGGAGCTTGCGAAAGCAAAACCAGCACCACGACCGATGCCACGGGCTCGGGCACCGAGGGCGGCATGGGTGCCGACTCAGCGGGCACGGGTGCCATGGACAACACCGGCGCCATGGACAACACGGACCGGTCGGGCTCGACAACCGGCGTGACGTCGGGCTCCACCACTGCGGGCGAAGGCACCAGCACTTCCGGCATGAGCACCTCGGGCGCCACCTCCCCGGGCGCCACTACCACGGGCGAAGGCACCAGCACTTCCGGCATGAGCACCTCGGGCGCCACTTCCCCGGGCTCCACCACGCGCTAGGCGGGTCTGTTTCTCAATTTTTGCAAGGCGAAAAGGCAAGTCACTCGGTGGCTTCCTTTTCGCCTTGTTACGTTGTAGCCGGCGGCGGAAATGGGGGTTGTTGGCCCCGCCCCCGCCGGACGGACGCCGCTTTGCCCCTAGTTGCCGAGCAGTAAAACAGCGGCTGGCGCGAACAACGAGCCGTAAAAATGCGTCTGTAGGGCGGGCGCGCTTGGGCAAACGGCCGCTTGGGCAGTGCGCCCAGGTATTTACGCATCGCGCGGACTCTCGCCCACGCGCAACAACGAACGACGATGCGAGGGGCAGCGCGCGCCGCCGGTTGCCGTGCGCGCCATCTGACAAGTGCCTTCGACGAACCTATGACCGAGCAGAGTACTGGTTTTTGGGGAGTGTTGCGGCGGCCGTTTGTGCTCGACTTGCGGGCCCTGGCGCTGCTGCGCATGGCCACGGCAATTGTCGTGCTACTGGACCTGGCCATCCGCAGCACCGACCTGGAAGCCCTCTACGCCAACATGGGCGTGCTGCCGCTACCCGCCCTGCTCGAACACGCCTGGACGCCCTACCAGTTTTCGCTGCATGCCGCCAGCGGGTTGTGGCAGGCGCAGGCCGGGCTGTTTGCCGTGGCGGCGGGGCTGGCCGCGGCGCTGCTGGCGGGCTACCACACGCGGCTGGCCACGGTGGCTTCCTGGGTGCTGCTGGTGTCGCTGCAAAACCGCAACCCCCTCATCAGCCAGGGCGGCGACGACTTGCTGCGGATGCTGCTGTTCTGGGGTATTTTTCTGCCCTGGGGCCGGGTGTGGTCCTGGGATGCGCGGGCCCGGCCGGCGCCGGCGCGGCTCGACTACTTCAGCGCGGCCACCGTGGCCTACGTGGTGCAGCTGGCCCTGCTGTACTGGTGCACGGCCCTGCTCAAAAACGGCGTCGAGTGGACCCGCGACGGCACGGCGCTCTACTACGCCTTCAGCCTCGACCAGGTGCTGCTGCCCGGGGGGCGCCTGCTTTACCCGTACCCGGGTTTGCTGCGGTTTCTCACGTTTGCGTCCTACTACACTGAGCTGCTGCTGCCCTTCGCGCTCTTTTTGCCGGTGGGCGTGGCGCGGTGGCGGCTGCTGGTAGTGGGCGTGCTGCTGCTGGGTTTCCACCTCGGCATCAGCCTGACGCTGTACGTGGGGCTGTTTTTCCTGGTGAACATGGCCTCGGTGCTGGGGCTGCTGCCGCCGGTGGCCCTCGACTGGCTCACGCGCCGGGTGGTGCCGCACGCCGCGCGGGCCCAGCGCTGGCGGCCCCGGCTGCCCGCCTGGCAAGTGCCGTGGCGCCTGCGCCTGGAGCGCACGGGGGAGCCTTCGGCCGGCGGCCGGCAACTGCGGCGGGCCGTCCGCGAAACCTTCGTGGCCGTGGTGCTGGCCTACGTGTGCTGGTGGAACCTCGACGACGTGGCCGTGCTGCGGCCGGCCGGCGGGCTGATGTCGGCCCCGATGCGCTGGTTTGGCTACCTGTTTCGCGTCGACCAGCACTGGGGCATGTTCGCGCCCACCGTGTTCAAAGACGACGGCTGGTACATCCTCGAAGGCACCGCCGCCGACGGCCGCCAGCTCGACCTGAACCGGGACGGTGCGCCCGTGGGCTACGCCAAGCCCGCCTCGGTGGTGGCGCTGTTCAAAAACGACCGGTGGCGGAAGTATTCCGAGAACTACCTGTTCGTGAGCAACGCCTGGATGCGGCCTTACTACTGCAACTACCTGCTGCGCATCTGGCACGAAAACCCCCGCCATCCGTCGTTGCGGCACTTGTCAGTGGTGTACATGAAGGAGGTGTCGTTGCCCGACTATCAGACTGCCAAACCCGAGCGCCAGGTGCTGTGCGACTGCGAACTGCCGGGCCAGGAGCAGCCAGTAGCGAAGAAATAAGGCTGAAAATAAGTATTTACCGAAGTGAAATACGGGTAAATCGCGCCGTAAACGCTCGTATAGCCAGGGAGCCGTTGGCTACCATTCTTTCTTTCACATTTCCCCCTCTTTCTATGAAAAGCAAATTGCTCTCCGGGCTCACAGCCGTTGCCTTGTGCACGTCGCTCGCCATTTTCAGCGCTTGCACCACGTCCGAAAACGCTGGCTCCACCAGCGGCAGCACTTCGGGCAGCACTTCGGGCTCGACCACTACCGGCACCACCACAGGAACGACGACGACCGGCACCACCACGGGCACTACTACGACCGGTACCACCAGCGGTACCACCACGGGTACTACGACGGGCACCACCAGCGGCACGACGTCGGGCACCACCACTGGTACCACCACCACCGGCACTACCACCTGAGGCGAACCTCAGCAAGCCAGGCAAAAGGGCCCCGTTCCATCAAGAGCGGGGCCCTTTTGCTTGCAACGAATCCGGCAAAGGCCTCAAACCCACTGCTTGAGGTACTGGAACACCCCGGGGTGGGTGAGCAGCCCGCCGTGGTGCTGCTGGCTGAATACGGCCGTGCGCACGCTGGCCCCGGCCGGCAGGGCGGCTTCGTCGCCGAAAGTGGCGTGGCCGCGGGCGCTGCCCTGGCCCACCAGCCCGTCGCCGAAATACTCGCGCAGGGCCGAGGGCCGGGTGGCCCGCAGCCAGGCGCCCATTAGAATGTGGTAGCGCACGCCGGGCAGCGGCGGCACGGGCGTGCGGGGCGGCGTGAGGTCGCCGGCGTGGGCGTCCTGCCAGTCCTCGTCCACCAGAATGGAGTGGCGCAGGTCTTTGATGCCGTTGCTGCGCTGGTTGAGGGCCTTGCTCAGGAAACGGGTGGGAAAGAGGTTGATGCGCTCCAGCAGCCGCGCCGTGAAGTGTGAATTCTGCTCCAGCCACGAACCGTCGTTGGGCGTGCCGAGCAAGAAAACAGAACGCAAGTGCGCTAACCAGGACGCTTGATTAATTAAAAATGAAGAATTAAAAATTAAAAATTCATCCGTTGGCTTAAAATCCTGGGTAAACTCATTTTTAATTTTTAATTCTTCATTTTTAATTCCCAGCCCGTTGGCGTAATGCCCTGCGCTTCGGATAATCAGCCCGCCCATGCTGTGGCCCACCAGCACCAGCTCGCCGATGGCGTCGGGGTAGGTATCGACCAGTTCGGTGAGCAGGCGGTTGAGCTCGCGGCCGTTTTCGGAGAGGTGCAGGCCCGAGTTGAAGCGCACGTAGAGGGCGCGCGCGCCAAGCTCCTCGGCCAGGCGCGGGCCGTAGCGCCGGCTGCCGGGCGCGTCCTGAAAGCCGGTTTGCCAGATGAGCTCGTCGCCCATGAGGCCGTGCACAAACACCACGGTTTTCTGGTGCGGCTCGGTGAGGCGCAGGTCGGCGGGGGCCACGTCGTGCCCGCCGCGTCGGAAGCTCAAGCGGATGGCGCGGCGGTCGTAGCGGGCGGCCAGCTGGTCGCCCAGCGCGCCGTTCAGCACCGGCAGGAAAAAGTGCTGATGGGCCTTGCCGGAGCGCACGAGGTAGCTCGCGCCGCGCACGGGCAGCAGCGCGGCCCGCCCCACGGCTCCGAGGGCGCGGCGAAAGCGGGAAGGCTGGGGAGGGTCGGCGTTGGGCATGGGCAAGAAACCAGGAAAAGGAGCGGCCGCGCGGCGGCGGCGGCCCCCGAAAGTAACGCCCCGGCCGACATCGGGTTGGCCTTCCGCTCGAAATCCACGTACTTTACATGACCAATTCCAAGCATTACTTCATGAAGCTTTCTCCCCGTTTCGCCCTGGCCCTGGTGCTGGGCACTGCCCTGGCGGCCTCGCTCGCGTCCTGCGACTACCGCTGGAGCCCCGGCAAAAACCCGCAATTCGGCCACGGTTTCGTCAACCCGCCCCCCGGCTGGCACACCTCCGACGTGAACCGCGACAGCATCAACAACCAGCAGCGCGTGGAGCTGGCCGGCGGCGAGGGCTCGGCCGCGGCCATTAAGAACGGCACCGTGCAGGACCAGCTAAACTCGGCCCCCGCCGGCAAGAGTGCCACTTCGCCGCAGGACGCCAGCGGCCGCCTCGGCGACCCCGGCCAGGCCACGAACGGCAACGGCAACCAGAACGACCAGCAGCAGCCCAAGTAATCTCTTAATCTCCTTGGCGCTGCCCCGAAAGCCCGCTACCGCCCGGTAGCGGGCTTTTTGCGTTTGAGACAAGCACGGCGTTGGGGCCGGTTTCGCGCCGCAACCCTTGCCGCGAAAACGACGCGGCTCGTGCCGGTGGTGCAGGCGCGGCGCCGGTTGTTTCAGCAGCTACCCCCAACCGAAACGCCACCCCGCCGTACAAGGCCCGCTCCAGCTCCTGGGCGGACTTTTTTTGGCCCAGCGCTGAAAAATTGCTAATGTCAATGACTCCCTGATTCCCAGGCCAGTGCAGGTAAGTTTCCAAGCTATAAAAGGATTTATTCTTGCCCGGGCGTAAAAGTGTTTCCGAATATTATAACGTTCGGGTTAGCTAATATAGAAACTGCTTCTATCTTCACGCGGCCCATTGCCCATGCCCGCGGTTCGCCACCCAAAAGCCTACTGGTGAAGCACGTTACAGCGCCCTAATTTCAGTTGCCTTCTCAAGATTTTGTCCGCTTAATTTTTTTTCGATAATTCCATTTCCTCCCCCTCCCCATTTTTTATGAAGAAACCCTTTACTACGCTCGCTGCTTGGCGGGGCACCCAGATGGCCCTGTTGTTGGGCGCGGCACTGTTCATCACCAGCTGCGAACGCCCCGAGGAGGAAGAAAACATTAATCCGTCCGCCGTCAGCCAGAATGGCCAAGATGATGACGACGATGACGACGAGTTCAAAACCGACGAGTCGTTGGTGCTGAGCACGCTGCTCGCCGGCAAAGCCGGGGGCAACACCACGGTGATGGCCACCGGCATGGACGCTTTCTTCCAGCCGGCTGCCAACCTCTCAGGCGCCACTCTTCCTGCCCACCAGGCCGGCAAGGGCACGTTTGAGCGAACCTTCGAGTTGGCCTTGCTCGACCCCATTTGGCTGCAGGACGCTTGCGTTGACTGCCACGTGGGCGGCGGCCGGTCACGGGCCCCGCGCGTGGGTACCAACAACCCGCAGCTGCTGTTTCGCCTCAGCGTGCCCGGCCAGGACGCGCACGGCGAGAACAACCCGGTGCCGGGCTTCGGCACGCAGTTGCAAAACATTGCCATCGACCCCGTCACGGGAGCCCGCCTCATCGGCACGGGCCCCGAAGGCAACGTGGCCATTTCCTTCGTGGAGGAAACCCGGACCCTGAAAGGCGGCGCGAGCGTGAGCCTGCGCCGCCCGAGCTACGCCTTCACCAAGGTGCCGGCCGGGGTGGAAGTGTCGGCCCGCATCGGTTCGAACGTGGCCGGCCTCGGCCTGCTGCAGGCGGTGCCCGAAGCCACCATTCTTTACATGGCTTTTAAGCAGTGGGAGGCCAACCAGGACAAGCCGGACAAAAACAAAGCCACCGGCAAGGCTAACTACGTGTGGGACTACACGTTGAACAAGCGCGTGCTCGGCCGTTTTGGCTGGAAGGCGGGCCAGCCCTCGCTGCTGCAGCAGAACGCCGGTGCTTTGAACGGCGACATGGCCATTACTACTCCGCTGTTCTCCATTGAGCCGGGCGAATCGGCGCCCCGCGCCACGGGGGTTGACCTGACCGCCGCCGAACTGGAGGCCATGACCAAGTTCACGACCACGATGGGCGTGCCCGCCGTGCGTCAAACCTCCGACAACAAGGTCCTTAAAGAAGGACTGACCTTGTTCATCAAGGCCGGGTGTGACGCCTGCCACGTCCCGCGCCTGCAAACCGGCAACCTGCCGGGCTTCCCCGAGGTGTCGAACCAAACCATCACTCCCTTCACCGACCTGCTGGTGCACGACATGGGTCCCGAGCTGGCCGACAACCGCCCCGAGTTCATGGCCAACGGCCGGGAGTGGCGCACCGCCCCGCTGTGGGGCCTGGGCCTGAGCCAAATCACCAGCGGCCATACGTTCCTGCTGCACGACGGCCGCGCCCGCAACGTAACCGAAGCCGTGCTGTGGCACGGCGGCGAAGCGCAGAAGTCGCGCGAGTTCTTCCAGAACGAAATGGACCAGAAGGAGCGGGACCAGTTGCTGGCCTTCATTCAGTCGCTGTAGACCATTTTTACTTTGCAGCAAAAAAGCCCCCGCCATTGAGGCGGGGGCTTTTTTGGGTCTTTACTGGTCCGGTTCGTGGTTCGGAATCTTACCCGGTTACCGGCGGCTGCCCCACTCGGGCATAGCCGAAGCGCACCGGCGGCAGCACCTCGTGGTAGCCGTCGAGACCCGAGATGCAGGCGTCGCCCAGCGCGGCCAGGTCCAGGGTACCGTCGGGGCGCAGGCCTTCTTCGCGCAGGTACACGTGCTCCACGGTGCCCACCAGCAGCACCGTGCCGTTGCTGATGGCGTGTTCTTCGAGCAGCCGCAGGCCGATGCCGAGGGGGCTTTCGGCTACGTAGGGCGCCGGGAAGTCGTCGCGGTACGCGGCCGTGAAGCCGCAGGCGTCGAACTCCGATACCGCGTCGGGAAAGTCGGCCGAGGTGTAGTGGGCGGGCGCGGCCAGGGCCACGGGCACGTGGTTGAGGGTGTAGCAGCCGCTGCTTTTGAGGTTCTGGTAGGTGTGGCGGGGCACGGTGGTGGGCCGCGTCACCATGCCCAGCAGGGGCGGGTCGGAGCCCAGGTGCAGCACCGAGCTGAACACGGCCAGATTGGTGGCGCCGTCGGGCGCGGCGGTGCCCACGAGGTTGGCCGGCTTGAAACCGGGCAGGCCGTTGACAAGGTTGAGGCGATAAATCCGCTCGAAATTTTTAATGTCGGCGGCGGTAATGTGGCGCATGAATTCAATTAACAGTTAACAATGAGCAATGAGCAATGAACAGTTATTGAATAAGAAGATTTTGTCGGAACTGTTCATTGCTCATCGCCCGCTGCCTATTGCTCACTGCTCACTGCATCTACCGTTCCAGCTTGAAGTCGGGCTCGCGGGCGGGGGCGGCGGGGCGGTTGGCCACGGCCCAGCCGGTGAGGTAGAGCCAGTTGGTCATGCGCGTGAGCTTGGCGTAGTTGATGCGGGCGGGCTCGTCGCGGGGCGTGTGATAGTCGGGGTGCAGTAGCGAGGTGTACATGATGGCCGGGATGCCCAGGCGGGCGTAGGGGAGATGGTCGGAGCGGAAGTACCAGCCCTCGGGGTGGGTGGCCTGGTCCCACTCGGCGTCCAGCTTGAACTTGGGGCCGGCCTGGTTGGCGGCCAGGGCGGTGCGCACCAAATCAGCGGAATTCAGGTGCGGCGGCACGGCGCCCAGCAGCGCGGCGCTGTCGGGGGCGTTGCGGCCCATCATCTCGGCGTTGAGCACGGCCACGATGGACGCCTCCGGCACGGTGGGGTGGGCGGAGTAGTAGCGCGAGCCCAGCAGGCCGCGCTCCTCGGCGCCGTGGTACACGAACAGGGCCGAGCGCCGGGCCGGCTGCTGCTTGAAAGCCCGCATGATGGCCAGCAGCGCCACGCAGCCGGTGGCGTTGTCGTCGGCGCCGTTCCAGATGGAGTCGCCGGCCACGGCCGGGCGCACGCCGTCGTGGTCTTGGTGGGTGCTGAACAGCACGTACTCGCTTTTTAGCTTCGCATCGGTGCCGGGGGCTTTGGCCACGATGTTGACGGAAGGGTAGCGAAAGGTTTCCACCCGCAAGTCGGCCACGAGCTGCTGGCCGGCCTTCTGCACCCAGGGCAGGGCGTCGGCGGGCAGCAGCAGGGTGGGGACCTGGGTTACCACCTGCACGTTGGGGTCGCCGGGTAGGCCGTAGCGTCCGCGCTCGTAGGTGTGGCCCCAGTGCTCGTACACGACCTGGGCGCGCTCATCGGCCACGAACACCACGGCCACGGCGCCGGCCTTCACCAGCTCGGCCGACTTGTCGCGCAGCGTGGCGCTCAGGAAGCGGCGGAAGCTCAGGTCGGCCGGTGGGGTGCCCGTCACCAGGAGCGCGACGGCCTTGCCTTTGAGGTCTACCTGGGCCGTTTCGCTGAGGGTGCCGGCCCCCACGTACACCAGCGGGGCCGTGACCACGGCGTTGACGGGCGCGAACACCAGCGCGTCCTTGTTGGGCACCAGCTCGTGGGTGCCGATGCTGAGCTTGCTGGCTTTGGTGAGGCGCAGGCGCTGCAAGTTGAACCACTGAAAATAGGTGCCGTCGTCGCCCGCCGGTAGCAGGCCGATGGCGCGCATCCGCTCGGCTAGCCAGGCGGAGGCCTTGAGTTCGTCGAGCGTGCCGCCTTCGCGGCCGCGGTACTGGTCGCCACCCAGGGTGAGCAGGTCCCGCCGGATGTCGCTCTCGCGAATGGCGGCCAAGGCGTTGCTGGTTTTGGCGACAGGCTTGGCGGCGGGCTTGGCGACGGGCCGGGCAGCGGGCTTGGTGGCGGGCCGGGCAATGGGTTTTGCGGCGCGGGCCTGGGGCGCTTTGGTTTGGGCCGGGGCCGCCAGCGGCAGGGCCAGGGCAAAGCCAGCGAAGAGCAGGCGGAAAGCGGTGCGGAATTGTTGGTTCATAGGTAGTAGAGGGGGTTAGGTAAGAAAATTGAGGCGCCTGGTCGCTGAACCAATAGTTGTGCAGCGGCGCCCGCGGCGCGCAGGACAGTGCGTAAAGATGCGTAATCCCGCTGCTTTCAGGCCCGCAGCGGCTCCGCGGGCTCAGACCCCACGTAGGTTTTCTCCCGAAGCCGCGACGCCACCAGCGCAAACAGCGCCACGTTCACGGCCATCAGCCCCACGAAAAACCAGTAGTAGTTCGCCCCCTGAAACCGGGCAAAAAAGCCGCCCGCCGCGATGCTGCCGTTCATGAGCGCCAGGAAGAAATTGCCGGCCGCGATGGTGAGCAGCCACAGCGCCGTCATCAGGCTTTTGATGGCCTTGGGCGAGTGCGTGTAGGCGTACTCCAGGCCCGTGACGGCCACCATGAGGGTGCCGCCCGCCACCACAAAGTACGCCAGCACCTGCCACCACACCGAGGGGCTGCCGCCCGCGTCCAGGCGGTGCTGCACCCCGCCGACGATGGCCACCGCCGCGGCCACGAGCACCATGCCCGCGCCCATGCGCCGCAGCGGTGTGGCCCGGATGCCGCGCCGCGCCAGGGCCGGGTAAATGCGGTACGTCAGCAGCGGATTCAGCCCGATGCCGAACACGATGCCCAGAATCTGGAGCTGCTCGGGCAGCGGCGCGTAGCCCGGCCACAGCTCGCGGTCGAGGTGGGCGGCTTGCAGCACCCATTCCGACACGCTTTGGTCGTAGAGCGCCCACAGCACCGGGACGAACAGGAACACCGTGCCCACCCGGCGCAGGGCGGCGCGGCCCTCGCCCGGCCCCAGCGTCTGGCGCAGGCCCGCCAGCAAGCCCGTGGGCGGTACCCGCACGTAGTGCCGCCGGCCCAGCCAGAAGGTGAGGGCCGCCGCGCCCATCAGCAGGCCCGGCACGCCGAAGGCCACCGCCGCGCCGTAGCGGGCATACAGCTCGGGAATGAAGGCCGTGGACAGCGCCGCGCCCACGTCGATGCTGAGCTGAAACCAGCCGTAGGCCTTGGGCAGCAGGTGCTCGGTGCGCCGGTCGAACTGGTCGCCCAGGTTGGCCGTCACGCTCGACTTGATGCCGCCCATGCCCACGGCCACCACCAGCAGCCCCAGCCGGAACCCGGCCAAATCATCGGTGTACGCCGCCAGCAGCGCGTGCCCCGCGCAGTAGAGCGCCGACAGGTAGAGGATGACGCGGTACTTGCCCAGCACCCAGTCGGCCAGCAGGGCGCCCAGCACCGGCATGGCGTAGCCCAGCGCGGCGAAGGAGTGCACAAAGTCGTTGGCCCGCGCTTCGGCCACCGTATCCAGCGCCGGGCTGTGGCCGGGGTTGAAGAACTGCGCCACCAGAAACGTGGGCAGAATGGCCCGCATGCCGTAGTAGCTGAACCGCTCGGCTACCTCGTTGCCGATGATGAAGGGCACGGCCCTGGGAAAGGCGGCCGGAGTATCAGCAGGCCGAGTAGAAGTGGGCATGGGACGCCGGGGATGAAGTAGTACTCCGAAGAAACGTCATGGAGCGCGCAACGCCCCGGTTTGCGTCAGGCACTCATCTGCTTGCCTGTTCTATTTGCCGGTCATGCGGAGCGCAGCGAAGTATTTACAGCCGTTTCCAGGTCAGTGCGTACGTTCTGCTTTCCCTTTCACCTCACCCCCCGCCCCTCTCCCGCGGAGAGGGGGGCCGCTGCCGACCTACGGCTGGCCCCCCTCTCCG
>NZ_JANNOD010000030.1:0-63568 GCF_031398885.1 Hymenobacter sp.
CCTCCAGGTAGGCCACCCGCAAGCGGGAAGTAGGCCCCACCACCGTGGTGCTGCTGCACGCCAACAGCGAGCTGGCAGCCATAGAGAGAAGGGACGGATAAGGTGGTGAAAACGTGAATCAACCGGGGAGAAACTCTCCCCAGCGCTGCCGGTGGAGCCGGCAGCGGGATTAAAGGTGCTGCCCAGCCAGCAGGCGCACGTGGCCCAGGTGGTGCCGGCTGTGCCAGGCGTACAGCGTCAGGGCATGGTTTAAGGTGAAATGGCGCTGGAAAGTGGACTGAAAGAAGCGGCGCTGCCACTGCTCTTCGCTCAGTTGCTCCAGCAGCACCCCCCAGCGCGTGTGCAAGGCTTCCAGCAGCGCCAGCGACACCCTCACCGGCGTTCTCGCCACGTCGGGCAGGGCTGTCCAGGCGTTTTGGTTGTAGCCGGCTACGCTGAGCTGGTCTTCGGTGAGTGTGAGCCGGAACCGCAAATACCCCAGCTGGTGGGCATCAGCCAAGTGGTGAATAACCTGACGGCCGCTCCAGCCACCGGGGCGATAGGGTTGCTCCAGGCGTATCTCCCCGGCGTCGCGGACGGCCTGCATGAGCTGCGCCGGCAGAGC
Organism: Hymenobacter sp.; assembly: GCF_031398885.1. GTDB lineage: Bacteria > Bacteroidota > Bacteroidia > Cytophagales > Hymenobacteraceae > Hymenobacter. Next base: position 605 of record NZ_JANNOD010000030.1, read on the forward strand.
GGCCAGCTGCTCCAGCAGCGGACGCCGTTGCGCCGCAGTCAGCGGCTCAGCGGGCAGCTCAAGCGGCCCGACGGGGTAGCGGTAGTCAACTGCAGCAGTAGGTTCCATGTACAAGCGGGGTTTAAGTCAGCGGCAATCACTACCGGAGTAAGATTAGAAAAGCGCAGGCTGCCTTACCGACCCCGGCGCAGGCGGATGAACTGCTCAAGGCCCCGCAGGCTGGTCAGGAATGCCAGCCGGACCTTGGTGGGGTTGAAGTACGCTACCCGCTCCACCACGCATCCGTCCCGGATAAGGAAGCGGTCCACGTTGTACCAGGTCAGGTAGCGGCCGCCGATGGTGGCGCTGAACGTCATTTCCACGAATATCACCTCGCCGCTGTGACTCCAGCGCAGCACCTTTCCGGTCAGGTCGGGCAAGGCTATCAGCGTCTTGGCAAAGGCGCGCCGGCCCGCCTCGTGCCCCACCGTGGGCTTATAGCCGGGGGCGACGAGGCGAATGTCGGGCCCGAAAATATCCATGATGCGGTCCAGGTGCCGGGCCGGGTCCGACCAGACCTCCGCAAAGGCAGCCACCCATTCCGCCACCGGCCCGCGCCGGCCGGCCCGGGCACTGGTGAGCAGCGTTGCGGTGCCGTTAGCCTGGCTGGCGGTGCCGTTGCTTTGGCTGGCCACGGGGGGATAATTTCCGTTCGACATAGTGAAGGGGAACATGTGGGTGAAAAGCAGTACAAGATTACGCGGTGTTTTTGCGTGAGCAAAATGATTTAATTTTGCTATTTGCATGAAAATATTTCATGTTTACGCTCCACCACTTTCGTATTCTCCAGCTCATTGCTACCCACGGGTCCATCACCCGTGCGGCGGCCGAGATGAGCTTAACCCAGTCGGCCCTTAGTCATCAGCTTCGGGACCTGGAAGCAGCGCTGGGCGTGACATTGCTGCACCGGGTGGGCAAAGCACTGGTTTTCACCGAAGCCGGCAACCGGGTGCTGCAAACCGCCCAACTGGTGCTGCCGGAAGTGGCCGCGCTGCGCGGCGACCTGCGGCGGCTGCAAGCCGACGCCGCGGCCCGCATCCGCCTCAGCACCGAGTGCTACACCTGTTACCAATGGCTGTCCCCGGCGCTGGCCGCATTTCAGTTGCAGCATCCCGGCGTAGAGCTTGCCCTGGTGCCCGAAGCCGCCGCCGACCCGCTCACCCAACTGGCCAAAGGCCGGCTCGACATTGCCATCGTGAGCGAGGCCGCCGCCCCGGACCCGTGGGTGAAGCTGCCATTGTTCGACGACCAGCTGCTGCTCGTCGTGCCGGCCGCGCACCGGCTGCTGGCCCACCCTCAGCCCCTGGCTCCGCCCGATTTTGCTGCCGAGACCTTACTGGTCTACAGCTTGAAGCGCCCGGTGGGGCTGCTGCGCCATCCCTTCTTTGAGGCGCTGCGGCCGAAAGCAGTGCTGGAAGTGCATTCCACGGAAGCCATCATCGAGTTGGTGAACGCGGGGCTGGGCGTGGCCATCATGCCGCACTGGGCCGTTCAGCCCTTTTTAAACGTTAGGCAGCTGGCCATGCTGCCCTTGCCGGCCGACGTGCCCCCGCGCACCTGGTCGGCGTACGTGGCCCCCACCGCAGCGCCCGTCGTGCACCGCTTCGTGGAGGCCATCCGGGCTACCGCACCCCAGGCCCATGCCCCGCTTACCGCGTTTCTCCCGCTTCGGTAGGCTCAATGTTGTTGGGTTGTTGCTCAGCTGCAACGAATTGCAGCACGGCACTCAGCACGGCCGGGTTGCGCAGCAGGCGGTAGTGTCCGATTCCGCTGACCAGCAATTGCTCAACGCCCGGATTCTCACCCAGGTAGCGGCGTACGGCCGCTACCGGCAGCAGTTCATCGGCCGTGTCATAGACAGCCAGTACCCGCCGGGCTCGCAGCTGCGGGCGAGAAGCAAATGCGAAGTTGTCAATGGATTGGCCCAGGTGACGGCTAAGTCGCGTGTAGAACTGCTGCTGCACCTGGGCCGGCACCCGGAGTTGGGAGAAGCCGATGTCGAACGTGGCCCGCGCCGTGATGGGGCTGGCCAGAAACACGAATTTTTCCACGCCCACCGCCTCTTCGGCCAGCAGCAGCGCGGCGGCCGTGCCCCCCAGGGAGTGGGCCACCACGGCGTAGGGCAGGCCAATGCTCCGCCCGTAGTCCAGCAAAGCCTGCTTCATTTCCAGCAGATTGGTTTGGGTGCCGGGCGAGCGGCCGTGAGCGGGCATGTCGAAGCTGGTGACGGCAAAGCCGGCCGCCACCAGGGGCGGTACCAGGTCGCGGAAGTCGCTGACGCCACCTTCCCAGCCGTGCACCAGGAGCACGGTGCGGTGGCCCTGCCCCCAACGGTAGCCCTGCAGAAAGACGGCCTCGCCCTTCAGGGCGCTGTGGCTGACAAATGTGAAGGGCTCGGCCGTCTCCAGAAACTGCTCGTCGGTCGGGCGGAGCGGGCGCCGCCGCGGCGTAAAGAGTTTCCACAGCAAATTGACAGCCAGGCGCGGCAAGATGGTGCTGATGGTAGCGTAGAAAAACCGCAGCAGTCGCACGGCTAAAGGCAGAGAGGCTTGCTTCATACGGGATGGAAAATCGCCAAAACCTGTTGTTTCACTTTTCAAGTCAATAGAATGAGTACTGCAATTGAGCAATGTCTAGATGCTACTCTATTCATCGGCGTTGTCAAGGCAACAGCATGCAGCAACTGGGGTCGGGCTTGCGCAGTACAGACGCTCACAACCAGGGTTGGCAGGATAGCCGAAATTCTTGTGCAACATTAGCTTTCGGTTTCTCATGAGCAAAATGATATATTTTCCACTGGCACATGAAATAAAATCATACTCCATTGTATCCTATTTCTATTTTGCCTTCAAAAGCATCTCCTGATATCCAATATAGTCAGCTTGGCTATACTTGATTCAGCCGCTCGGCTAGCCACTAATGGCCAAGGGAGCACACGCTAATGACCCAGTACCCGGTATGTGCGTGGTCTAAAGAGGACGGTAAGTTGCGTGGGAGGCCAACAGGCTCCATTGCCCTTGCTCTTTGACGTAGGTTTCGGTAATTCGCTCCCACAACTCGCGGGCGGGCATCTTGCCGCTGATAATGGAAATATGCAGCACCGCTGTGACAACGGCGGTGCCACCCTCGATGGTCACCCGCTGCTCTGAACCAGCAAAGACGGGCAACTGGATGGCAGAGTTCATGGCAAAACCTTTGATGAAGCCCGCTTTGGTGAGCACTTCGGCGTTGGCTGAAGTAAAGACAAAGCCGCTATTTAGTCGCTTTTCCAGGGTGGCTTCGTCTCTGGCCGCAACGGCCACCAGTAGCTGGGAGTGTAATTGCAGCACTTGGGCTTGGTCCGTATTGCTTGCGGTTTGCATGGGAATTCGGGAAAAAGATTCAGAAGTAGTTGTGAGTAGCCCTATCATGGCCACAACGGTGGTTGGGGTTATGAGCATTGCGCCTTTGCTGTGCAGTGATTGGAAGATGCAAAGCTGGAGCAGTTGCCATGCGCGATTGTATAACCCAGGTTATAATCCTTTCGAGTGGGAACTCTCTACTAGTCTTTTTCTTATCCGACTGAGGGAGGGTTGCTTGACGCCGATGTAGGAAGCCAGATGATAAAGCGGAACCCGGGCCATGATGTCTGGATGAAGGGTAGGCAATTGCAGATACCGGTTCTCGGGCGTGTCCAGCAGCAGCGACTCCGCGCGTACCTGCGCGACGATAAATGCGTTTTCGCTAGCAATCCGGCCGAACCGCTCCCAGTTTTTACTCTCTTTAAATAATCTCTGGAGGTGGTCGTAGCTGATAAGCAACAAGTTAGTGTCCTCCAGTGCCCGAATCCACAACCGACTGGCCGTGCGGGTCAGAAAGCTATGATAGGCCTTGGGCCAGTGACCTTCGAAAAAAAACCCGCAATTGACTTCTTCGCCATCGACCAGGTAAAACGCCCGCATTAAGCCTGTGAGCATAAAACCAATGTAGTCATACGTCTTGCCCGCTTCAATAAAACATTCCCCTTTTCTTACTGCCGTAAAACGTAAGCCTGGCTGGGCCATTTGCCAGTCGCTCTCGGTGAGCGGAGTTAGTGATTCTACCGCTTCGCGTAGCAGCTGATAACCGGCCGTCATAAGTTTGAGTGTAAAAATGAAAATGTTCTATTGCGAGGTGAGGTTGCGCCAATTGATTACAACTTTAATTCAACTACTCTATACGAGTGTGCTTTGCTAAAGAAACAGGTTTTGAATAGGTCTCGCGCGCCAACACGCCTCAGCGCTGCCGTAACGAATACTGGTGTTGTTCAACAAATGGAGAAGAACTACCGAATTAGCCCTACTCGGGTTGACCCGGCGGCTGTTCGGCCCAGTAGGCTTAGGCGAAAGTCGAGCCGGGTGCGGGAGGACGGGAATGCAGCGCGGCATCGACCGAGTACCGGCCGCCGCCATTTATTAGCAGCGCCCCGGCCAGGCCGAGCATCAGCAGGAAATACTCGTAGCCTTCGCCTTTCTGATTGCCGAACCAGTTCATGAAAAAGCCGTGTTGGAGGCGTGAGGTGAAGACAATGCCCAGCGCCAACCCGGCAAAGGCAGCGGCCCACAGGCGGCTGGCCCAGCCGACCAGGATGCACAGGGCGCCGAAGAATTCGATGACGATGACCAAAAAGCCCAGCAGCCACGGCAGGTGCACCGTGCCGGTAAAGAATTGCATGGTGCCGGCAAAGCCGTGACCACCGAACCAGTCCAGCAGCTTCTGGGCCCCGTGGGGCCACATAACTATACCGAGCGCCAGGCGCAGAATTGGGCCCGTCCAATCGGGACGGGCTGTTACCAAGGAAGAAGCGACACTCATGGGCAGGAAAAAAAGGAGGTGTCGACCCCGCGGGCTAAGTGTTCAGCAACTTGCTGGGTGTGGCCTTAGGCGCTGTGGTATACTCCGGCGACGGTGGGCGGAGTAGCGGCGTCAGCTGCCATAGAAAAACTGCTCGCGGACAATGAGCCCGTCCTGCCAGTGCTGCACCGACGCCTGAGTGTAATTGCGCACGCCCCACTCGCGGTGAGTGTAGTCGTAGTGCCAGACGACGACGGTCATTTCATCGCCCACAGCTACGTCACGTATCTCGGCGCCCCGGAACTGGGTAATGGCGTCGAAGAACTCCTGCTCGCGGCGGCGGTTGGCGTCTTTGCCCACGGTGAGGCTTTGTTCGTTTTCCTGCACCACCACATCGGGATGGTAATACAGTTCAAAGGTTTCGAGGGCTTTGCCGTCGAGGACCAAGGCGTTCAGGCCTTGGATTCTTGCCAGCAGCGGGGACATACGGATGCCGTTTAATGCAGCACAAAGGTCCGCTCGGCGTCCGGTGGAGCCAATGAAGTAGCACAAGAACAAACCTTAACCTAACTTAAGAATCGGCGTCGGGCTGCTGCAGCACCTGTTTGCGCACCTTGCTCAGAAACTCCGGCGTCAAGCCCAGATAGGACGCGATGTGCCGCTGGGGTAGCCGCTGCTCCAATTGCGGGTACTGGGCGCGAAATCGCCGGTACCTCGCCTCGGCCGAGAGGCTGATGGCCTGCAGCGCCCGGCGCTGCTGCGCCACAAAGGCGTTCTGTAGCAGAATGCGTAAGTAGCCTTCCAGGGTCGGCACCTCCCCGTACAGGCACTCCAGCGTGTCGCGGTCAAGCTGCAGCAGTTCACAGTTCTCCAAGGCTTCCACGTGGAGCGTGGCCGGGGTTTGCGTCAGGAAGCTGGCCAGGTCGGCAATCCACCAGTCTTCGACGGCAAACAGGATGTTGTGCTCGAAGCCGTTGGCATCGGTGTAATAAGCCCGCAAGCAGCCCCGTACCACGAAGCTTTCGTACAGGCACACGTCGCCGGCCTGCACGACCAGCTGCCGACGGCGCAGCCGGCGGGGGCGCACCGCGGCCGCGATGCACTCCGCGTCACGGGGCGTTAGCGACAAGTAGCGGCTTAGGTTATCGAGCAGCAGTTGAACGGAAATGGAGCCAGCGGCCAGCATACGCAAAGATATTGGTACCCGCGTCGGCTGTGACGCTTGGTTGGCTAGGGACGGCGCAGTTCCTGCCAGCCTCGGTTCCGTTTGACAGGAACTTGATATGCCGTCTAGCAACCACCGGGTCAACCCGTGCAGAACTGGGTGGGCAGTTTTCCCCTACTTGTTGGACAGCATCGCAGTAAGCGCGAACCAGGAGCAGCTAGCGTCCGTTATTCAACGGCTCGTTTAACTTTGGACCAAGCTTTCAACCAAGGCCTTCTCTGGTTCTTCACCCACTCGGTGCCAGGGGTGGGGCCGCCTGGCTCTGCGCTTCAGCAAGTCAAATACCGGTTGTGGCTCGCCCCTGTGGCCTACAGCAAATCGGTTAAGGATGACCATCGATATACCAGAAACTATCCCTCATGCTGAGCTAATACCGATGCTGCCCAATCGGATTGTTGCGCCACTGGCCAGGGCTCGTATTGCATTTTCTTGGCCGTCGCTGCAGCCACTTCCGGCCCTAGCAGGCGGCTAACCACATACAAAGACAAATCGATGCCGGCCGATATGCCGGCCGAAGTCAGAATGTTGCCGTTGTCGGTCCACCGGTGGGTGGCCTCTACCTGGGCCCCGGGGGCTAGGCGCTGCAGGTCCGCTGCCGCCGTGAAATGAGTGGTAACCGTCAGCCCCTCCAATAAACCTGCTTTGGCCAGCAACCGGGCGCCCGTGCACACGGACAGCACCAGAGCCCCGGCCGCCGCGTGGCGTCGTACCCATTTTTGCAGCGCTTCATTGTTCATTTCTCGGCGGGTGCCTAACGGAGTACCGTCGGCCAAAAAGCCGCCGCCCCCGGGCACCACAATTAGGTCTGCTTGGGGGTGGTCGTTGAGCAAATACGTGGGGTTGACTGACAACCCGTTGCGGGCGTATACCGGCCCGCGCTCCGCTACGGTAAATACGCTGAACGGGCGCTGCCCCTCCACCTCTGTAACCGCAAACACCTCAAAGGGCCCGGCAAAATCCAGCACTTCTACTTCGTTAAACAGCAGAATGGCAACTTGATACATGGTTATTTGGAAAAAGGGGGGTAAGAGAAAAGAAACGTTGACGTGACCGCCACGGGCTGAGCGGCTACTTAAGGGAGCGGCCGCTTCAGCCCGCGGGCTTATCTATTTCAGCCGGGCTGCCCCCAACTGCCTTGCACGGGAATGTAGGCACGGACGGAAGTGGCCTGGTAGCATTGCTCATGGGCTTCGTGATGCAGGTGCCGCACCCCAGCTTCATCAACGGGCAAGGAACCCCCAAAAGTGATGCCCGGGTGCGGGGTGACCTCCGTAATGCTTTGCCGACCCTGCGCATTGAGCGCCATATTTCCCACCGGCTGGTCGTAACATGAATCGACGACGAGGCCGCGGCGGGCTGCCAGCCACCGGAAGGTGAGCATATGGCAGCTGGCCCGGGCCGCCACGTAGGCTTCCTCGGGGTCCACGTTGGCGGGCTTCGAGTAGGGCGGCGGCACTATGTGCGGGGAACTGAAAGCCGGCACCCCAACCCCGCCGTCAAACTGCCAGCGATGCGCCCGGCTGTACTTATTGTCAGTAACGGTGCACCCTGGCGATACCAGGCGATGCGCGCGCCGTAGTGATGAGGTTCAGACATACAATAGGCCTTGGGAAGGTGACTGAATAAGCCTTCAGACGGCTGCTTGAACAGCCAGCACTTGCTCCGCCGCGACGTAAAATCGAAGCTTATTTTTGGGGCGGGCGCCCAGCCGCTGGTAGAAAGCAATGGCCGGTGCGTTGAACTCCGGGGTTTGCCACTGCAACTGCGCACAGCCGAGCCGTTGGGTTTCGGCGGCCACTGCTTCCATCACGCGGCGACCCACGCCGCTTCCCCGGACCTCAGGGCGCAGAAACAAGCAGTCCAGGTGCAGGTAGTAGGCAGCATCCCAGGTCGAAAACTCCGGCATGTAGGTGGCAAAGCCCACTAGGACATGGGCCTGGGCCACTACCAGGCAGTAGGCGGCGGGCCGCGGCCCGAACAGCTGCACGGCCAGGCGCGCCGCCTGGTCGTTCTCTGCAAACGCGGCTTGTTCAAAGGCGGCGTGCTCCCGGCACAGCGCAACCAGTTGCGGCACGTCGGCGGGTTCCAGTCGGCGCAGCTCCAGGTCAGCCGGGCCGCCGGGCTTAAAACTGAATTTCTTGGGCAAGAAATCGAAGGAAGCTTTCATAGTAGAGCGGATAATCTTGGTTGCGGAGCCGGGCGGCGTATTGCTGGCGCACTAGTCCTTCGGGGGTGATTTGCACAGTTGCCAACTCACCCGAAACCAGATAAGGCTTCAGCGCCCACTGCGCCATCACGGCCACTCCCATATCTGCTTTCACCAGTTCAATGGAAGCCTCGGTCAGGGGCAGCACCGTGAGCTTTTGCGGGGTGACCCCAGCTGGGCTGAGCAGCTTTTGAAACACGGTCACCGTTTCCAGGGGCAGGGAGTGAATAATCAGGTGGACAGCGGCAAAATCCTGGGCCGTCACGTAGGATTTAGTTGCCCAGGCGTGGTCTCTGGGAACGACAGCCACCAGCTCGTCCTGAAACAACTCGATGAATTCCAGGGCCGGCTCGGCCACCGGGTCGCTAGTGATGGCCAGGTCAATATGCCCGCTCAGCAGCTTAGGCAGCGGCTGGTGGGTAGCCTCGAAGTTGATGCTGACCTCGACGTGGGGGAAATCCGCGTGGAAGCGCCGCAAAATTCCCGGCAGCCAGTGGTAGCTCGTGTAGCATTCCGTGCTGAGCCGGATACGGCCCACTTCGCCGCCCATCAACTCTTTCACTTCCCGGACAATAGTGTCAAGTTCACCGAGTATGACGTGGGCGCCGCGCAGTACCTTTTCGCCCACTGGCGTGAGCACCATCTTCTTATTGACCCGGTAGAAGATTGGAGCCCCCAACTGGCTTTCGGCTTCCCGCAGTTGGTGGCTAAGCGCGCTGGAAGTCAGATGCAGCTTGTCAATGGCGTTGACAATGCTGCCCTCTTCCACAATGGCCTTTACCAGACGCAAATGACGTATTTCCACCGATTTTTTTGCCCAAAGGTAAACGGGAAAACCCCTCAGGGAGCGCAGTTGATTGCATGAAAAGATTTCAAGGGAATCAGGAAATATTTTCACTTTTTCCGCATCCTGCCCCCCTGCATCTTTGCCCGTCCTTAACCTTAAACACTCGCCCTTATGGAAGCTCAACTAGCTCACTACCAGCACAAGCTGGCTTACGAAATGGACTCGGCTGATTTGTACGACGCCGTGCAGAGCGGAGCAGGCCTAATTATCATCGACGCCCGCAAGCCAGCTGCCCACGCCGCGGAGCACATCCCCGGCGCCATCAGCTTCAGTCACCGGCTCATGACGGAAGAATCCACCCGCGCGCTCGACAAATCCAAGCTTTACGTCACGTACTGCGACGGCATTGGCTGCAATGCTTCCACCAAAGGCGCTTTGAAACTAATGCAGTTGGGTTTTCAGGTGAAAGAGCTATTGGGCGGAATTGATTGGTGGAAACGGGACGGGTATGCCACGCAGGGCCAAGCCGCACCACTCCCGGCTGACGCCGAAGCAGACGTGACTTGTTCCTGCTGACAAGTGTGTTGGGTACTGTTAGGTCCCAGGGACTGGACTATGCCGGCTCCCGTAACTGTTTTTTCAGCGTTGCGAGGTAGTCTAGGCAAGGCGGACAAAATAAATATACGTCTTTCTTCTGTCCGCCTATGTGTATAGTCCCAAAGAGTGATGGTGCATTTTCCGGGCTGGAATTTCGCACCGACCTATGGGACAAGTACTCCACGGCAGCGCCCGCACAACAGCGGCAATACGGGCCGCTATCCAACGTAGTCAGGAAAGCTTACAAGCGCTAGCTGTACGGCACGGCAGCAACCCGAAAACAGTGGCCAAGTGGCGTAAACGCGCCACCGTAACCGATGCGCCGATGGGGCCAGTGCCGGCCTCGACGGTGCTCACGGCCGAAGAAGAGGCCATCGCCGTGGCTTTCCGCCGGCACATCCTGCTGCTGCTCGATGATTGCTTCTACGCGCTGCAGGCCGCGATTCCGCACCTGTCCCGCTCGGCGCTGCACCGCTGCTTTCAACGCCACGGCATCAATCGCCTGCCGCTGAACGACGACGGGCAAAGCCCGCCGAAAAAGAAGTTCAAGGACTACCCCATCGGCTACCTGCACGTCGATTTTGCCGAGGTCCAGACCGAAGCAGGCAAGCAGTACCTTTTCGTGGCCATCGACCGCACCAGCAAGGGGGCCTTTGCCGAACTGCACCCGCGCGCCAAGCGCGTCGTCGCGGCCGAGTTTCTGCGGCGCGTGCTCGACAAGCTGCCCTACCAAGTGCACACCGTCTTGATCGACAACGGCGTCCAGTTTACGCCGCAACCGCACCAGTTTCTGCCCGGTGGGCACAGTTTTGACCGCATCTGCCGTGAATACGGCGTGGAACACCGCCTAACAAAGCCGGCCCACCCGTGGACAAACGGCCAGGTCGAACGCATGAACCGCACGATTAAGGAGGCCACCGTGCAGCGCTACCATTACCAGACTACGGAAGAGCTTAATGAGCACCTGCAAGCCTTTTTGCTGGCCTACAACCACGCCAAGCGGTTGAAGACGTTGCGTGGCTTAACACCGCACGAATTCATTTGTGCCCAGTGGCAAAAGAACCCCACTACCTTTACCCGTGACCCGACCCACCTCACGCTGGGACTACACATCTAGACCGCCTCAACCGGACATCTATCCCAGGTTGCCTCAACCTTACGATAACTTCATGAGGTGGTCTAGCTAAAACGGACAGTGAGAAGTCTTAACTTTCACTGCCCATGACCGAGAAACCGAACTCTGGCGGCTTGCCCGCCCCCCGCAAGAAATGCGCGCCGGCATTTAAGGCTGAGTGCGTGCGCCAAGTGGCCGCCGGGGCCCAGCAAAGCGACGTGGCCCGTGCTCAGGGCATTTCGCCGGCCCTGCTGGGGCGCTGGCAATGCCAAGCCTTGGAAGCCGCCGTACCTAACAGCGCGGAGCGCGAGGAAATCAGGCAGCTGCGCGCCGCGCTCAAGCGCGTGGAAATAGCGCGCGACATTTTAAAAAAAGTCGTGGCCATCTTTTCCCAACCGCTCCAGTCGTGAGCCGCTATGCCTTCATCGCGGCTTGCACCGAGCCCTGGCCCGCGCAACTGCTCTGCCGCTTATGGGCCGTGAGCCCGGCAGGCCATTATCAGTGGCGGCAACGGTCGGCACCGCGACCCGTCCCGTGGCATACAGCCGCGCAGGCGGCCTTCACGCGCCATGCCCGCCGCTACGGCACCCGGCGGTTGCGGCCGAATTACACGCCGAGGGCCACCCGGTTGGCCGCTACGCGTTGCGCAACTGGCTGCACCGGCACGGCCTCCGGGCCCTGAGCACTCGCCCGCACCGGCCGCGCACGACCGTGGCCGACCCGGCCGCTGTGGTGGCTGAGAACCGGCTGCTGGGCCAGTCGGCCCCCACGGCTCCGAACCGGGTCTGGGTCGGGGACATTACGTACCTGCCCTTGGTCGGCGGGCGCTGGTGCTACCTGGCCACGTGGCGCGACGCCTGTTCGCGCCGGGTCGTGGGCGGGCACCTGGCCGCGCAGATGCCTACTGAACTCGTGCTCCACGCGCTGGAACAAGCCCTGACGTTGCGCCAACCCGCGCCTGGGCTTATCTGTTCACGCCGACCGCGGCAGCCAGTACACCAGCGCGACCTGCCGCGCCCGCATCGCCCAAGCCGGGGCCCTGCCCAGCTTCAGCCGGCCGGGCAACCCCTACGACAACGCGCAGGCTGAAGCCGGCTGGAGCACGCTCAAAACCGAGCTGCTGCCCGGCGGCAGCCCCTTTGCTTCGTTGGAAGAAGCCCGCCTGGAAGTGGCCCACTACCTCGACACCTACTTCAACCTCGACCGTCACCACTCCGCTCTGGGCTACCGCTCGCCGCATCAATTTGAACGCGACTTCAAATTCAACCTACCTTAGCTCACTGTCCGTTTTTACTGGACCACCCCAGCCAGCGTGTTTTTTGCTTGCATGTAACTGTGCAACTTGTGCCGCAATAGGCGCCCGAATATCGGTTTTTGCGCGTCGTTACGCAAGCCTAACGCTTCACATAGCGCGCCTACGGCTCCTTTTAAGTCACCCCTGTCCAAAAGCTTCAGACTTTGCTTATGTAGCTTACTTGGGCGGGCCTCTTCTAAAGCCGCGTTTACCTGCTTCTCGTCATTGGCCGTGCGATGCGGCTCTACTACCTCCCGACTTACCATCACGTCCCGTTCTCTCACTAGCGTTCGCAGCTGCAACCCTTCAAACGAGCGACACCGGCTAAGCGCCACATATAGCTGACCCGCGTCAAAAAAGCCTCCCGGCGCATTAATTTCCACGGCATCAAACGTCAGACCCTGGCTTTTATGAACAGTCAGCGACCAAGCGAGCTTGAGAGGCAATTGGGTGAATGTCCCAATGACTACGCTGGTAATGCGTCCAGTTGCCTCGTCGTAACCATAGGCGAACTTCTCCCAGGTCTCTGCTTCCACCGTGTAAGTAGCCCCGTGCTCGGTTTCCACCTTTGCTACCTGCTTTTCTAGCTTCACTACCCGCCCAATAGTGCCGTTCACCCAGCGGCTGCCGCGGTCATTGCGCACGAACATCACTTGCGCCCCCTCTTTCAGAGCCAGCTCTCGCGCCGTTGGAAAGTCACTTTCCACAAAGTCGCCCGTTACAATTCCCTGGAACTTTACCAGCAGAGTTGTCAGCTTGGTCAGTTCACCCGCGTTATGGTCTTCCGCGTCTTTATTGCGGGTGCTGAGCATGACGCGGCGTCCCGTCGTTTTTGGCAGGTCAGATCTTCTTTTATTCAGAACATTCAGGTCTTTACCATCCGCCTGGTTCGTTCGAACCCGGTCTAATAGTTTAATAAATTGGGGGTCCTGCTGTCGATACACCTTGCGTAACTCGACGGTAATGAGCGGAAATTCCGCGAACGCCTTGGCACTAAAGAAATATCGGGTCTGGTAAAATCGCTCATACAACTGCCAGTCGGTCGGCGTCAACACCGGCGGTAATTGGTAAGCGTCACCTACCAGCAGTATTTGCTTCCCCCGAATGGCTCACGCAGTCGCCGGCTGTTCAGTCTTAACGACCGATTAATAGCATCCAATATATCAGCCCGTACCATTGATACTTCATCAATGATGACCAGCTCTACGGCTTGTAGAAGGTCGTATAGAGCTGTGTTAACGGATTTTCCGGTATATCGCTGCGGACCCAAATACAATACTCGATGGTCGTTAGGCTGCATAATACCCAACGGCAGACGAAACAGCCGATGCATATTCGTGCCGCCCACGTTCAGTGCCGCTACGCCTGTAGGAGCCACCACCACAGCCTTCTTTCGTGTGTTGGCTATAATGTGCCGCAAAAACGTGGATTTACCCGTGCCCGCCTTGCCGGTTAGAAATACGCTCCGGTTATTATTTTCAATCAGGTCCAGCGCCTGCTGAAATTCTGGATTATCCAAGTCCAGTACTATTGTGAGCTGTGGGAGTTTGGGTGCTATTGGCTGCACCGGTTTCCGTGTTTCTGGCAAACTCACTTCTTTTGCCAGCAGAGCAAACAAGCACCGGGCACAGGCTGCTACGTCAGCCTCCGCCCGGTGCGCGCCCGCTATTCCTTCATCAAACAGAATCTCATGTAACTCGTGCAGCTTCGGCGGCTTGGCCCCGCGCCCGCCCGGCCCCTTGCCAATACCGGTGCCCATGCGCATAGTACACACTGACCGTAAACTTTGCGGAAATTCCGGCCGCATCAATCGGTGCAACTCGGCACCGACAATGGCCAAATCATATTCGATGTTGTGGGTTACTACATATTTGCACCCGTCCGCCGCAGTTATTAATTGTACAAGCGCCTCGCCCAGATTTATCCCTTCGGCTGCGGCCTGCGCCGTAGTAATACCATGTATGTGGGTGGCTTGAACTGGAATAGTAAACCCTTCTGGTCGTATTAAAACTTGCCCACTACTGCGTCGCATTCCATTCTCGCCGTACACCCCACAGGCTAATTCTACCAAGCGTGGCCAATTATCGCTGTCTGTAACCGGGGCTTGGAAATCAGCGGGCAACCCCGTTGTTTCTGTATCGAAGACGAGGTACATAACAGATATAATGAGAAAAAAAGATAATTAAATCAGTTGCTTAAAGCCGAATGTAATCTACTTTCTCCGCAATAATCGACTACCGCACGCCCAGCCGATTCCGCCGCCATTCCGAAACTTCCGCGCCGGCCGTTTCATCAGTTGCGGCCGCCGCTTTGGGTTTCTTCTCGCTTAGGAGCAGGGCGCCCAGGGCGGCGGCTACTTTGGCCGTGGACTCGTTCGGCGGGGTGGGGGCGAGGGTGGTGGGCGTGAAATGGTCGCGGATGAAGTTCGTGTCGAAGTGGCCGCTGACGAAGGCGGGGTGCGTGAGCACGTAGCGGCCGAAGTCGAGCGTGGTCTCGATGCCCGTGATTTGATACTCCTCGATGGCGCGCAGCATCCGGGCAATGGCCTCGGCGCGGTCGGCCCCGAAGGCGACCAGCTTGGCAATCATCGGGTCGTAGTAAATAGGGATGTCCATGCCCTGCTCGAAGCCATCGTCGACGCGCACGCCGGGGCCCTGGGGGCGCACGTAGGTGGTCAGGGTGCCGATGTCGGGCAGAAAGTTGTTTTGCGGGTCTTCGGCGTACACGCGCAGCTCCAGGGCGTGGCCGGTGATGGTGAGGTCGGCCTGGGAGTAGGCGAGGGGCTCGCCCCGGGCCACCCGAATTTGTTCCTTCACCAAATCCAGCCCCGTGATTTGTTCCGTCACGGGGTGCTCCACCTGCAGGCGGGTGTTCATCTCCAGGAAGTAAAAGTTGTGCTGGGCGTCGAGCAGGAACTCCACGGTGCCGGCGCCCGTGTAGGCGCAGGCGCGGGCCACGTCCACGGCGCACTGGCCCATCTGGGCCCGTAGTTCTGGCGTGAGCACCGACGAAGGCGCTTCCTCCAGCACCTTCTGGTGGCGGCGCTGGATGCTGCACTCGCGCTCGAACAGGTGCACGATGTGCCCGTGCTCGTCGCCCAGCACCTGAATTTCGATGTGACGCGGGCCGGTCACGAACTTCTCGATGAACACCGCGCCATCACCGAAAGCTGATACGGCCTCGTTGATGGCCAGCTGCATCTGCTCCTCGAACTCCCCGGAGTTGTTCACGATGCGCATGCCTTTGCCGCCACCGCCGGCCGACGCTTTGATGAGGATGGGGAAGCCCACTTCCTGGGCAATGCGCTTGGCGGCGGGCACGTCGGAAATGGCCTCGGCCGTGCCGGGCACCAAGGGAATATTGTAAGCCAGCACGGCCTGCTTGGCCGAGAGCTTGTCGCCCATGATTTCCATGGCCTCCGGGCTGGGGCCCACGAAAATGAGGCCCGCGTCCCGCACCGCACGGGCAAAGCCGGCGTTCTCGCTCAGGAAACCGTAGCCGGGGTGAATGGCGTCAACGCCCAGCGCTTTGCAGGCGGCGAGGATTTTGTCGCCGCGCAGGTAGCTGTCTTTCGAGGCCGGTGGGCCCACGCACACGGCCTCGTCGGCGTAGCGCACGTGCAGGGCGTTGCGGTCGGCTTCGGAGTAGATGGCCACGGTGGCGAGGCCCATTTCTTTGGCAGAGCGCAGCACGCGCAGGGCAATTTCGCCGCGGTTGGCGACGAGCAGCTTGGTGATTTTCTTCATGAAATGTGGTTCGGGTGCGCAAAGAAAGTTGGAAATCGCAGGCCGGTGGCAAACCCCGGGAGCGTGACGCGGTTGTTAAGCCCAAATTATGTACATCCGTCCCCTGGGCTTACCTTTGCGTTTAGGCCGCTTTCGGGCTGTTTAATCACTCCCTCAGCGGCCCGCGGCTGGCTTTCCTTCTCACCTCACCCTCGTTTCTTCAGTGGATATTTTCGACCGGATTTCGGCCAACCGCGGCCCCCTGGGCTCGCACTCGCACTACGCCCACGGCTACTTTACGTTCCCCAAGCTGGAAGGCGAAATCAAGCCCCGCATGACCTTTCGGGGCAAAGAAGTGCTGACTTGGAGCCTGAACAACTACCTGGGTTTGGCCAACCACCCCGAGGTGCGCCGCGTCGACGGCGAGGCCGCCGCAGAGTGGGGCATGGGCTACCCGATGGGCGCCCGCATCATGAGCGGCAACACCAGCTACCACGAGCAGCTGGAAAGCGAGCTGGCCGATTTTATCCAGAAGCCCGCCGCCCTGCTGCTCAATTTCGGGTACCAGGGCATCCTGAGCACCATCGATTCGCTGGTGACCCGCCACGACGCCATCGTGTACGACGCCGAATCGCACGCCTGCATCATCGACGGCGTCCGCCTGCACCAGGGCAAGCGCTTCGTGTACCCGCACAACGACACTGAGAGCCTGGAGAAGCAGCTCCAGCGCGCCACCCGCCTTACCCAGGAAACGGGCGGCGGCATCCTGGTCATCACCGAGGGCGTGTTCGGGATGTCGGGTAACATGGGCAAGCTGCGCGAAATCGTGGCGCTGAAAGAAAAGTATGCCTTCCGCCTGCTGCTCGACGATGCTCATGGTTTTGGCACGATGGGGACCACCGGGGCCGGCACGGCCGAAGAATTAGGCGTTACGGACGGCGTGGACTTAATTTTTTCAACCTTCGCCAAGAGCATGGCCAGCATCGGCGCATTCGTGGCGGGCACCGAAAGCGTGATTGAATATTTGCGTTACAACATGCGGAGCCAGATTTTCGCCAAATCACTGCCCATGCCCTTGGTCATCGGCGCGCTAAAACGGTTGGAATTGCTGCGGACCCAGCCCGAGCTGAAGGAAAACCTGTGGACGGTGGTGCGGGCCCTGCAAAGCGGCCTGCGCGAAAAAGGCTTCAACCTCGGCACCACGCAGTCGCCGGTGACCCCCGTGCTGCTGGCCGGCGAAATCCCCGATGCCACGGCCCTAACCTTCGATTTACGCGAGAATCACGCCATATTCTGCTCCATTGTGGTTTATCCAGTGGTGCCCAAAGGCGTGATTATGCTCCGGCTCATCCCCACGGCGGTCCACACCCTGGCCGACGTGCAGGCGACCATTGCGGCCTTTGAGGCCGTGGCGGCCAAGCTCGACAAGGGGCTGTACAGCAAAGCGGCGGCCACGGTCCAAACCGCCTAAAATCACCCACTACGGCACTTCGCGCCGGCCATCCGAGAGGGTGGCCGGCGCGCTTGTTTTTGTATTATCCCAAGGAGGAGGCGGGTGAGTGAATTTGCGCAAACGGCCTTTTTTTGAGCAAAATCACGCTTCAAAAGCCGGAGAGGGGGTTTTAGAAAAAAAAGCAAAAACTTGCTTGCATTTGAAATCCCTGTATATTAGGGCCGGCTTAACACCGCCCCAAACTCATTTTTCACCCCAAACCCAACCCCAAATGAACAATTTTGGCAAACTGAAGGACCTCGTGATGTCGCTCGAAGACGACTTCTCGAAATTCTACGACAAGCAAAACGCTGCCGCCGGCACCCGCGTGCGCAAAGGCATGCAGGAGCTGAAGACGATGGCCCAGGCGTTCCGCACCGAGGTGCAGAACACCAAGAACTCGGGGGCTGCTGCGCCTGCTCCGAAGGCGGCCGCTGGCGCCAAAAAAGCGGCTCCGGCGGCTAAGAAAGCCGCGCCCGCTGCTGCTAAAAAAGCCGCTCCGGCCAAGAAGAAGTAATTTTAAGCGGCTGCAAAGCCGCTTTTGCGTTACCAAAAAGGGAGTTCGCACTGCGGACTCCCTTTTTGGTTGCCGGCCGGCTTGCCCACTGGAAAAACACCGAAGAAAGTTTGCCATGCTGCGCGGAGCAGTTGGTCCTATTGACGCGAGCAGTGCAGCGGGGATGTGGGATGCTCCGCACGCGCGGTGTTTACGCTAGTTCCACCAGGAAGTAGTTCTTCTTGCCTTTCTGCACCACCAGGTATTTGCTGGCTACCAGGGGCAGCGCCGCGACTGAGGCGTCGGGAGAAGCCACCTTTTCGCGGTTGATGCTCACGCCGCCGGCTTGAATCATCTTTTTGGCTTCGCCCTTGGAAGGAAAGATTTTATTCATCGTCGCGTCGCTGAGCAGCGCGGCGGCGGTGAGGGCGACCGAGTCGGAGCGGAGCACACGCAGGTGGGGCACGCCCGCAAATACGTCGAGCAGGGTGGCCTCGTCCAAGGCCTGCAGGGCCGCGAGGTCGCCCTTGCCGAACAATACTTCCGAAGCAGCAACAGCGGCTTCGGTGGCTTCGGCGGAATGCACGCGGGTGGTGACGTCGTGGGCCAGCGCTTTTTGCAGCGTGCGCAGGTGCGGGGCTTGGGCGTGCTCGGCTTCCAGGATTCCTATTTCGGTCTGGGTGAGCAGCGTGAAGACGCGGATGAGGCGGGGCGCGTCGGCGTCGGCGGCGTTGTAGAAGAACTGGTAGAACTGATAGGGCGAGGTCAGGGCGGGGTCGAGCCAGACGGTTCCAGTCTCGCTCTTGCCGTACTTGGTGCCGTCGGCCTTGGTGATGAGCTGGCCGGTGAGGGCGTAGGCTTTGCTGGGACTTGGATTTGTCTCGTCCGCGCTACTTAGGCGGCGAATCAACTCGGTGCCGGTTGTAATGTTGCCCCACTGGTCGCTGGCGCCCATTTGCAGGGTGCAGCCCAGGGTGCGGTGCAGGTGCACGAAGTCGTAGCCCTGCAGCAGTTGGTAGCTGAACTCGGTGTAGCTGATGCCTTCGGCCCGCTGCTCGGATGCGTCGTTGGCGTCCGCGTCGGCGGAACCGATGCGGCGCCTCACCGAGTCCTTGGCCATCATGTAATTCACGGTGAGGTGCTTGCCCACTTCGCGCAGGAATTCCAGAAAGCCGAAGTTTTTGAACCAGTCGTAGTTGTTCACGACCAGCGCGCCGGTGGGGGAGTCGTCAAACACCAAAAACTTCTCCAACTGAGCGCGGATGCCGGCCTGGTTGGCGCGCAGCGTGGTTTCGTCGAGCAGGTTGCGCTCGGCCGATTTGCCGCTGGGGTCGCCAATCATGCCGGTGGCGCCGCCCACCAGGGCCACGGGGCGGTGGCCGGCCCGCTGCAAGTGCACCAGCAGCATGATGGTGGCCAGGTTGCCGATGTGCAGCGACGCCGCCGTGGGGTCGAAGCCGATGTAGCCGGTGACGGGCGCGTTGGTGGCCAGGTGTTCGGCGGTGCCGGGCATGGCGTCGTGGTACATGCCGCGCCAGGTCAGTTCTTCAATTAGGCTCAATGAAGGAGAAATTAAGGATGAGGAATAGACGCCGGGAGGGGTGCCCACTGGCGAGCGTGGCCTAGCCAAGCGGCTTTGCAAAGGTAGCCAGCAGGCTTCCCGCCACCAGGAGGAAAGCCAATTGAATAACCGGAACGGCACCGCTAGCTCTCCTTCGGGCGCCACAGGCATTCCACCCGACGCAAGGGGGCCGCGCGCTACCCCACCTCCGTGGCCACGCCCGGGGCCAGCCAGAGCAGGCGGTTGCTGAGCCCGGCGGCGGCAAACACGCGGGCCACTTCTGCGCCGGGCTCCTGAAAGTGCGCCCAGCCTTCGTAGTGCGCCGGCACCAGCACGGCATTGGAAAAGGCCCGCGCGGTTGCCAGCGCCCCGGCCGCATTCATCGTCAAATCAACGGGGCCGACGACCTCAATGCGGGCGGCGCCCAGGTTCACCAGGGCCACGCGCACGTCGAAGCGCTGGGCAATTTCCGCCACGCCTTCGTACCAGACGGTGTCGCCGGACACGTAGAGGGCGCCCGCGCGGTCGTCCTCCCAGTGCAGCACGAAGCCCGCGACGTCGCCGCTGAACGCTTCGGCGCCGTGCGGTCCGTGCCGCGCCGGGGTGGCCGTGATGCGGAGCCGGCGCCCATCGGGAGCCGTGAGGTAAGTGGCTGCCCACGGGGCCAGCCCCAGCGCGTTCGGGCCAAGGTTGGCGGCGCTTTGCGGGGTGGTGAAAACGCGCGGCACCGTGGCCAGCAGCTCCCGGCCGAGGTCGTCCAGGTTGTCGCGGTGCTGCTCGTGGCTGAGCAACACCGCGTCGAGCCGCCCCACGGCTTCGGCGGCCTGGGCCGGACCGCTTAGCTTGTGCAGCGTGACCGGACCAAGGCGGTATTCTCGACCAGGCGGGTCAAAGGTGGGGTCCGTGAGCAGGCGCAGCCCGCCGATTTCCAGCAGGACGGTTGGCCCGCCGATGAGGGTTAATTTTACGTTGTTCATAAAGGGGTTTAGTATGCGTGTGAGGGCCGGAGAATGCCGGCAGTGGGGGCGGCCTGCTCCCGGCCTCAAAAGTACCGGCCTCCGCAAAGCATTCTTCAATCGCAACTTCTTGGTAACCTGGATACTTTTCGGTGTCGCATGACCTATAACGACTTTGAACGCTGCGCCGTCAACGTGACCGTCGGCATGATTGCCGGCAAGTGGAAGCCGGTCATCCTACAGCACCTCGAACCGGGCGAAATTCGGTTTGTGGCGCTGTGGCGGGCCATTCCGCGGGTGTCGAAGAAAGTGCTGCTGGAGCAGTTGCGCCAACTGGAAGCCGACGGACTGGTGGGCCGCCGCGAACACCAGACCTTTCCCCCCGAGGTAGGCTACTGCCTCACCGAGCGAGGCACTTCCCTCATCCCCGTGCTGCAGTTCATCGACCGTTGGGCGGCCCAGCATCTGCCAGACCGGGTCGTTTACCGCCCCCACGAGGTGAGTGAATAGCTTAAGCTTACCTGGCCTGCCGAAGACCGGGGCAACTCGCCGGGCTACCGGAATGGTTTTTAGCGTGGTTCCTGGGTTCGTCTTCGGGATGCCTTAGGCGTCTCCTCGTGGAACGAGCGAACCCGCGCTGTTGCGGCGCAGAAAACAAGGGTTGCAACCGAAGGCCAGCGGCGCTGACGACGAGACGCCCGGAGTGGCGGCTTCGCAGGGCCGTTTCGGGCGGCGACAAGCTGTAAATTTGAAGGCCGGTATTCGCCCGCCATCACATTCCTCGTTCCGCCTTGACCACTGACCCCGACATTGTTTTGAAGCAGCTCCAGCAGCGGCAGTTTCAGCCCGTGTATTTTTTGCAGGGCGAGGAGCCGTACTACATCGACGCGGTGGCCGACTTGATTGAAAAATCGGTGCTGGCCGAGCACGAGCGCAGCTTCAACCAGGTGGTGCTCTACGGCAAGGACGTGGACGTGGCGACCATTCTGGGCCAGGCCAAGCGGTTTCCGATGATGGCCGAGCGGTCGGTGGTCATCGTGAAAGAAGCCCAGACGGTGGCCGACCTGGAGCAGGAGCGGAGCTGGCCTTTTCTGGAAGCTTATCTGAACAACCCCCTGGCCAGCACCGTATTGGTCGTTTGCTACAAGCATAAGACCCTGGACAGCCGCAAGAAGCTGGGCAAGCTGCTGGCCGGCAAGGAGTCGCCCGCCGTGCTCATGACCAGCAAAAAGCTCTACGACAACCAAGTGCCCCAGTGGCTCACGGCCCACGTGCGCGGGCGGGGCCAGCAGATTACGGGGCAGGCCACGGCCCTTCTGGCCGAGTACATCGGGGCCGACCTGGGCCGACTGGCCAACGAAGTGGACAAGCTGGTGCTGAACCTGAAGGCCGGCCAGCCCATCGACGAGGAGCTGGTGCAGCGAATGGTGGGCATCAGCAAGGACTACAACATTTTTGAGCTGCAAAAAGCCCTGGTGCAGCGCGACGTGCTTAAGGCCAACCGCATCCTGGGCTACTTCGCGGCCAACCCCAAGGCCAACCCGCTCATCCCGAACCTGACCCTGCTGTTTACCTTTTTTACCCGGCTGCTCGTGCTGCACCAGGCCGGCCCCAACCCCTCGGACGCGGAGTTCAAGAAGCTGGGCATCCTGAACGGCTTCGCCCAAAAGGAGTACCAGCAGGCCCTGCGCGCCTACCCGGCGGAGCGGGTGGTGGGGCTCATCCACGCCATCCGCCGGGCCGATGCGCAGAGCAAAGGCATCGAAAGCGGCTCGATGGACGACGCCGAGATTTTGCGGGAGCTGGTGTGGCTGATTCTGCACAACGTGCCGGCCGGAGTGCTGGAGTGAGCGGGTTGTGAGCCGGACCATCTATTTTACTTTTTCCTATCCCGCCCCGCCATGCGCGCCCACATTCATTTCGACCACGGCTACCCACAAAGCGTTAATAACTACCTGGCAATGGACGGTTTCCAGCAGATGGGCTGGGAGATAGTGCCTTACACCGACGTTGCGCCCATGCCCGGCCACGCGCCCGACGAGGTGGTGGTGGGCCACATTGCCGCCGTGCGGGCCCGCCTGCGGGCGCTTGGGCTGGCGGTGCCGGCGGAGTTGGAGTATCCCGCCGTGCTGCACTCTTTTTGGGGTCGCCGGCTCTGGCCGAGCACCATCAACGCGGTGGCGGCCGATGCGGGGCAGTGGCCAGTGTTCGTCAAGCCGATGTACGACGCCAAGAAATTCACGGGGGTGCTCGTGCGCAGCCCGCGCGACCTGGTGGGCTGCGGCGACCAGTACGAAGACACGCCGGTGTGGTGCGCCGAGCCCGTGCAGTTCGTGGCCGAGTGGCGCTGCTTCGTGCGTTACGGCCGCATTCTCGACGTCCGGCCCTACAAAGGCGACTGGCGCGCCCACTTCGACCCGGCCGTGGTGGAGCAGGTCCTGGCCGCCTACGCCCCGGAAGCGCCCGCCGCCTTTGCCCTCGACGTAGGCCGCACCGCCGCCGGGGCCACCCTCGTGGTGGAGGTCAACGACGGCCATTCCCTGGGGGCCTACGGGCTGATGTCCCTGGCGTACGCCAAGTTTCTGGCCGCGCGGTGGGCCGAAATGACGGGGAGCGAGGACTACTGCAATTTTTAAACGGCTGCGCGGATTGGCCGCCGCGCGGTGGTGAACGGGGCCCGGGGCGGCCGTCCCGCGGGGCAATGCCGAGGCCCATTCCCGCGTTAGCTGGGCAACCTACGGGCATTTTTCGCTACTTTTGGCCACTTCCCGGGCCTCGTGCGGCCCTTCCACGCAAGGTATTTACATGAAGCTATTTCCCCGGCTGGCGCTGGCCGCCGCCCTGAGCGCCGCGGCGCCAATGGCCGTCCAAGCCCAGCGAACCCAGGTATTTGCCGCCGACGAGCGGTATTTTCAAGAGGGACTGGAATTGTTTGACCGCGGCCAGTACGGCGCGGCCCAGGAGGCATTCCGGCAGTATTTGGCCCTTGAGCCGGTGCACACCGGCCAGGCCGGCCCCACGGCCCGCGACCGCACCGCCGACGCCGAGTACTACTACGCCGTGAGCGGCCTCTACTTGCTTCACCCCGACGCGGAAGGCCTCATTCTGGACTTTGCCGAGCAGCACCCGGCTCACCCGCGCTCGGCCGTGGCTTACTTCGAGCTGGGCAAGTTCTACTTTGACCAGAAGAACTACGAGTCGGCCATTCGCTACTTCCAGAAAGTGGCCCCCGACAACCTGAGCAACGACCAGCGGGCGGAGTCGGATTTTAAGCTGGGCTACAGCTATTTCGAACAAAAGGACTACGAAAAGGCCCGCCTGCTGTTCGACCGCAACAAGCAGGTGCAGAGCCAGTACAAGTACGCCAGCGCCTACTACGCCGGCTACCTGGGCTACCGCGCCGGCGACTACGCCGCCGCCCGCGCCGACTTGGCCGTGGCCGAGCAAAACGACGCCTACAAGCCGGTGGTGCCGGCCGTCGTTTCTCAGATTTACTACCGGGAGGGCAACTACGACGGGCTGATTGACTACGCCACGAAAGCGTTGAAAAACACGCCGCCGCCGCAGAACTCCGACGAAATCCAGCTGTTGCTGGGCGACGCTTTTTATCAAAAACAGCAGTACAAGGAAGCGGCCGAATATTTTGATAGGTACGCCGCCGTGCGCAAGGGCCGCATCGAGCCGGCGCTGCAGTACAAGATTGGCTTCGCTAACTACAAGATGGGCGACTACAAGGGCGCCATTGCCAGCCTGAAAAACGTGGCCGTGCGCCGCGACTCCCTAGGGCAAAACGCCGCCTACCATTTGGGGCTCAGCTACGTGCAAGCCAACCAGAAGCCCCAAGCGGTAACGGCCTTTGAAGCGGCCCGGCAGGGGACTTTTAGCAAAGGAATTGCGGAAAACGCCACCTTGAAGCTGGGGCAAGTGCAGTACGAGCTCGGCAACCTGCCCGAGGCCGTGGCCGTGCTGCGGGATTTTCGGAAGAAGTTTCCCCGGTCGTCCAACCAGGCCACGGTGGACGATTTGCTCAGCACCAGCTTTTTATCATCCACGGACTACGCGCAGGCGCTGGCCTACCTGGAGGGCATTGACGACCGCAGCGACAAGCTGAACGCGACGTACCAGCGCGTGGCCTACGCCCAGGCCGCCACCCTCTACAACAACGGCAATTACGGGGCGGCCCTGCCGCTGCTCGACAAATCGCTGCGGTTTCCGGCCGACGACGGGCTGCGGGCCGCCGCCCAGGTGCTGCGCGGCGAGATTTACAGCGTGGGCCAGCAGTATCCCGACGCCATTGCGGCCTACGTGGCGGCGGCCCGCTCGGCCCGGCGGGGCGGCGTCAGCGCCGAGGAGGCGGATTTTGAGCAGAAGGCCCGCTACGGCCTGGGCTACGCCTACTACAACACCAAGCAGTACGAGCGCGCGCGGCCGCAATTCCAGGCCTTTCTCAGCGACGGCGACGCCAAACCGGCGGACCCCAACTACTACGACGCGACCCTGCGGCTGGCCGACACCTACTACGTGGCCAAAAGCTACCCGCAGGCGCTGGATTTGTACGACAAAGTCATCAAGGCCAACGCCGCGGACAAAGACTACGCCTACTACCAGAAAGGGCGGACGCTGGGGCTGCTGGGCCGCCGCGACGAAGCCAATAACACCCTGGCTTCCTTGCTCAAGACCAGCCCCAACTCGCGCTACGCCGAGGATGCCGTGTTTCAGCAGGCGCAGCTTTCATTTGAAGCCGGCGAATACCAGCCGGCCGTCACCGGCTTCTCGCGGCTGCTGGACAACCGGCCCAACAGCCCGCTCGTGCCGCAGGCGTTGCAGAAGCGCGGCGTGGCCTACGCCAACCTGCAGCAGCCCGAAAAAGCCGTGGCCGACTTTCAGCGCGTGCTGGCCGAGTACCCGCGCAGCGAAGCCGCCTCGCAGGCCCTCTACAGCCTGCAGGAAAGCCTGGCCGCCCTGGGCCGAACTGAAGAGTTTGACGCCGCGCTGGCCTCGTTCAAGATTCAGAACCCGGACAGCAAGGCCACGGAAAGCGTCGAGTTTGAAGCCGCCAAGTCGTTGTATCTGGCTGAAAAATACCCGCCGGCCATTCTGCGTCTGGAGTCGTACTTGAAGCAGTACCCGGCGTCGGCGCTGGGGCCCGATGCCCGTTTTTTCCTGGCCGATGCCTACCTCAAAACCGGCGACAAGCAGCAGGGCCTGGCCCGTTTGCGCGCGGTGGTCACCGAAGGCAAAAGCGAATTCGTGAACCGGGCCGTGGGGCGGCTGGCGGACTTGGAGTACGAGAATAAGAACTACGCCGAGGCCGCCAAGTACTACGAGCGCCTGCGCGGGGCCAGCACCAACCGCCGCGAAGTAGCCAACGCCACGCTGGGCCAGCTGCGCAGCCTCTACGAAAGCGGCGACTACCCCGGCACGCGCCGGGTGGCCGAGGAGCTGCGCACGCAGGCCGGGGCTTCGGCTAACGCCATCAATGCCGCCTTGCTTTACCTGGGCAAAGCCAGCTTCCGCACCGATAGCTACGAGCTGGCCGCCACCGAGCTGGCCGCCGCCGCCGCTGCCGCGCCCAACGACGCGAACGGCGCCGAAGCCCAGTACTACCTGGCCGAAACACTGTTCAAGCAGAAAAAGAACGAAGAAGCCAAAGCCGCCGCGCTTAAAGTCAACGCCAACTTCAGCAGCTACGCTCTGTGGCAGGGACGGGCCTTCCTGCTGGTGGCCGAAGTGTACGCCGCCGAAGGCGACAACTTCCAGGCCCGCGGCACGCTGAACTCCATCATCGACAACAACTTCCCGGTGCCCGAAATAGTGGAAGCCGCCAGGCAGCGCCTCAAAACCCTGGGGGCCGACCAGCCCGACGATGCCGCCGAGCCGGCTGCGCCCAAGGCCGCGCCGGCCAAAGCCCCCGCCCGAACCCCGGCCAAAGCCCCCGCCCTGGGCAAGCCCGCCCCGCCGGCCCCGGCCAAGGGCAAAGCGGCGGTGCCCCGCGCCAATTTGCGCGGCACCGCCCCTGCGCCCGCCGACACGGCCACGCAGCGCTAGGCGCGGCATTTTTTTCACTGAAGTACAAGTAGCCGATGAAGCATTTGACGAAAACCGGTTTTAAGCCGCTGCTGCGCCACTCAGCAGGGGTGGCGGCGGGCCTGGTGGTGGCCGCCGTGTTGGTGGGAGGCGCGGCGCCGGCCGCCGTTGGCCAGCCCACCAAGGGCAAAACCACGGGCAAGATTGAGGAAGCCGAGATTGAAATTGTAAAGGAGCGGGTCAATCAGCTGCCCGAGGCCACGCGCAACTTTGATAAAATCAAGCTGCCGGCGCCGCCTAAAATCGAGCGGAAAGTAACCTACACCTTTCCCGACTTTCGGCTGCCTACCGACCGCCTCAGCCCTTCGGTGAAGGTGTTGACCATTCGGGCCGAGGAGCCCGCGCCGCTCACCGGTAATTTCGTGAAGGCGGCCCTGGGCAACTTCGGCACCTTTTATGGCCGGGGCTATTTCCACAGCACCCGCACCACCGACCGGGCTTACGGCATCGACCTCAAGCACACCGCCTCCGTGAACGGGCCGGTGGACGGCAAAAACTCCGGCGTGGCCCAAACCAGCGCCCACCTCATGGGCGAGCTGTACAGCGGCACGGCCGCCTTTGGCGCCAACCTCGACCTGGGCCGCGAGCGGTACAATTTTTACGGGTACGAAAAGGCCGCTAATCGGCCCGAGCTGCCGCCCACCCCCCAACCCAAGGACATCAAGCAGGTGTTCAACCGCTTTGGCGTGAAAGCCTACGCCCACAACCGGGCCCCCGACCAGGTGCTGCAATACGAGGCGGGCCTCGGCTACCGGTACTGGGGCGATGACTTTGCGGCCCGCGAAAACAACGTGTTGCTGAACGCCAAAGTCGCCTATGCCCTGGGCGAAACCAGCCGCGTGACCGCGGCGGCCGACGCCTCGTTTATCTCGGACAAGGACCAGGCGGCCGCCACCCTTGCGCGGCCCAACCCGGCGGAGGTAACGCGCACGCGCACCTTCGTGCAAGTGACCCCCGCGTACGAGTTCGTGAACAAGCAAATTGCGTTTTCGGTGGGCGCCACCTTGGGGTATTCTTCCGACACGGCCACGAACGTGAGCAAGGCCGTGGTGTACCCGGCGGTGCGTCTCGGCTACACGGTTGAGCCCGAGAAGTTTGCCGTGTACGCGGGCCTGGGCGGCTCCCTGCAGCGCGTGACCCGCTACGATCTGAGCACCGAAAACCCCTGGCTCAACCGGGGCCTCAACGTGGCCGACACCCACCGCGGCCCCACCATTTACGGCGGGTTCACCTCGACGCCCGCGCGGGGGCTGGAGCTGAATGCCCGCGTCACCTACGCCCGCGACCGCAACCTGTATTTCTACCTCAACAACGCCATCGACCCCACCAAGTTTGACCTCGTGTACGACCAAAACGCCACGGGCGTGCTGAACATTCACGGGGAGCTGCTGTACAACGCCGACGAAAAATTCCGCCTGGGCACGCGCTTGGACTACAACAAATACGCCCTTAAAACCCTGCCCGAAGCCTTTCATCGTCCCGAATTTCAAGGCTCGGTGTTCGGCACCTACAACGTTTTTGACAAGTTGATGCTGGGCGTGGAAGGCTATTTCTACGCGGCCAGCTACGGCATCAGTTACCTTCCCACCGCCACGGCCGGCAGCGCCCGAACAGCCGACTTTTACCGGGCGACCGACCCGATTGTTGACCTGAACTTGCGGGCAGATTACCGCATTACGCCAAAAATATCCATCTTTGCAATGGGTAATAACCTCGCCAACCGTGAATACCAGCGCTTTTACGGTTATCCCGTGCAGGGCATCAACGTGCTGGGCGGGGCCACCTACACCTTTTAGGTTTCTCGTTGCCAGGTGCTGGTTTCTGGTTGCGGTCAGGGCGTCAGGGGGCGTGTGCGTCCCCAAAGCTTGAGCCGGATGACCGGCGCCCGGAAAACCAGCAAGCAGGAACCAGCCACCAGAAACAACCGCCATGCACCTCGCCGACCACATCCGCCCCCTGCTCCGCGACCACGATTGCGTGATTATCCCGGGTTTTGGGGGCCTGGTGGCCGACGTTTCCCCGGCGCGGGCGCGGCCCGGGCGGCAGGCGCTGAGCCCCCCCACCAAGCTGGTGGCCTTCAACCAGGCCCTCACCCGCAACGACGGCCTGCTGGTGGATGCCCTCAGCCAGCACCTGGGCCTGCCCATCGCGCAAGCTCGTGAGGCCGTGCGCACGGCCGTGGCCGGGCTGCAGCGGGAGCTGGACGAAACCAACCGCACCGAGCTGCCGGGCATTGGCATTTTTCGCCGGGCCGTGGGGCGGGGGTTGGCCTTTGAGTACACGGGCACCGACAACCTCCTAGCCGCCGCCTTTGGCCTGCCCGAACTGGCGGCCCGGCCCGTGCGGGCCAACGATGCCCGGCCGCGCCGGCCCCAGCCCCAGCCCGCCTTGCGCGGCATAGCCACCCGCCGCTCGCGTCTGGCACGCCTGCTGCCCGGCGGCATCATTGCCGTGGCCGCCGGGTTGCTGCTGCTGGCCAATTACCAATTCTTGTTCACCGCCGGCTATTTGCCCGCCAACTGGTTAGCCCGGTTGCCCCGGGTGGAGCCGCGCAGTGCCGAGGCGGCCTCCGTCCCCGCGTTTCAACAAGCCGCGCGTAGCCAGCACGGTTTTGGCAGCGGTGTCCCCGTTGAGGTGGAAACGGCAGCTCCCGAAGCTGCCACTGAGCCGGCCGATGGCCAGCCCGAGGCGGCGGCCGCCCGCCGCGAGCCGGAGGCGCCCGAGCTGCCAGCGGTTCCCGCTGCTGCTGCCGGCAAAAAGGTCGCCGGCAAAAAGCTGGAATCCGCGGCCCCCGCAGTTACCGTAGCTAGTGCCCCCGCTGCTGCCGCTGCCGCCCAACCCACCACAATTAAAAGCCGTACCGGCCGTTACTACGTCATTGCGGGGGCTTACAGCACTTTGGCTCACGCCGAGCGCGGCCATAAAGCCCTGACCCGTACCGGCCACGCTTCGCGCATCATCTTGCCGCCGGCGGGCAGCCGGCTGTTCCGTCTCACCGCCGCCGACTATCCCGACCTGGCTTCGGCCCAACGCGAGGCCCAGCGGCTGCGCGTCCGCACGCGGGGTGACTACAATACCTTGAAATTTTAATTGTCCGCATGTCCGTACTCCTTTTGCAAGTTGCTGCCACCTCAGCCGATACAGTAAATACCGCCGTTACGGCCGCTCCGGTAGTGCAAGCCGACGTTCCCATCATCGATTTGCTTTTGCGCGGGGGCTTGGTCATGATTCCCCTGGTTGCCCTCTTCACGCTCTCGGTGTACATCATCATCGAGCGCTACCTCACCATCCGTAAAGCCGCGGGTAACCCCGATTCCTTCATGGCCGGCATCCGGTCGCTGATGGTGAAAGGCGACCTGCCCGCCGCCAAGCTGCTGTGCGCCCAAACGCCCTCGCCGCTGGCCCGGATGGTGGAAAAAGGCCTGCGCCGCATCGGGCTCCCGCTCAAAGAAATTGAAACCAGCGTCGAAAACGTGGGCAAAATTGAAATTGCCCGGCTCGAAAAGAACATCAGCATCCTGGGCATCATCGCCGGCATTGCGCCCATGATTGGGTTCGTGGGCACCATCATCGGGGTAATCAAGATTTTCTATTCCATTGCGGCCACCAAAGAATTCGGCATTCCGCAGGTGGCCGACGGTTTGTACGTGAAGCTGGTTACCTCCGCGACCGGCCTCGTGGTGGGCATTATCGCGCACGTGGGCTACCATTGGCTCAGCATTCTGGTGGAGCGCATGGTGTTTCGGATGGAGAATTCAGCCATCGAGTTCATGGACATCCTTCAGGACAACTAGTCTTTAGTTGTCAGTTGCTCGTTGTCAGTTGTCAGGTGTTTCCTGTCGCTGTGACTAACAACTGACAACGAGCAACTGACAACTATAAAATGAACCTTTCCCGCCGTCATCGCCTCACCTCGCATGTTGAGACCGGAGCCATGAACGACATCATGTTCTTCCTGATGTTGTTTTTTCTCATTGCCTCCACGCTGGTCAACCCCAACGTCATCAAGCTACTGCTGCCCAACGCCAAGTCGAGCAAGCAGGTAATGAAGCAGCCCATTACCGTCTCGGTGGATGCGGCCGGGCAGTATTTTGTCAACAAGAAACCCGTCAACCCGTCGGCCGTAGAGGCCGAGCTGGTGGCCCTGGTGGGCCCGGCGCCCGCCGCGGAGCAACCCACGGTGGTGCTGCGGGTCGACGCATCGTTGAACGTTCAGAAGCTGGTTGATATTCTGGAAATTGGCAACCGGCTCAAGCTCAAAATGGTGATGGCCACCCAGGCACAGCAGGCGGCGGCTAACTAAATTTCTTGATGCGCTGATTTTTTGACGTGCCGGCGGGTCATTTATCGATATCTTACGAATTGTATCGTCAGTTCACGAAAAAACAGCGCTTTAACGCGTCCGCACATCAGCCAATGGCAATTGACTATCCCGAACCGCACCGTCGCGAGGCCCTGATTGGCACCTTGGTGGTCAATGGGCTGCTGCTGCTGCTGTTCATCTTCACGGTATTCAAGGGGCCCAACCCTCCGCTGGCCGCCATCGGGGGCGACGGGGTGGAACTGAACTACGGGCTGGACGAAGCCGGCTCGGGCGACGTGCAGAGCACGGCCACGGCCAACAAATCGCCCAACCGCGAAGACAGCCGCCCGCCCGTGGCCCGCCCCGACCCCCAGCCGCGGGCCCAGGCCGCCCCGCCCGACCCCACGCCGCCGGCGCAAGCGAAGGTCATCACCAGCGAAGCCGAAGAGAGCGGCGTTTCGGAAACGCCCGTCAAGACCCCCGCCCCGCCCAAGGAGGAGGTGAAGCCGACGCCAAAACGAGAGCGCAAAGTGGCCGTTGCGTTTTCGCCCAATGGCAACGCCACGGGCGGGGGCAACGGCGTGAACGGCAGCAGCGACGCCCCGACGGGCAACAACAACGGCGACCGCCCCGGCAGCGTGGGCGACCAGGGCGACCCCGACGGCACCCTCGACGCGAAGGCTTTGTACGGGGCCGCGGGCCGGGGCGGCTCCGGCAGCAGCCCCGGCAGCGGCGGCCTGGAAATGAGCGGCTGGCGCTTTGCCAGCACGCCCGTGGTGGAAGCCATCGACGATAACTCGGGCGTGGTCCGGTTTAAAATCAAAATCTCGGCCGACGGCGAAATCGAAGCCGTGACCAAGGTATCGGGCAATGTCTCGGCAGCGCAGGAAAAGGCGTGCCGGGACAAGCTGCTGGACGCCAATTTTGTGAAAACCAACGGTGCGGCCGGGGGAGCGACGGGCTTCTACACTTTTAAAATAGTGGTTCGCTAAGCAAGCGCGTTGCTCGTGCAAGCCCCGCGGTCTGCGCAGCAGGCGGCGGGGCTTTTCTGCGGCAATCCGGCCAGGCGGCCGTTAATTTGCGGCGGATTATACGCTTTCAACGCGGCCCTGAATGACTTACGCCGAAACCCTGGCTTACCTTTTGGAGCACCTGCCCATGTTTCAGCGGGTGGGAGCGGCTGGTTTCAAAAAAGGCCTGGGCAACACCTTGGCGCTGGCCGGGGCAATGGGGCACCCGGAGCGGGAGTTTCGCAGCGTGCACGTGGCGGGCACCAACGGCAAGGGGAGCAGTTCGCACTTGTTGGCGGCCGTGCTCCAGGCCGCGGGCTATAAAGTAGGGCTCTACACCTCGCCGCACCTGCGCGATTTTACCGAGCGCATTCGCGTGAACGGGCGGCAACTGCCCCCGGAGTATCTGGTGGAGTGGGTGGCGCGCTGGCGGCCGCAGTTCGATGAGGTGCAGCCCTCGTTTTTTGAGATGTGCGTGGCGCTGGCCTTCACTTATTTTGCCGAGCAGCGGGTGGACGTGGCCATCGTGGAGGTTGGCCTCGGCGGCCGGTTCGATTCCACCAACATCATCACGCCCCTGGTTTCGCTCATTACCAACATCAGCCTCGACCACCAGGCCTTTCTGGGTGACACGCTGCCGGAAATTGCGGGCGAGAAAGCGGGCATCATCAAGCCCGGAGTGCCGGTGGTCGTGAGCCAGACGCAGCCCGAAACCGTGGGCGTATTCGAGCGCGAAGCCAGCGCCAAGCTCGCCCACCTGGTGCTGGCCGACCAAATCTATCAAGCTGCTTTCACGGCCGAGCCGGCGGCCGAAACCGGGTTGCGCCCCCTGGCCGTTACCCAGCACGGGCGGCCTTACCTGCCCAACGCGGAGCTGGGCCTGCCCGGCGACTACCAGCAACTCAACCTCCCCGGCGTCCTGGCCACGCTGGATGAGCTGCGTGCCCTGGGTTTTCGCACTACCGAAGCGGCGCTTCGGACCGGCTTGCGGCAGGTCGTGCCGCTCACGGGCCTGCGCGGGCGCTGGAGCGTCATCGGCCGCCGCCCGCTGGTGATTTGCGACACGGGCCACAACGCGGCCGGGTTGGCTTTGGTGGTGGCGCAGTTGCGGCGGCTGCCCCGCGAGCACCTCCACCTGGTCATTGGCGCGGTGAACGACAAGGACGTGGCCGGCATGTTGGCCCTGCTGCCCCGCGAGGGCACGTACTATTTTTGCGCGGCCGACATCCCCCGGGCCCTCGCCGCCGCTGAGTTGGCACAGCAGGGCGCGGCGCTGGGCCTGGCGGGTGAGGCCCACGCTTCGGTTGCGGCGGCCGTGGCGGCGGCCCGCGCGGCGGCGGGGCCCCGGGACGTGGTGTTCATCGGCGGCAGCACCTTCGTCGTTGCCGAAGTCGACGACTTATTCACTCATTTCCCGTGAGTGGCCCGGAAACAGCTCCGTAATTCTGCGCATTCCCTTCAATCCTTACTGCTTCCCAATTTGCCGCGCGTCAAACTGCACCGTTTTACGGACAACGCCACCCGGCCCGACATCATTGAGCCGGGCAAGCCGGAGTACGAACAGCTCGGGGGCCGCTGGCGCACCGATTTTTTCCCGGAGCCGCACCCCCTGACGCTGGAAGTGGGTTGCGGCAAGGGCGAATACACCGTGGGGTTGGCCCTGCGCCACCCCGGCCGTAATTTTCTGGGCCTGGACATTAAAGGCGAGCGAATCTGGCGGGGCAGCACCCGGGCGGCTGAACTGGGCCTGGCCAACGTGGGCTTCGTGCGGATGCGCGCCGAGGCGCTGGCGGCCCAGTTCGGGCCCGGGGAGCTCGATGAAATCTGGATTACGTTTCCCGACCCGCGGCCCCGCGACCGCGACATCAAGCGCCGCCTGACCTCGCCGCGCTTCCTCAACCTCTACGCTGAATTGTTAAGCCCCGGGGGCCTGCTTCACCTCAAAACCGACAACGCGGGGCTGTTCGAGTATTCCCTGGAAATCCTCGCGGCCCGGCCCGACGCCGTTGTGGAACGCCACACGCGCGACCTCTACGCCGAGTCCGGGCCAGAATTCGCCGAAGCCCAGGCCATCCAAACCAATTTTGAGGGCAAGTACCGGGCCGTGGGCCTGCCGATTAACTACCTGCAATTTCGGCTGAGCTAGTCGGTTTCGAGCGCTTCAAACACGGCTTCGAGCTGGTCAAAATCGCGCAGTCCGGGTTTTACTTCGTTGCCCGACGGGAGCGACAAGCCCGCCAGCGGGAACCGGGTGGCCAGTTCCCGGGCCCGGGCCGGGTCCAGGCCCGGGCCGAGCCAAAGTTTGTGGGCGGCGGCGAGCACCTGCAAGGCCCGTTCGTCTTCGCTACTCGTAACGGCCGCCAACTCCACCACAATGCCGGCCACGGGAAAGGGGAGGGGCAACGCTTCGGCAACCGCGTCCGGGCCAAGCGCCAAATACACTGGCGGGGCGATTTCGGCCATTGCCGCCGCCGTTGGGAAGGAGCGAAGCAGCACGGCATCGAGCGCGCATTCGGCCGCTATGGCATTGATTTGAGGAGCGCTAAGCTGGTCGAACTCCCCGAGCAGCTCAACGCCGGCAATCCAGCCGGCCAGTTCCTGGACGGTCTTGGCATCGACGTGGCCGGGCAGCGCCGGGTCGAGGATGAACGTAAGCTTGGCGGCCCCCATGCCGGCGCAGTAGCGGGCGTCGGACAGGTTGTTGATGCCGCGGATGAGGAGGGGAACGAGGTGGGGCACGGGGTGGGAAGAACGATTAAACCGGAGGCCCGGGCAAAGCGCGCGAGCCCGCACTGGCGGGCCGGGGCGCCGCAAAAGTAGGGCCAGGCCGTGGGTTTGGGGGCGTGTGCGCTGCGCGCGCCGGCGTATCTTCGTCGTCATGAATCCACCCCGCCGCGTTCCCTTGCTTGCCCCCTCGTTCCTGGCCGCCGACCTGGCCAACCTGCAGGCCGAAACCGAGCGCCTGGCGACCAGCGCTGCCGACTGGCTGCACTTCGATGTGATGGACGGCCGCTTCGTGCCGAACATTTCGTTTGGTTTGCCGGTGCTGCAGGCGGTGGCCCGCCACGCCAAGCAGCCGCTCGACGTGCACCTCATGATTGAGGAGCCCCAGCGCTACCTGGCCGCGTTTCGCGACGCCGGCGCCGGCATCCTCACGGTGCACTACGAAGCCTGCCCGCACCTGCACCGCGTGGTGCAGCAAATCAAGCAGCTGGGCTGCCGGGCCGGGGTGGCGCTGAACCCCCACACCCCGGTCGCGCTGCTCGAAGACATTGCCGCCGACCTTGACGTGGTGCTCGTGATGTCGGTCAACCCCGGCTTTGGCGGCCAGGCCTTCATTCCGAATACCTTGAAAAAAGTGGCCATGCTCAAAGAGCTGCTGCTCGACGCCGGGTCGGATGCCCTGATTGAAGTTGACGGCGGCGTAAGCCTAGCCAACGCGGGCCCCCTGGTTGAGGCCGGGGCCGACGTGCTGGTGGCGGGTAATTTCGTGTTCAGCGCGCCCGCCGGGCCGGTGGCCACGCTGGCTAGCCTGCGCTCGCATTTGGCCGGGCTGGAACTCAATGCGGCCGAGGCGCCGCGCGCGGGCCGCCGGCAATAATCCCGCGGCCCGCCCGTTTTCAAACCCGTGAAAAAAACCGTTACGCCGCGCTTGCCGCATCCGAGAGCTTTGGGGAAAAACATTGGTGCCCGCTGGGTCCGGGCCGCGGCTTGGGGCCTGGCCCTGGTGCTGCCGCCGGCCGCGGGCGCGCAAGCCCAAATTCCAACCCCCGCGCCGGTTCAGGGCCCCGCCGCGGCCGTGGTGAGCATAACCGGAACCTTGCGCGATGCCAACGGCCAGCCCCTGGAGCTGGCCGCGGTGGGAGTGGAGGGCCAGCCCGGTGGCACCAACACCACCGCCGAGGGCGCATTCGTGCTGCCGGTGCGGGTGCCCGCCGCCGGCCAGGCGGTGTTTCTGGTGGTGCGCCGCCTGGGCTACCTGCCTTTGCGCGTGCCGCTCCGGCTGCCCGCCGACGCCGCCCAACCCCTGCGCTTGGCCATGCGCCCGGACGCCCGCGCCCTGGGGGGCGTTCGGGTGCTGGGCCGCTCCAACCAGGCCGACACCCGCGAGCAGGTCAGCATCACGCGCATTGACCCGCGGGCGGCCAAGGAAATTCCCTCGCCGTTTGGTGATTTCAACGCCATTCTCAAGACGCTGCCCGGCGTGGTGTCCAACAACGAGCTGAGCAGCACCTACAACGTGCGCGGCGGCAACTACGACGAAAACCTGGTTTACGTCAACGGCTTCGAGATTTACCGGCCGTTTCTGGTCACCTCCGCCCAGCAGGAGGGCTTGAGCTTTATCAACCCCGACTTGGTGCAGCAGGTGGAGTTCAGCAGCGGGGGCTGGCAGCCGAAGTACGGCGACAAGCTGGCCTCGGTGCTGAGCGTGGACTACAAGACGCCCGAAAAGTTTGCCGCTTCGCTCACCGGGAGCCTGGTGGGCGGCGCGGCCCACGCCGAAGCCCGGTCGGCCAACGGCCGGGTGAGCTACCTGGCCGGGGTGCGCTACAAGAACGCGCAGTACGTGCTCAACTCTTTGCGCCAGGCCCAGGGCGGCTACAACCCCACTTTCTACGACGCCCAGGCCTTCGTCAACATCGGGTTGGGCCGGGCCGACGACTTGCAGCGCACCACGCTGGGCCTGCTGGGCGTGGTGGCCCACAACGACTACCGCTTCGCGCCCGAAACCGGCCAGGCGACGTTTTCCACGGGCACCAACCAGTTCACGCGGGTATTCATCGCCTACGGGGGCCGCGAGCGCATGCAGTTCGACACCTACCAAAGCGGCCTGAACCTGAAGCACGACTTCTCGCCCAATCTGCAAATGGAGCTGCTCGGCTCGGCGCTCGTCTCGCGGGAGTTTGAGTTTCGCGACGTGGAAGCGGCCTACACCTTTGCCGAAATCAACCGCGACCCCGATTCGAAAGAATTCAATCAGCCCGTGCGGCAACGCGACATTGGTTCGCAGTTCAAGCACTCGCGCAATTTTCTGACGGCCCGCATTTTCACCGCCGAAACCCGCGGCCGCTGGACGCCCGGCGCCGCTCACACGGTGCGCTGGGGCGCCAAAATCGGCCGCGAGAAAATCAGTGACGTCCTCGACGAGTACAGCTTTGCCGATTCCGCCGACTTTGTGCCCGATGCCCGCCGCCTGCGCCTGCGCACCGATTTGGGTTTGCTCAGCACCCGCAGCCAGGGCTTCGTGCAGGACACCTGGGCGGTGGATTCCCTTCGGACCCTGACCGTTGGTGCCCGGGCCCACTACTGGACCGCCAACGGCCAGCTCGTCATCAGCCCGCGGGCCCAGTACTCCCAACTCAGCCGGCGCCACCCCAACCGCTCGTTCAAAGCGGCGGTGGGCGTGTATTACCAGCCCCCGTTCTACCGCGAGCTGCGCGACCAGCAAACCATTCAGTTGGGTGTGCAGCAGGCCTTTCTCAACCCCGCGTTGCGGGCTCAGAAGTCCTACCATTTTATCTTGGGGAAGGAAATCAGCTTCGAGAAGTACGGGCGGCCCTTCAAGTTTTCCGCCGAAGCTTACTACAAGTACCTGACCGACGTGGTGCCGTACGACGTGGACAACGTGCGCCTGCGCTACTTCGCCAAAAACAACGCCCGGGCCTACGCCGCCGGTTTTGATGCCCGCGTGAGCGGCGAGTTCGTGAAAGGGGCCGAGTCGTGGTTCAGCCTGGGGGTGCTCACCACGCAGGAAAACGTCGACGGAGATTCCATCAACAGCGTGGCCAGCGACGGTACCCTCGTCGGCCGCCGCGCCAAGGACTACATCCGCCGGCCCCAGGACCAGCGCCTGAACGTGGGCGTTTTCTTCCAGGACCATTTCCCCAACAACCCGTCGGTGCGCGGCTACGTGAACCTGGTGTTTGGCACCGGCCTGCCGTTCAGTCCCCCCAACGAGCCCGACCTGCGCGGCACGAGTGCCCTCGAAACCAATTACCGGCGCGTGGACCTGGGTTTTTCCAAAGTGGTGAGCCTGAAAAACAAGGACGCTTCGAGGGCCCATTTTTACAGCCTGGAAAGCCTGTGGATGGGGCTGGAAATCCTCAACGTACTGGCGGCCAACAACGTGGCCGGCTACAGCTACCTGCAGGACGTAAACGGCGTGACGTACTCCGTGCCCAGCTACCTGTCGCAGCGCGTGGTGAACCTGCGGCTGATTGCGCGCTTTTAGCGCGTGCCGCCAATCAGCAGAATCAGCATCCCCAGGACCACCATCAAAGCTGCGACCAGCAACGTACCCGTCGTTACGATGGCCGTGGTTCGCAAAAAACCAAGCCATTTGCTCCGGGCGGTCCGCTCAGCCTGGTCCGTCAATCCGGCAAAGCACCACTTCATGACCTGCCAGCAGGCCCCCGCCACCAGCAAGCCCCCGGCTCCGACGAGCATTAGTAGAAACAGCATGGCCTCAGGGCTTGTGCACGTCCCGGAAGCGCAGCATGTCGAGCAGGCGCAGCTCCTTGGACGTATCGAAGCCGCAGGAAGTCGTGAATTTTTCCGGGTTGTGGTACGTGCCGAACAGCATGTCCCACCACACGATGTCGCCGTAATTGTTGGCGTGCTTTTCGTACTCGTGGTGGATGCGGTGCATCTCAGGCCGCTGAAAAACGTAGCCCACCCAGCGCGGCGTGCGCACGTTGGTGTGGTAGAAGAACTCGCCCAGCGCCGTGCAAAGCGTGTAAATGGCCCCCGCCTCGGCGCTCAGGCCCAGCAACGTGTAGATGAGCAGGCCGCCAATGATGGAATTAACGGTCATTTCCACGGGGTGCTTGTAGAATGAGGTGATGACCTCGATGCGCTGGGGGCTGTGGTGGATTTGGTGGAAATGCCGCCACAGGAAGTCCACCGTGTGGCGCCAGCGGTGCCACCAGTAGAACACGAACGTGGCAATGAAGTAGGCCACCAGGCCGCCCGCCCAGGCCGGCACGTGCCGCGACAGATGAAACAACGAATACGCCGACAGCCATTTCTCCCAGCTCAGGCCCGCTGCGATGACAACCAGCAGCTGCACAAAATTGACCGCCAGCACGCGGATGGTCCAGGTGGGCACGGCCGGCAGCTTCCAGCCGGGAATGAGGCGTTCGAGTAAAAAACAGCCGGCGAACACGGCGAAAATGGTGAGGAGCATGGCGTGGTTTTTTTGGGGTGATGGAATGCCCCAAAGGTGGCGGCTTCCCGCACGCACGTTCCTGACAAATGTCATTTTCGCGGCCCGCCGCCGGAGCTACGCGGACCGGTTGCGCAGGCGGCTGAGCGTCTCGGGGGCCATGCCCAGGTGGGAGGCAATGTGCTGCACCGCCACCCGCTGAAACACCGTGGGAAAGGCGCGCAGCAGCAGCTCGTAGCGCTCGGCGGCCGTCCGCGAGCGCAGGTGCAGGGCCCGTTGCTCGCTCAGGACGTAATACTTCTCAATCAGCCGCCGGCCCGTAAAGTTGAATTCCGGGAAGTCCCGGTAGAGGCTTTGCAGCTGCTCGTAGCTGATGGAGTGCACCACGGCCGGCTCCAGCAGCTCCAGGTACTCTTCGGAAGGCTGCTGGGTGAAGAAGCTCAGGATGGAAATCACAAAATCACCGGCCTGCATGAACCACGACGAAACCTCGCGGCCGTGCAGCAGGGTGTAGCCCCGCACCAGGCCGGTTTCCAGAAAATACACCCGCCGCGCCACCTGGCCCGGGCGCAGCAGCACGTGGTGCGCCGGCCACTGCTCGCGAACGGTGCGCGCCGCCAGCGCCGTGGCCAGCTCCGCGCTAAGCGGCTGTATCGCATGTAGAAAGGGGATGAAATCGGCCATGCAGCGGGAAGAAAGCGGCAAGTTCGCACCCCGCCCGCCGACAAATGCCTGGCCGGGCCGCAAACTTTTGGGCGGGCTCAAAGGTATTGACCTCCGAGGCCGCGGCTTTACGGGCGGCCCTCGTTTCGTTTTTCGTTTTACCTTTGCCCCCGATGACGCCTCCGGCTTTCCCCTTGTGCTTTGATGTAGCGGCGGCCGCGGCTTTGCGGGCGGCTTCGGACAAGGCCGCGGCAACAGGCGGGCACCACCATCGGTGGGGGGCCGGGCGGTGTGCCGGGTGCTAGCGTAGCACCGGCGGCCCGTGCCCCCGCCGCTGCGCTCCCGGGCAGGCCTGCCCCGGGCTACTTCTTCAATTTCTGGGAAATTCCGCCGCCGGCCATTGGGCCGAGGCTGGCCTGATTGGTGCCCCGGACGGGGCTCCGCCCAACTGTTCACTGCTTCATGCTACGATTAGCCATTCAAAAATCCGGTCGCCTGAGCGAGGATTCCCTTGCCCTCATTCGCGAATGCGGCATCAACTTCATCAGCAGCTCCTACAAGCTCAAGACCGAGGCCACCAATTTCCCGCTTGAAATCCTGTTTTTGCGCGACGACGACATTCCCGGCTACGTGCAGGACGGCGTGGCCGACCTGGGCATCGTGGGCCAGAACGTGCTGGTGGAAGCCGGCCATCCGGGGTTGGAAGTCGAGTCGTTGGGGTTCAGCAAGTGCCGGCTGAGCCTGGCCGTGCCCCGCGCCGACGCTTACGGCTCCGTGACGGCCCTGCAAGGCAAGAACATCGCCACGTCTTACCCCAACATCCTCGGCCGTTACCTGGCCGAGCACGGCGTGCAGGCCCATTTGCACACCATCAGCGGCTCGGTGGAAATAGCCCCCAGCATTGGTTTGGCCGAAGCCATTTGCGACATTGTGAGCAGCGGCTCCACCTTGCTGGGCAATGGTCTCCGCGAGGTAGAAACCGTGTTTCGCTCTGAAGCCGTGCTCATCGCCCAACCCAACCTGACCCCCGAGCAACTGGAGCTGCTCGACCAGCTCCGCTTCCGCATGCAGGCCGTGCGGCGGGCCAAGCGCAGCAAGTACATTTTGCTGAACGCCCCCGTGGCGGCCCTCGACGAAGTGCGGCGGCTCTTGCCGGGCATCAAGTCGCCCACCGTAACCCCCTTGGCCGAAGCCGGTTGGGTGTCGGTGCAGTCCGTGGTGCAGGAGGACGACTTCTGGCACATCACCAGCCAACTCAAGGCCGTGGGGGCGGAGGGCATTCTGGTCTTGCCGATTGAAAAAATGATTGCCTAGCCCGGTCCGTCATGCAACGCTATTCCTATCCTGAGCCCAACACCTGGCCCGCGCTCCAGCAGCGCGCCGCCACCGCCGAAGCGCCGCAAGTGCTGGCCCGCGTGCGCGAGATTTTTAGCCAGGTGCGCGCCCGCGGCGACGCCGCTTTGGTAGCCCTGGCCGCCGAACTCGACCGCGCCACCATCGAGCACCTCCGGGTCTCCGACGCCGAGTTTGGCGCCGCGGCTGCCCAGGTGCCCGCCGCCCTGCAAGCCGCCATCCGCCAGGCCAAAGCCAACATCGAAGCCTTTCACGGGGCCCAGCGGGAGCCCGAGCTGCGCGTTGAGACCATGCCCGGCGTGGCCTGTTCGCGCCGCGCGGTGCCGGTGCAGCGCGTGGGTTTGTACGTGCCGGGGGGCTCGGCGCCCTTGTTCAGCACGCTGCTCATGCTGGGGGTGCCGGCCCGGCTGGCGGGCTGCCCGGAGGTGGTGGTGTGCACCCCGCCCCGCCCCGACGGCACGGTGAGTCCGGTCATTTTGTTCGTGGCGCAACTGCTGGGCATCACAACCGTGGTGAAGGCGGGGGGCGCCCAGGCCGTTGCCGCCCTGGCGTTTGGCACGGCCAGCGTGCCGGCCGTGGATAAAATATTCGGTCCCGGCAACCGCTACGTCACCGCGGCTAAGCAGTTGGCTGCCGCCGAGTGCGGCGTGGCCATCGACATGCCTGCCGGGCCGTCCGAAGTGCTCGTCATTGTCGATGCCAGCGCCAACCCCGCGTTCGTAGCGGCCGATTTGCTGTCCCAGGCCGAGCACGGACCCGACTCGCAAGTGGTTGTGTTGAGCGACTCAAGCGCCCTCCTGGAACAAGTGGCGGCAGAAGTCAACCGTCAGCTGGCTACGCTGCCCCGGCGCGAGGTGGCGACGCTGGCCTTGGCCAACAGCCGGGCAATACTGTTGGCCGACGCAGCCGCGATGCTGGCCTTCTCCAATCAGTACGCCCCGGAACACCTCATTCTCGCTTCGGATGCCGCCGAAACCCTGGCCGCCCAGGTAACCAATGCCGGCTCCGTATTCCTGGGCCACCTTACGCCCGAAGCGGTGGGCGACTACGCTTCCGGGACCAACCACACCCTGCCCACCAGCGGCTACGCCCGCCAGTACAGCGGCGTGTCGCTTGACTCGTTCGTTAAGAAGATTACGTTTCAGCGGTTGTCCGCCACCGGCTTGCGGGCTCTTGGCCCCGCCGTCGAAACCATGGCGGAAGCCGAAGGGTTGGCCGCGCACGCCCGGGCCATCACGCTGCGCCTGGCCGCGCTGACAACGGACGCTGAAACCCCGGCCGCAACCGCCCCGGTGTCCGCCCCGGCCGCCAGCCCGTACGCCGGGCTCATTCGCCCCAGCGTGGAGCGCATGCAACCCTATTCCTCGGCGCGCGACGAGTTTGAAGGGTTGGCCCCGGTGATGCTCGACGCGAATGAAAACAGCCTGGGTTCGGTTGGTCCCGACGATTTCAGCCGTTACCCCGACCCTCACCAGCGGGCCATTAAGGCTGCGCTGGCCCGGTTGAAGGACGTTTCCCCGGCAAATATTTTCCTAGGAAACGGCTCTGATGAAGCCATCGATTTGCTGGTCCGCCTCACCTGCA
The DNA here is from genome assembly GCF_031398885.1 of Hymenobacter sp. Lineage (GTDB taxonomy): Bacteria > Bacteroidota > Bacteroidia > Cytophagales > Hymenobacteraceae > Hymenobacter. The sequence continues at coordinate 43,074 of NZ_JANNOD010000030.1, forward strand.
CGCCGGGCCAGGACGGCATTGTGGTGTGTCCGCCCACGTACGGCATGTACGAAGTGGCGGCCACCCTCAACGACGTACGGGTTGAACGACTCCCGCTCACGCCCGATTTTCACCTTCCCTCTAATGCGGTTGACGTGCTGGCGCGTTCTGCTGCCAAGCTGCTTTTCCTGTGTTCGCCCAACAACCCCACCGGCAATCTGTTGGCCTCGGGCGTCCTGGAAACCATTATTCGGACCTTCAACGGGTTGGTTGTGGTCGATGAGGCTTACGCTGACTTTGCGGCGGCGCCCAGTTGGACCACCCGCCTGGCCGAATTTCCGCGCTTGGTGGTGCTCCAAACGTTTTCCAAAGCTTGGGGCTTGGCCGGCTTGCGCCTGGGCGTGGCCTACGCCGCGCCGGCGCTGGTTGCCTACCTTGATAAAATCAAGCCGCCCTACAACATTTCGGCCGCCACCCAGCAGCACGCGCTGGCCGCGCTGAGTGCCGCGCCGCGCCTGCCCGCAATGCGGGCTGCGCTCCTTGAGGGTCGGGCGTGGCTGGCTCAGCAATTGCTGCTGGTGCCCATTGTCGAGCATGTTTTTCCTTCGGAGGCCAATTTCCTGCTTGTGCGCTTCCGCACCGACGCGACCCTTGTGTACGACCATCTGCGTGCTCAGGGGATTGTGGTTCGCAACCGTACTTCGCAGCCCGGCTGCGCCGGCTGCTTGCGCTTGACCGTTGGCACCCCCGATGAGAATGCACGCTTGCTTCGCGCGCTGCGTGGCTTGACTGCCGGCGTAGGGGCGGAGCTGCTCGCCGCTTCAACCACTGGTCTTTGATGCGTCTGGTTCAGCAGGCTTCCGTTTGTTTTTTTCGCTAACTGTTATTCCTTGCTTTGAAAAAGGCCCTGTTCATTGACCGCGACGGCACCATCCTCGTGGAGCCCCAGCCCAGCCAGCAAATCGACGGCCTGACCCCCGACAAGTTTCAGTTTTTGCCGGGAGCAATCAGCGCCTTGGCCCGCATCGCCCAGGACTTGCCCGAATACGAACTGGTATTGGTGTCTAACCAGGACGGATTGGGAACTGCCAGTTTTCCGGAATACACGTTTTGGCCCGCTCATCAACTCATGCTGGACATCCTGGGCGGGGAAGGCGTCCGGTTCGCGGCCGAGCACATTGACCGAAGCTTTGCCCACGAAGGTCTCTCCACCCGCAAGCCCGGTACTGGCTTGCTTGGTCGTTACCTCGATGCCGCTAACGATTACGACCTGGCCAACTCTTACGTCATTGGCGACCGGCTCACGGATGTGGAACTCGCCGCTAATCTTGGCGCGCAGGCTATTTTACTCAGTACCGAACCAAACCCCCGCGCAGTACTAACCACCACCAGCTGGGAAGCCGTGTACCGTCACTTGCGCTATCCCGCCCGGGTAGCAACCATTGAGCGCAATACGAACGAAACCAAAATTTCTATTCGGTTAGATTTAGACGGCACCGGCCAAACCGATATTCACACGGGGTTGGGATTCTTCGACCACATGCTTGAACAGCTGGGGCGGCACAGCGGAACGGATTTACACATAAGAGTAAACGGAGATCTGCACATTGACGAGCATCATACCGTGGAAGATACAGCTCTGGCCTTGGGCACTGCCTTCTCGCAGGCCCTGGGTGATAAACGCGGCCTAGCCCGCTACGGGTTCTTGCTGCCTATGGACGAGGCTCTGGCGCAGGCCGCCATTGATTTTTCGGGTCGACCCTGGTTGGTTTGGAAAGCTGATTTTTGCCGTGAGCGGGTGGGCGACCTTCCCACGGAGCTCTTTTTTCACTTCTTCAAATCGTTCACCGACAACGCTCGTGCTACTTTAAACATTACCTGCGTTGGAGAAAATGAGCACCACAAAATCGAGGCTATTTTTAAAGCCGTTGCCAAAGCCATCAGGATGGCCATTCAGCGGGACGAGTCCGTTGCCATCCCTAGCACCAAAGGCATACTGTAAACCGGTGGATGTGATTCCATAGAGATAACCCATTTGTATAGATTATACATATGGGTTTATACAAGTAATTTGTCATGGAAATAGCAGTTGTTGATTACAAAGGAGGTAATGTGCAGTCTGTTCTGTTTGCTTTGGAGCGATTGGGAGCGCGACCCACGCTCACTTCAGACGCTGAAACATTGCGTAAGGCCGATAAGGTGCTTTTTCCTGGCGAAGGCGAGGCCTCTTCGGCAATGGCAGCACTGCGAGCCACGGGACTGGACCAGGTCTTGCCGACGCTCACGCAGCCCTTTTTAGGTATTTGCCTGGGCATGCAGCTGCTCGGGAGCCACAGCGAAGAAAACGACACGGCCCTGCTGGGCCTGTTGCCTTTTACTGTGCAGCGGTTCTTGCCCGACCCCATCCATAAAATCCCGCACATGGGCTGGAATAATTTGCAATCGTTGCAAGGACCGCTCTTTGCTGGCTTGACCGGCGCGGACCATGTTTACTTTGTGCACAGCTACTACGCCCCAGTGGGGGCCTACACTACGGCGCAGGCACTACACCCGGCTCCCTTCAGTGCCGCAGTGCAACACGGCAACTTTCACGGCGTGCAGTTTCACACTGAAAAAAGTGGGGCCGTGGGCACCCGCATTTTAGCCAATTTCTTGGCCCTGTAGAGGCTTGTTGGTTGCCGTTGCGTTCTCGTTTTTTATCCGTTTTCTCTGTGGAAATAATTCCCGCTATCGATTTGCTTAACGGTCAGTGCGTGCGCCTGAGTGCTGGCGATTTTGCCCGTCAAACAACTTACGACGCGAACCCCGTGGTCGTGGCTCAGCGTTTTGCCGACGCCGGCATTCGTCGCTTGCACTTGGTTGACCTCGACGGCGCGCGCGCCGGGCATCCGGTCAATCTTGGGGTACTGGAGGGTATAGCCCGTTGTACTTCGCTGGACATCGACGTGGGCGGTGGCATCCAGACCGATGCCGCGCTCGCTCAAGTGCTGGCAGCCGGGGCCACCCACGTCACGGCCGGCAGCCTGGCCGTTCGGGAACCGGTCAAGGCCCAAGCGTGGTTGAGGCAGCACGGCTCCGATACTATTTTTCTGGGTGCGGATTTTAGGGGCGAGCACATCCTCATAAATGCTTGGACGGAGCCGAGTTCCTGGACGTTAACAGCTTTCATCGCGGCCTATCTGGCCGCCGGGGCTACTACGTTTGTTTGCACCGACGTAAGCAAGGATGGCTTGTTGCAAGGGCCTTCATTGGCTACTTATCGTGGTTTGGTGCAGCAGTACCCGGTTGCCCGTTTCATTGCCAGCGGCGGCATTACCACCGTCGCCGACCTTGAAGATCTTGCCGAAGCTGGCTTGCACGGGGCTATTATCGGCAAAGCTTTGTACGAAGGCACCATTGAGTTGGCTGATTTACGTATTTTTCTCTAATTCAGCAGGTACGGTTAGCTTGTGCATCCTCCTCAATTTATCTAGCTAGATCGTGATTAAAAAACGTCTCATTCCTTGCCTGGACGTCCGTGATGGCCGTACTGTGAAGGGCATCCAGTTTGAAGGGCTGCGTGATGCCGGCGACCCGGTTGCCTTGGCGGCCCGTTACGCCCGCGATGGGGCTGATGAGTTGGTATTTCTCGATATTACGGCCACCAACCAACGCCGGCAGCCGCTCACGGCGCTGGTGCGTGAAGTGGCACGGGTGGTCGATATTCCGTTCACCGTTGGCGGGGGCATCGGGTCGGTGGCCGACGTTGAGGCACTGCTGCTTAACGGAGCGGACAAAGTTTCTATCAATTCGGCTGCTTTAGCCCGACCGGATTTTATCGCCGAGCTGGCTCGGCGATTTGGTTCGCAGTGCGTGGTGGTCGCCGTGGATGCCCGTTTGGTTGAAGGCACTTGGCAGGTCATGACCCGGGCGGGTACCGTAGCCACCGGCCGCGAAGCGGCTGCGTGGTGTCGAGAAGCCGCCGAATTAGGTGCCGGAGAGTTGCTATTGACCTCCATGAGCCACGACGGCACAAAATCAGGTTTTGCTCTGGAATTGACCCGTGCGGTAAGCGATGCAGTATCGGTGCCCGTGATTGCTTCGGGTGGAGCTGGTCGGCCGGCGGATTTTGCCGCAGTTTTTACCGAAGGAAAAGCTGATGCGGCCTTGGCAGCTAGCATCTTCCATTTTAATGAAACTGCGCTGCCAGTCTTGAAGCAATATCTGCACAGGGCTGGTATCGCGGTGCGGTTGTAATCACCAATTACCCAGTTTCCCGAGTTAAACCAGTGGGCACATGCTAATGTCCCCTAAAGTATGCTCCTTGCTACACTACTATGGTTACTGATTTTCACGTGCCTGTTCCTTCTGCATTGCGTTTTGACCCAGTCACTGGCTTACTTCCTGCCATTGTGCAGGATGCCGATACTGGCCAAGTATTGATGTTGGGATATGTTAATGAAGAAGCTTGGGTGCGTACCCAACAAGAGGGGAGGGTCACGTTTTTTTCTCGTTCAAAGAACAGGCTGTGGACCAAAGGGGAAACAAGTGGCAATTACCTTGCGGTCGTTAGTCTGCACGTTGATTGTGACGCTGACACTGTACTGATTCGTGCTGTTCCGTATGGTCCCACTTGTCACCGAGGTACTGTTAGTTGCTTTGAGCAGTTTGAACAAGCCCAGTATCCCGCTGCGCCGGTTGGTTTTCTTGCCGGGTTGGAGCGACTAATTATAGAACGCCGACAATTTCCTGAAAGGGCTCCTACTTCGTATACGGTGTCACTTTTTAGGAGCGGCTTGTCTAAAATTGCGCAGAAAGTAGGGGAGGAGGCTGTCGAAACCGTTATTGATGCCGTAGCAGGTCGTCGTGATACGTTACCTGGTGAAGTAGCCGATTTGCTTTATCATCTTTTGGTATTACTCGTTATGTCTGGGGTGCCGCTCTCAGAAGTCATCGAAGTGCTCCAGCAGCGTCATCGTCTTCCAAGTACGCGCCATCTCACGCAGGAAGGACTGGGTCATCAGGAAAATTAAGCCCTGAGTTGTCTCCTGATTTTTTCCAGTAGGGCCATCGCAAGAATAATGTCTTCTTCTTCGGTGATTGCCAGAGAAGTATTAATTCCAGGTCCGCTGATTTGGATTTGAAAATTGGGATTTGGGCTTTCCATTGCTGAGTATCCTGGGCTTTTTGTTTGTTCAGGTATTGTTTGCAAGGGCGTTAAATTCTTTCTTATTTGGTTTTCATCGTTTAAATCGAGATTAATCCCTCCAATTCCTTTGGGTTGAGTCTTATCTATATGTACCATTGGAGTAAGTACTGTTGAGCTGGAACGATTTAACTCAAATAATTTGGCAACAGCATCAGACTCGTTTACAGGTTTTTTAAAGGCATTAGAATTGGAATTTTGAGGATTATTGGCTATAGACGTTTCGGGTAAATTCTCAAATAATGGGTTGTCTATTGTGGTGGGATAGAGCTTTATGTCAGCTGACCTTGACGCGGTTGGAGATAAATTGATATTCGTGTTGTTTTCATCTTGTTGGAAAGATTTGAGTACCGGTTGTGGACTGTTTGGTTCGCGTCGTTGGGCCTGTTTGTTGTTTAATGCGTCGATGTCTGCTATTATGTTATGTTCGTCAAGCAGTCCTACCATTCTACATCCATCTACGAAGGCCTTTGCTACTCCTTGAGCGTTTATTTCCTCAACGCCAAATTCTCTAATTAGCATTACGTCCAGCATTTGAACAGGTAACTCTCTGGATCTGAATTTTCGGCAAATTTGCGTGAAAAGTGGGGGTGTAAGAAAAGCTTCTCTGTGGAAGATGAGTTCCTCTTGTTTGTCATACGCGTGTTTAATTCGTTTAAATAAGGTGGTTGTGGTAAGCAATTCACGTTTGCTTGTAAGTAACCTGAATTTTACCGCTGAGCCAATGATTGCTTTGAATGAGCCGCTCACTTTCCGGTCTAGTTTTCGTGCGGCTGTTTCCACTGCACATTTCCCCCCGGTGTCATCCACGATTTCGCTTAGTTCCCAAGCTCCGTCATAACTTGTTCTTGGGTAGTCTATTAGTTTAGGCATAGCTGTAAGAGTTGAAGTGTTGTCTTGTTCGTCTAACTAACTTAGTATAAAAAAGTTTATCCGCGCGTAATCATTTAATACCTTTTATTACTTACTAAGTCTATTTTATACGTTTGTTCAGTGGGCTATGGCACTGCAGCTTCATATCACCTCAAATTTCAGTTGTATCGTCCTCAAACCGTAATTATTTATACTATGCAAGTATATTATAGTATAAATAACATTTTTTTTTTTATATTTTTAACTATAGCCCAATAGAAAGACTACAAAGCATTCACAGACGCAGGCCAAGCACTTACTTATAGCGAGCACTTCAAATCCGGACTGCACCCGACAACCCGGCAGCGAAACAGCAACAAGAAAACAAAGCAGGACAAAACCACATTTGACTTAACTAAATTTGAACACGCACAAGTCGATACTAAAGACTTTGACTATTTAAACTTTAAACTGAATATCACTCATATCGCCTAAGCCAACATAAGCAAAAGTAACGTTTTGACCACAGACTGTTTTTAAGTTAACTTGGCTCAGAAATTGTCTTATAATTTATATTATGTTAAATAAAACTCACACTTACCAATAACCAGATAGCCAAATACGTAAAAAGAGATTCACCCAAATCTTGGATGAACCTCTTTAGCTCAAAAAAAGCTATGCCCCTACTTCTTGTTTAACGACTGCAGCTTGGAGTTTAGTCGCTCAGAGTCAGCGGTACGACCCAAACGAAAATATACTTTCTGTAAAGAACTCAGAGTGTTACGGTCATCCGGCTGTAACAGCAATGCCTTTTCAAAATAAGGTACGGATGCTTCAAAGAATTTTTTTCCTTCGGACTCAAACTTCTTACCAGACGTCTGATATGTCTTGAGGTCCATCTTACTTGCTTTTGTGTACGAATCAGCGGCTCGATTGTAATTATAAACACCCAGATTGAACTGAGCATCAAAATTATTGGGGTCAAGCTCGATGGCCTTACGGTAATCAGCCAAGGCCAAGTCACCTTTCTTCTGCTGGTCATACATAGACCCACGCACGGCGTACAGGTTCGAATTATTCGGGTCGGCGGCGATGGACTTGTTTATTTTACCTAGAGCATCCTCTCCTTTACCACTAGCCAACGACATGTTCAGGTCTTCGAGCATAAAGCTTTTATTACCTGGGTAAGCGACCAATGCTTGTCCGACAACTTTTGCGGCTTCAGCTTCATTCTTTTCTTGTTTAGCCATTTGTAGCAAACGCGAGTACAAATTCACCGATTTATAATTCATCGCTAGCAACTGGTTGTAACTTGCCCTAGCCCCTGCAAAGTCCTGCTTAGCTTCGGAGGCATAAGCAGAGTATAATACGGCAGTAGTATCCTGAGGCTTGATTTGAGAAGCTAATTTATAATTAGCAATGGCTTTATCGTAATCTTTCGCGTTATAGCTGTTTACTGCATCGTTAAACGCTTGACCATACAAACTTTCCATCTTCACCACTGCCTGTTTGCCAAACTCACCAGTTTTAGTATCTAGCTCAATGGTTTTACCATAGGACTCATAAGACTTTTGCAGGCCTTCACCAGGCTGCAAGTTCTTGCTATAAATAGGGCTTTCCAACATAGCCTGGTAGATTTCACCTCGGGTATACCAAGTTTTGGCCTTATTACTGGTTTTTTCATTCACAATAGCCTTGTCTATGTCAACGCGAGCCTTATCCAGCAAGCCAGTACGTTGATTCAGAATGGCGTTGGTCACCGCAGATTGCTGAGCTAACGCAGGAGTTGATACACCCATGCTCAGGCTAATCGCAGCAGAAAGAGTCAAAAAAGTCTTCTTCATAATTTAGGAGAAATGCAGGACAGCATTTTAACGAAGGCTAGAATACTGCCCAAAGTCAAAAAAGAGGGGAAAATTAAAGGAACTTACAATCAAAAAAGCAAAACGCTTCATAACGGCCTCTGGATTCACCAAAATTAAACGGGGCAGCCCAATGGGCTGCCCCGCTCCTATTTAGCAACTACACCATTTCCTCGGGTTCCGGTTCATCAAACGAGTCATCGGTATTAGACTCAAAAACTAAACCAGTAATAGCCTTTCCGTCGACAAGACTAATGGATTCAGATACACTTTCAGAATCAACACTCATGACCAAAACCGATTCAGCTTCTTCTTTTTCATCAGCTGCCACTTTAGCAACTGAAGATATTTCGTCGTTGGGGCTGATTTTTATTAGTCTAACTCCTTGAGTAGCCCGGCCAATGGTACGCAAATCACTCATTCGAAGGCGAATGGTAATACCCGATTTGTTAATAATCATTAAGTCATCAGTGTCGTTGACGTCCTTGATGGCTACCAGATTACCGGTTTTATCCGTGATTTTCATGGCCCGAACGCCTTTACCACCACGATTAGTGACGCGGTATTCGTCCAAAGCGCTACGCTTACCGTAGCCATTTTCACTCACCACAAGCAATTCCTGCGCGGGGTCGGCTAGACACACCATACCGATTACGCGGTCACTCGGTGTATCCGACAAGCTGATGCCGCGCACGCCCGCGGCCGCCCGCCCCATGGAGCGCACCTTGGACTCATTAAAGCGCACCGCACGACCGGAACGCAAGGCGAGCACCACTTCAGAATTTGGCGCCAACAATTGCACGTCCAGAATTCGGTCGCCCTCGTTGATGGTGATGGCGTTGATACCAGCCGTACGGGGGCGCGAATAGGCTTCGAGCGGAGTTTTCTTGACGGTGCCTTGTTCAGTACAAAACATCAGGAAGGTGTTCTCCAAATAGTCCGGGTCTTTTAGGCCGCGGACGTTGAGCACGGAACGAACCTTGTCTTCCCGCGGAATTTCGATGAGGTTTTGAATGGGCAAACCTTTGGTAGCCTTCCCTCCTTCCGGTACCTCATATACTTTAAGCCAAAACACGCGGCCCAATTCCGTGAAAAACAGCAGGTACTCGTGGGTAGTAGCCACGAACAGGTGCTCGGTAAAGTCATCCTTTTTAGAAATGGCGCCGCGCGAGCCGGCTCCGCCCCGACCCTGAGCGCGGTACTCATCCAAATTAGTGCGCTTGATGTAGCCTTCACGCGAGATGGTGATGACCATCGCCTCGTCGGCAATCATGTCCTCGGTCGAGAAATCGCCACCAATGTAATTGATTTCAGTACGACGGTTGTCACCATACCGCTCACGGATGTCTTCCAACTCGGTTTTGATGATGCCACGCTGCAACTCGTCCGACGCCAACACGGCGTTCAGGTGGTCAATGAGGCGCATCAGTTCTTCGTATTCGGCCACAATTTTATCGCGCTCCAGACCGGTGAGGCGCTGCAAGCGCATGTCGAGAATAGCCCGAGCCTGCACCTCGCTCAGCGCAAAACGTGCGATAAGCTGCCCCCGGGCCACCTCAGGGTCGCGTGAGCCGCGAATTAGGGCAATAACCTCATCCAAATGGTCAAGAGCGATGAGTAGGCCTTCCAGGATGTGAGCGCGCTTTTGCGCCTCGGCCAGCTCGTACCGGGTGCGGCGCACGATGACTTCGGCCCGGTGCTCCACGAAGTACTGAATGAGCTGCTGCAAATTCAGCGTCATGGGACGCCCCTTCACCAAGCACACGTTGTTGACGCCGAAAGAGCTTTGCAGTTGGGTGTACTTATAGAGATTGTTGAGCACCACGCTGGGCATAGCGTCACGCTTGAGGTCGTACACGATGCGCATGCCGTCGCGGTCCGACTCGTCACGCATGTCCGAGATGCCCTCAATCTTCTTGTCGTTGATAAGTGCAGCGGTTTTTTCAATCATCGACGCCTTGTTCACCATGTAGGGAATTTCGGTGACGACGATTTGCTCCTTGCCGGTTTTACTGGTTTCGAACGTGGCCTTGGCCCGCATGACCACCCGGCCGCGGCCGGTTTCAAACGCCTGCTTCACGCCCTCATAGCCGTAGATAATGCCACCCGTAGGAAAGTCGGGGGCCGTCACGTGCTGCATTAACTCGGAAATGGTGATAGCGGGGTTGGACAGGTAGGCAATGATACCGTTCACCACTTCCGTCAGGTTGTGGGGAGCCATGTTGGTAGCCATGCCCACGGCAATGCCGGAAGTACCGTTTACCAGCAAGTTGGGAAACTTGGCGGGCATCACGCTGGGCTCTTCCAGCGAATCGTCAAAATTGGGCTGAAAATCAACGGTGTCCTTATCCAAGTCGTTGAGCATCTCATCGGCGATACGCTTGAGGCGGGCCTCGGTGTAGCGCATGGCGGCCGGCGAGTCACCGTCGACGGAACCAAAGTTGCCCTGGCCGTCCACCAAAGGATAACGCAGGCTCCAGTCCTGGGCCATGCGCACCATGGTGTCGTAAACCGAGCTATCGCCGTGCGGGTGGTATTTACCCAGCACCTCGCCCACAATACGGGCCGATTTTTTATATGACTTGTTATATCCCACGCCCAGCTCGCTCATGCCGTAGAGCACGCGGCGGTGCACGGGCTTCAGACCGTCGCGCACATCTGGCAGGGCCCGGGAAATGATGACCGACATCGAGTAGTCGATATACGCGCCCCGCATCTCATCTTCGATGTTTATAGGAATGATTTTTTCGCCTTCCGCCATTGAGGGGGTTGATAGGCGGCTCAAATTATCCCCTTAAAAGGGTGCTTTAAGCCGCACGGTGAGTGGTTCTTGTTGTACGTGCGAAGATACAACAAAAAGGCCGCAACGGCAAGCGCTGCGGCCTTTTTTGGACGTTTTGAGCGGGCTACTTCAACGTCTTGCTCTTGTCATTAGCGTGCGTCCCGGCTTTGGGGTTATAGGTCTTGATTTTTTGGCCAATGGCTGGATTCTGCATTTTCCAGAGCGGCTGTCCACGGTACTTTTGGCCGCTGTGCAGGTGCACTTTACGGGTTTGGCACGATTCAATGGGGCAGGTGCGACAACTGGCCGCCGCAACCAAAAACAAACAGGAAAAAAAGCGGGTAAGCAGAGTCATCGCATAAAGGTAACGGCCTGAAACCAGACGAACGGGCAACCCGGGGCAGGCACCCACAATTTATTCGGTTCCTTCCCACTCGGCCAAAAAACGGGCCACGTAAGCTTCCATGAAGGCGTGGCGCTCCTGGGCAATCTGCCGCGCGGCGACGGTGTGCATTCGGGATTTGAGGTGCAGAAGCTTTTCGTAGAAGTGGTTGAGGGTGGGCGCCACGTTCTGTTGATAGCTCGCGAAGCTCTCATGGGCCACGGGCGCCACGGCGGGGTCGTGCAAGGGACGGCCCTTGTGCCCGCCGTAGGCAAAGGCGCGGGCAATGCCAATGGCTCCGATGGCGTCGAGCCGGTCGGCATCTTGCACCAAGGCTGCTTCCACCGAAGAAACCGGCGTGGGCACCCCCAATCCTTTGAAGGAAACCTCCCGAATTACAGTCTCAACCCTGGCAATAAGCTCCTCGGGGGCAGCTTGGCTACGGAGCCACTCCCGCGCGGCGCGCGGCCCCGCTTCGTAATCCCCGTCATGAAACTTCCAATCGGCAATGTCGTGCAGAAGGGCGCTTAATTCAGTGACGTCCCGGTCGGCTTCGGGGGTGGAAACGGCCAGGCGCTGCGCCATGAGCCAAACCCGGCGAATGTGGGCCCAATCGTGGCCGCTACCCTCGTCGGCAAACTTCTGAGCAATAAACTGAGCGGTGGCGGCGACTAGAGTCAAAGCGAAGGTCGGCTAGGGGTTGGTGAAATCCTGCGAATAAAAAACGCGACGGCCACTACCCAAATAGCAACCGCCGCGCAAATATCGAATAAACCCTTCTATTGCTCGTTGAGCGCCCAGTTGTACTCCAGGTAAGTCAACGAAGCGTCGGGCTTGATTTTTTGGGTGGCGTAGCGGTTGATGAAGTCCTGAATAGAAGTACTGCCGTTCTTGGCAAAATCCTTGGGGTAAAAATTAAAGATGGCCGACACCTGGGGCTTGTCAGCCGGCGTGAGCTTGTTCTTGGCGGGGTTGTTGACGAATTCGCGGCTTTGCGCGTCCAGCTGCTCGTTCAGGCGGACGCCGGTAAAAGCCTCGTTGCGCAGGCGCGGGCACGACATGGCCGCGCACACCAAGGCGGCGTGGATGCGGTTATCGTCAAATTTCTTGCGGATGATGCGCTGCTCGATATCGTTGAGCGAGTACCGATCGCCGTCGAGGGAGATAAAGCGCTGGTCCCAAGTGGTGTTAACCAATGTTTTGGCGCCGCCCAGGTCCTTGATGCTTTTCAGAGGGTAAGCGCGAATGACCCGTTGGATGGTGAAAGCATTGTACGCGTTAATCCAATAGGCGAGCCGGTCGGTCGGGGTCCAGCTTTTGCTCGGCAGATGGGTTGATACTTCCTGCAGGTACGCATTGAGCGCCAAACTATCGGCGCGGAAGCCTTTGTAATTGACCATGCCCTGGTCGTCGACGTATTTTTTGAGGAGGCTGTCCCAGGCCGAATGGCTCAGCGGCGGGGCGTCTTTGCTGGTGCTGGGATTGAGCGGGGTGAAGTAGCGCACGTAGGCGCAACCCGTCTGGCAAGCAGACGTGAAAGCAAGCAGCCCAAACAGGACCAAACGGGAAAGTAAGCGCATGATAAAATAGAGGATGAACGTGGGGACGAAGCAGCGCTGCCGGCGCAAACCGGCGCTACGGCGCGGATGGACTACGAAAGTAAGGGGGCGCGTAGATTTGCGTCTTCTGGAAAAAACCGCGGCCCCCAAACGCTGCGTAATTACGGCACACTCGGACCTGGCTGGCCCGACTTCTCACCACCCCTCCCCTTCTACATGCCACACTCTTTACCATTCCCTCGGCACTGGCGGCCGGCGCTAGCCCTGGTGTGCGCCACGGCGCTGTCGCCCATCGCCCACGCCCAAACCAACTCCAACAGTTCCGTAACGGGCCTAATCAAAGACGGGCAGGGCCAGACCCTGGCCGGCGCCACCGTGGTGCTGACTCCCGGCAACATCGGTACGGCCACTGACAACGCCGGCGAGTTCACGCTGCGCGTGCCGGCGGGCAGCTACACGGCCACCGTATCGTTCCTGGGCTACAAACCCGCTACCCAGCCGTTAACCGTGGCCGAGGGCGGCAGCGCCACCGTGAACGCCGCCCTGGCCGAAGACCCCCTCCTCATGGAAGGCGTGGTGGTGACGGGGACTTTTAACCCCCAGAGCAAGCTGGAGAGTTCTACGGCAGTAACCACGCTCAACGCCCGCCAAATTCAAACCCGGGTTTCGCGCGGCACCGCCGACTTGCTGATGGCGGTGCCCGGCTTCCGGGTGAACTCAGACGGCGGCGAGGCCGCCAATTCCGTTTCGGCGCGGGGCCTGCCGGCGAACGCCGAATCCGGCTTCGGCTTTTTGCAGCTACTGGAAGACGGCCTGCCGCTGCTGGAAGTGGGCGGCCTCACGTTTGCCAAGAGCGACATCCACATGCGGGTGGACGAAACGCTGGACCGCCTGGAGGTGGTGCGAGGCGGCTCGGCGGGCATTCAAGCCAACAACGCGCCGGGGGGGCTGATAAACTTCCTGAGCAAGACCGGCAACACCGGCCAGATTGGGGGCACGGTCAAGTTCACCGGCGGCGACCAAGGTTTCTACTCCGACCGCAGCGGGTTCGACCAGGTACTCGGCCTGCAGCGCGTGGACGCGAACGTGGGCGGCCCCATCAAGGGCACGCCGCTGCGCTTCAACGTCGGCGGCTTCTTCCGCAAGGACGACGGCACCAAGTACGCGGGCTACACCCAGAACCGCGGCGGCCAGGTAAAAGCCAACGTGACCTACACCCTCAAAAACGGCTACGTGCGCCTCTACGGCAAGTACCTGAACGACCGGGTGGCCTACCTCACCAGCATTCCGTACCAGAACCTCAACAACCCGCAGCAGATTCCGGGCGGGCCCGACCTGCGGCGCGGCACCATGTACTCGGAGTTTCAGCGCTTTCACAGCCTGCCCAATCCGTTTAACAACGGCGAAGGCACCCTCAACCGGGACCTGGCCGACGGCCAGCATTCGCGCTACAAGTCGGTGAGCTCGGAGGTGTTTTTCGATTTGGGCAACGGGTTCACCCTCCAGGACAACGCCCGGGTGCTGGATGCGAACCTGAGCACCGACGGGGTGTACGACTTGTTGCCGCCCTTTGCGGGCATCAACCTGGGCCTCACCCAGTCGCTGCTTGGCGGCTACGGGGGCCTTGGCGCCAACGGCTTCGAGCTGCGCTACGCCGACAACAACGCCCTGGTGGCCAGCGGCAACTACAACCGAACCACGCGCGCCATCACTCAGACCGGGGGCGACTTCAATTTTAACGGCAACGGCTTGGTCAACATTGCCGGCATTTTCCCGGACGACAAGCCGGCCACCAACGCCATCAACAAGCTGCAAATCAGCAAAACCACGGGCGGGCACCACCTGAGTGGCGGTTGGTACGCATCGCGCTACAACATCAAGGAGCGGCTAAGCTACAACCAGATTTTACAAGAAGTCGCCAACCGACCGCGCCTGCTGAACCTGACGCTCACGACCTCAACCCGGGCGCAGGACCCCAGCTCGATATTGAACGGAACCCCCATTCAAATCACGCAAAACGGCTTTTACGCCTACAGCTTCGGCACCGCGGGTGGCATTCTGGCCAACACCGACGGCACCACCCAAATCAACAGCTTGTTTTTGGGCGATGAATGGACCCTCAGCGAAAAGCTGCACCTGGACCTGGGGATGCGCTACGAGCGGAGCCACAACTTCGGACGGGCCGGCAAGTCGTCCCGCGCCGTCAACCTGGACCCCCGCTACCCGTTTCTGAACTCCGCCGCCAACCCCACGGGCGCCAACGGCGGGCTCGACGGCGACTACACGACTATTTACGACAATTCCTACCTGCAAAACACCGGCGAGTTTCGCACCTGGGACTACGTGTTTGAAACGGTGAACGGCTCGATTGGGGCCAACTACAAGCTCGACCCGCGCACGGCCATTTACGCACGCTACTCCAATTCGGGCGTGGTGCCGACCAACGACCAGTGGGCATTCGGCGCGGACCCGGCCGACCCGACCGGCAACAGCACCGTGCGCGGGGCGGTGCAGCGCGTGCAGCAGGCCGAAGTTGGCGTGAAGGCCAGCACCGACCGCCTGGGCTTGGGCCTGACGGCCTTCTACAGCCGCAACGAGAACATTCCCTTCACCATCCAACAAGCCAACGCCGACGGCTCGTTTACGCTCAACCGCCAGCGCGGCAGCGTGCAGAACGCCGGGCTGGAAGGCGAAATCACCTACCAACCCGTCGCGGGCCTCACCCTACGCGGCATTGGCACGCTGCAAACGCCGCGCATCGTGGAGTTTCAGCAACTGGACGAAACCGGCAAGCTCGTGTCCATCGCCGGCAACCGCCTCGAAGACACGCCCGACGCGCTGCTCGAAGGCGGGTTTGAATACAGCCGCGCGGGCTTCGACGTGTTCAGCAACTACCGCTGGTTCGGCAACCGCTACGCCAACCGGCGCAACACCATCCTGCTGCCCAGCTACGGGGTGCTGTTCGGCGGCGTGGGCTACAACTTTGCCGGAAGCTTGAAGGGCGTGCGCCTGTCGGTGCAGGGCTCCAACCTTCTCAACGCCCTGGGCTTTGGCGACGCGGCGGCCCGCAACGGCGAAAACAGCGCGGCTTCCAGCCAGGCTTTCATCGACAACCCGACGTTGAACGCGGCCGGCAAAACGCCTTCGCAAGCCGCTTTCAACCTGGTGCGGCCCATTCTACCGCGCAACATCACGGCCAGCGTGGGCTACTCATTCTAACGGAAACCCCGCCGTGGCGGGCTAACCCACCTCGTTAAAAACCCCTGGCTGCTTAACCAGGGGTTTTTTGATGCGCATTGAGTTCCTTAGCACCCGCCTGCCTACTCAATCACCGGGGCGCGCTCGAAGGGCTTGCTGCGGTCGAAAAGGTAGCGGTATGTGCCGTGGGTCCGCCAGATGGTGCCGCTGATGGACTCGGCCACGCGCATCATCTTGGGGTTAAAATCGCCAATCCAGTTCATGACAAAATCCTCGTAGTGAACCTGGGTAGCGTCTTGCACCGTGCGGGAAGCCGCCAGGATAAACGCCATTTCCAGGCCCTTGCGCTGGTGGTCGGGCACGATGCCGAAAGCAATGCCGGTGAGCGTGCGCACGGCTCCGCGCCAGCGGTACCACGCAAACTTGAGCTTGCCCAGCCAGTTCAGGTTGCCGTCCACGTACCGAAACAGCTCGTTGAGCTCGGGCAAGGAAATGAAGAAGCCCACCACTTCGCCGCGGTGGTATGCAAACCAGCAAACCCGCTCGTCGATGACGGGGCGGAGCTTCTGCATGATGTTGGCCGACTGCTCAACGGTCATCTCCTTCACGCCGTCGTGCTTCACCCAGGCTTTGTTGTAGACCTGACGAAAGTCTTCGGCGTATTTCGCCAGGTTGTTCAGGCGCAGGTGCTCGAAGCTGTAGGCCGGGTTGCTCAGCAGCACGGCGGCCTTTTCCTGATATTCGGGGGTAAGCGGGGCCGCAACTTTGCGGAAGTAGGTGTACTGGTTGAAGTAAAGCCGAAAGCCGTATGTTTCCAGCAAGCGGCGGTAGTAGGCAGGATTGTAGTTTTGCGCGTACAGGGGCGGGCCGAAATTATCAAGCAGCAGGCCCCACCACTGGTCACGGTCGCCAAAATTGATGGGGCCGTCCATGGCCGCCATGCCCCTGGCGGCCAGCCACGCGCGGCACCCGTCCAGCAACGCCGCCGCCGCTTCCTGGCTGTCGATGCACTCGAAAAAACCCATGCCGCCGGTGGGCTGCGCAAACGTGTGGGCGGTGCGCTCGTTCACAAAGGCAGCCACCCGGCCCAGCGTGTGGCCCGCCTCGTCAACCAGGAGCCAACGGACGAGGTCACCGTGCCGGAAATACTTGTTCTTGTTGCGGTTGAATACCCCGTTGATGTCGCGGTCCAGGGGACGGACGTAGTTGGGGTCGCCGGCGTACAGGCGCGTGGGGAAAAGCAGAAATTCGCGGGCCTGGTCCGGGGTCAACACTTCCAGCAAACGCATACATCAACAGGGGAAAACAGAAAAACCACAGAATGAATGGGCAAGTTAGCCGCCGCACCGCCCGGACGGCTCCTCCCCAAGCCGTACGTTGAAAAGGCATGGTTCGTATTTCACGTCCGCACCCGTTTCTTTGCCCCAAACTACCCATGCTGACTCCACTAGCCCGCTTCGCCCTCGCCCTGGCGCTGCTGCTGCCCGTCGCCCAGGCACCCGGGCGCGCCGCGGCCCAAACCCCGGTCCCTGCCGCTACGCCCCTCGCCGATACCAGCCAGCGCGCCGACCCCGTCCACAAGTACGAAACCCCTGCGGGCCCGGCCGCGGCAAGCAAGCGTCCCTTGTTCCGAAGCAAGCTGTTGCGGGCCAGCGTGGTGCCGGCGGTGCTCATCGGCTACGGCATCAGCACCATCAACGGCCACGGCTTTTACTCCTCCTACGATACCCGCAAGGACCTGCAGCGGCACTTTTCGGGCTTTCATAACTCCTTGGACGATTACCTGCAGTTTGTGCCCTACTTTGAGCTGGGGGGCGTGCTGCTGGCCGGGGTCGAGGGGCGCGACGACCGGCTGAACGTGGCCCTGGTGGTGCTCAAGTCCGAAGCCATCATGCTCGGCTCGGTGTACCTCGTGAAAACCGCCACCGCCGTGTTGCGGCCCGACGGCTCCGACCGCTTATCGTTTCCGTCGGGGCACACGGCGCAGGCGTTTTTGGCAGCCAGCATTGTGCACACCGAGCTGCGCGACAAAAGCCAGTGGTACGGCGTCGGGGCGTATACCATTGCCACCGGCGTGGCGGCTTTTCGGATGCTCAACGACAAGCACTGGCAGAGCGACGTGGTGGCCGGGGCCGGATTTGGCATCCTTTCGGCCCACCTGGGCTACCTCAGCCACCGCTGCCGCTGGGGCCGCAAGCCCCTGGGCCGCGACGTGGGCCTGATGCCGACGTGGAGCCCGGGCGGCGGCACCGGCTTCAGCGTGAGTTGGCGGCCCCGGTAGGGCCTGGGCAAAAAGGCCCGTTGCAAAGGCCAACCGCCGCTACCTCAAGCAAATGGCCCTTCAGTAGAAACTGAAGGGCCATTTGCTTTATCTAAGCACGCACGCATGAGCCGCCTGTCGGACTCGAACCAACGACCCTCTGATTACAAGTCAGAAGCTCTACCAACTGAGCTAAGGCGGCGGGTTGGTGGCACAAAAGTACGCCTTCCCCTGCGCTTCTGCCAACGGGCTTAGCTAATTTTATAAAAAAAGCGGCCCGGTTATAATCCCGGGCCGCTTCTGCGTCAAAAACCCGAAAGCCGTCAGGCTTAGCTGCGAATCAGCTTCAGCTGTTTTTTCAGCACTTCGATGCGCTTCTGCCCTTCCGCGATGCGGCCCTGGTATTCTTCGCGCAGCTGGTTCGCATTCTTGGAGCGCGCGAAAAAGTCGAGGTTGGTTTGCAAGGTCGAATGGTCGTTCTCCAGCTCGTTGATTTCCTTGCGCAGCGCCATTTCCTTGCGGGTGAGCTGCTGCTGGGCCTGGGGCCGGGCCTTGAGGCGGCCCACTTCCGCCTGAAACAACAGCTCGCCGCGGTCGGCGTAGCTCAGGGCGGGCACCTGGTCAAGGTATTTGCCCAGCAAAACCAGCAGCTGCTCCTCGCTGCGGTCGGCGGTGCCGCGGCCGGGGTGCTCGTCGGTGGGGTCAAACTCAGCCGCCCAGCCAGCCAGCAGGGCGCGGAAACCTTCCAGCGAGCCGGGGTTTTCCGGGGTGAGGGCGTTGACCTGCTCGCCAATTTTATCGAGGTGCGCAGTTTGCTCGCCCGAGGACTGCTGCACTTTCTCTTCGCGCTGCCGGGCCTCGTGCTTGGGCTGGTCAAACACGTTGTCGCAAGCGGCGCGGAAGCGGTGCCAGAGTTTGTCGGCCAGCTTGTCGGGCACCCGGCCCACGTCTTTCCACTCCTTCTGCACCCGAATGATGACCTGACGGGCCGCGTCGCCGTCGGGATTGTTCAAAGCTTCTTCGGCCTGCTCAATCAGGGCAACCTTTGCTTTCACGTTGGCCGACTTCTCGTTATCAAGCGACTTGAAAAAGTCGTTTTTGCGGTTGAAGAAGGACTTGTAGGCCGCCCAATACTGCTTGTTCAGGGCGTCGGCCTGGGCGCGGGGCACGAGGCCGGCGGCCTCCCACTCGGTTTTGATTTCCTGCAGCTCATCGGTTTTGGAGCGCCACAAGTTCACCCGGTCGGTGTCGAAGGCGGCGAAGGGCAGCACGCGTTCCAGCAGGGCCTGCTTCACCACGAGGTTGGCTTTTTCCTGGGTCGAGCGCTGGTCCACGAATTCTTTGCGGCGCTGGTGCAGCGCGTCCGAGGCGGCAATGAAGCGCTGCCACAGCGGCTCGCGCTGGTCGTTCGGCACGGGGCCGACGTTCTTCCAGTCCTCGTGCAGCTTGGTCAGCTCGTCGAGGGCCTTGTTGATGCCCGGCACCTGGGCCAGCGCCTCGGCGCGCTTGACGAGGGCTTCCTTGGCCTCCAGGTTGCGGCGGCGGTCCAAATCCTTCATCTCCAGGAAGCGGCCCTGCTTGCTGTAATAGATGTCCAGCAGGCCGTGGTAAGTGTCCCAGATGGCCTGGCTGTCGGTTTGGGGCACCGCGCCGGTGGCCTTCCACTCGGCTTGCAGGGCCTTGAGCTTGCCGGAGCTGTCCTTGGTTTCGGCGGCTTCGACCAGCCCACGGAGCTGGTCGAGCAGCTCTTTTTTCTTGGTCAGATTGTCGCCGCGGCTCATGTCCTCCGCCTTGGCGTCCTTGGCCCGGTTCTCGCGAAACTCCTGCATGGCCTTGTTCAGCTCCTGCTGGCCCTCGGGTTGCTGGAACGCAAAGGCTTCGGCCCCTTCGCCGCCTTCGGCGAATTTCTGGCGGGCCGCGCTGCGGGCCAGGCCCACGTTGGTTTCGTAGAGCCGGGTGAGGTCCTGGATTTGCTTGCGGTTGCGGCGCGCGTCGGGCCGGCGCAGCAATTCAACCAGGTACGCGGCCTGGGCGGGCAGGTCGAGGGCGGTAAAATCCGGCGCCACGGTTTCGGGCCGGGCCCCGGCGGCAGGGGCCTCGTCCAGTGGGGTTTCTGAGGAAGTGGGCAAGGCGGCCAGCGGCTCAGCGGCCGTTTCGAGCTGCGCCGCGCTGGCCAGCTCCACCGTGGGCAGCTCTGGCGCCTGGTCTTCCACGGTCGCCGCGGCATCGGCCCCGCTCAGCGTTTCCGGGTCGGCAATCAGCGCGGGCGCGGCGCTGGCAATGCGCTCGTCGGAGGGCAAGGCCTCCGGGTTGGGGGACGGGGCCGGGCTGGTTTCGGCTTCCGGGGTTGCGGCTTCCGGGGTTGCGGCTTCCGGGGTTGCGGCTTCCGGGGTTGCGGCTTCCGGGGTTGGGGCTTGCGGGGTTGAGGGTTCGGGG
>NZ_JANNOD010000053.1:0-68648 GCF_031398885.1 Hymenobacter sp.
GCAGGTTTTGCATTGATACCGCGCGTGGCCCTGGCTGTGGCCGTTGCGCCGAATTTGGTCGCTGCCGCATTTGGCGCAGAAGTGTTGCGTGTAAACCATAACTGGCAATACGGATTTCATCCTAACTTAGACCACCGCCAGTGGCGGTAGTAGTCGGCCTTGTGCTGGGTAATGAAGCGGCTGAGGTAGAGCACCGGCAGGTCGAGCAAGTCTTTCAGCACCAAATAGAGGATGTTGAGGATGCGGCCCGTGCGGCCGTTGGCTGACGCCGACCTTCGGTTGCCGTCATAGAACGGGTGGATGCTTTCAAATTGGAAGTGCAGTACGGCCATCTTCACCAAAGGGTCGGCCTCGCTCAGAGTGTCGTCGTTGAGGTACTGTTCGAGGTTGGCCATCAGGTCCAGAATGGTGGCGTGGTCCTGCGGGGGCGTGTACACCACTGCGCCGGTTTGGGCATTTTTGAGGGCGGTGCCGGGCAGCCGGCGGTAGCCGGCGTTGTTGTGCTCCAGCTCGGCCTGAATCTGGACGAGGTGGTTGCTGCTTAAAAAGCCGTGCTCGCGAACCAAGCCGAAGCCCAGCTGCAACGCGGCCGCGTAGTGCTGGACCTACTTAGCAGCCTGGGTGGTGGGGCCATCGACCTGGACGGTTGCCTGGAATAGCTCGTCGTGCGTCGTGATGATGTTTTCGATGGCCGAGCTATCCTTCGCTTCCTGCAACGGCAGGGTGTTGAGCAAGATGTCAGCGTCAGGGATAGTCCCCAGAATGCCCTTCAGCTCCGCCAGGGCGCGGTGGGCGGCGGGCAGTTTTTTGAGCACGGCCCGCGTTTCCAACTCTTCGACGGGCGGTAGCTGGGTGGGTTGCCAGAAGGTTGACATGCGACGATGGGTTGGGTGAAGAAGAATAAGCGGCAAGACGTGTAAAGAAAAGGCCAGTTTGCTTTACACGTGTTCGACTACGTGTAAAGCAAACCGGCCTTTTCTTTACACGAGCCTAATCCCTGGTCCCAAACCCACACTGAATAGCGCTTAAGCCGTACTTTCCGGCTTTAATCGCACTGCTTATGACTTTCCGCTTTGCCTGGGCCTCGCTGCTGGCCGCCCTGCTATTCGGTTCCGCTGGCTCGCTGCACGCCCAAACGCCGCTCGGCCAGCCCTCGCTCGACGAGGCCAAGGTGCAAATCTGGTGCGCCGCCGTGCGCTTCGTGTACGACGACGCCGGCCGGCCCACCCTCAAGGGCACCGTGCGCTGCGAAGGCGGCAATCTCGACGCCCTGGCCGCCAGCATCCGGCCCGACAGTCTGCGCGTGTACAGCGTGCTTTACCAGCCCATCGAGGGCGCAGGCCGCATCTACCAGGGGAAGAAGGACAACCCCGCCCGGCTCGCGGCCCTGGCCCAGGCCATTGTGGGCAAGCTGAAGGGCTCGCCGGCCCGCCGCCGCGACCCCGCCCGCATGGCCCGCGTGGCCGCCCTCGAAACGGCCCTGACCAACTACGTGACCAGCGGCACCCCGCTCGGCGAGGTGACCGCCGCCATGGCCCCCGAAACGGCCGACACCGCCACGACCGGCGGCGCGGCGGCGGGCGTAGTGGAAGCCGCCGAAGCCCAGGCCGCCGCCGAGCGCGACGCGGCCGGCACCACTTCACTGGCACGGCCCACTACTGATTCTAATAACCTACTTTACCGCTTTGCGGCGCCACTGGCACTCATCCTGAGCATTCTGAGCCTGGTGCTTTACGTTATGCTGCGCGTGACGCTGGGCCAGTGGCGCCGCCAGCAGCGCCGCGAAACCCTCACCGCCAAGCAGGCTGCCACCACGGCCCAGGCCGCCGCCGCCGAAACCAGCGCCGCCGTGGCCGACTCGGTGGCCCGCGTGAAACGGGCCGAAGCCCTGGTGCTGGCCGCCGCCCCGGAGCCCGTCGCCGCGCCAGTTGCCACCGTCCCCGACCAGCTCAGCCACGCCCAACGCCTGGAAGTGGAGCGCCTGGTGAGCCAGCGGGTAGACGAGGAGCTGCGCTGGCTGCGGGCCAACCTGCCCGAACTGGTGGCCGAAGCGGTAAGCCCGCCCGCCGGGGCCGCTGAAGCCACGGGGCCGGCAACCACCCCGGTAACGGACCCGCCGGCAGCCGAGGGCCGCGCGGGGGGCGTCGCGAATGATGCGCAATTGAGTTAACTTCCGGGAGTCGCCCGTTTTTGCGGCGCTGCGGCCGGCCGGCCGGGGCCCATTTCCTTTCCCGCTTGTTATGAAAGCCGCCGTTCGTTTATTGGGCCTTTGGGCTGCCGCGACGGCCTGCCGCGCCACCTCGGCGCCGGAGCGCAACACGCTGCCCCGCCGCCAGCCCCTCACCGAAGCCACCACTCCCGAAACCGCCGAGCCCAGCCGCCGGGCCGGTTTGGCCCTCCCCGATTCTTCCCGCCGTGCAGTACCCCAACAGCCCTAAAGCCGACGTCACCGACACCTATTTTGGCGTCACTGTTCCCGACCCCTACCGCTGGCTCGAAGCCCTCGACTCGCCCGAAACCGCGGCCTGGGTGGCGGCCCAGAACGAAGTCACCTTCGCCTACCTGGGCCGGATTCCGTTTCGGGATGCCATCAGGCAGCGGCTGGCGGCCCTTTGGAACTACGAGCGCTACGGCGTGCCCGAGCAGGTGGGGCCGGAGCTGGTGTTCAGCAAAAACGACGGCCTGCAAAACCAGGCGGTGGTCTACCGCCAGCGCGGCGCCGACGCGCCCCGGGTGCTGCTCGACCCCAACCAGTTCTCGGCCGATGGCACCACGGCCCTGGCCGACATGGCTTTCAGCAACGACCATCGCCACCTGGCCTACGCTACCAGCGGCGGTGGCTCCGATTGGCACCGGGTGCGCGTCCTGGACCTGACCACCAATCAGCTCTTGCCCGAAGAGTTGGAATGGGTGAAAGTCTCCGGCACGTCGTGGACCGCAACCGGCTTCTACTACAGCCGCTACGACGCGCCCGGGGCCGGCGAGAACGACCTGTCGGGCAAGAACGAGTACCACAAGGTCTATTTCCACGAGCTAAACACGCCGCAGGCGGCCGACCAACTGGTGTACGAGGACCCCGCCCGGGCCCTGGGCTTCCGCATTGCCAGCGCCACCGAGGATGAGCGGTTCCTGTGCCTGTACCTTACCGATGGGCGGGCCGACGGCAACCGCCTGCTGGTGCGCGACCTCACCGACCCGGCCCAGGCCAATAGCTGGATTACGCTCGTGGAATCCTACGAATTCAACAATACGGTCATCGGCAATGTGGGCGGCGAGGTGCCGGTATACACCAACTACCGGGCCCCGCGCTACCGCGTGGTCCGCATCGACCCGCGGCAGCCGCAAGAAGCGCACTGGCACGAGGTGCTGCCCGAAACCGAAAACAAGCTGGAGGGCGTGAGTCAGGTCGGCGGCCGCCTCGTGGCCAATTACCTGCACGACGCCAGCTCGCAGGTAAAAGTGTACTCCGAGCGGGGTGAGTTCCAGTACGACGTGCTTCTGCCGGCCATCGGCACGGCCAGCGGCTTTGGCGGTCGGCGCGATGCCCAGGTGGTGTACTACGCCTTCACGTCGTTCACGTACCCGACCACGATTTACCGGTACGACTTGGCGGCCAACGTCAGCACGGTGTTTCGGGCTCCCGCCGTCGACGTGAACCCGGCGGACTACGAGACCACGCAGGTGTTCTACCCGAGCAAGGACGGCACCCAGATTCCCATGTTCCTCGTCCACCGGAAGGGCGTGGTGCGGAACGGCCGGAATCCTACTTACCTGTATGCCTACGGCGGCTTTAATGTCTCGCTCACGCCGGGCTTTTCGGTGGCGCGCCTGCTGTGGCTGGAGAATGGCGGCATCCTGGCGGTGCCCAACCTGCGCGGCGGCGGCGAGTACGGCGAGGCCTGGCACCAGGCCGGCATGACCCCGCACAAGCAAAACGTGTTCGACGACTTCATTGCTGCCGCCGAATACCTCCAGGCCCACCGCTACACCGACGCCGCCCACCTGGCCCTGGCCGGCGGCTCCAACGGCGGCCTGCTGGTGGGCGCCGTCGTCAACCAGCGCCCCGACCTGGCCCGCGTGGCCCTGCCCGCCGTGGGCGTCATGGACATGCTGCGCTACCAAAAGTTCACCATCGGCTGGAACTGGGCCCCCGAGTACGGCACCTCCGACGACCCGGCCCAGTTCGAAAACCTGCGCCGCTTCTCGCCCCTGCACAACCTGCGGCCCGGCACCGCCTACCCCGCCACGCTCATCACCACCGCCGACCACGACGACCGGGTAGTGCCCGCCCACTCTTTCAAGTACGCCGCCACCCTGCAAGCCGCCAATGCTGGCCCCCACCCTACGCTAATAAGAATTGACGTGAACGCGGGCCACGGCGCCGGCAAAAGCACCCAACTGCAAATCGACGAGTGGGCCGACGTGTGGAGCTTCTGCTACGCGAATATGGGCGTGACGCCGCACGGGGAGCAGCGGTAAGTCAGACTACACTAAAAGCCGCGAAGCGGCGCCATGTTGGTAGCACGAAACGACCCGCACGAGACGAGCCGCAAAGCGGCGGCACGCGGTTCCTCAACCTTTAGAACTCTCTCCGCATGGCCGGCACCTACACGCAATTACATATTCAAGTGGTATTTGCCGTAGCTGGTCGGGCTTGCCTCATTCCCACAAAGCACCAAGAGCAGCTCAATCAATATATCAGTGGCATCATCGCCAACAAGGGCCAGAAAGCTCTTGCCGTCAACGGCATGCCCGACCACATGCACGTCCTCTTAGGTCTTCGCCCCGAAACAGCGCTGGCCGATGTGGTGCGCGACATCAAAGCCAATGCGTCGCGCTTCATCAACGAGCAGCGTTGGGTGGCAGGGAAATTTGCTTGGCAGCGTGGCTATGGCGCTTTTTCGTACTCGGCTTCCCACCTCGACCAAGTAATTCGGTACATTCACAACCAACAAGCGCACCACGCCAACCGCTCTTTTCAAGCGGAATATCAGGAATTACTCAACCGGTTTGGTATTGGATACGACCCTCGGTATTTATTCGATAGTGCCGCAGAATGACCTGGGCTGAGTGCCGCCGCTTTGCGGCTCAATTATTCCAATGCGTAACTGCTATCAACGTGACGCCGCTTTGCGGCTGGGCAATGCTTACTTCGCAAAAGCACAAAAACCGCCTGGCGCAATGCCAGGCGGTTTTTTGTGCTTTAAGCGCGAGTGGCGCCTAGTAGCGGTACAGGTCCGACTTGAACGGGCCTTCCACCGTCACTTTGATGTAGTCAGCCTGGTGAGTGGTCAGCTCGTCCAGCTCCACGCCGATTTTGGCGAGGTGCAGGCGGGCGACTTTCTCGTCCAGGTGCTTGGGCAGGGTGTAGACCTGGTTGGTGTACTGGTCGTTGCGCTCCCACAGCTCCAGCTGGGCCAGCACCTGGTTGGTGAACGAGGCCGACATCACGAACGAGGGGTGGCCGGTGGCGCAGCCCAGGTTTACAAGGCGACCTTCGGCGAGGATGATGACCTCCTTGCCGTCAATGTTGTAGATGTCGACCTGCGGCTTCACCGTGTCCTTGGTGTGGCCGTAGTTGCCGTTGAGCCACGCCATGTCAATCTCGTCGTCGAAGTGGCCGATGTTGCAGACAATGGCTTTGTCCTTGAGGCTGCGGAAGTGCTCTTCGGTGAGGATGTCGCAGTTGCCGGTGGCCGTCACCACGATGTCGGCTTCCTTCACGGCGTTGGCCAGCTTCTTCACCGCGAAGCCATCCATGGCGGCCTGCAGGGCGCAGATGGGGTCAATTTCGGTCACAATTACGCGGGCACCAGCACCGGCCAGCGAGGCGGCGGTGCCTTTTCCTACGTCGCCGTAGCCGGCCACCACGGCCACTTTGCCGGCCATCATCACGTCGGTAGCCCGGCGGATGGCGTCCACGGCCGACTCTTTGCAGCCGTACTTGTTGTCGAACTTCGACTTCGTCACCGAGTCGTTCACGTTGATGGCCGGGAAGGACAGCGTGCCGTTCTTCACCCGCTCGTACAGGCGCAGCACACCGGTGGTGGTTTCCTCCGAAACACCCTTGATGCCGGCGGCCAGCTCGGGGTAGTTGTTCAGCACCATGTTGGTGAGGTCGCCGCCGTCGTCCAGAATCATGTTCAGGGGCTTGCGGTCCTCGCCGAAGAAGAGGGTCTGCTCAATGCACCAGTTGAACTGCTCTTCGGTCATGTCCTTCCAGGCGTACACTGCTCCGCCGGCGGCGGCAATGGCGGCGGCGGCGTGGTCCTGGGTCGAGAAGATGTTGCACGACGACCACGTCACCTCGGCGCCCAGCGCGGTGAGGGTCTCGATGAGCACCGCCGTTTGGATGGTCATGTGCAGGCAGCCGGCAATGCGGGCCCCTTTGAAGGGCTGGGCGGCGCCGAACTCCTCGCGCAAGCTCATGAGGCCGGGCATTTCAGCTTCGGCGAGGCGGATTTCCTTGCGGCCCCAGGCTGCCAGGCTCATGTCCTTTACTTTGTACGGTACGTACGTTTTGGTCGTGGTCTCCACCATGATGCAGGTTAGTTAAATAATGTCGGGGTTCAACTGCAAAGGTAATTGGTTTGTTTGAGGCGGAACACAAAAAAGCCCGGACCATGACGGCCCGGGCTCTTTTGCGGCTTGTCTGGCAAAACGTAAAAACTAGTTATTCTGGACCAGTGCAGCTTTGGGCTGCAAGTCAGCGGAGAGCAACGCGTTGCTGACGCCCCGCAGTATCACCGTGTATATTTTGCCGGCTTCATATGTTTTCATGCCCGTGCCCATGCCGCTGCCGTCGCCAACGTTAGCCACCACGGTCGACTGTGGCCCGGTGGTCACGGTCAGGTTGTAGCTGCCGGCAGGAATTTCCACGAAGGAGGACGCATTAGCAAACTCAACGCTAACGTTGGGCACGTCCACGGGGCCAGCTATCGACGGCGCCGAGAGCTTGAGCGGCGACGCCGAGCCTTGCCCCAAATGAACGAGCCGTACTTTGGCCTGGCCCGTGGCGGGCGCCGATAGTTGGTCCGTGACCAACAAGCCCGCTACCGTGCTATTGGTTGGGGCGTAAGCGAAGTACGAATAGCTCAAATCTTTTTCCGTGGCCACCGTTTGAGGAGGGAAAGCGCTGGCGTTTGAGGACGCAACATTGACCTTAATGGTCGGGCTGCCGGCGTTGATGGTTTGGTAGCCCGAGTTCTGACCGTACGTTAAAGTAGCTTTTTCGGCATCATCAAACAGAACCTTCACGCCCACGTTGGCACTGGCGGCCATGTGGTAGGCGTTGACGCGCGCCGTGGCGGCGGGGGCCGGCTTATCGTCTTTGCCGCAAGAGGCGAAAAGCAGCGTGGCCGGCAGAAGGGCAAAGAGGGAACGACGCAAAACCAGGGGAGTTTTCATGATAAATGGCAGCTTTTTAAGAATGAGGCGCGCCGTCCGGTAAAATCCGGTCGGCTCGGCCTGAACGTATGAGGGAGGCGCTTTGTTGGGCCAGGAGCCAAAAAAACTTGCGCTGGGCCAAGCATTTTCGCCTCCTCGTCTCCTTTATCTTTGTCGCATGCACGAACTTAATCGGCTGGTGTCACGGCAGCGGCGGTTCCGGGTGGCGGCGGCCGTGGCCTTGTTCCTTGGCCTTTTGGTCCCGGCCGTGGCCCAGCAGGCACCCGGCACCATCCGGCTGGCGCCCGACGACGCGGACCGGGGCCTGAGCGGTCCGCAGCACAACTTTGATTTCCTGGCGCCCGGCGCGAGCGGCAACGAGTATCAGACGGCGGGCTTTTTCGGCCAGCGCCTGCGCCCCTACCTGGCCCGCAACGCCGAGGCCGTGGCGCACCTCGATGACTACCGCCGCCAGAAAATACTGTTCTTGATTGACCGACTGGTGGCCTTGGGTTCTTTTGGGTTTTACGGGCAGCAAATATTGGCCGGCGACAAAAGGCAATATTTTAATAACAATCAAAAGGTGGCCCTGGGAATCTTTGCCAGCAGCGTACTGGCCACGGTCTTCATCAACCGCCGTACGAACGCCCACTTGCTGCGCGCGGTCAAGTCGTACAACGAGGGCCTGGCCCACGGCGGCCCCCGGCTACGCCTGCGGCCTGCGGCCATTGGCGTGGGCGCCTCCGCCACGGGGCAGCCGCTGTTGACTTTGCGCTGGGCGGTGCGCTAAAGTTTCTGTTTTTCCGTATAGGCTCAACCATGGATTACCCCTTGCCCGAGGCGGCCAGGCGCTACGTGGCCGCGCATCTGCACGATGACCCCGCTCACCTGGCCCTCCAAGCCCGCCGCCACCCCAGCCTGCCCGTGCCCGCGCTGGTGCGCCAGATTCAGGCCCGCCAGAAAGCCCGCGCCAAGCTGCCCGATTGGGCCGACAACCCCGACCTCATCTTTCCCCCGGCCCTCTCCGTCGAGCAAGCCTCATCGGCCCGCACCGCAGCCTTCAAAGCCGGCCTGGTGGGCGGCGCGCGCCTGGCCGACCTCACCGGCGGATTCGGGGCCGACACGGCCGCCTTCGCCGCCCGCGTGGGGCAGGTGGAATACGTGGAGCGCGACCCCGCGCTGGCGGCCGTGGTGCGCTATAACTTCAATCAACTGGGCATCGGCAACGTGGCCGTGCACGCGACCGACGCGCTGGCGTTTCTCAAAAGCACGCCCCACCACTTCGATTGGCTGTACCTCGACCCGGCCCGGCGCGACGCGGCCGCCCGCAAGATATTTCTGCTCCGCGACTGCGAGCCCGACGTGGTGAAGCTGCTGCCCCTGCTGCTGCACAAGGCCGACAAGGTGCTGCTCAAAACGTCGCCCATGCTCGACATTGAGCACGCCGTGCTGGGCCTGGGCCACGTGCGCCGCCTCTGGGTGCTGGCCGTCGACAACGAGTGCAAGGAGGTGCTTTACGAATTGGGCCCGGAGCCGGCCGTGGACCCCGAGCGCTACGCCCTGAACCTGCGCCGCGACGGCAGCCAGCAGGAATTCCGCCTCAACCGGGCCCGCGAGGCCCGCGCCACGCCCCGCTACGCCGAGGCCCAGCAGTTCCTGTACGAGCCCAACGCGGCCGTGCTCAAGGCCGGCGCGTTCCGCAGCATCGGCACGGCCTTCGGGCTGCTCAAGCTGCACCAGCACAGCCACCTGTACACGTCCGACGTGCTGCGCCCGGACTTCCCGGGCCGGATTTTTCGGGTGCTGGCCGTGGAAAGAGCCGACGGCACGGCCTTGAAAGCCTACCTGGGCCCCGAGGCCCGCGCCCACGTCACGACCCGCAATTTCCCCGAATCAGTGGCGGATTTCCGGCGCCGCACGGGCATCCGCGAGGGCGGCGAGGTGTACCTGTTTGCCACCACCGACCTGCGCGGCCGCCCCGTGGTGCTGGTATGCGAGAAGGCAACAGCCCCGGTAGTCACGTAGAAACAGCAGCCTGATATTGGACGGCCCGGCTCTTCAACCTACGCGGAGCAAAGTGCCGGCGGGTGGCTCCGGCATAACCAAACGCCGTTCCTCGCGCTTGTCTGCGGCGAAGCGCGGTGCTTCTGCTACCCATTAAACTGTTTTTCGATGCGCTTTACAGACAAGGTGTGCCTGGTGACGGGCGGAACGTCGGGTATTGGCCGGGCCACCTGCCAGCGGCTGGGGGCCGAGGGCGGCCTGGTGGTGGCGCTGGGCCGCGACGCGGCTGATGGCGCCGAAACCGTCAGGCTCATCACCCAAGCCGGCGGCAAAGCCATTTTCATAGCCTGCGACCTGGCCAAGCCCCGGGCGGTGGCGGCCATGGTGAAAAAGGTGCTGGCCAAGTTTCAGCGCGTGGACGTGCTGGTGTGCGACGCGGCCATGATGACCTTCGAGCCCTTGGCCGAGCTGCCCCTCACGCAGTGGGACTTGTTGATGCTGGTGAACCTGCGCTCGCTGGCCCAGCTCACGCAGCTGTGCCTGCCGCACATGCCGCCGGGCAGCGCCATTGTGGCCATCAGCTCGGTGCACGCCCACCAAACCACGGCCGGCGTAGTGCCCTACGCCACCAGCAAGGGCGGCATGGAGGCCTTCGTGCGGGGCATGAGCCGTGAGCTCGACATCCGCCAAACCCGCATCAACGCCATCGCGCCCGGCGCCGTGGACACGCCCATGCTCTGGAGCAATCCTAACGTAAAAAACGGGGTCGAAGTCATTGACAAAGCCACGGTCGGCCAGCCCGAGGAGGTGGCTGCGGCCATTGCCTTCCTAGCTTCCAGCGAAGCTAGTTTCATCCACGGCACCACGCTGGCCGTGGACGGTGGCCGGCTGGCCCAGCTGTAGCCGCGCGGCGCTGAGCGAAGCTCCTCCTGGCGCAATCAGCCCATTATCCGACGCCGCAAGAGCAAGCCGGGCCGCTGGTTTTTGAATGGCAAGCCGTTTCGGCTCGGAAGAAGCGCGCCGCCTTCGTTCGTTTTTCGTGGCGGCTACTCGTTCGAATTTCCGTAGTTTTGCCTCGCGTCCGCCTGCTCGTTGCGGCTTGCCCGACGAATCTGTTTTTATCTATTTGCCCTTTTTGCGCCTTCAATGCCCTATCTGTTCACTTCCGAATCGGTTTCGGAAGGCCATCCCGATAAAGTTGCCGACCAGATTTCTGACGCCATTCTCGACGAGTACTTGCGCCAGGACCCTACCGCCAAAGTGGCCTGCGAAACGCTCGTGACCACCGATTTCGCCCTCGTGGCCGGCGAAATCAAGTCCACGGCCCACGTCGACGCCGAGCCCATCATCCGCGAGACCATCCGCCGCATTGGCTACAACAAGCCCGAATACCTGTTCAACGCCGACACCTGCGAGGTGATGAACCGCCTGCACGAGCAGTCGCCCGACATCAACCAGGGCGTGGAGCGCGCCAAGGACGAAGACCAGGGCGCCGGCGACCAGGGCATGATGTTCGGCTACGCCAGCCACGAGACGGCCAACTACATGCCCCTGGCCCTGGACCTCTCGCACCGCTTGCTCCAGGAGCTGGCCGCCATCCGCCGCGAGGGCCACGCCATGACCTACCTGCGCCCCGACGCCAAGAGCCAGGTCACCATCCGCTACTCCGACGACCACCGCCCCGAGGCCATCGACACCATCGTCATCAGCACCCAGCACGACGAGTTCGATGCCTCAGAAAGCGCCATGCTGGACCAGATTAAGGCCGACGTGCTGGCCACCCTCATCCCCCGGGTGAAAGCCGGGCTCAGCGCCGACGCGCAGGCGCTGTTCACCGACCAGATTACTTATCACATCAACCCCACGGGCAAGTTCGTCATCGGCGGCCCGCACGGCGACTCCGGCCTCACCGGCCGCAAAATCATCGTGGACACCTACGGTGGCAAAGGCGCCCACGGCGGCGGCGCCTTCTCCGGCAAGGACTCTTCGAAAGTGGACCGCTCGGCGGCCTACGCCGCCCGCCACATCGCCAAGAACCTGGTGGCTGCCGGCGTGGCCGACCAAGTGCTGGTGCAGGTGGCCTACGCCATCGGCGTGGCCCAGCCCGTGGGCGTGTTCGTGACCACCTACGGCACTACCAAGGCCGAGGGCGCCAATGGCAGCGTCTTGACCGACGGCGAAATTGCCGAGAAAGTGAACAAGCTCTTCGACCTGCGCCCCTACGCCATTGTGCAGCGCTTCGGTCTGCAGAATCCCATTTTCGCCCAGACGGCGGCGTACGGCCACATGGGCCGCCAGCCTGGCACCGTGCAAAGCACCATGAAGGACGGCACCGTGAAAACCTTCGAAACCTTCACTTGGGAGAAGCTTGATTACGTGCCCCAAATCAAAGCCGAGTTCGGAATCAACTAGGTGTTGGCTGATAGCCATCAGCTGTTAGTTTTTTTGAAAGCAAAAGCCCCGCTCGGAAATACCGAGCGAGGCTTTTTTAATAAAGGATTCATGGGCTAACAGCCATCAGCTAACAACATAAGCTAATGGGCCAGTGCCTTCTCCTTGTGCTTGGTGATTTGGCGACGCAGGCTTTCCGAGGCGGCATCGGCAGCGGCCTCAAACGAGGCGGCGTCTTCCTGGCTGAAGAGAATGTTGCCGGGAACGAGCAGCTTTATTTCCACGGTTTTGTTGTCGACGCCGTCCTTGTTGTTGAGGCGCATAATCACTTCGCCTTCGGTGACCTTGTCATAAAAAGTTTCCAGTTTGTTGAGACGTTGCTGAACAAAATCAAGCAATTTCTGGTCGGCGTCGAAGTGCACCGAATGCATCTGAACTTTCATAAAGCAGTTGATTAAGAGGGTAAAGGGTAAACAAAACTTAGGCCCGCGGATGGGCCTGTTCAAATACGGATTTCAACCGGTCAACGGACAGGTGCGTGTACACCTGGGTGGCGGCCAAGCTGGCATGGCCCAGCAGTTCTTTGATGGAATTGAGGTCGGCCCCTTTCCCCAGTAAATGGGTGGCAAACGCGTGCCGCAGCGCGTGCGGGTGCTGCTGGGCGCCCGAAGTGGTAATCTGGCTCAGGTAGTGCTTCACCGTGCGGTACACGAACTTGTCGTACATCGCCTCGCCCTTGTCGGTGAGCAGCAGCGGGCCGGCCACCGGGCCAAACTCGTGCGCCCGGCGGGCCTGGTAGCGCTCAATCACCAGCTTGAGCGTGGGGTTCAGCGGCACGAGGCGCTGCTTGTTGCCCTTGCCGGTCACGCGCACGGTACTGGCGCCCAGGCTCACGTCGTCGGCGTGGATGCCGATGAGCTCCGAGAGGCGGATGCCGGTGCCGTAAAGCATTTCCAGCACCAGCTGGTCGCGCTGGCCGGCGAAGTCTTCGCCGAACTCGAACGAGTTCAACAGACCGTTTAATGCCTCTTCGGGCACGAACTCGGGCAGCTTCTTGGCCATCTTCGGCGCCTTGATGCGCAGCATGGGGTTGGCTGCGATGGCGCCGGCCCGGAGCAGAAACTTAAAGTACGAGCGCAGGCAGGCCACTTTGCGGTTCACGGTGCGCGGGTCCAGGTTCTGCTGCATCAGCGCCACCACCCAGCCCCGGATGAGCGGGTGCGTGGCCTGGGCCGGGTCGGCCAGCTCGTACGCCGATTTCAGGTAGGCTGCGAACTGGCCCAGGTCCGTTTGGTACGAGGTGACCGTGTGGGGGCTGTAGCGCCGCTCAAAGCGCAAAAAATCAAGAAAAGCATCCATACCAACAGCAGAAATGCCCGGCGTTTGGGCCGGGCATTGAATGTACTGGTTTTTTGCGTTCCGCCAAATATTTCGTTGCAACACGGACGCGAAAAAACCGGCCGGCTTGCCCTGATTGGCAAACCGGCCGGTTTTCGCAAGACAAACGCGGCGCGAAACTTCGGCTATTCGTTCGGCTGGCCGTAGGTGGCAAGCTTGTAAACGGCCTTCTGCTTCATCTTCCGCTCCGTGATGCTGGGCTTCTGGAAAAAGGTGCGGCGGCGCAACTCTTTCAGGACGCCGGTGCGCTCAAACTTCTTTTTGAAGCGCTTCAGGGCGCGGTCAACCGATTCGTTGTCTTTGATTTGAATGATAATCATATCAGGGAATGAGGAGATTTTTCAGGGGAGGCGCCGAGTAAATCGGGCCGCAAAGATAATCACGGATTTGTCGGATTAAAAACGGATTCGTCGGATTTCGTAGTCGATTCGCGACCAGGGTTCGGTCGAGCCCGACCAGAGCCGTCCACGAAATCCGACGAATCCGTCTTTAATCCGACAAATCCGTGATTTATTTCAGCAGCGCCCGGGCAATGACCAGCTTCTGAATCTCGCTGGTGCCCTCGCCGATGGTGCAGAGCTTGGCGTCGCGGTAGTATTTCTCGGCCGGGTAGTCTTTGGTGTAGCCGTAGCCGCCGAATATCTGCACGCCCTCGGTGGCCACGCGCACGCTCACCTCCGAGGCGTAGAGCTTGGCCATGGCCGATTCCAGGTTCACGTTGAGGCCGCGGTCCTTCATATCGGCGGCGCGGTAGGTGAGCAGGCTGGCGGCTTCGATTTCGGTGGCCATGTCGGCCAGCTTGAAGGCAATGCCCTGGAAGTTGCTGATGGGCTGATTGAACTGCTGGCGCTCCTTGCTGTACTGCGTGGCGGCCTCCATGGCGCCCTGGGCAATGCCCAGGCTCAGGGCCGCGATGCTGATGCGGCCACCATCAAGCACTTTCAGGCTCTGCACAAAGCCGTCGCCCACCTTGCCGATGACGTTTTCCTTGGGCACCACGCAGTCGGTAAAAATCAGCTCCGTCGTCTCCGAAGCGCGCATGCCGAGCTTGTCTTCCTTGCGGCCGGCCGCGAAGCCGGGCGTGCCGCGCTCGATGATGAAGGCCGTCATGCCGTGGGAGTCGCCCACCTCGCCGGTGCGCACAATCACCACGGCCACGTGGCCGGACTTGCCGTGGGTGATGAAGTTCTTGGCGCCGTTGATGACGTAGTTCTCGCCGCTCTCATCGAGCACGGCGGTGGTGCGCATGTTGCCCGCGTCGGAGCCAGTGTTGGGCTCGGTGAGGCCCCAGGCCCCAATCCACTCGCCGCTGGCCAGCTTGGGGAGGTATTTGTGCTTCTGCTCCTCGGAGGCGTGCTGCAGGATGTGGCCGGTGCAGAGCGAGTTGTGCGCGGCCATGCTCAGACCGATGCTGCCGTCAATCTTGGCCAGCTCGGCAATGGCGGTGACGTATTCCATGTAGCCAAAACCGGACCCGCCGTACTCCTGGGGCACTAATACACCCATGAGGCCCAGCTCGCCCAACTGATGAAACACGTCGATGGGAAATTCCTGGCTCTCATCCCACTTCATCATGTTGGGCTTGATGTGCTGGGCGCCAAAGTCGCGCACCATCTGGGCAATCATGGTTTGGTTTTCGGTGGCTACGGCTTCCATGGAAAAGGGAACTGAGGGTGGGATTTGGTGGAAACAAGGTCGACTACCTGCTTAACCGGGAAGAGCCGGTTTAGGGTTCGTAAAAGTACGATTTGGGGAGTTGAAAACACGAATGCACGGCAAAAACATAAAGGTCTGTTCTCGAAGGAGCCCCGCAAAAGCGTTACTTTTGAGACTTTTTAAGGAGAACTTGGTTTTGACCGCCAATTTTTTCTACTTTTTCGTTTGAATTAGCACCCGTTGGCCTTCATGCCGAATTTTCTTCTTTGTCGCCCCGGGCGGCTGTGGCTGCTCGCGCTGCCCGCGGTGCTGCTTTTCTCATCGTGCGCCACCACCCGCTACTACGACCAGCGCACGTTGTTTCGGCTTACCGATGGGCAGGGCCGCCAGCTCGACAGCACCAAGCTCCGCATTGCCGTGAACCGGACGGAGCGCAACTACCTCATCCAGCCCAACGACCAGCTCGACGTGCGGGTGAACACCAACCGGGGCGAGCGCATCCTGGACCCCAACGGGGAATTGCAGTTTGGCCAGCCCAGCGGCACCCTTCCCGGCCGCAACGGCCCCACGGGCGGCGGCCGGACCCCGCCGCGCAACACCGGCCAGGGGGCCGGGGCCGCCACCGTGGGCTCGGCCTTCACGGTGCAGGCCGACGGCACTACCGTGCTGCCGCTTGTGGGCCGGGTGCGGCTTAGCGGCCTGTCGCTGCTGCAAGCCGACAGCACCCTCGCCATCCTGTTCAACGAGTACTACAAAGAGCCGTTCGTGACGACCCGGGTGACCAACAACCGCGTTTTCGTGCTGGGCGCGGTGGGCGGGCAGGTGATTTCGCTCACCAACGACAACATGAACCTGCTGGAAGTGCTGGCGTTGGCCGGCGGCATCGACGGCCAGGGCGGCGGCAACGGGCTTTACCGCAACGGCGGCCGGGCCAACAACATCCGCATCATCCGGGGCGACCTAAAAAATCCGCGCGTGCAGCAGATTGATTTGTCTACCTTGGACGGCATGCGCCGGGCCAACCTCCAGATA
Organism: Hymenobacter sp.; assembly: GCF_031398885.1. GTDB lineage: Bacteria > Bacteroidota > Bacteroidia > Cytophagales > Hymenobacteraceae > Hymenobacter. The sequence continues at coordinate 15,868 of NZ_JANNOD010000053.1, forward strand.
GAGCCCAACGACGTGATTTACGTGGAGCCCATCCGCCGCCCGCTGCTCGACGCCTTGGCCGACGTTGGCCCCGTCCTAAGCCTAGCTTCGCTGTTGCTGACCACAACGTTCTTCATTATCAGCCAAGTTGCGCGGTAGGGCACTGATTTCCGCATCGGCGCGTATGTACTACTTGGACCTTGAGTTGGCACCATCATCGCAATGGCAATAAACGAAAACACCGAACTGGAAGAGCTCATCCGCAACGCTACCGGCGGGGTTGCGGCGCCGCCGGCCCTCCCCGCGGCCGGCACCCAAGACGGCGGCGAGGACGACGAAGCGACGGGGCTGGACGTTGCCACCCTCGTGCTGGTGGCCCGCCGCAGCCTGCTGTGGATGGTGTTGCTCGTGGCATTGGGCCTGACGGCTTCCTGGCTCTACCTGCGCTACACCAAGCCGGTGTATAAGTCGGCCTCGCTGCTGAAGATTGATGAGCGTGCCGAAGCCAACGCCCTCGGGCTGGCCGGCCAGTTGCCCCCGGCAGCCGATAAAACTCGCGGCGGCAAGCTGGCCGGCGAGGTGGAGTTGATTAAGTCGGGCATCATCTACCGCCGCTTGAAGGATTCACTGGCCCTGGACGTGAATTATTACGTGCAGGGCACGGTGCTCGAGACGGAGCTGTATGGCTCCTCGCCCTTCCAGGTCCGGTACGCCATCACCGACCCGGCCTTCTATAACAAGAAATTCAACCTGCGCTTCCTTGGCCCGCAACGCTTCAAGCTGGACTATGCGGGCCAGGGCCGGCCCCTCGGGGGCGAGTACAACTTGGGCGACAGCGTTAAGTTGCCCGGAATTAAGCTAAAAATCACCGGCACGCCACAACTCACTGCCGAAGCGAGCGACCAAGACTACCACTTCACCATCCTGAGCGAGGGCACCGTGAACGCCTACCTTGATAAGAATCTCGCCGTCGAAATCGTCAACCCGGAAGCCAACACGATTCAGATTTCTTTCACGGACTTTAACCCGACCAAGGCGCAGGGCATCGTCAACAAGATTGACACTGTGTATTTGCAGGAGAAACTGGCCCGCACCCTGGAATCGACGGCCGCCAAGCTACGCTTCCTGGACAAGGCCCTCAACGAAACGCAGCGCAGCCTGGAACAAGCCGAGGACAAGCTGCAGGGCTTTACGGAAGAAACCAAGACCTACGACGTGAAGTCCGACGTGGCCCTTATTGCCGGCAAGCTGGACAAGCTGGAGGCCGACCGGACCGAGATGGAGGAGAAAATAACCCTGCTGGCGGAAATAAGCCGGCTGGCCGACCAGGAACGCCTCACCAGCTCCGAGGAAGAAACCGTGGAGCAGAGCATTCCGGGCCTGGCCGCCATCGAGGACCCGCAACTGGCCTCGGCCCTGAACGAACTGAACAGCCAGCAGTGGGACTTGCGCCGCACCTTGCGTTCCTACACTGACAGGACGGAGTCGGTTCAGCAGAAAAGGGCCAATCTGGCGTTTACCCGCGACAACATCAAGCGCCTGCTGCTGCAAGACCAGAAGCTAATGCGCCGCAAGCTGGTCCTGCTCGACCAGCAGCGCGGCAAATTCAACGAGTCGCTGCTGAGCCTGCCCGCGCAGGCCACCCGGCAGGCCCGCTTGCTACGCCCGCTGAACCTATACACCGAAAACTACCTGTTTCTGTTCGGGAAAAAAATCGATTTTAACATCCAAAAAGCCGGCAATACCGCCGACTTTCAGATTTTGTCGCCGGCGTCGCCGCCGGCCGCGCCCATTTTCCCCGTGCGGCTCATCGTGTACGCGGCGGGCTTGGCCGGTGGCTTGGTGCTGGGCCTGGGGCTGATTGCGGTGCGCTATTTCATGCACAACACGGTAACGAACGTGCGTGAGTTGGAGCGCAACACCAAAGCGGCGGTGCTGGGCATTATCCCTACCTACGACAAGGAGAAAATGGAAATATCGCGGCTGGTGGTGGACAAGAACCCCAAATCGGCCATTTCCGAATCCATCCGCTCCATCCGAACCAACCTGGACTTCATCAGCTCGGCCAAAAAGAAGCGCCTGATTTCGGTTACTTCCACCATTTCGGGGGAAGGGAAGACGTTTGTGACGGTGAACCTCGGCGGCATCATTGCCCTCTCGGGGCAACGCGTCGTCATCCTCGACCTCGACATGCGCAAGCCCAAAGTGAACCTGGCCTTTGGCGCCGAAAACACGCGGGGCGTGAGCACCATCCTCATTGAGCGCCACAGCGTGCCGGAATGCATTCAGCCGACCACCATCGACTCGCTGCAGTTTATCTCGGCCGGCCCGGCGCCGCCCAACCCGTCGGAGCTGATACTGAGCGACCGGTTCGACTCCATGATTCAGGAGCTGTTTCTGATTTACGACGTCATTTTGATTGACACGCCGCCGGTGGGGCTCGTCACCGATGGCATTCTCATCATGCGCAAAGCCGACATTCCGCTCTACATTGTGCGGGCCGATTACTCGCGCAAATCTTTCGTGAAAAACATCAACCGGCTGATGCGCACCAACAACTTCACCCGGATGTGCACCATCCTCAACGATGCCCACGCCAGCGGCGGGTACGGCTACGGGTACGGCCACGGGTACGGCTACGGCTACGGGGCTTACGGGCAGGGCTACTACGAGGAGCCGTTGGCCAAGCCGCTGACCTTTGGCGAAAAGCTGAAGAAGTTTTTCACCTAACGCGTCACCCGTAAATGTCTTCGCTCTGGCAACGTTTTTTTGGCGGGGCAGCGCCTGGCCCGGCGGCGCCCTTGTTGGCCGCCCTCGGGGCCGACATGCATTCGCACCTGCTGCCCGGCCTCGACGACGGGGCCGAAACCGTGGAACACTCCCTGAACTTGCTGCGGGCGTTGCGGGACCTGGGCTTCCGAAAGCTGATTATGACGCCCCACATCATGGGCGACTTTTATAAAAACACCCCCGCGGGCATCCGGGCGGCGCTGCTCCAGCTGCGCGAGGCCGCCGCGGCCGCCGGCCTGGGCGATGTGGTCCTCGAATGCGCCGCGGAATACTACCTCGACGAGTTCCTGGGGCGCAAGCTGGCCGATGGCACCGAGATGCTCACTTTTGGGGGCGACAAGCGGTACCTGTTGTTCGAGACGTCGTACATGAACGAGCCGCTCAACCTGTTTGAAATTATTTTTGGGTTGAAATCACAAGGCTACCGCCCCGTGCTGGCCCACCCGGAGCGCTACACCTACCTCTACGGCCGCTTGGCGGACATTGAGAAGATGCGCCGCGACTACGGGGTCTTGCTGCAAGTCAATCTGAACTCGCTGGCGGGGTATTATTCGCCGGCGGCCAAAAGGGTGGCCGAGCAGTTGATTGACGCCGGCTTGGTGGATTTTGTGGGCACCGACACCCACCACCTGCGCCACACCGAAACCCTGCTGAGCCGGGCCTTGCCGCAGCCCTACATGGAGAAACTGCTGCACCTCCCGCTGCTGAACAATACCCTCTGATGGAGTTAGTTGCCGGTTGTTCGTTGTCAGGCTATGCTGAGCTGATTCCGTGGACTGCCAACTGACAACAAGCAACTGACAACGAACAACATGATTTTCGTTACCGGCGGTACCGGCCTGATTGGCTCCTTTTTGTTGCAGGCATTGCGCGGGCGCGGGCTGGCCGTGCGGGCGCTGCACCGGGGCGCGGTGCCCACCGGCGCGGCGCCGGGCGTGGAGTGGCTGGCCGGCGACCTGCTCGACACCGAGCTGCTGCGCACCGCCCTCACGCCCGACGTCACGCACGTCTTTCACTGCGCCGGGTTGGTGTCGTACGCCCCGCAAGACGAGGATTTGCTGCAAATTGTGAACGTGCAGGGCACCGCCGCCGTGGTCGATGCCTGCCTGGAGCGACCGGGCGTCCGGCTGGCGCACGTGTCGTCAGTGGCCGCGCTGGGCGGGCCGGCGGCGGGCAGCGTGGCCCGGCCCGACGGGGCCCTGACGGTGACCGAAAAAGCCACGTGGGACCTGGGAGCGGCGCATCCGGCCTACGCCACCTCCAAGTACTTGGGTGAGCTGGAAGTATGGCGCGGGGTAGCCGAAGGGTTGTCGGCCGTCGTCGTCAATCCGTCGGTGGTGCTGGGGCCAGGGGACTGGCGCCGCAGCAGCACCCGTTTGTTACGCTACGCCTACCAGCAGCACCGCTTCTTCACCCGCGGACTAGTCAACTTCGTGGACGTGCGCGACGTGGTGGCGCAACTGCTGGCCCTGGCGCTGGACCAGCCGGCGCTGAGCGGGGAGCGGTTCATTTTGAGCGCGGAAGCCCTGCCGCTGGCTGATTTTTTCCGGCAAGCCGCCGCGGCCATGCACCGCCGGCCGCCCACGGTGGCCGTGCCCGGCTGGGCGGCCGAAATCGTGTGGCGCCTGGAGCACGCCCGGGCCGTGCTCACCGGCGCCCGGCCGCTCATTACCCGCGATACGGCCCGCGCCGGCCGCCGGCCGGTGGTGTACGCACACGCTAAAGTACAAAGTGCTACCGGCCTAGAATTCCGGCCGTTAGCCGACACTCTGGCGTGGTGCGCGGCCGAATTATCGGCAAATCCGTCCGCCTTCACAGCGGTTACCGTATCTTAGCAACAGCCGGATTGCACGGTTTTGACCAATATTTGTTATTATTGATAGCGCACTGATAAAGTGGAGTGGAACGGCGCTAACGAGCGGCGGGGCCCCAGCCGCCCGCCGCCGACTACGGCCCCCCACAAAACCAGATTAATCCACTTAACTGCGACTTTATGCGCATGAACGAACATTTTGAAAACCACCGGGCCGTGCTGGACGTCGTGCGCCGCTTTGAGCGCATGGTGGCCCAGCAGGAACCCGTCTTCTTCGATTTGGAAGACTTTGAGAACATCATCGACCACTACGTTACCAACGCTGAATTTGACAACGCCCTGCAAGCCTGCGAAGCGGCCTTGGGCCAGTACCCTTTCTCAACCGAGCTGCTGATTGACCGCGCCCAGGTGACGGCCATGCGCGGCGACTATTCCGAAGCCGAGCGCCAGATTGACGAAGTAGCGGCGCTGGACCCCACCAACGCCGACGTGGCCGTGACGCGGGGCATCATCAGCACGCAACGGGGCGAGTTTGCCCAGGCGGTGGACTTCTTTCGGACCGGCCTGGAACAGGAGCCCGAGCGCGAAGACATTCATTTTAACCTCGGCCTGGCCTTTCAGAGCTGGCAGAAATTCAAGAGCGCGGCCAAGCACTACAAGCAAAGCCTGCGCCTCAACCCCGACAACGAAACCGGGGTGCAGGAGCTGCTGCACTGCCTCGACATCACGGCCCGGCTGGAGGAGCACGAGGAATTTTTCAAGCGCTTCACCGACGATGACCCGTACTCGGCCACGGCTTGGTACAACCTGGGGCAGTACTGGTACCGCCGCGAGGACTTCACCAAGGCCGCGGAAGCCTTTGACTACGCCGTGGTCATCAGCCCCGATTTTCACGACGCCCACCACTGGCTGGCTGACACTTTTGTGTGTCAGCAGGAGTACCTGAAGGCCATTCCGGAGTTTGAGTTGGCCTACCCCACCGGCGAACCCACCGACGAAGCCCTGTGCAACATCGGCGAGTGCTACGAGAAGCTGCGCGAGTGGGAGCCCGCCCGCCGCTACTACCGCCAGGCCCTGGAGCTGAACCCTGAGATGGACGAGGCCTGGTTTGGCCAGGGCGTGCTGCTGCAGGAGCAGGGGCGCTGGTTCGAGGCCATTCACTACTTCCGCAAAGCCACCGAGCTCTACGCCGAGAGCGGCGAGTACTGGTCGGCGCTGGGCGCGGCCGAAAACCAAGTGGGCAACGTGGTCAGCGCCCTGGAATCGTACGAGAAAGCCACCGAGGTGGCGCCCGACGACGTGCAGGGCTGGGTGAGCTGGAGCGCTATTCTCTACGAGCAGGGCCACTTTGCCGAAGCCGTGGACCTGGTGCGCCACGCGGTGGAGCTGCACCCGCACGAGGCTCATTTCCACTACATGCTGTGCGCTTACCTGCTGGCCGACGGCCGCATGCGCGAAGCTTACACCACCTTGGAAACGGCCCTCACGCTCAACTACGAGCAGCACATTCTGCTATTTGACTACTTCCCGGCGCTGCGCGAGCAGCCGGGCCTGAAGAAGCTCATCGAGCAGTTCCGGAAATAAGATTGATGGACTGATTCGTTGATGGGCTGACAGGCTGCGCTGGTTTTTTTGATGCGCTTATGCGCTACGACCACGATAAACCGTACGCATAGGCACTAACCGGAACTGGCTAGATTACTTTTGCAACCGCCTGCGTTCGCGCAGGCGGTTTTTTTGTGGGCTGCCAAGCCCCATCAAAGCATATGAGCACATCAGCACATTAATGAATCAGCACATCAACCAATGAATTACGACCTTTCTCAACTCCCCGAGCGCACGCCCAAGCCCCGCGAACAAGGCTACACCATGGTCATGGACAAGGGCATGAGCCTGCGCGAAGTGGAGGATTTTCTGGAAGTGGGCGCGGCTTACACCGACGTGGTGAAGCTGGGCTGGGCCACCTCCTACGTAGTGCCCAACCTCAGGCGCAAGCTCGAAATCTACCGCGCGGCCGACATTCCGGTGTACTTCGGCGGCACGCTATTCGAAGCCTTTATCATCCGCAACCAGTTCGACGACTACCGCCGCCTGCTCGATACCCACGGCATGGAATACGCCGAGGTGTCCGATGGCAGCATCGACCTCGACCACGACCGCAAGTGCGAGTACATCCGCGAGCTGAGCAAGGCGGTGCGGGTGCTGAGCGAAGTGGGGTCGAAAGACGCCGAAAAAATCATTCCGCCCTACAAGTGGATTTCGCAGATGGAAACCGAGCTGGCTGCCGGCGCCATCAAGGTCATCGGCGAGGCCCGCGAGGGCGGCAACGTGGGCCTGTTCCGCAGCACCGGCGAGGTGCGCTCGGGCCTGGTGGAAGAAATTCTGACCAAGATTCCCTCCGAGAAAATTCTGTGGGAAGCCCCGCAAAAGGCCCAGCAAGTGTGGTTCATCAAGCTGCTGGGCACCAACGTGAACCTGGGCAACATCGCTCCCAACGAAGTAGTCAGCCTCGAAACCATTCGCCTGGGCCTGCGCGGCGACACGTTCTCCCACTTCCTCGACATGGACGCCGTGGACCCCATGTTCCGCCCGCCCGCCAAGACCAGCAAGCCGGGCACCTCCATGCCGCGCGGCTAGCGACTCAGCCGCCCAGCGCATGGCACGCCTGGACCATATATCACGAAAAACGCCGGCTTCCTTGCGGAAGCCGGCGTTTCTTAGCTACGGCGGGAAGCTTATTGCTTCACCACTTTTAGGTTCTGCGTTTCGCCGGTGGGCAAGGTCACGCGCACCATATAAATGCCGGCTTGCAGGTCGCCCAGGCGGGGAAGCTCGACGTCGTTGTTACCGGTGCCGAGCGCAATCTGACGTTGGCCAATTGTACGGCCCGTCATGTCGGTGATGCGCACCACGCCTTGGCCTTCGACTTCCGAGCGCAGGCTTAAGCGCACCTCGTTGGAGTTGGTGAAAGGATTCGGATAAGCAACGGCGGTGACGCCTTCACTGGCTACTTTTCCCTCGAAGGACACTGCGCGGGGGCTGAAAAAAGTCGTCTTCCCGTCCACGTCCACCTGCATCAGGCGGTAGTAGCGCACGCCGGCTTTGTTCTTTTCGGTATCCGTGTAGCTGTAATTGGTGGCGCGCACGCTGTTGGGCGAGGCGCTGGCTACGAAGCCAAGCGTGCGGTACTCCTTGCCGTCGGTCGATACCTGCACGTTGAAGCCTTTGTTGTTTAATTCCGAAGCGGTTTGCCAGGTTACCAGCGCGTCAGCGCCTACACGCTTGGCATCAAACGAAGTCAGGGTGACGGGCAGCGGCCGGTCGCGGTCGGCCAATGTGATAGTGTTGATGGTCGGGATGCCGGTTTGCGTCACGGTGTTGTTAGCCGTGTTCACCACTCCGTACAGAGGTTGGAACGGCACCCCGTTGTTGTTAGTACGGAACATAATCAACCTACTCTCCACGTTGCCGTTCAGTTCGTCAATCGCACCATTGTTGTTATCAGTAGAATCGAGGTAATGAAATACTACTGTAGCATTAAGGTTCGCCTGATTGTTTATGCTAACGTTGTAATAGCGTTTAATGCTTACTGCTGCAGTGTTGATAGGCCCGAAAAAACGGTCATTGGTAATGCGGGTAATTAAGCCAGTGCCAGCGTCGGAACGGCCAAATATCGTAATATCTACACCAATGTTGCCAAAGGTTTCGGTCACGCCCTGCACTGTTTCGCGGGTGGCCCGAAGGACGCCAAGAACGAGAGCCGTATTGGTTTCACCACTTACGCTCCCAGTAGTACCGAGGTTGACATTAACTTCCAAAGGCTTAGTGGTTTGTATTTCCAAATCCCCATTACCATTTACAGAAGATGTCCGCAATGATGCACTTACCCCAGGTGAAAAAACGAGAGAGCTGGCAATTTCAAGGCTGCCTGTAAGTGATTTTATGCCAGTGCCCTCGATGATTACATTGGCAATGCGGCCTTGGTCGATTCTCTGATTACCCCCTGCAAAAATCACCGTCGAGTTGCCATTGGTAGCGCTTTCTGTTACGGCTAACAAACCGGAACTGCCGTTGGCTAAGTCGCCGTAAATTTTTAACGTCGCACTCAGCAAGCGGATGAGGCCCCGCTCAGAGTTGGTTGGAGCCGCAATGGTAAGATTACGCGCTTCGTAAGTCACTAATCTGCTATCCAACACCGGAGTAATAGTGGGGGGAGTCCCGGGCGACTTATCGGGGATGAACACGTCAGAAAAACGATTGGGCACACCATTGCTCCAATTGGCGCCATTAAACCAGTTAGCATCTTCTCCTCTGGCAGCATTGCCATTACTTATCCAATTGGTAACGCCACCGGGAGGGGTGTTGGTGGGGGGTGATAGGCTGAAAACGGCCGTATATGCCGGAGTGCCCGAAGGTTCGATAAATGTTCTAGTGGTACCGGCTCGGGTAGCAACCGTAATATAGCGTACTTCTAGTGTGTAGGTACCGCCGTTAACCAAGCCGCCTATCAAGTTTAGGTCGAGTCCGGCAGCCTCGTACGTGTCACTGCCAATGGATGCCAAGGGCACCGAAGTATAGTTGGGCAATTGCGTGCTTCCCGACAAATACACCCGGTATTGCAGCGCCACGTCATCGATGATGGTGTTGTTTGAAATGATGAATTCAACAGCAGTTGCTTTGGTCAGCCGTAACTGGCTGTTTCCATCCAAATCATAGGTACCCAAAAAAGGCGGGGGAGTCACCGGATTGGTCCGGGTGTCGCCCAATTTGGAATAAGTAGTGAAAGGAGAGTCATCATACCGCCCAGCATAGTTCAGGCCCGCTACCGAAGGATTACCTGTTGGCTGCTGGGTGAGGGTAACAGCATTATTAGTAGCCACCACATTTTGAGCCCGTGCCGATTGACTGCCCAGCAGCATAATCAGCATCGGAAAAACGAAACGCAGCCAACTGCTGAAGTTAAGTTTTTGAGTAAAAGTTAATGTTTGCATGGAAAATTTGGGGGATTGATTGTAAGAAGTTTGGAAGCGCTCTATCTGCATAACCGAACGAGGCGCATATACGAAGGGGTTAAAAAAAGAGCTAATGCTTCTTAAAAAATTTATGCAATTGTGAATTGAGTGCAAAAACAGTACCGGACTCGGCTCCTGTCTAGTGTCACTAAGTATTTACTTACCAGATAAGTAATTCCACAGTGCTTTTCAGTGAACCACGCTGTATGGCACCGTAGCCAAGGCCTTTTTTTCGGCCGGAAGCTCTACGCCCAGCAGGTCATGCACGCTGACGCGGATTTTGTTGGAGAGTTGGGTGATGGGCAGGTCGTTGCTGTCGTGGCCGAATGGGTTTTCAATTTCGTTGCCAATCATTTCCAGGCCCAGCATGGCGTAGGCTCCAATCATGGTGATGGGCACCATCCACCAGCCGCAGGAGTCGACCAGCACCAGGGGCATCACCATGATGAAGACGGTGATGTAGCACTTGATGAAAAAGCTGTACGAGTACGGAATGGGCGTGGATTTAATTCGCTCGCAGGTGCCGTTCACGGCCATCATGGCCAGGTAGTGCTGCTTGAGGTTGACGAGGTGAATGGGGTCAAAAATCTGGACCTGGCGCAGCTGTTCCACGCTTTCCATGAGCACGGCGATGATGGTGGAGGCCACGCTCTCGGCCTTTTGCAGGCGCTCGATGATATCGGGCGTAGCCTCCATCTTGTCGAACCGCACGCGGTTGCGCAGGCTGCCTTCCACGGCAATGGGGAAGTTGGAAATGAGGGCGGCGAAGTAGCGGCGGCTGGACTTGGCCTCGCGGGGCAGCAGGGCGTTCATTTCCATGGCCAGGCCCCGGCACTGCGACACCAGCACCCCCCAGGCGCCGCGCCCTTCGTAGTAGCGGTCGTAGGCGGTGTTGGTGCGAAACACCAGCAGCAGGCTGAGCAAAATGCCCAGAATGGAAAGGTACTCGCGGCCGATGCGGACATTAAGGGTATGAAAGTCAATGCTGACGATGGCAATGGCGGAGCCATAGAGCCCGACCAGGGCGACCCGCTTCAAGAGCAGCCGGATAACGGCGGAGGCGTGGAAATGCCCCAGAGCCCGCCACCAATCGCCACCTTGATAAACAATCATCGAATAAGTAAACTCTTTAGTTTTGCAACGGCAAAGCACCAGCCGAGGCTGGGCCAATAAAAACGCGGCTTTAGTGCGATGGAAAGCCCAGCATTGCTCGCCAATTTTTAAGCGCACCGGCCTCCATCACAGGTCGTGCCATATTTTGGAGCGAAGGGCATTGGCTGGAGCAATTTCGGACTCCAACGTTGTTTTAGTGAGTCTTTTAGCCGCAGTAAGTCGATTTTTTGTTTTTTGCATCTTAGGCAGAAAATAAATAATCCATCGGGAACGGCGCCGCGTGGCGCGCGGCGGATGCCGGCGAAGCGGCGGCGGTTTCGACGGCGGCCGGTTTTCTTTGTGGCTCACCTACGCCCGGCATGGAACTTCTCAAGCATTTCTTCGACATCGTGCTGCACCTCGACGTGCACCTCAAGCTGCTGGTTCACGACTACGGCAACCTCACCTACCTCATCCTGTTCCTCATCATCTTCACCGAAACCGGGGTCATCGTGTTTCCCTTTTTGCCCGGCGACTCGCTGCTGTTCGTGGCCGGCACGCTGGCGGCCCAGCCCAACCCCGAAACGGGCCATTCTCTGCTCAACGTGGTGATTCTGATTCCGCTGCTGATGGCGGCGGCGTTCATCGGCGACAACCTGAACTACTTCGTGGGCGACTACCTCGGACCGCGGGTGTTCCGGGAGGACTACAAGTTTCTGAACCGCAAATACCTGGACCAGACGCAGGCGTTTTACGCCAAGCACGGCGGCAAGACCATCATCATGGCGCGCTTCGTGCCCATCGTACGCACGTTCGCGCCGTTTGTGGCCGGCGTGGGCACCATGACCTACCGTTTCTTCGTAACCTACAGCGTAGCCGGGGCGGCGCTCTGGGTTATCTCGCTGACGCTGGCGGGCTACTTTTTCGGCAACATCGAATGGGTGCAGAAAAACTTCACGCTGGTCATCTACGGCATCATCCTGGTGTCGGTGCTGCCGCCGCTGTGGTCGTTTTTAAAAGGCAAGCTGGGCAGTAAAAGTCAATTAACAATTAACAATTAACAATGAGCAAGTCTGCTCGATAGGTGTTGACAACCATTAATGCTCATTGTTGACTGATAACTGTTTCACCACCATGCGTCAGTTTGGGCTCATTGGCCGCACCCTCAGCCACTCGTTTTCGCAGACTTACTTCAACCAGAAATTCTACTCGTTGGAGCTGGCCGAGCACCAGTACGACCTGTTTGAGCTGGCTACGGTGGCCGAATTGCCCGCGCTGCTGGCCGCCCACCCCGACCTCGTGGGCCTGAATGTGACCGTGCCCTACAAGGAAACCGTGGTGGCCTACCTCGACGAGTTGGCGCCTTCGGCCCGCCGCGTGGGCGCCGTGAACGTAATTGAGCGCCTGCCCGACGGCCTTTTGCGGGGCCACAACACCGATTATGTGGGCTTCCGCGAGTCGTTACGCACTTTTTTTCCGAATCCGCCGGACGCGCGGGCGTTGGTGCTGGGCACCGGCGGAGCGGCCAAAGCCGTGACCGTGGCCCTGCAGGAGCTGGCCATTCCGCACTGGTCCGTGTCGCGCAACCCACTGGGTGTCGGGCTGACGTATGACGACCTCACGCCCCAACTGGTAGCGGCGCACGCGCTCATCATCAACGCCACGCCGGTGGGCACTTTTCCGCGCATCGACGAGTGCCCGCCCCTGCCCTACGAGGCCCTCACCGAGCAGCACCACCTTTACGATTTAGTGTACAACCCCACCGAAACGCTGTTCATGGCCAAGGGCAAAGCCGCCGGCGCGCAGGTGAAAAACGGGTTCGAAATGCTTTGCCTGCAGGCCGAGGCAGCGTGGGCTATTTGGAACGGGCAAGGCGCTGCGCTTAATGAGCAATGAGCAATGAGCAATGAGCAATGAGCAATGAGCAAAAGGAACGTCATGTCGAGCTTGCCGAGACATCTCGCGTGCGGCAGTGACTCAATCGTGCAACGAAGCGAGATGCTTCGACTTCGCTCAGCATGACGTTCCTTTTGCTCATTGCTTATTGCTCAGTCTTCGTTAAGCGCAGCGCAGCGCCTCACTGCTGGCCTTGGGTTTCGCCGGCTTTGGTGTCGTCGTTGCGGATGCTGCGGCGCTGCTTGGGCGGGGCGTTTTCAATCTTGCCGAAGCGGTAGCCGAAGGCCAGGCGGATGCCGCGCAGGGCAATGTAGTTGTGCTGCTCCAGCGCGAAGAAGGGCGTGTTGACGTTGGAGCTGAGGTCGCGGCGGGCGCGGAGGAAGTTGTCGGCGTTCAGGGTGATGTCGCCTTTTTCCTTCAGGATGGTTTTTTTGAAGCCGAGGGAGTACCAGTTCCAGGCAGCGGCGCGGCCCTGCAGCAGCACGCGCGAGGAGTTGATGCCGCCGAAGAACTGGGCGCTCAGGGCCTTGGTGAATTTGTAGGTGGAGTTGGCGTTGATGTTGAAAATCAGGCCCTGGTTGGTGGTGTTCAGGAAGCCCGAGCGCAGGAACACGTAGGTGAACGTGCTGGAGCCGCTGACCTCCCACTTGGTGGTGGGCTTGAAGGAGCCGAACACGCTGCCGCCGTAGCTGCGGTTGCGGGCAATGTTGGCGTAACTGGTCACAGTGGTGTCGAGGCGCTGGGTGCGCACGGCCTCAATGGCGTTGTTGGTCTGGCGGGTGAAGAGCGAGAAGTTCAGCACCGAGCCCTTGACGAACGTGCTGTAGTTCAGCTCGTAGCTGTCCGTGAATTCGGGGTCGAGCTGGGGATTACCCCGGCTCACGTTGAATTTGTCGACGCGGTTTTCGTAGGGGTTGAGGTAGAAAATCAGGGGCCGCTGGATGCGGCGGCTGTAGGCCAGGCGCAGGGTGTTGCCGGGCTTGCGGGCGTAGCTCACGCTGGCGTTGGGCAGCAGGCTGGTGTAGCCGTTGGTGAAGCGCGTGATGTCGTTCTGCTCGAAGCGGCCGACGATGTCGGTGCGCTCCAGGCGGGTGCCGAGGCGCGAACTCACCTTGGCGCCCAGCGGGAAGCCGTAGGTGGCGTAGGCCGCCGCCACGTTCTGGTCGTAGTCGAACCGGTTGGAGCGCTGAAAGTCAGTGAGGAAGGTGCCGTTTTCGCCGCGCAGCGTGTCAATTTGGTAGTCGCTCAGCACGCGGCGCAAAATGGTTTTGGCCCCGATTTCCACGCTGCGCTTCTCGCCGATGGGGTGCGTGTAGTCGGTTTGGAGCGTGGTTTCGAGGTTGCGCGAGAGGTTGTCGCTGCTTTCCCGGTAGTTGGGCAGGCCGGCGGCGGTGAACTGGTTGTCGAACTGGTTGAGGGCGTAGGGCTGCAGGTTGCGGTTGCGCGAGTGCTGGCCCAGCACGCTCCACTCCCGGCGCGGCTGCCCCTCGAAGGTGCGGGTGTAGGTGCCGTTCACGTCGTAGCTCTGCGACTGGTACTCGTAATCGGTGGCGCGGGTGAAGAGCTGGCTGGGCGCGGGGCCCGCCAGGGTTTGCAGGTTGTTCACCTGCTCGCTGTTGCTGTTGTTACGGTTCAGGCTGCCGCTGAGGCCCACGGCGAAGCTGTGGTTCTTGGCCGGGTCGTAGTCGAAGCTCACGCGGCCGTAGCCGCCGCCGCCCAGGTTGTCGCCGTTGCCGTCCTGGTTCAGCGTCGAGACGACGTTGTCGGACCCCGGGCCGTCGAAGTTGGTGCGGCGCAGGTTGCTGGCGCTGGGGCTGTAGTACACGTAGCCGCTGGCGTTGCTGCTCACCCCAAACTTGCCGCGCCGCACGTTCAGGCCCAGGTTGCCGTTCGAGCTGCGGTTGCCGGCGGCGGCGCCCACGTTGCCGCTCACGCCCTGCAGGTTGTTCTTCTTCAGAATGATGTTCACGATGCCGGCCGTGCCCTCGCCGTCGTACTTCGCCCCCGGCGTGGTGATGACCTCCACCGAGGCAATCTGGTCGGCGGGCAGTTGCTTGAGGGCGTCGGCCAGGTTGCCGGCCAATATGCTGCTGGGCTTGTTGTTGATGAGCACCCGGATGTTGGAGCTGCCGCGCAGCTGCACGTTGCCCTCGAGGTCCACGTTCAGCAGGGGCACTTTACGGAGTACGTCGGCGGCCACGCCGCCCTTGTTGGTCAGGTCGCGGTCGGCGTTGTACACGATGCGGTCGGGCCGCACCTCCACGGTTTCCTTTTCGCCGGTCACGGTCACGTTGCCCAGCTGCTGGGCGGTGGCGGTGAGGGCCAGCGGGCCCAGGTCGGTGCTGCCGCCGGTCACGGCCACGTCGCGGGTCAGGGCCGCGTAGCCGAGAAAGCTGATTTGCAGACGATAAGCACCAGGGGCCAGCCCGCGCAGGCTAAAGCGGCCTTTTTCATCGGCCACGGTGCCGTCCACGGGCGTGTCGCCGGTGGCGGGCAGCAGGGCCACGGTGGCAAATTCCACGGGCTTTTTGGAGGCGGCGTCGAGTACGGTGCCGCTCAGGCGGCCGCTGCCCTTGGGTGCTTCGGGCAGCACCAGCGGCTTGGGCGCCGCCGGGACCGGGGCACCAACGGGTGCGGGAGCGGCCGGCCGGGCCGGAGTTGCCGGGGCGGGAGCAGCGGTTTGCGCCCCGGCTTGCGTAGTGCCCAGGATGGCCACCGAGAATGCGAGAACGAGTAAGGCGTTTTTCATGAAGAAGACAGCTTGCAGAAAGGTGAGAAAAGCAGATTTATAGCCGGTTGTCGGTAGTAAGGAAGCGGCGCGAGTGGCACGGTCTCGCAGCGGCATCGGCCCGTTTATCGCCGCCGCCAACCAGCATTACAACAAATGTAAACTAGTTTATTTTATAAACAATATCGGCTTTCTGTTCTCGACATTAATTTTTCATGACCGAGTTCAGCCCAGCAGCGGCCGCACGGTGTCGGCGTAGCCCCGGCTGACGCGCACCACCCGGCCGCCGGCCAGCGTGGCGTGGTAGCCGCCGCTGCCGTCGCGCTCCAGGTCGTGCACGGCATCGAGCGCCACCAGCACCGAGCGGTGAATGCGCAGGAACCGCTCCGGGTCGAGCCGCTGGGCGAGCTGGCCCAGGCCGAGGCTGCTGAAGAACTGGCCGCGGACGGTGTGCAGCGTGGCGTAGTCGCCGGCGGCTTCCACAAACTGGATGTCGGCCACCGCCACGGCCACCAGCCGGCCGCCCTGGGGCACAAACAGCCGGCGCGGGTAAAACGTCGGCACCGGGGCACTGGCTTCGTCGAGGCGCTGAAGCAGGCGGCCAAGCGCGGCATCGGGCGCGGCCGGCTGGCTGAGCACCCGCCCCACCGCCTGGCGAAACCGGGCCCGGTCGTAGGGCTTGAGCAGGTAGTCGACGGCCCCGGCCGCAAAGGCATCCAAAGCATATTGCTGGTAAGCGGTGGAGAAAATGACGCGCGGCACCTCCGTGAGTTGCGCCAGCACTTCGAACCCCGTGAGGCCGGGCATCTGGATGTCGAGAAACACCAGCTCGGGCCGGTGGTCGCGGATGGCGGCCAGCGCCGCCAGGCCGTCGGTGCACTCGGCCACTACCGTGACCTGCGGAAAATCGGCCAGGTACTGCCGCACGATGAGGCGCGCCGGGGCTTCGTCGTCGATGATGAGCGTGGTCATGAGCGCACGGATTCGGCAGTGGTGCGAGGAGGGAAAGTCGCCGGGGCGCGGGCCTGCCAGTCCAGCAAGGGCAGCACGCAGCTCACCCGCAGGCCGCTCGGCTCGTTGGCGCTGATTTCCAGGCCCGGGCTGCCCAGCGCCAGCAGGCGGGCGTGGGTATTGCGCAGGCCCAGGCCGGCCGCGCCACTCAGCAACGCGGCCGGGTTGGGAGTGCCCACGCCGGTATCGGCCACGGTGATGCGCAGGGCGGCGGGGCCGTAGGGCGCGGCCGTCACCGTCAGGCGGCCCCCGGCCACGCTCGGGCCCAGGCCGTGGCGCACGGCGTTTTCGACCAGCGGCTGCACCAGCATGGGCGGCACCGGCTGGGCCAGCAGGCGGTCGTCCACTTCAAAGCGGACTGCCAACCGCTCCCCAAAGCGGGCCTGTTCCAGCGCCAGATAGTCTTGGAGGAAGGCCAGCTCCTCGCCCAAAGGCAGCCGTTCCTGGCGGGAAGCGGCCAGGGCGAACCGGAACGTGTGGGCCAGTTGGGCAATCAGCTCGCGGGTGCGCTCCAGCTCCGGCGGCACCGAGGCGCTGATGGAGTTGAGCGTGTTGAACAGAAAGTGCGGGTCGATTTGAGCCTTTAGGGTCGCCAGCTCGCTGTGGTGGGCCTGCTCGCGGAGCTGGTGCTCCAAGTTGCTGCGCTGCTGCAGCTGTTGAATGAAGCCCGTGGCGTGCAGCAGCCCAAACTGAAAGCCGTAGAACAACACCGGGATGTATACGTCCCAGACACGGCCCGAACCCCGGATGGTGCCCACGCCCAGCCAGCCCGCCGCCGCGTAGTAGCTGCCGAGCCAAACCGCCACCCACAGCGGACACAACCACGCGTGGTGAAGCAGGCGCCAAGGCCAGCTCACGCGCCGCAACGGCCCCCGAAACAGCAGCCACCACACCGGCAGGGTCCAGAGGGCTTTGAGGGGATAATCGACGAGCAGCACCCGGCGCAGGTCATTGGGCAGATTGCTGGTCTGGTAATCCTGTATCGAATAAGCAATGGTGCTCGCGTAGAAGACGCCAAATAACAAGTAGAACAGTCCGTATAGCAGCAGCCCTCGGGCCGTGATGCGAGGCAACACCTCCCGTTCGATGTGGCCTGTGCGGCCGGCGCGGGCCAGGCCCGGCAAGCGGGCCGGGCCGGCTTGCGGGGCCATTGCACCGGGGTCGAAGTCGACTTGCATGGAATTAGGAGTTGAAGAGAGTGCTGCAAAAGTAAGCGGCTCACGGCCTGTCTTTTCCGGGTTTCGCCCAACGGCGGGACCCGGCGGTGAGTGGTGGCAGCGGGAGCCCAACGGGATGGCGGCCCACAAAAAACCCGGCAATTCGCAAGGAATTGCCGGGTTTCAAGCTGATAAACTGGTGCCGCCGTAGCAACCCAGCAGGCTGTTTATTTCGCCGCCTGCTTGCGCGCGACTTCCGCCGTGAACTTGCCTTGGAAGCGGGCGCCTTCCAGCTCGTTCTCGCTGGGCTGGCGCTCGCCCTGGCCGCCGGCCACGGTGCTGGCGCCGTAGGGCGTGCCGCCGGTCACTTCCTCGTGGCCCATCTGGCCCTGCCAGGCGTAAGGCAGGCCCACGATGACCATGCCGTGGTGCAGCAGCGCGGTGTGCACGGCGCGCAGCGTGGTTTCCTGGCCGCCGTGCTGGGTGGCGGTGCTCACGAAACCGCCGCCCACCTTGCCCACCAGCGCGCCCGTGGCCCACAGGCCGCCGGTGCTGTCGAGGTAGGCTTGAATCTGGCCGCACATGTTGCCGTAGCGCGTGGGCGTGCCCAGGATAATGGCGTCGTACTCTTTCAGCTCGTCGGGAGTGGCCACGGGCACGTGCGCGAAGGCCTGCTGGGCGCCGGTTGCGCCAATTTGGTCCAGCAACTCTTTGGGCAGGGTTTCGGGCACGCGCTTCACCAAGACTTCGTTGCCGGCCACTTGGCGGGCGCCTTCGGCGACGGCTTCGGCCAGTTTCCAAACGTGGCCGTAGGTGGAATAGAACAGCACAAGGGTTTTCATGAAAAAGGGGTTGGTGAGAAGATTTGACAGATTACGAAAGCAACGCCCCCAGGACAAGCAAGTGCTTGTGGGCGGTTGACACGCATTTAATGTATGTACATGAAATGCGCGGGCTTTGTTTCACCCCGCTGTTCTTAACTCCTGGTTATTTTTCTCAAATTGTGGAACTGGCCAAGCACTGCTGTTTTGATGTGCCTTGGTGGCCCGTCTTTTTTTGCTTCCTACTCGCGTCCTGCCGCGGGCCGGTTGCAACCTTTTTGCGCGGGCCGGCATCCACATGCAGCAGGCCCGCCACAGGCCTGCTTTCTATCGCCTGATTTTCCTTCCGTACGCTGCAAAAAATGACCATCTCTACCGTTTCTTCCCCCGCCGGCACGGGTTACCGGCTGCCCGCATGAGCACTGCTACCTGGTTCGCTTTCGGGGCCGACGACGTGCTGCCCAGCCAGCCGCCCGTGGCGCCGCGCCTCACGGCCAGCCGCGCCGCCACTGCCGGCCCGCCCACCGAAGCCGAGCTGATTGACGGCTGCCTGCGCGGCCGCCAACTGGCCCAAAAGCTGCTCTACGACAAGTACGCCGGCAAAATGATGGCCGTGTGTCTGCGCTACGCCCAAACCACCTTCGAGGCCGAAGACGTGCTGCAGGAAGGTTTCCTGACCGTGTTCCGCACCCTGGCCAGCTTCCGCCGCGAGTGCCCGCTGGAATTCTGGATTCGCCGCATCATGATTAACGCGGCCCTGCGCCAGCACCGCCGCAACGCCTCGCTGGTGGCGGTGAGCGACGGCGACTACCCCGAAACCCTGGCCAGCGCCGAGTTTACCCTGAGCAACTACCACTTCCAGGAGCTGCTGGCCATGGTGCAGGAGCTGGCCCCCCGCTACCGCATGGTCTTCAACCTCTACGCTATCGAAGGCTACACCCACAAGGAAATCGGAGAATTATTGAGCATTACCGAGGGCACCAGCAAGTCGCAATATTCCCGGGCCCGCGTCATCTTACAAACCAAGCTGGAGCGCCTGAATGCTCCAATCCGCCATGTCAATTAATCCTATCGAGGAAAACTCTACGCCCAAACCCACCGGCAGCCTGGAAGACCTGTTTCGCCACCACTTGGGCGAGGAGGCCGCCGTGCCCCCGCGCCCCCTGCTGTGGGACCAGATTGACAATTCCCTGCTCGTTCGCCAGAATGAAACTTACCGGCGCCGCCTCGTGGCTACCCGCTGGGTGGCCGCGGCCAGCCTGCTGCTGGCTACGCTGGCCGGCACGGGCTGGTGGAGCCTGCGCGACGCCCGCCTCGACGGCCCCGACATGGCCACCACTCGCCCCGCGAACCCAGGCAGCGGCCGTTCGGGTGGAACAAGTGCACAACCCGCCCGTTCCGCCGCCCCTTCGAATGCACCCGGCTACGCGGTCGGCCCCGGACGTAGCGCCGCTGCGGACGGCGACGCTGGCTCCTCGAACAACTCCAACCCGGCCGCCGGCCGCCCCTATTCGACCCCTCGGTCCGCAGTGGCCGCCGCTTCAGCGGGTCGCGCCCAGCCTGGGTCAAGCACCGTGGGCACTGGTTTGAAGGATGACTGGACTGCCGGACGGGCTACCGCTGCCGGCCGCGAAACCACCACCCCGGCTCGGCTTTCCCCGGGCGCCGGTACCGCAGCCCCGACCAGTGCCAGTGCCCCGACCTATGCGGCACGCGCCACTCCGGGCGCGGCCAGCGACGACGCGGCCCGCCAGGCCGTCGCCGCCCGGGCCGCCCGCCGGACTGCCACCCCCGACGCTGGGCTTGTGCTGCCCACCTCCGCGGCCACGACCGGCGCCGTTCTGGGCGCAACGGCCGCCGTGGCCAGTGCTGCGCCCGCTGCCACGGTTGCGGCCGCGGAGCCCGCAGGCCTGCTGGCCGTCCGCCCGGCGGCGCTGAGCCTGACCGGCCCCGCCGCCCTGCCACTCGACTTGGCCGCCCTGGCGCTGCCGCCCCAGCCCGACCCCGCAATGGCTTCGGACGCGCACCGCTGGCACTACGGCGCCAGCTACACGACCGGGCTTTTCAGCCCCAACATCAATTTTTCGCGGGCCGGCATCGAACCCGCGTACGACTACAATCCCGCGCTGGGCGCCGGCTCGCCGGCCCTGACCGAAGCCGCCGCCGCTCAGTACCGCGAAAACCTGCGCCCCGGCTTCAGCCAGCGCCTGGCCTTGCTGGCCACGCGCCACTTGGGCGGCCATTGGTCGCTGAGCACCGGCGCCGAGCTCAGCCAAGCCACCGCCAAATCGGCGTCGGCCTCCGCCTTTTTGGGTGAGCAGCTGCTGGACCTGGGCCAATCCAACTCCGGCCCCTTGCGCACCACCAACTTCCGCTACCGCTTGGCCAGCATTCCGGTGGAAATTCGGTATGCCAACCCCGTGAAGCGCGGCTGGAGCCTCTACGGCCGCCTCGGGGGCGCGGTGAGCGCCTTGCTTGGCGTGCGCAGCGAGGTCGAAGGCAGCCCGGAGTCGACCCGGACGTACTCCATTGCGGGGGCGGCCGGCCCCTACCGCCGGGTGTTGGGCAGCGTGCGGGGCGGAGCGGGCGCGCAGCTCCGCCCCGCCGCCGCCCACTGGACCCTCACGCTGGGCCCGGTGGCCGAATTGGGCCTCATGCCCCTGAATGCTCACCCGGCCCAGAGCTACCTGGCCCAGTCCCGCCCGTACACCTTCGGAGTCGAAGCCGCGGTGGAGTTCGGGCGGTAGTTGCGTTCGGGTGATGAGGTGATGAGGCGATAAAGGAACCCATCCCCTATTTCACTTCCCACGAAACCCAAAATCCCGGTTGTGGGTTAAGGTAGGCTGACTTTTACGGCCTACCTTTCCCGCTGCATGGAGTATCAACTGACCTCTGAATTCAAGCCTACCGGCGACCAGCCCACGGCCATTGCCAAGCTCGTGGAGGGCGTGAACAACGGCGAGCACGCCCAGGTGCTGCTCGGGGCCACCGGCACGGGCAAGACGTTTACCATGGCTAACGTCATTGCCCAGACGGGCAAGCCCGCGCTGGTGCTCTGCCACAACAAAACCCTGGCCGCCCAGCTCTACGGCGAGTTCAAGGCGTTTTTTCCGCACAACGCCGTCGAGTACTACATCAGCTACTACGACTACTACCAGCCGGAGGCCTACATCGCCAGCACCGACGTCTTCATCGAGAAAGACCTGGCCATCAACGCCGAGATTGAGAAGTTGCGGCTGCACACCACCTCTACCCTGCTCAGCGGCCGGCGCGACATCATCGTCATTGCTTCAGTCTCGTGCATTTACGGCATCGGCAACCCCGAGGAATTCGCCAAAAACGTCATTTTCCTGAAGCCGGGCATGCGCTACACGCGCAATAACCTGCTCTACCAGTTCGTGCAGATTCTGTACTCGCGCACCGAGGTGGATTTTTCGCGGGGCACGTTCCGGGTGAAGGGCGACACCGTGGACGTGTTTCCGGCCTACGCCGACCACGCCTTCCGCATCTACTTTTTTGGCGATGAAATCGAGTCGGTGCACAAGATTGACCCCGTGAGCGGCAAGAAGCTCAGCGACGAAGCCAACGGCGTGGCCTTGTACCCGGCCAACCTGTTCGTGACCGGCAAGGAAACCCTGAACTCGGCCATCAAGCAGATTCAGGACGACATGGTGCTGCAGCACGCCTACTTCGAAAAGGAAGGGCGCGACTCCGAGGCCAAGCGCATTATGGAGCGCACGGAGTTTGATTTGGAGATGATACGCGAGCTGGGCTACTGCTCGGGCATCGAGAACTACTCGCGCTACTTCGACGGGCGCACGCCGGGCTCGCGGCCGTTCTGCCTGCTCGACTACTTCCCCGACGACTACCTGCTGGTGGTGGACGAGAGCCACGCCACCATGCCCCAGATTCGGGCCATGTGGGGCGGCGACCGCAGCCGCAAAACGGCGCTCATCGAGTACGGCTTCCGCCTGCCCTCGGCCCTGGACAACCGCCCGCTGACCTTCAACGAGTTCGAGAGCATGTACCGGCAGGCGGTGTACGTGTCGGCCACGCCCTCGGATTATGAATTGGCCCAGGCCGACGGCGTGGTGGTGGAGCAGATTATTCGCCCCACCGGCCTGCTCGACCCGGAAATCGACCTGCGGCCCAGCATCAACCAGATTGACGACCTGCTGGACGAGGTGGACAACCGCGTGAAAATGGGCGACCGGGTGCTGGTGACCACCCTCACCAAGCGCATGGCCGAGGAGTTGAGCAAGTACATGGACCGCCTCGGCATCAAGGTGGAGTACGTGCACTCCGACGTGAAGACGCTGGACCGCGTGGAAATTCTGCGCAAGCTGCGGCTGGGCGAAATCGACGTGCTCATCGGCGTGAACCTGCTGCGCGAGGGCCTCGACTTGCCCGAGGTGAGCCTGGTGGCCATTCTCGACGCCGACAAGGAAGGCTTCCTGCGCGACCAGCGCAGCCTGATTCAGACCATGGGCCGCGCCGCGCGCAACGACCGGGGCAAGGTCATTATGTACGCCGACCGCATGACCGGCTCCATGCAGCGCGCCATCGACGAAACCAACCGCCGCCGCGCCACCCAGGCGGCTTACAACGAAGCGCACGGCATCACGCCGCGCACGGTGCGCAAGAGCCACGCCGAAATCATGGGCCAAACGGCTTTGTCCGACTACCGCGTCATCGAGCCGATGGCCTACGCCGGCCCCGACGACGGCACGCTGGCCATGGCCGCCGAGCCCGTGGTGGCGATGATGACCCGCCCCGAGCTGGAAAAACTCATCAAAACCACCGAAAAGCAGATGGAAGCCGCCGCCAAGGAACTCGACTTCCTGCAGGCCGCCAAGCTGCGCGACGAGCTGGGCGCGCTCCGGCAACTGCTGAAAGGTAAGCGGGAGTAATACCAATCCTTCAGATTGTTGTGGTTGCTCCCTTGCCGTGTACTTTTAAGACCATGCTACCCGCCCACCACCTCATCAGCACCTGCCCCGGCATACGCTTTGGCAAGCCCTGCATCGTGGGCACGCGCATTGCCGTGCAAGACATCCTGGGCTGGTTGGCTTCGGGCATGAGCAACGCGGAAATTGTGGAAGATTTTCCAGAGCTGACCGAGGAGCACATCCGGGCCGCGTTGGCTTTTGCGGCCAATCTGGAGCAGCGCACTCGCCAGTTGGCG
Source organism: Hymenobacter sp. (assembly GCF_031398885.1). GTDB lineage: Bacteria > Bacteroidota > Bacteroidia > Cytophagales > Hymenobacteraceae > Hymenobacter. The sequence goes on from NZ_JANNOD010000053.1 coordinate 39,352, forward strand.
GCTTAGCATGAAGTGGCTGCTGGATGCCAATCTATCCTACCGGCTCGTGAAGCAGTTGGCCGCCTTGCCCGTCGAAGCGCTGTACGTGAGCCGTACGGGCCTGCCCGTGCCGGCAGATGACCGCCACATTTGGGACTGGGCCAAGGCCCATGAGCACATCGTCATCACCAACGACGAAGGCTTTTATCGGTTTGCCGGCGCCCTGGGCTTTCCGCCCAAGGTGGTGATGCTGCGCACCGGCAACATCGACCCGGTTCATGGCCGGGTTGCTGACGCGGCACCTGGATGACATCCGGCAACTCGACGGCTCGCCCGAAAGCGGCGTACTGGAGCTGTTCTGACGTCCTAACCTCGGGGCTGCCGCGGTGGTCCTGCCGACCAAACTAATTTCTGGAAATCCGCGCCGTATCGACATCGGTGGGAGCATCGCAAAAAATCGGGAAGGACTCGCATTCCAACGACCCTAACCAGGTCGTTTACAAGACGACCTCCATCACTACTTCTTCGCAAACGCAGTATCTTTTCCGCAAAGCCCTCGTGAATTAGCGCAAGCCAAGCAACCACGAGCAGGAATTCAGCATCCAGCGGTTCTCACCTTTATTCTGCTTTTGCCATGAAAACAATGATTTTATTAGCGGGCGCGGCTTTGTTCGCTTCCTGCACGGCGCAAGCCCAGGTCAAGCAGCCGCGCCAGCTGGCTGATTTCCAAACCATCAGCGCCAGCGGCGGCATCGACGTGTACCTCACGCAAGGGTCCACCACGTCGGTGGTGGTGGAAGCCGCGCCGGAAGCGCAAGCGCACGTAATGACGGAAGTGCGGGGCGGCACCCTCAGCATTGGGTGGGAACGCGACTATTCGTGGCGCAGCTTGCTGGGCAGCAAGCGCCAGGTCAACGTGTACGTCACCTGCCCCCGCCTGGCGGGCCTGGCCCTGAGCGGCGGCTCCGACGCCAAGGGGCAATCCAATTTCTCGGCCGATGACTTCAAGATTGAGGCCAGCGGCGGCTCCGACGTCAAGCTGAGTTTGAACGCCAAGTCCCTCACCATCGGAGCCTCGGGCGGCAGCGACGTGAGCCTGGCCGGCCGCGTGGAGCGCCAGACCGTGGACGTGAGCGGCGGCTCCGACTACAACGCCTTCGACCTGCGCAGCACCGCGGCCCGGGTGCAGGCCAGCGGCGGCTCCGACGTGAACGTGTCCGTCGACGGCGAGCTGGCGTCCAGCGCCTCCGGCGGCAGCGACGTGCGCTACAAGGGCAGCGCCCGCGTGGTCAGCGCCAACAGCGGCGGCGGGGGCAGCGTGCGCCGCGTGGAGTAGCAACCAGCCGGGCAAGTGAGCCCGGACAAATGCACAGGCACGCGGCAACCGGTTTGCTGGAAGCAGGCGGCTTGCTCAGGTCTATATTCGCAGCGCTTCATCAACCTTTTTCCTGCTTTATGCCTTCTTTCATTACCCGCTGGGCGTTGGCCGCAACCCTGCTGCTGGCCGGCCTCACGCTGACGCCGCCGGCCCGGGCCCAAGCCAAAACCGGCTACCAGTTCCTGCAAATGACGACCATCGAAAGCATCGTGCCGGGCGGGCTGGGCCGCTCGCGGGTGCTGTTCACGCCCGAATGGAAGGGCACGAAGGAGTCAAACATGGAAAACCTGTTTTCGCTGCTCGGCATCAACATCAGCAACGTGCGCGTCAACGAGGAACTGGTTATCCGCTACCTCGGCGAAATCACGGCCGACGGCTGGGAACTGTACCAAACCGTCCCGCTCACCCAGACCATTCAGGGCGCGGGCGGGCAGTCGCAACAAGGTATTTTCCTGACGCGCTACCTGTTCCGCAAAGCCAGGTAGTTATCCGTTGCTCGTTGTCAGTTGCTCGTTGTCCGTTGTCAGGTGGGAATGCCCGCGCTGGCGCCCAACAACTGACAACGAACAACTAACAACGAGCAACTGACAACTAACTACTACTTGTATACCACGCCGCCCTTCATTACCAGCCGCACCTGGCGCAGGGCGCCCACGTCCTGGGTGGGGTCGCCGGCCACGGCCACCAGGTCGGCCAGCAGGCCGGGGCGAATGCTGCCGCGGTCAGCCAAGTGGAAAATCTGGGCGTTGCCGCTGGTGGCCTGCCGCAGCACTTGCAGCGGCGTGAGGCCGTAGTCGCGCACCAGCTGCTCCATTTCGCGGGCGTTGTCGCCGTGGGCAAACACGCCCGCGTCGCCGCCCAGGGCCAGAACCACGCCGGCTTTGAGGGCGGCCGCCATGCTGCGGTGTTTTTCCTCGATGCGCGGCGGCGCGGCGTCCTGGCCCTTTTTCCAGCCCCGGTACCGGGCCACGGCGTCGTTGGCGGCCACGGTGGGGCAGAGCGCCACGCCGCGCTTCTTCATCAGTTGAAACACTTCCAGGGTACCGCCGTCGCCGTGCTCGATGGTTTCGACCCCGGCCAGCACCGCCCGGCGCATACCCTCCGGCGTAGTGGCGTGGGCCACCACCCCGCGGCCCGACGAGCGCGCCGTCTGCACAATCAGGGTCAGCTCGTCCTGCGAAAACGTGGGCTGCGCCGAGCCGTCGGCGCCCCAGCGGTAGTCGGCATACACCTTGATGAGGTCAGCCCCTTTCCCGATTTGCTCCCGCACGGCCCGCACGATGCCGTCCACGCCGTCGGCCTCCTGCGCGCCCTGGGGCACCTCCGTGTCCGCCGACAGCTTGGGGCCGTAGCTGCCCGTGGCCACCAGGGCGCGGGTGGTCACGAGCAGCCGCGGCCCGGGAATGATGCCCTGGTCGATGGCTTGCTTCAGGCCCACATCGGCAAAACCGGCGCCTTCGGTTCCCAGGTCGCGGGCCGTGGTGAAGCCGGCCAGCAGCGTGCGCTGGGCGTGCACCGTGGCCCGCGCCACCCGCAGCGCCTGCGCCTCCAGCAGCACCTGGTCGTTCCAGGGCGTTTCGTCGTAAGGGTGCAGCAGCAGGTGCGAGTGGCCCTCAATCAGGCCCGGCAGCAGGGTCAGGTCCGGCAGGTCGAGCGCACGGGCGCCGGCTGGCAGGGCCAGTTGAGCCGCCGGACCCGCGGCCGTTATCCGGCCGTTCTCCACCAGCACCGCCCAGCCCGCGTGCCGGTCCTGGCCGTCGAACACGGCGGCGGGGCGCAGCAGCACGGCGGCCGGACTACCGGCCGGGGCAACGGGCTGCGCCACCAACCCCGGCAGCCAGCAGCTAAGCAGCATCAGGACACCCGTGCTCAGCCAAGCAAAGCGCTGGGACCGGTAAAAATGGCCCGCTTGGGCAAGATTTGGCGAGAAAGGGTTCTTCATAGCAAAAGGGTGAGCCGCCGGACGGCCCGAGCGCAGCCGCACGAAGCTACTTTGCCCGCGCTGAATTGCCGGATTGCTTGGCGGCGCGTGCTCGGCGGGGCCAACGCGGCATCGCCGGCCCTTGCGGACTCTCACGGCACGGCGCCGCAAATTCTGACGGGCAGAGTCTGGCGCGGGCTGGGGCGCTTTTTTGCAATGCCCCGGCCAAGATGCACGAGCCGCAACCGGGCCGGCGCCTCGTTCCCGCTTAACCAACAGCGATGGACTACCTGTAACGAACCCCCGAAAACCCCTCCAACTTCCTACGCCGGCACCGCTGCCAGAACGTAACCCTGCCCATTCCCTCAACTTGGTCATGTGCCGCTGCGAAAAGGTGGGGGCTGCTAAACGAATGGGGCAGAACCTCCACCTCGGAAGCCAACTCGCTTGAATGCTTGTGGCAAGGCACTAACGCGCCGTGGGAGCAGCGAGGGATTTTTGCCCTGTTTGTTTTACAGCACCCAAAACTGGAAGCGCAAGCGCCTGCTGATTTATGCCCACGGTGGACTGGTGGGCAAAAACGACGCCCGGCAGCGCCGCCGGCCGGAGGGCTTTTTGGACGGCGCACTCGATTTCGTGCTCGCCCGGCTCGACGATTTTCTTGAGCCCGTGGCCCGCAGCGTGGGCGGCCGCTCGCTCTGGCAGGAAATGAAGGGAAATGCCCGACTGGCTACCGAAACGGCCGGCGCCTGGTGCTCGGCTACATCCTGAGCCTGCTGCACCAGCTCGGCGACGACGTGGAGCTGCACTTGGTCAGCCACGGCGCGGGCACCACCGTGCTGGCCCCGTTCGCGCAGTTGCTCATCACGGTGGGGCGCGTGGGGCGTGGGCTCGCCGCCGTGCGCAACGAGGGGTAGCCCGGGCTTCGGGCGCCGCCCTTGACAAGCGCCCCTGTTGCTTAAACCTGATGGTCGGCCTCACTGATTGCACGTGCGGCCGGGCCCCTCAGGTGAACTTCTTCCCAACAAAAAGCCCGGCCGCAAGTGCTTGCGGCCGGGCCTTGGGTAAAAACCCGCGGTGGGTTATGCTTAGTCTTTGGGCTTGATTTTCGACTTTTTGCGCTTGTCCTTCACCTTGGCATCGGCAGGCGCGGCTTGCACGACGGGGGCCGGGGCAGCGGTGGTGGAGGGGCTCGCGGTGGTGGTGGTCGACTCTACGGTAGTCGTGGTGGCGGGAGCGGGAGCGGGGGTTAAAACGGCCGGCGAGGCGGGCGTAACCGTGGTCTGATTAGTCGTGGTGGTGCTGGTTTGCGCGCTAGCCGAGTAGGCAGCCGTGACAAACATTGCGGCGAGGATAAGGGTCTGCTTTTTCAATGGACCAAAGGGTTGGTGAGAAAAAATGGGCCGACGTCAACAAGACGCGGCTTTTGAATTGCCTTTAACGGCAACACAAAGAAAAGGTTTTTAAACGAACCCGTCCGGCCCGGCTACTTTAAGGTGCGTTGGGATAGGCTGTCCGCCTAGAATTTTAGGGTGACGCAAGTCTTGCCGAACGAGTGGTTCCAACTGCTGCGTTCCGGGTTCTGGCCAAGCCAAAACAGCCACCCAGACTTGCATCTAAGTGGCTGTTCCTGAATGAGCGAGAAACGAGGTTCGAACTCGCGACCCTCAGCTTGGGAAGCTGATGCTCTACCAACTGAGCTACTCTCGCGGGGGTTTTTTGGTGGCACGAAATTACGCCAAAGAACTGGATTCCCAACCGGCTACGGGCGGGGCCTGAACCCCGGATTTGCTGGCGCCGTATGAATGCAGGCATATGGCTCCTCCCCCGCTTCCTCCCGTTACGCGCCGCTTGGTGGGCCTGTTGCTGCTGTTTAGCGGCGGGCTTCTGGGGGTGGGGCTGCTCTTGAAAGTAGCCGTGAGCGTGTACAGTTGGAACACGGCCGGCGCCCAGAGCCCGTCGGCGCTGCTGCTGTCCGTCAACCTGGTGGGGCTGCTGGCCAGCGGGCTGCTCATGCGCTGGGGGCTGCGCCTGCGCCGCGGCCACGGGTCGGCGCGCAACCCCAATGCCGACGAAATCCTGTAAATCGGCGGCCGTTGCGCGACCTTTGCCCCATGTCATCCCCGCTGCGCATCTCCCTGGCCAAGGCCAACCCCGCCACTGCCGCCCAACTGGCCGACCTGGGCCGCCAAACGTTTCAGGACACCTTCGCGGCCACCAACACGGCGGCGGACATGGCCGCTTACCTGGCCGAAAACTTTGGCCCCGACCAGCAACTGGCCGAGCTGCAGGACCGCGAAAATACCTTCCTGCTGGCCCATATGCAAGCCGAGCTGGTGGGCTACGCCAAGCTGCGCGATAACTCGGCTCTCGGCTTGCCGGAAGGCGAAGACCCGGCCGGCCGCCTCGAAATTGAGCGGCTGTACGTGCGCGACGATTGGCAAGGCACCGGCCTGGGCGCGGCCCTGATGCGCGGCATCCTGGCCCTGGCCGAGCAGTTGCACTGCCCCGCCGTGGTACTGGGCGTGTGGGAAAGGAACGAGCGGGCCCGCGCTTTCTACCAGCGGTTCGGCTTCCGCGAAATCGGGCAGCACCCCTTCCGGCTGGGGCAGGACGTGCAAACCGACCTGATTCTGCGCAAGGGCTTGGCCGGGCGCTAAACCGGCTACTTTTGACGATGCCTATGCCTGCCCTTCTGCGCTTATTGCTTGGCCCCGGCCGCCCGGGATGCGGGCGCCTTGCCTTGCTGCTGGGGTTGGCGGCAACCGCCTGCCAGCCCCAGGCCGACGGGGACGGGGCCGCTGCCACCCCGCCCGTGGGGCATTACGAAGGCAGCATCGGGGCCCCCGGCCAACCCGGAACGCGCGCCGCCCTCGACATCCGCCACCCCAGCCCCGGCCACTACGAAGCCGAGCTCACGGTGCCCACCGCCGGCACGCTGAGCTTCGTGGCCGACACCATTCTGTTCAGCAACAACCAGCTGCGCCTCACGCGCCCCGCGCGCCCCGGCCAGGTGCTCACCCTGACGCTGGACGGCGACTTCTGGCGCGGTACCCTGGCCCTGGACTCCGCCGCGGCCCCGGCCCTGCTGCTCAAGCGCGGCGCCCCCACCCCCAGCACCTACCGCGTGGAAGAAGTACCGCAGGCCAACGGCTCGGCCTGGCTGTTTGCACCTTCCGACACCGGCACGCCCGGCGCGGCCCTAGCCCTGTTGCCCGACGCCGAAACCGCGCCCGCCGCCGCCCTCTGGGCCGATGCCCTGGCCCGCGAAGGCGTCATCGTGCTGGTGTTGCCCGCCGCCGACTCGGCCACGACCCCCGCTGAAACGCCCCGGCTGCAAGCCGCCCTGCGCTTGCTGCGCGGCACCGCCGGGGCCGACACGGCCAAGGTGGGCGTGTGGGCCGCCGGCCAGCGCGGGGCCGCCACGGCGCAGGTGCTGGCGCAGGAAAGCCCGCGCGCGGCGTTTTTAATCACCCAGAATGTCGCCGTTGAGCCGGCCACCCGGGCCGCCCTGCGGGAATTAACCAAGCGGAAGCTGCCGGTGCTGGGCCTGTACGGGGGCCCGGCCGCCAACCAGCGGGCGGCGGCTTGGCGCAACGCCCTGGGTGGACGGCGCGGCGCCACGGTGCGCGCCTACCGCACGGCCGGGCCCGACTTGCTGGTGTCGCGGGGACTGAGCGCGGGTCTTGGGCCCGAACTGCCCGGGGAAGTGGTGGAGTGGCTGCGCGCTCAGTAAGCACCGTCACCGACTGCTTCCTGAAAATTTCCGCGGAAGCTCCTGGTTTTGCGCCACGTGCCGGACGGCGGCGAAACTGCTCTTCTGCCGTAGCCGTCTCCTCGTATATCCTCAAATCAGCAGCAGGCCCTTTTCGCGCAGCAACTGCCATGCCGGGCTTTGCAGAAAATTTTCAAAGGTTCCTTCCTCGGCCGGAAAGGTGGCGGTGGCTTCTTTGAGCAGCATTTTGGCGTCGTAGTCGTGGCTAAGCCGGGTGAGGAGCTGGTGCAGCCAGCAGCCGGCGGCTTCGGTGGTTTTTACCTCAAAGTCCTCGGCCTGCTCGTAGCAGGTGAGCACGGCGCGCGGGGCTTTTTTGCCCGGCTCGATACGGATGTCGGGGGCGTTGCCGAGCCAGAACAGGCGCTGGTTCTGCCGGGCGAAGTCCGGGGTTGAGGGCGCTTGCAGGGCTTGCTGCACGAGGTGGCGCGGGGTGGTGGTTTTCGGAATGTTGAAGTCGAACCAGAAACCGAGCGGCTCGGCCAGGTTCACGCCGTGCAGGTAATTGTAGAGCGACTTGGCCAGGCCGGGGCCGAAGGCTTCGTGGTCGGTACCGAGTGGGTCGTCGTGCCACAGGTCGTTCCAGGCAAAGCCGCCAGGCTCGGGGCCAATGGCGGCCACCTGGTACTTCGCCGGGTTCTTGCCCACGGGCGAGTGCGCCGTCATCGAGAAGCGGTGCCAGTAGCCGCTCTGCACCACCCCGGCGGCAAACAGTTGGCGCACCACTTCCAGGCTGTCCACGGTTTCCTGCGCGGTTTGGGTGGGGAAGCCGTACATCAGGTAGGCGTGCACCATGATGCCGGCCCGGGTGAAGCCGTCGGCCACCCGGGCCACCTGGGCGATGGTCACGCCCTTTTCCATGAGGGCCAGCAGGCGTTCGGAGGCCACTTCCAGGCCGCCCGACACTGCTATGCAGCCCGAGGCAGCCAGCAGGCGGCAGAGGTCGGGCGAGAAAGTTTTTTCGAACCGAATATTACCCCACCAGGTGATGGGCACGCGGCGCTTGAGCAGCTCCACGGCCAGCTCGCGCAGGGCCAGCGGCGGGGCGGCCTCGTCCACGAAGTGAAAACCGGTCTGGCCGGTTTGCTGAATAATTTGCTCGATGCGGTCGACCAGCAGCGTGCTGGGCGCCGTTTCGTAGCGGCTGATGTAGTCTAAGGTCACGTCGCAAAACGAGCAGCGCTTCCAGTAGCAGCCGTGGGCCACGGTCAGCTTGTTCCAGCGGCCGTCGCTCCAGAGGCGGTGCATGGGGTTGAGCACTTCCAGCACCGAGAGGTACTCGGTCAGGGGCAGGTCGGAGTAATCGGGCGTGCCCACTTCGGGGTGCGGCACGTCGGGGTGCGGGTGGTTGACGTACTCAATTTCGCCGGCCTCGTTGCGCAGGAAAGTGCGCTGGAGTTTGGTACGGTCGGGTTGCTCCGCCAGCCCGTCATGCAGAGCGTAGCGAAGCATCTCGCCCGCGTCATTCAACGACTGAGCTGGTGACAGCACGCGAGATGCTTCGCTGCGCTCTGCATGACGTTCTTTTTCCTCATTCAAACCGCCCAAGTAGTCCAGCAGCCGCAGCCACGGGCCTTCGCCGTCGTCCAGCGTCAGGTAGTCGATGTAGTCAAAAAAACGGGGCTCCCGGATGGTGCGCAGCTCGGTGTTGGGGTAGCCGCCGCCCATGATGGTGACGGTAGCCGGGCGGGTTTGCTTGATGCGCTGGGCCAGCCGCAAGGCCCCGTACAGGTTGCCGGGAAAGGGCACCGTGAAGCCCACCACGTCGGGCTGCACGCGCGCCAGCAGCGCATCCAGTTCCTCCAGCAGCAGGCGGTCGAGCAGGTTGGGGGCGGCGAGTAAGGCCTCGTGCAACGGCTCGAAGCTGGTGGCGGACAGCGCCAGCTTTTCCGCGTACCGGGAGAAGCCGAAGTGCGGACCCACGGTTTCCTTGATGAGGTCGGCGAGGTCTTCGAGGTAGAGCGTGGCCAGGTGCCGGGCCTGGTCGGTGAGGCCCATGGTGCCAAAGGCAGTTTCCAGGTCGGCCACGTTATCGAAACGGCTGGCTTCGGGCAGGAAGCGGCCGTGGCAGATGCGCGGGGCCAGGGTCAGGTCCTTGTTTTGCAGGAAGCGGATGACCGGGGCAATGGTGGCCAGGTAGCGGTTTTGCAGCCGCACCATCCGCTGGGCGTTGTCGCTGAGGTCAAAGTCACCGGCTGCAATTTCGGCAAATACCTGTTGCAGGCCGGCCACCGAAAACAGGCGCAGCACCAGCTGCAGGCCCATGTCGGCCTGCGTCACGGCGTAGCCGCGCCCGCCCAGGAAGCCCTTGATGTAGGCCGTGGCCGGGTACGGGGTGTTGAGCTGCGTGAGCGGCGGGGTGAGCAGCAGGATGCGGGGGGAGGCGGACGGCACGGCAGCAACTAACCCGGAGCGGGGGGCCGGGGTTCATTTCCTTACCGGCAAAGGTCGGCCGCCGGGGCTCAGCGCGCCGCCGCTGGTTTCGTCAAAAAAGAGTAGGTTGCCGCATGGAAACTTCGCCGTCGCCGCTACTCGCGCCGGCCACGCACCCTGGGGGGTGGGTGCCGGCCGCCCTCATCACCGGCCTGCTGGCCGGCACCCTGGACATTGCGGCCGCGTGCACGCAGTACGGGCTGGCAACCCACAAGTCCCCGGTCAACGTGCTGAATTTCGTGGCCAGCGGGGTGTTTGGGCCGGCGGCTTTTGCGGGCGGGCCGGGCATGGCGCTGGCCGGGCTGGGGTTTCACTACCTCATAGCCACTGGCTGGGCCGGGGCGTTTTATTGGTCGTACCCCCGCGTGGCGCTGCTGCGGCAGTCGCCCGTGCTGGTCGGCTTGCTCTACGGGGCGGCGGTGTGGCTGGTGATGAACCGGCTGGTGCTGCCAAATTCTCAGGCCCCTAAATTACCGTTTAAGCCGGGCGCCGCGGCCCTCGGCCTGGGCATTTTGATGCTGTGCATCGGGCTGCCCATTGCCTGGCGGGCCGCCCGCTACTACGCCCGGCACCCCGCGGCCCGCTAGCCTACCTGTCCCGCTGAGCAGCAAGTGCCCTGCTTTAGCGCCGGGCCCCTTGCAGCACTTCCAGCGTTTCCCGGTGGCGCTTTTCGGCCAGGTCCTGGCTGCGCGAGGCCACGCCCCAAATGGCCGCCGGAATCCAGCCAATCAGCGTTATCTGGAGGATGAAGCACAGGATACCCTTGAGAAAGTGGCCGTTGACCATCATCGAGAGACCGGGCAGCAGAATGGCGAGTAGCATGGGCATGGGACAAAAGTTGACGCGGCAAACCTATTGAATTTTTAGTTATGCCCGAAGAATACTTTGCCTGGTAAGTTCATCGGGACTGCTTGCCCGCGGCCCATGTTCGGCATTGTCGGGTCGCACGCACGGCGCACCGCCCGCGCAAATGAAGCCGAATTCCGTTGCTCTGGCGCACGAATGCTACACGTCCACCCGGTGCCGCGGCCGCGTAAGCGTAAAACCCGCTAACTCCGGCGGGTGCTCATTCCCACCAACCCGCTTTTCGCCATGCAAATGCCCGCCGCCCGCACCCGCCAGGACAACCGAACCGTCCTCGACGCCCTCAGCCGTTGCATCGCCGCTTGCGAGCTGTGCGCCGACGCCTGCCTCGACGAGGCCGACCTCAAAATGCTGGTGCCCTGCATCCGCCTCGACCACGACTGCGCTGACATCTGCCGCCTCACGGCCGCCTTCATCGCCCGCGGGTCCGACCATACGGCGCACGCGCTGCGCGAGTGCATCGAAATTTGCCAGCAGTGCCACGACGAGTGCGCCCAGCACTCCCACGACCATTGTAAGCGGTGTGCCGAGGCCTGCAAAGCCTGCCTCGAAGCCTGCCGCGCCTACGCCAGCTAAGGCCACGGGAGTAGTTCGCGAAGAAGGCGGCTACCGGTTCAGGTAGCCGCCTTCTTCGGATAAAACAACGGTTTAAGAGCTACGCCAGCGCGTCGAGCGAGAGCCGCTCGGGCAGCATCAGGCGGCGGAACTCGCTTACGGAATAGCCCGTCACCTGCCGGAACTGGTTGCTCAGGTGCTGGCCCGAGCTGTAGCGCATCTGGTCGGCTATCTGGTTCAGGGTCAGCTCGCCGTAGCTGAGCATTTCCTTCACGCGCTCAATTTTGAGGCGGATGAGGTACTTCTCGATGGTGAGGTGGGCGGTGCGCGAAAACACCTTGCTCAGGTGCGAGTACGTGGCCGCGAACCGGTCGGTGAGAAAGGCGGAGGTGGTGAGCGGCGAGCGGGCCGTGCGCAGGTGTTCGAGGTAGTCGGCCAGCACGGTTTTGATTTGCTCGGTGAGCTGCTCAGCCCGGCCGCGCAGCAGCTCGAACCCGGCGGCGTGCAGCAGCGGCGCCAGGGCTTCGGGGTCGACGGGGGTGGTTTCGTCGAGCTCGGCCACGCCCAGCGTCACGGCCGTGGGGTGGTAGCCGGCCCGTTCCAACAGGCTTTGCACGGCTTCGACGCACCGGGGGCACACCATGTTTTTGATGTGCAGAAGGTTAGTTTTCAAGGGCTTTAACGGGTTTCGGGCCGCCGCGAGGAGGCCGGTGAAGAATAAGAGCGCGCCGCTGGTGCGCTGGCTGCCGCCCGGCGCGGGCGCGGAGCCGGGGTCGAGACTTCGGCCCAGCCCCGCCCGAACCAGTGCCCGGTGGCCCAGGTCACAAACGGCACCACGGCCAGGAACGTAACGGCCAGCAGCCAGAACAATACGAGAAAGGCGGGAAAAAGACGGCCTAAAAAATGGTCGCTTACCCCAAACAAATAAACCACCAGCATTAGTGCCAGCGCCAGGCTGATGCCCGCCAGCCCGCCCGCCCGCCGCCAGGGCCAGGCAGCGGCATGTTTCTGAAGGCGACGGCGCAACGGCAACGGCATAAGAGCAACAAATCGGGGAGGTGAAAATAAGGGAAATTTCGGTTGAAGCGCCAGCCTAGCCCAGCAACGCCAGCAATTCCTGCTGCACCGACCGGCCGTTATCCGCCGCGTACCATTCGTTCATACCTTTAATCACCTGGTTGATGTGCAGAGATTTATCGGCGTGCAGCGCGTGGCTCAACGCTTGGGCGGCGGCCGGGCGCGGGCCCCAGTCGCCGAGGTCGGCCCCGGTGGCCGCGTCGCGCCGAATGAGCTTGGGAATACTGTTGGCACCGTTGGTCTGGTGGGCGGCCATCAGGGCGGGGTGGTCGGAGCGGAGCAGCACGTGCAGCGCCACGTGGCCGGCGCTTTCGGCGGCCAGGCGCGCCAAAATGGGCAGCGTGTGCGCCGTGTCGCCGCACCAGGCTTCGCCCAGCACCAGCCACTGCTCGGGCCGGGCCAGGTGCGCCAGGTGGTTGACCAGCGCGGGCAGCAGCTGGGTGGCGGAGGCCCGGTCGAGGTGGGCCTGGTTCTGGCTGGTGTAGCGGGCCAGGCCCGGCGACTGGTCGGGGCCGGTGGTGCGGCCTTCGGCGGCCAAGGTGCCCACCAGGGCCCGAAACTCGGCGTACGTGTAAGCGGGGGCAGGCACGGCCGCGGGCAACGAGTTGGGGTCGGTCATCGGGGTCATCGGAAATTACAGCGAAGGCGGGCGGCAGACGGCACGGCGCAGGGCGGCGCGCGGCGCGCTCCTCGCTACAACCGTACCCGCGCCCGGCGGTTTGGGTTGCGCCGCGGCGGGTTATCTTTCTACCTTGCGGCGTTGCTCACCGTAAACTTCCCCACCTTTACTTTTTCATGCTGTTTCACTATTTCCTCCGCCCCTTCGCCGTGGCTTGCGCCCTGGCCGCCACTTGTAGCGCCTGCAGTTCCGGCACCAAAGAAGGCGACGTCAACGTGGAGCGCGGCTACAACAAAAAAGGCCCCGCCGCCACCGCCGACGGCGTGGCCAACGGCGATTCCGTCACCGCCGGCCTCGCCCGCGACACCACCGCCCACCGCCCCACCGGCAAGGAGCTATACAAAGCCTCCAGCGAGGCCAAGGACCGCAACCACGACGGCATCGCCGACTAGCCCGGTGCTCCGGCGCCCCAACTCAAGAGGATTAAGCGCACACAAAAAGGCCCCCACCTCCCGTTGGGGGCCTTTTGCTTGTTTGCAGCAGGCGTGGTCACCAGGGGCGGGCATTGGCCCACCCGAACCGAAGCCGGCCACGGGCCGGGCGGGCCGAGCCCTGGTTGGCACCCGCCTTCCCGGGCTAGCCGGGGCTGCCATAACCCGAACCCGATGGGGCCCACCCCGATGTGAAGCGCACAGTTGCGGGGACAACTCCAGTATCGAGCCGGATTCCCTTTTCAGCCGCGCTCCGCACTTGAGGTCCGGCACCCTGCGGCGGTAAAATCAATTAACAATTAACAATGAGCGACTAACGGCGAACAATCAACAGAGAGGAGACGTGTCCAATGCTCATTGTTAATTGCCCATTGTTAATTGTTAATTGATTTTACCGCCGCAGGGTGAAGCCGGCGAAATACTGCTGGTCCGTCAGACGGTTGAGCGCGAGGCTAATGCCGGCGTCGAGCTGCAAGTTCTCGGTCAACTTCAGAATCGGGGCAAGGTTGAACGAGGGCTGCCAGCGGCGCTGCTGGGCATCCCACTGGGCTACGGTTTCCGCTATCAGGCCGGTTTTCTCCGTGAAGTCGTACTCCAGGGCCACCGAAGGCACCAGCTGCAGGTAGCGGCGGGCCTGCTCCCGGTCGTAGTTGAGGCCGGTGGCCAGTTGGGCTTCGAGGTTGCTGTTGTCGCTCAGCTCAATGTCGACGGGGACGATGAGGCCGTACTCAGCGCCCCCGCTGCCAACCAGTCCGCCGGTGGGCAGGCGCACGTACCCGATGGCGGCCATGCCAAAGGAGCCGTCCTGGGCGTCGCCCAAAAAGTTGTGCTTCACCCGCAGGCTCACGTCGCCAAAGCCCGCCCGGCGCTCCTCGGGCTGGGGTTCGGTGCGCGGCAGCTCCTTCTGCACGTTGTAGAGGGGTAGTTCCATCTGCACGGCCGTGCGGCGGCTCAGGCCCAGCTTGATGACACTGTAGCCCAGCTGCCAGTAGCGCTGCCGCTCGTCGGCCCCCGCCCCGCTGTTGGTCAGGCGCAGGGCGTCCATCTCTACTTGCAGGTGGCCGGCGTCAACGGTGAACGGGTTTTCGGTCACGCCGGGTCGGTAGGGCTGCAGCTCCCGCAGGCGGTTGCGGGGCACGGCCTTGCGCCAGCTATAACGAGCTGAATCATAGGGAGAAGATTTGGCCAGGCCCTGCGCAAAACCGAGCGCGGGCATCGTCCACAACAACCAGAAAAAGTGTTTCATGAGGCCGTCTACGCACGGGTTAAGCTTTCGGCCGTGAATTGCGGCGGATGAAACTTGGTGGGGGCCCCAGAAAAACGTCTTGTCAGGCTGAGCGCAGCGCAGCATCTTTTCACGCCGGAACATTTCGTTCAACGATGAGAAGATGCTGCGCTGCGCTCAGCACGACAAGACTGTAGTGATGTGACTACAGAACGAGCAACCGCCCTAAAACGGCACTACCACTTTCACCCCCACGTTGCGGCCGGGGTTGTAGATGCCCGCGCGGCCGTTGGGCGCGGCGCCGTAGTACTCAAAGTATTTCAGCCGGTTGAGGTGGGCCTGGTAGGCGGTGTCGAAGACGTTATCGACTTGTACAAACAACTGGGCCAGCGGACGGCCGGCACGACTGGTGAAGGTGGTGCCGACGCCCAGGCCCAGCAGCGCGTAGCCGGCGGTGGCGGTTTCGCTGTTGTCCAGGGCCAGGAAGCGGCTTTGGCGGGCGCTGCCGTCCACGGTGGCCCGGACGTAGGTGCCGGTGAGGCGGCCGGCGCCGGCGGGCAGGGTGGCGCGCACTTCGGAGCGGGCGCGCAGGGGCGGGATGAGCGGTAGGTAGCGGGCGGCGCTGCCCTGGCGCTCCCGCAGGGTGGCGTCGGCGTTTTCGCCGTTCACGAAGGCCACGCTGCTGTTCCAGGCCAGCCAGGCCGCGCCGGCGGGGCGCAGGTTCAGGCTGGCTTCGAGGCCGTAGAGGCGGGCGGCGGCCTGCTGGAATTGGTACGTCGTGTTGCCCGGCACGATGACGACGGGCTGGCCGTCGGCGCCGAGCAGGCGGGCCTGGTAGATGAAGTTCTGCACGTAGTTGTGGAACACTTCCACCGACGCATCCAGCGTGGGCTGGTGCCAGAGCAGGCCCACGTCCTGCTGCCAGCTGAACTCGGGCCGGAAACCGCGGTTGCCGAGGTACACGATGTGGGCGCCGGGGTCGAGGCCGTTGGAGCCGATTTCGGGGATGTTGGGGGCCCGGTAGCCGCGGGCCAGGTTGGCGCGCAGCGTGAGCTGCTCGGTGGCCACGTAGCTCGCGCCCGCGCTGGCCGACACGCCCCGGTAGCGCCGCCGAAACGCCGGAAACTGCAGGTTTGCATCGACGGAGCCGGGGCGGCCCACGCCGTCGAAGCTCGTGGCCGGGTTGGGGGCCACGTAGAAGTCGTTCCAGTTCACCAGGCGGGTGTCGTAGCGCAGGCCGCCGCTCAGCTCCAGCTTGCCCAGGGGCTTTTTCAGCAGCAGGAAGCCGCCGGCGTCCAGCAGGTCGTAGTTGGGAATGGGGAAGTCGGTGGCGTTTTGGTGGCGGTTGAGCTGGCCCATGCCGTTGCTGCCCAGGCTGATTTGCAGGCCCTGCCAGTCGGGCAGGTGGTAGCGCATGTCGTAGGTGTAGGTGGTCAGGCGCAGGGCCAGGCCGGGCTGGGCGGGGGCGGTGGGGTGGTTGAACTCCTCGCGGCTATTCTGCTGGGCGCCCAGCAGCAGGTGCAGCTCGCCGCCGCCCAGGTGCAGCTGCGTTTTGGTGAACACCCGGTAGTGCCGGATGCGCTGGTGCAGCGACCCAATTGCGTAGGAATCCAGCTCCTTATCGGTCACCAACGGCCGATTCTTGATGTCGTCAACCCCGCCTTCGAACACCTGCCGGGTGAAGCGGCGGCTGAGCGAGTCGCGGCTGCCGTCCGGGATTTCCTGCCGGTTGTCGTAGAGCGTGAGGTACCAGTGCGAGCTGCCCCAGGCCTTGGCCAGGCCCGCCATGCCGGTCAGCGTCAGCTCCCGGAAACCGGTGTTGTACACCGCGCCGTCCACGCTATTGCGGTAGTCGCGGGCCAGGCGGTGGCTGGCCCGGAAGCTGGTCTGGAAGCCGTTGTTCTGGTAGTTCAGGCCCAGGGACTTGCCAATGAGGCCGTTGTTGGACTGGTACTCGGTGAGGGCTTCGCCGCGCAACTGGCCGTCGGGGCCGCTGGGCAGGGCGGGCAGCAGGTTCACCACCCCGGCCACGGCGTCGGAGCCGTAGAGCAGGCTGGCGGGACCCTTCACCACTTCCACCCGCTCGATGTCGTAGCCGTCCACTTCCACGCCGTGCTCGTCGCCCCACTGCTGGCCTTCCTGGCGCAGGCCGTTGTAGAGAGTCAGCACGCGGTTATAGCCCAGGCCCCGGATAAAGGGCTTCGACACGTTGGGGCCGGTGGTGACGGCGCTCAGGCCGGGAATGCCGCGCACGGCCGCGTCGATGACGTTGGTGTTGGCGTTGAGGTTGATTTCGCGGCGGCCCAGGGTGGCGATGGGCACGGGGCTGCGCCGGATTTCGGTGGCCCGTGACACACCCGTGACCACCACCTCGCCCAAGTCGGCGGCGGTGGCGGTGAGCACAACTTGCACGTCCAATGTCTGGCCGGCGGCCAGGGTGGCGTCGCGCGTGACGGTGCCGTAGCCCACGGCGCTGGCCACCAGCCGCACCGGGCCGGCGGGCACGTCAGCCACCTGGAAAACGCCTTGCACATCAGCCGTGGCACCCAGCCCGGCGGCCGGCAGCGCCACGCTGGCAAACGGTACGGGCCGGCGTTGCCCGTCGCGCACCGTGCCGGTGACGGTGCCCGTTTGGGCCCACAGCAGCTGCGGCAGGAGGAAAAGCAGCAGTAGGAAGTTTTTCATTTCAAGTGATGGACATTTCGGGGCGGGCGCGGCAGCCCGTCATGCAGAGCGGAGCGAAGCATCTCGCTCGCCTCGTTTGATGAATTTAAGTAGTCGTCCAGAAGTAAACGAGTTGTCAGTTGCTCGTTGTTCGTTGTTAGTCAGATATTTATCAAAGGGCTAACAACTGACAACTAATGCCTGACAACTTAATTGCTGCCACACGATTTAATTACCACCACACGCGAGACGCTTCGCTGCGCTCTGCATGACGTGCTGCCGCGTGACGTGCTGGGTGTCTGACTGTTCCTACCCGGTGAAGGTTTGCCAGAGCAAAAACACGTTCAGACTGATGATGATGGCGGATACTGCCCAGGCCACCACCTGCACCAGCGGCCGGTTCACGAACACGCCCATCTTGGCCTTGCTGCTGGTGAAGAGCACCAGCGGCACCACCGCGAAGCTGAGCTGCAGCGACAGGATAACCTGACTGAGCACCAGCAGTTGGCCGGTACCTTTTTCGCCGTAGATGATGGCCACCACCAGGGCCGGTACCACGGCAATGAGCCGGGTGACGAGCCGCCGCAGCCAGGGCCGCAGCTTGATGTCGAGAAAGCCTTCCATCACAATCTGCCCGGCCAGGGTGCCGGTCAGGGTCGAGTTCTGGCCCGAGGCCAGCAGGGCCACGGCGAACAGCACGCTGGCCGCGCCCGCCCCGAGCACCGGCGTGAGCAGCTTGTGGGCGTCGGCGATGTCGGCCACGTCGTTGTAGCCCTTGCCGTGGAAGGCCGCCGCGGCCGTGACGAGGATGGCCGCGTTCACGAAAAACGCCAGGAACAGCGCCACCGTGGAGTCGATGGTGGCGAACTTGATGGCCATGCGCTTGCCGGGCTCGGTGGGTTCAATTTGGCGCGTCTGCACGATGCTGGAGTGCAGGTACAGGTTGTGCGGCATCACGGTGGCGCCCAGGATGCCGATGGCCACGTACAGCATCTGCGGGTTGGTCACGATTTCGGGGCGCGGCACCAGGCCCTTGCTCAGCGCCAGCCAATCGGGGTGCGAGGCCAGGATTTCGTAGAGAAAGCAGCCGAAAATCAGGACAATGAGGCCGGCCACCAGGCTCTCGATGATGCGGAAGCCCTTGTTCTGGAAAAAGAGCACCACCAGCACGTCCAAGGTGGTGAGCACCACGCCCCAGGCCAGCGGCAGGCCGAACAGCAGGTTGAGCGCAATGGCCGAGCCGATGACTTCGGCCAGGTCGCAGGCGGCAATGGCCACCTCGCACAGAAACCACAGCACCAGGCTCACCGGCCGCGAGTAGTGGTCACGGCAGGC
This sequence comes from Hymenobacter sp., assembly GCF_031398885.1. Lineage (GTDB taxonomy): Bacteria > Bacteroidota > Bacteroidia > Cytophagales > Hymenobacteraceae > Hymenobacter. Next base: position 57,665 of record NZ_JANNOD010000053.1, read on the forward strand.
CTGGGCCAGGTCGCGGCCGGTGACGATGCCCAGCTTGGCCGCCAGGTGCTGGAGCAGCATAGCGAACAGGTTGGAGATAAGCACTACCGAGAGCAGCGTATAGCCGTAGCGGGCGCCGCCGGCCAGGTCAGTAGCCCAGTTGCCGGGGTCCATGTAACCCACGGCCACCAGCAGGCCGGGGCCCCAAAAAGCCATCAGCTTGCGCCAGAACGAGGCGTCGGCTCCCGGCACCCGGATGCTGGCGTATACCTCGCTCAGCGAGTTGCCGCGGCGGGCGTGGCGCCAGCCGGCTTCCGGCGCGGGCAGTTTAGTATCGGTAATAGTAGAGGGCGGCACGTTTATCAAATTTTCCGGGGCAAAGATACTCTATTTTTAGGTTAACCTAAAAATATTTTTCGACTGGTTTAAATACAGATTACCGACGAAAAGGTTGTGCGGCCCCGTGTCACCAAGCTGCGCTGCCACCCAATGGTACGGGAGTCGGGCGCGCAGTTCTCGCGGCCGCGGGCCGACCTTTGCCCCGAAACCCGCCCCGCATGACACCCGCCCAAACCAAACGCCGCCTCGGCCTGCTGTCCCTCGTGGTGAGCGTGGGGCTGCTGGCCATCAAGTTTTACGCCTACCATCTCACCAGCTCGCAGGCCGTCCTCACCGACGCACTGGAGAGCATCATCAACGTGTTTACCAGCGGCTTTGCTTTCTACAGCCTGTACCTGGCCGAGCTGCCCAAGGACGAGAACCACCCCTACGGCCACGGCAAGATTGAGTACCTGTCGGTGGGTTTCGAGGGGGCGCTCATCGTCACGGCCGGGGCGTACATTTTGTACAGCGCCACGCTGGGCCTGCTGCACCCGCACCCCGTGGGCCAGGCCGATTGGGGCATTCTGCTGATGGCCGGCACCGCCGTCGCGAACCTGGGCGTGGGCCTGCTGCTGGTGCGCACCGGCAAGCGCCTGAAGTCGGTGGCCCTGGTGGGCGACGGACAGCACCTGTACCTCGACGCGCTCACGTCCATCGTGTCGGCGGCGGCGCTGGTGCTGGTGGCGGCCACCGGCATCGTGCGCTTCGACGCCGGCGCGGCCCTGCTGCTGGGCGGCTTCATTTTGGTGAACGGCGGGCGGATGCTGCGCCGCTCGGTGTCGGGCCTGATGGACGAAACCGACACGGCCATGGTCACCGAGGTCATCGCCGAACTCCAGGCCCGGCGCCGCGCCCCCTGGATTGACGTGCACAACCTGCGCGTGCAGCGCTACGGCGCCAACCTGCACATCGACTGCCACATGCAGATGCCCTACTACTTCACCCTGGAGCAGGTGCACACCCAGTTGCACGACATTGAGGAGCTTATCCGCGAGCGGTTCGTGGTAGAAGTCGAGATGTTCGTGCACGCCGACCCCTGCACCTTCGCCGCCTGCTCGCTGTGCCTCATGGCCGACTGCCCCGTGCGCCAGCACCCCTTCCAGCACGAGGTGAAGTGGACCCTACGCAACGCCGCGAAGAACGAGCGGCACCAGCTGGGGTAGGGCGCAACGGTGTCCGGTGGCGAGTGCCTTATAACGCCAGCAGCCCTCTGCGGGGAACGTGGGGCCGAGGCAAATGCCCCGACTCCGCGCCCCCGCAAAGGGCTGGTAATGAATGGTGCGGCTGCTCCGTTCGGCTTGTTCTGCCGCCGATTATTCTACCACCAGCTTGCGGGTGGCGGTGCCGAGGGCGCCTTCGGCTTGCACCGAGTACGTGCCGGCGCGCAGGCTGGCCAGGTTTAGCGTGGCGGTGGTGGCAGCCGGCTGCACCGTGAGCACAGCGCGGCCGAGCAGGTCGCGCACGGTGAGGCGGAGGTTGGGCGCGGGCAACTGCACGGTGGCCTGGCGGCGGGCCGGGTTGGGAAATACGTCGAAGGCGAAGCTAGCGGCCAAGCGGGTGGCGGTGGGCACGAAGGCGCGATTTTCGAGCACCAGAATCCGGTCGCCGGTGGCGGCGGGGGTGCCGTAGCCGTCGCTGTTGCTGGTGCCCACGTACACCCGCCCCTGCGGCGACACGCAGATGGCCCGCAGCCGGCCGAAGCCGGTTAGGAAGTCGGTGCGGGCGGGCACCGCCTGGCCGGCCGCGTCCAAGGTCAGCTGGGTCAACTTGCTGCCTTTGAGCACCATCAGGAGCAGGCTGCCGCGCCAGCTGGGGATGGCCGGGTGGTCGTAGTAGGCCAGGCCGGCCGGGCCGATGGTGGGCGTCCAGGTGGTGAGGGGCTCGCGCACGTTGTTGGCGGTGCAGAAGGCCGTTTCGGCGGCGGTGTTGCAGAGGCCGGCCACGGTGGGCCAGCCGTAGTTGCGGCCGGGCTCGACGCGGTTAATTTCGTCGTCGGTGTTGGGGCCGTGCTCCGAGCTGTAGACGCGGCCGTTGGGCAGCTGCACCAGGCCCTGGGGGTTGCGGTGGCCGAGGGTGTAGAGGCGGCTGCCGGGCGTGGGGTTGTCGGCCGGGATGGAGCCGTCGAGGTTGAGGCGCAGGATTTTGCCGTTGAGCGAGGCGCGGTTCTGGGCTTCGGGCAACTGCTGGGCGTCGCCCGTGGTCATGAGCAGCGTGCGGTCGGGCAGGATGAGCAGGCGGGAGCCGCTGTGGGTGGTGGTGGCCCCGATGTTGCCGAGCAGCACCAGCGGCGCGGAAAGGGAATTGGCCGTGGCCGAGTAGGTGAAGCGCACCAGCTTTTCCTTCAGGGCGCCGCCTTCGGAGTAGTTGTAAGCCACGTACACGTAGGGGTTGGTGGCAAAATCGGGGTGCAGCACCATGCCCAACAGGCCACTCTCGCCGGTTTCGGTGACATCGGCCACGGTGAGCAGGGGCAGGACCTGGCCGGTGGTGGGATTCACGCGGCTGATGCGGCCGCCGCGCTCGGTCATCCAGAGGAAATTGTCGGGACCCCACACCAGCTCCCACACGGTGTCGAGGTTGGAGGCCAGGGCCGAGGCCGTGACCGTGGTGGGGCCCACCGGGAAGGTGGTGAGCGCTGGGGCCTGGGCGGCGGCGGCCAGCGGGCCGGCCCCGGCGAGCAGGGCCAGGGCGGCGATGCGTAAAGACTTCATAACGAGCAAGGTTTTAGGGTAGTTACTGCGTGATTAACCAGCGTTGGGCCACTAAGTTAACGAAACCGAACACCAAATGGATGCTGGGCCCAGGGCAGTAGCTTGCACTTGCTTTTGCCACCCGCTATTCCCATGTCCACTTTCTTCACCGCAACCCGCCCCGACGACTACACCCTCAGCACCGACCCCGCCCGGCTCGACGTGGCCACCGTGCACCGCTGGCTGAGCGAGGAATCGTACTGGGCCCGCAATATTTCGCGGGTCACCGTGGAGCGGGCCCTGGCCAACTCGCTCAATTTCGGCCTCTACGCCCCCGATGGCCGACAGGCCGGCTTCTGCCGGGTGGTGACGGACCGGGCCACCTTCGCCTGGCTCTGCGACGTGTTCGTGCTGCCCGAATTTCGCGGCCGGGGCCTGGCCAAGTGGCTGGTGCAGCGGATGCTGGCCCACCCCGACCTGCAAAACCTGCGCCGCCACCTGCTGGCCACCTTCGACGCCCACAGCCTCTACCAGCGCTTCGGCTACCAGCCGCTGGACCGCCCCGACCGCTGGCTCGAAATCAAGCACCCCAACCCGTACGCTGCGCTTAATGAGCAGTGAGCAGTGAGCAGTGAGCAGTGAGCAGTGAGCAGTGAGCAGTGAGCAGTGAGCAGTGAGCAGTGAGCAAAAGGGACGTCATGTCGAGCTTGCCGAGACATCTCGCTCGCCCCGTTGTAACGATTAAACTACTTCCTCACGCGAGATGCTTCGGCTACGCTCAGCATGACGTTCCTTTTGCTTGTTGCTCATTGAGCGCAGCGTCATTTCGCCGGGCTGGTCCACTCGCTGCCGCGCACCCGGAAGCGCCAGGGCAGCGCGGCCGCTTCGGGGCCGGCGTACTCCAGGCCCACGCGGGCGCTGGCGGTGATGTCGGCTTCGGCGATTTCTTCGCCGTGGTCCTCAAACCAGAGCACTTCACCGGTCACGGGCGAGCCGGTGAGTGCAGGCGTGATGCCCAGCGCCTGGGTCAGCACGCCGGGGCCCGCCGTGAGGGTCCGCTTGGGGGCGGGCAAGCCGCGCCGCCGCAGCATCTCATCAATACCGATGGTGGGCTCCACGGCCCGAACCAGGACCGTGTCAGGATGTTCCGCGTCGTGGGTGGCAATGTTGAGCAAAGCGTGGCGGTCGTACACCTTATAGATGTAGGCGTGGCCGCCGGGCACGTACAGGCCCTGGGCCTGCTGGCGCTTGCGTTGCAGGTGCATCGTCAAAGAGTGGTCGCCCTCGTGGCGGTAGGCCTCCGTTTCCACGATGCGGCCGGCGGTCAGCACGCCGCCAATGTTGGTGTAGAGGTGCTTGCCGAGCAGGTCGCGGGCAATTTGCAGGGGGTCAGGGCGCTGGAAGAAGGCGGCGGGCAGCTTTTGCATAGCTGGCTATACGGCTACAGGCGCTGACGCGGCCAGCAAAGCAGCGCCGCTGCGGCCTCGTATCAGTTGCTCGCCGGCACCAGCTTGTCCACCAGGTATTCGGCAATCTGTACGGCGTTGGTGGCGGCGCCCTTGCGCAGATTGTCGGCCACTATCCACATATTCAGGGTGCGGGGCTGGGTTTCGTCGCGGCGCAGGCGGCCCACCAGCACGGCGTCGCGGCCATGGCTGTCCCTGGGCATGGGGTAGCGGTTGCGGGCGGGGTCGTCCACCACTTCCACGCCGGGCGTGCGGGCCAGGATGGCGCGCACGTCGGCCAGCTCAAACTCGCGGGCAAACTCCACGTTCACGGCCTCGGAGTGGCCGCCCAGGGTGGGCACGCGCACGCAGGTGGCCGTGACGCGGATGGTGTCGTCGCCCATGATTTTGCGGGTCTCGTTCACCATCTTCAGCTCCTCCTTGGTGTAGCCGTTGGGCTCGAACACGTCGATGTGGGGCAGCACGTTCAGGTCGATGGGGTGCGGGTAGGCGGGGTTGGCGGCGGGCTGGCCGGCGCGCTCCTGCATGAGCTGGTCCACGGCTTTTTTGCCGGTGCCGGTCACGCTTTGGTAGGTGCTCACCACGATACGCTGCACCTGGTAGGCCTTGTGTAATTCATTCAGGGCCACCACCAACTGGATGGTGGAGCAGTTGGGGTTGGCAATGATTTTATCGTCGGCCGTGAGCAGGTCGGCGTTCAGCTCGGGCACCACCAGCTTCTTGGTGGGGTCCATGCGCCAGGCCGAGGAGTTGTCGATTACGGTGGTGCCCACGGCGGCGAAGCGCGGGGCGTGCTCCTTGCTCACCGAGCCCCCGGCCGAGAAAATGGCCAGGTCGGGCCGGGCCGCGATGGCCTCGTCCATGCCCACCACGGGGTATTTCTTACCCAGGAATTCGACGAGCTGGCCCACTGATTTGGCCGAGGCCACGGGCAGCAGCCCGGTCAGCGGGAACTGGCGCTCGGCCAGCACTTTCAACACTTCCGTGCCCACCAGGCCGGTGGCACCCACAATGGCAAGTTTCATGGAAAAAGCAGAAAAATAAAAAGCTGCGCCGTTGGCCGGCGCGGGGGTGCAAATGTCGCCAGAAATGGGTTACTTAGACGCCGTGTACGCTGCGCTTAATGAGGAATGAAGAATGAGCAATGAAGAATTTGCTGCTCGCGAAGCCTATTGAAATCTAAACGTCATGCCCATCTGACGTTCAGATTTCACCGTTTTTTTACTTGAGAAATAGTTCTGTTCATTTCTCCCTCATTTCGATGAAACACCTCTACCTGCTGTTCATCCTGCTGTTGCCCGGCCTCGCCCACGCCCAGTTGCGCGACGACTTCACCGACGGCAACTTCACCGCCAACCCCGCCTGGACGGGCGACGCGGCCAGCTTCCAGGTGGTGGCCCAGCAGCTGCAGAGCAACGGCCCGGCCGTGACCGGCACCGCGCTCCAGCTCAGCACGCCCAGCCAGGCCAGCACCGGCACCGTGTGGGAATTCTGGGCCAACCTGCGCTTTGCCACCAGCTCCGGCAACCTGGCCGACGTGTGGCTCATGGCCTCGCAAGCCGACCTCAGAAACGCGAACAACTCCGGTTACTTCGTGCGCCTCGGCGGCACCGCCGACGAAGTGAGCCTGTTCCGCAAAGACTCGACCCGCGCCGCCGCGCTCGTCATCGACGGCCTGGACGGCACCCTGGCCAGCGCCACCAACAACCTCGTGCGGGTGCGCGTGACCCGCACCACCGCCAACCGCTGGACCCTGGAGCGCGACCTCACCGGCGGCCGCGCCTTCGTGGCCGAGGCCGCCCAGCCCACCGACGCCACCTACCAGCGCAGCGCGGCCCTGGGCGTGTCGCTGCTCTACTCTTCGGCCAACGGCGCCCGCTTCACCTTCGACGACTTTGCCGCCACCGACGCCACCGCACCGCTGCTGCTGCGCGCCGTGCCGCTGGACGCCCGCCGCGTCGACGCCGCCTTCAACGAGGCCGTGGCCCCGGCCAGCGCCACGGTACTGGCCAACTACCGCCTGCAGAGCGGCGCCGCGCCGACTTCGGCCCAGGTGCTGCCCGCCAACCCGGCCGTGGTGCGCCTCACCTTCGGGGCCGACGTGGCCGCGCAGAACGTGCTGGAGGTGCGCAGCGTGGCCGACTTGTACGGCAACGTGGCCGCCGGGCCGCTCACGGCCACTTTCACCGGGCCGCCCGCCGCGCCGCTGGTGGGCGAGCTGGTCATCACCGAAATCTTTGCCGACGAAACCCCACCGGTAGGCCTGCCGCTGTCGGAATACCTGGAGCTTTACAACCGCAGCGCCACCAAAACCCTCAGCCTGGGCGGCGTGCGGCTGGGCAAAACGGGCAGTACCGCCGTGGCCGTGTTCCCGGATACGGCCCGGCTGCTGCCCGGCCAGTACGCCGTGGTGTGCGGCAGCACGCGGGTGGCCCAGTTTGCCGCGCCCGGCGTGAAGGTGTACGGCCCCACCAACTTCCCTTCGCTCAGCAACGGCGGCGACCAGCTGCTGCTGCGCGGCCGCGACGGCCGCACGCTCTTCGAAGTCAACTATTCGGACACTTGGTACCGCAGCGCGGCCAAAAAGGACGGCGGCTGGAGCCTGGAGATGATTGACACGAACAACTACTGCGCCGGTGCCCCCAACTGGACGGCCAGCACCGACGCTACCGGCGGCACGCCGGGCCGCGCCAACGCCGGGCGCGCCGCCAACGCCGACACCGCCCCGCCCGCCCTGGCGCGGGCCGAGTTGCTGGGGCCCACCACCCTGCGCCTCACGTTCTCGGAAAAGCTGGACAGCACCAACGCGGCCAACCCCGCCCGCTACGCCCTGGCCGCACCCGCCCCGGCCATCACCGCCGTCACGCCCGTAGGCCCCGATTTTCGGCAGGTCGACCTGACGCTGGCGGCGCCCGTGGCCGGCACTGCCATCGTGCAGGTAACGGTGCAAACGGCCACCGACTGCGCCGGCAACGTGAGCGGGGCCCTGCAAACGGCCACCGCCGCTCCGCCCGAAGCGCCCGCCGTGGGCGAGCTGGTCATTACCGAAATCTTTGCCGACGAAACGCCAACCGTGGGCCTGCCGGCGTTCGAGTACCTGGAGCTTTACAACCGCAGCGCCACCAAAACCCTCAGCCTGCGCGGCGTGCGCCTGGGCAAGGGTAGCACGCCGACGGTGGCCGTATTTGCCGACACCGCCCGCCTGGCCCCGGGCCAATACGCGGTGGTGTGCGGCAGCACCCACGTGGCCGAGTTTGCGTCGTACGGCAAGGTGTACGGCCCCACCAACTTTCCCTCGCTCAGCAATGGCGGCGACCAGTTGATACTGCGCGGCCGCGACGGCCGCACACTTTTTGAAGTGAATTATTCCGACGCCTGGTACCGCGACGCGAAGAAGAAGGACGGCGGCTGGAGCTTGGAAATGATTGACGCCAGCAACTACTGCACCGGCGCCGCGAACTGGATAGCCAGCACCGATGCCAGCGGCGGCACGCCGGGCCGCGCCAACGCCGGGCGCGCCGCCAACGCCGACGCCCTGGCCCCCGGCCTGCTCCGCGCCGTGGCCGTGAACCCCACCACCGTGCGCCTGTACTTCTCCGAAAAGCTGGACAGCGCCGCCGCGGCCACCCCGAGCCGCTATGCGCTGGCCGCGCCGGGCCCGGCCGTGACCCGCGCCGCGCCCGTGGCGCCCGATTTCCGGCAGGTGGACCTGACCCTGGCCGCGCCGCTGCTGGCCAGCCGCCCGGCCTCCCTCACCGTGCAGACGGCCACCGACTGCGCCGGCAACGCCAGCGGCGCCCTGCAGTCGGCCAGCTTCGCCCTGCCCGAGCCGGCCGCGAGCGGCGACGTAGTGCTGAACGAGCTGCTGTTCAACCCGCGCACCAGCGCGGTGCGGTTTGTGGAAATTTTGAACCGCAGCCCCAAGTACATTGACCTGCAAGCCTGGCAGATTGCCAACGAGAAGCCCGACGGCACCACCGATGCCAACCTGCTTAGCCCCGGGCCGCTGGTGCTGGCGCCCGGCCAGCTGCTGGCGTTTAGCACCAGCTCGGCCATCATTCAAAGCGAGTACCCGACCAGCACCGACCCGGCCAACCTATTGGAGCTTGCCGATTTTCCCACCTTCCCCGACGACGCGGGCGTGGCAGTGCTACTTACCGGCTTCGGCATTGAAATTGACCGGTTCGCCTACAACAAGAACCTGCACCTGAGCCTGCTGGCCACGCAGGACGGCGTGTCGCTGGAGCGCATCCGGGCCAACGGGCCCAGCAACGGCAGCAACTTTCATTCGGCGGCGGGCACCGTGGGCTACGCCACGCCCGGCCGCCCCAACTCGCAGGCCCAGGACGCGCCCGGCGGCAACCAGGAGCTGACCGTGGAGCCCGAAATCTTCACGCCCGACGACGACGGCCAGCAGGACTTCGCCACCCTCAACTACCACCTCGACCAGCCCGGCTACGCCGCTTCCGTAACGGTGTACGACGCCTTGGGCCGCCTCACGCGCCGCCTGGTGCGCAACGAAACCCTGCCCACCACCGGCTTCCTGCAATGGGACGGCACCGACGACAAAGGCCGCAAGGCGGCCGTGGGCTACTACCTTCTGCACGTTGAGCTGTTCCGGGCCAGCGGCGGCGAGAAGCGGGAGTACAAAAAGACGGTGGTGCTGGGCGCACGGTTCTAGGACGCGGGGGCCGCTGGTTCGGGGAGAAGCAGGAGCTGCGGGCCCCTCCGGGTTCCTGCCCGGGCTTCTTGGCGCGGTTTCGCCGCCCGGATGCGTAGACCGGGAATGGGGTCGAGCCGCCACCCAACTCAATTCCAAGGGCTTTGAAATTACTAGAAGCCTATCTGGAGCAATTCTCAGGTCCGGGTACTGGTCGTTTGGCTCCCGGCTCTTTGGGCTTCGCGCTTCCAGCAAACCGCGGCCCCGGACGAACCCGGCTTGTGAAGTTAATCCAGCCGCGCCGCAGACACGAGCATGAGAACTTTTATAAACAGAAAATCAGGCACTTAGCCTACCGGCAGCGGGAACGGCAACGCCGCCGAGCTTTTACTGTGAGCAGGGCTAACGCCGCTCCGCCCGGAAGCGGTGGGCCGGACGAGTGAACCCGGCGGTGAGCGCCATGATGCCGCCGCTGCAACCAAAATGGCGCGGCTGCGAAGGGATTCTGCAAACGACGGGCGAGTGGTTCGACACGCTTTTCCTGCTATCCCTCTTCGCCGCTGCCATGGGTCGCTCGCGGCTGTAGCAACTGCTGATGAAGCTGTTTAGAAAGTAGCTGCTGGCAAGCAGAAACGCAAAAGACTCCCACGCGACAAGCGAACTTTGGGGTGCGACCCACCTCGATTCACCTGCTTCATGGAAGTCCTGCCCAAAGATATTATTCGTACCTGGATTTTGCCCTACCTGACCCAGTCCCGCACGGGTCGCCCCAGTCGAGTGGACCGCGTTGAGTTACTCGAAGCCATGCTCTACAAGCTCAAAACCGGCTGCCAGTGGCGCTATCTGCCCGTCAAACAGTTTTTTACCGGCGCCACGCTGAGTTGGCAAGCCGTGTATGCCCGCTTCAACGCGTGGCGCAAAGACGGCTCGTGGAAAACGGTGTGGTTGAGCGTACTGCGGCAAAACAAGCGCTGGCTGGATTGTTCCAGCGTGCAACTCGACGGCAGCCACACGCCGGCCAAAAACGGCGGGGACGCCGTCGGCTACCAGGGGCGCAAAAAGGCCCGGACCACCACCGCCCTGTTCCTGGCCGATAACCAGGGCCAGCCCCTGGCTTGTGCCAGCCCGCAGGCCGGCAACCACCACGACAGCTTTCGCCTGGCGGCCTTGTTTGAGGAACTCTGCGTGCTGCTCGAAGCCGCCGGCATTGCCGTAGCCGGGTTGTTTTTAAACGCCGATAGCGCCTTTGATACCACCGCGTTGCGCCAAGCCTGCGCGGCCCGCGACATCGAAGCCAACATCGCCCGCAACCGCCGGGCCACCGATTGGCAACCCGACGACGATACCTTTTTTGACCCCGAACTCTACCGCCGCCGCGCGGTGATTGAACACGCCAACGCCTGGTTCGATAGCTTTAAAACCCTGCTCGTGCGCTACGAAACCAGCATCGGCAACTGGTTGGCCTTTCATTGGCTCGCGTTCCTGGTCCTCTTCTTGCGAAAAATCAACGCCAAGCCGACTTTCTAAACAGCTTCGATATTAGGGGTTCTTCTTTCAAAAGGGCGGATTTACACGCTAAGCTATCGGACAGCCTAAAAAAGAAAACACAGACCGCCCCTACTTTTTCCTATCCCTCAATCCTAGTTAACCCAAGTTGCGGACTATCAAACGTAGCCCCTGCGGGGCGACATGTCGGTAGCAAGATGCCTCCACTCAGGCGCTAAAGCCCCGGCGGGGCGACATTCGTCGGCCGAGTGTCGCCCCGCCGGGGCTGGAAAAACGGGTTTAGAACGGGTTGACTACCAACG
>NZ_JANNOD010000077.1:0-7143 GCF_031398885.1 Hymenobacter sp.
CTGACGCGCGCGGTGGCCGCGGTGTTCGGCGATAGCCGCCGCGCCGCCAGCATCACTCATGGCATGCGCGCGATGCTCGCGCAGCGGCTGTATGGGCTGTGTTGCGGCTGGGAAGACGTGAGCGACCACAACGTGCTGCGCCGGGACTTGGCGCTGCAAACGCTCGCGTGCCGCCACTAACTCTCTTTAACGATTGTGATTACTGCGGCATGCGAGATGCTTCGGCTCCGCTCAGCATGACGTTCTGTGATTTTGCGCCTTCTACGCGCAGGTTTTAGCTTCTGCCGCCCCGGCCTACTTTTGCGGGCATGAACCCAGCACTCGAAACCACCCAGCTCAAGGACATCGTGGCCCACGCCAAGGAATACGGCTTCGTATTTCAGTCCTCCGAAATCTACGACGGCCTGGCCGCCGTGTACGACTACGGCCCCAACGGCGTGGAGCTGAAAAACAACCTCAAGCGCCTGTGGTGGGAGGCCATGACCCAGCTGCACGACAACGTGGTGGGCCTCGACGCGGCCATTTTCATGGACCCGCGCACCTGGGAGGCCAGCGGCCACATTGCTGGCTTCAACGACCCGCTGATTGACAACCTCGACAGCAAGAAGCGCTACCGCGCCGACGTGCTGCTGGAGGAACGAGCCGCCGAGTACGAAAACGCCGGCGACCCTGCCCGCGGCGCCGCCCTCACCGCCGAGATGGGCCGCCTGCTCACGGCCAACGACCTGGCCGGCGTGCGCCAGCTCATCCTGGACGAGAAAATCGTCTGCCCCGTGTCGAAGACCGGCAACTGGACCGAGGTGCGCCAGTTCAACCTCATGTTCTCGACCCAGGGCTCGGCCGTGGACTCGGACGCGCCGCCCGTGTACCTGCGCCCCGAAACGGCCCAGGGCATTTTCGTGAACTTCCTGAATGTGCAGAAGTCGGCCCGCATGAAGGTGCCCTTCGGCATTGCCCAAATCGGCAAAGCCTTTCGGAATGAGATTGTGGCCCGACAGTTCATCTTTCGGATGCGGGAGTTTGAGCAGATGGAAATGCAGTTCTTCGTGCGCCCCGGCACCGAAGACCAGTGGTACCAGACGTGGAAAGCTGCTCGCCGGAGCTTCCATGAAGCACTAGGCTTGCCCGCTGCTAAGTTGAGATTCCACGACCATGATAAGTTGGCTTTCTATGCTAAAGCTGCTGTGGACATTGAGTATGAGTTTCCATTTGGCTTTAAAGAAATTGAGGGCATTCACTCTCGTACTGATTACGACCTGACCCAGCACCAGAACCTGAGCCGCAAAAAGCAGCAGTACTTCGACGCTGACATCGACCCCGCCACCGGCAAGGCTTACGGCAACTACGTGCCCTTCGTGGTGGAAACCTCGGTGGGCGCCGACCGCCTGTTCCTGGCCACGATGTGCAACGCCTTCACCGAGGAAACCATCACGGAAGGGGAGGGCGAGGCCCAGCAAACCAAAACCCGTACCGTGCTGAAGTTGCATCCGGCCGTGGCGCCCATCAAAGCCGCCATCTTCCCGCTCGTCCGCAAAGACGGTATGCCCGAAAAGGCCCAGGAAATATTTGATGAGCTGAAATACGACTTCCGCCTGGTGCTGGAGGAGCGCGACGCCATCGGCAAGCGCTATACCCGCCAGGACCTCATCGGCACGCCCTTCTGCATCGTGGTCGACGGCCAGACGATGGAAGACGACACCGTGACCGTGCGCCACCGCGACTCCCGCGAGCAAACCCGCATGCCGATTGCCGAGCTGCGCGCTTACATCGGCGAGGCCGTCAGCTTCCGGCGGGTGTTCGAGAAGCTGTAGGAACGGCGCGACTGAGGCAACCTCACGAGACCCCTACGGGGCCGGCCCCTCTCCCGCGGAGAGGGGTGCCAGACGGGCGGTATCCTGTAGCCGAAAATTAGCCGAAAGTTGCCCGAATAATGTGCATAAGCCCCAGCCCTGCTCAGAGCTGGGGCCTTTTTGACTTTCCGAAGAAACTCGTCAGGCACCCCTCTCCGCGGGAGAGGGGCCGGGGGTGAGGTTACCCCGCCTGCCCCTAACGTAACTTTGCCTTTTTGCAAGTTTTATGTGGGCCAGTCTCGCCTTGTTTATCATCCGGTTTCGCCTCTCGCTCATTGCGGTGCTGGCCGTCATCACCGTATTCATGGCCTGGAAAGCCAAGGACGTGGAGATGACCTACGACTTCGCCCAGGTGGTGAGCCCGCAGGACCCGGAGATGGTGTATTTCCAGCAGTTCAAAAGCACGTTTGGGGAAGATGCCAACGTGCTGGTGCTGGGCCTGCAGGACAGCGCCGTGTACCGGCTGGGCAACTTCAACGAGCTGCGCACCCTCACCGACACGCTGGCCAAAGTGGAGGGCGTGAACGGCGTGCTGAGCGTGACCAAGCTGCTGGCCATCCGCAAGGACACGGCCACCAACCAGTTCCGGGCCGAACCCATTTTCAAGACCTTCCCGCGCACCCAGCGGGAGCTGGACAGCCTCATGCGCGAAGTGAACCGCGTCGAATTCTACAAGGGCCAGCTCATCAGCCCCGTCACCGGGGCCACGCTGCTGGCCCTGACCATGGACTCGAAGTACCTCAACTCGTCGCGCCGACAGGCCGTGATGAAGGAGATATTGGGCTTCTCCAAGGCGTTTGAGAAGAAGACGGGCATCCGGCTGCACTACGCCGGCCTGCCCTACGTGCGCTACACGATGACGAGCAAGGTGGGCTCGGAAATGACGTTTTTCACCCTGCTGGCCATGCTGGTGACGGGCGTGACGCTGCTGGCGTTTTTTCGGACCTGGGCCGCCGTGGTGTTTCCGCTGCTGGTGGTGGGCGTGACGGCGGTATGGGCCATTGGGTCCATCGTGCTGCTGGGCTACAAAATCAACCTGCTTACGGGCCTGATTCCGAGTTTAATTATCGTCATCGGCATTCCGAACTGCACCTACCTGCTCTCGCGCTACCACTACGACTACCGCAAATCGGGCAACCAGATGCTGGCCATGACGCGGGTTATCCGCAAAATTGGCCTCGTTACGCTGATGAACAACACGACCACGGCCGTCGGCTTTTTCGTGTTTTGCTTCACCGATATTGCCATCCTGTTCCAGTTCGGGCTGGTGGCCACGGTCAACATCTTCGTGGCCTTCGTCATCAGCTTCCTGCTGATTCCGGCCGTGTTCACCTACCTGCCGCCGCCCACGCCCAAGCAGCTGGAGCACCTCGACGCCCGGCCGCTGACCAAGCTGCTGGAGTTTTTCGACCACCTTGTGCTCAACCGCCGCCCCACGGTGTACGTGCTGACGCTGGTGCTGGTGGCGGGCGCCTTCTTCGGCATCCGGCGCATAGAGTCGGTGTCGTTCATGGTGGACGACCTGCCCAAGAACAGTTCGGTGAATTCGGATTTGAGCTTTTTTGAGCGCCACTTCAACGGGGTGATGCCGCTGGAATTCGTGGTGGACACCCACAAGAAAAAGGGCCTGCTCAGGCTCAAAAACCTGGAGAAAATCAATCAGTTCGAGAATTTCCTGCGCACCCAGCCGGAGGTAACGGCCCCCATCAGCATCGTCACCTTCCTCAAAGCCACCACCCAGGCCTACTACAACGGCGACCCGCAGTTCTTCCGGCTGCCCGATAACTCGGAGAAAAACTTCATCCTCAGTAGCCTGGCCAATTCCAAGGGCAGTGGCGCGGGCATGGACAGCAAGCTGCTCCGCTCCTTCGTGGACAGCACCGGCCAGCAGGCCCGCATCAGCCTCAAGATTGCCGACATCGGCTCGCGCAACCTGGACACGCTGATGAACGGCAAAATCCTGCCCGAGATGCGCCGCATTTTCAACGGCACGGGCATGGACGTGCGGCCCACCGGCACCACCATCCTGTTCACGCAGGGCAATGAATACATCATCAATACGCTGCGCGACAGCCTGTTCCTGGCCTTTGGGCTGGTGGGGCTGGTGGTGCTCATCCTGTTCCGCTCGGCCCGCACGGTGCTGTTTGCCCTCGTTCCCAACGCCGTGACGCTGGTGCTCACGGCCGGCATCATGGGCTACTTCAACATCCCGCTCAAGCCCGGCACGGCGCTCATCTTCGTCATTGCCCTGGGTATTGACGGGGACAATTCCATTCACCTGCTGGCCAAGTTCCGCCAGGAAATGGCCCTCAACGGCCAGCGCGTGCGCGAAGCCGTATCCGTGACGCTGAGCGAGGCGGGCACCAGCATGATTTACACCAGCATCGTGCTGTTCGTGGGCTTCAGCATTTTCGCCTTCAGCGAGTTCGGCGGCACCAAGGCGCTGGGCCTGCTTATGTCAGCCTCGCTGCTGATTACGAATTTTTCCAACCTGATTTTGTTGCCTTGCCTATTGGTCACCTTCGAGCATGGCAAGGGTAACTTCATCAGCGACGACGCGCTGATACGGCACTATGACGAATCGTACCACGAAGAAGACGACGATTTGGAACTGAACCTGGATAAGATGACGGTGCAGCGCCGCGGCGAGTCAGGTCACTAAGCTGTTTGCACGGTTAAATTAAGAACGTCATGCAGCGCGCAGCGAAGCATATTGCCCGCTTCGCTGCTACGGCATTGATTACCTCCCCCAGGCAAGATGCTTCGCTGCGCGCTGCATGACGGCCGATTGAGAAGAGACGATTGAATAAGTCACACATGAAATACCCCGAATTTAAGCAGCCGCTCAACTACGGCCAGCTCGGCGAGGACATCCTCGCCTGGTGGAAGGAGCACGGTATCTTCGAGAAGAGCGTGAGCAGCCGCGAAGGCCAGCCCACGTTCGTGTTTTACGAAGGCCCGCCCTCGGCCAACGGCGCGCCCGGCATTCACCACGTGATGGCGCGCACGGTGAAGGACATCTTCTGCCGCTACCAGACGCTGCTGGGCAAGCAGGTGCCCCGCAAAGGCGGCTGGGATACCCACGGCCTGCCCATTGAGCTGCAGGTGGAAAAGGAGCTGGGCATCACGAAGGAGGACATCGGCAAGAAAATCAGCATCGCTGAATACAACCAGCGCTGCAAGGAAACCGTCATGCGCTTCAAGGCGCAGTGGGACGACCTGACCGAGAAAATGGGCTACTGGGTCGACCTCGACGACCCCTATGTGACCTTCGAGCTGGAGTACATCGAAAGCTGCTGGGCGCTGCTCAAGAAGCTTTACGACAAAGGCTTGCTTTACAAGGGCTACACCATTCAGCCGTACTCGCCGGCGGCTGGCACTGGCCTCAGCTCGCACGAACTGAACCAGCCCGGCACCTACCGCGACGTGAAAGACACGACCGTGGTGGCGCAGTTCAAAGTTTCTCAGGGCGGTGATTCTCTTTTCTCTGGAGAACCAGAAGCTGTTGCTTCCGCAGAGCCAGAGAATACATCCATTCTGGCTTGGACGACCACACCTTGGACTCTTCCTGCCAATACAGGTCTAGCAGTTGGCAAGAATATCAAATACTTTCTGATTCAAACATATAACCAGTATACGTTTGAGCGTGAAAACGTAGTTCTTGCTGCTCAAAGAGTCTCCTCATACTTTGATACTGAGAATGAGTATGGTTGGTCGGCAAGTCAAGACATGAACATGTCTAAATTGCCTCACAACAGTGAAGCAGTTAGGGTATTGTTAAATGGGACTGATAGAGCTATTCTACCAAAAAATCTCACTAGTGACCAGAAGAAAGGGCTAGTTTCAAAAGGGAAAATATCTTATTGGAGCACTCTAGGCGAATTCATAGGCGCTGACCTCATCGACATCAAATACGAACGCCTGTTCGATTTCACGCCTTTTGAAGGCGAGGAACGGGCTTTCCGCGTCATCAACGGCGACTTCGTGACTACCGAAGACGGTACCGGCATCGTGCACATCTCGCCCACGTTTGGGGCCGACGACTTCCGGGCCGCGCAGCTGGCGGACATCCCGGCGCTGATGGTGCCGGATGCGGAAGGCACGCTCGGCCCCATCGTGGACCGGACGGGCCGCTACGTGCCCCAAATGGGCGAGTTTGCGGGCCGCTGGGTAAAGAACTACGACGGGCACGACGAAACCGGCGCCGACTACAAGACGCTGGACGAGAGCATCGTTATCAAGATGAAGGGCGACGGCACGGCCTTCAAAGTGGAAAAGTACGAGCACACCTACCCGCACTGCTGGCGCACCGACAAGCCCGTGCTCTACTACCCGCTCGACTCCTGGTTCATCAAGACCACGGCGGTGAAGGACCGGCTCATCGAGCTCAACAAAACCATTAACTGGAAGCCCGAAAGCACCGGCACCGGCCGCTTCGGCAACTGGCTCGAAAACCTGGTGGACTGGAACCTCAGCCGCTCGCGCTACTGGGGCACGCCGCTGCCCATCTGGCGCACCCAGGACGGCACCGAGGAAATCTGCATCGGCAGCATCGCCGAGCTGAAGGCGGAGATTGACAAGGCCGTGGCGGCGGAGGTGATGACGCACAACCCGTACGCCTCAACCCCCCGGCCCCCTTCTCCTTCAGAGAAGGGGGTGCCTGACAATTCCATCACTCTGTCTATGGGCACCCCCTTCTCTGATGGATACGGGGGCCGGGGGGTTGAGGCTAAAATCGACTTGCACCGCCCGTACGTTGATGAAATATTTTTGGTATCGCCCAGCGGCCAGCCCATGTACCGCGAGGCCGACCTCATCGACGTGTGGTTCGACTCCGGCGCCATGCCCTACGCGCAGTGGCATTACCCCCTCGAAAACGCCGAGAAATTCCAGAAAAACTTCCCCGCCGATTTCATTGCCGAAGGCGTGGACCAAACCCGCGGCTGGTTCTTCACCCTGCACGCCCTGGCCGTGATGCTGGAGGATTCCGTGGCTTTCAAAAACGTGATGGCCAACGGCTTGGTGCTCGCCAAGGACGGCCAGAAGATGAGCAAGCGCCTCGGCAACGCCGTGGACCCGTTTGCCACCATCAAGCAGTTCGGCCCCGATGCCACCCGCTGGTACCTCATCGCCAACGCGCCGCCGTGGGACAACCTCAAGTTCGACCCCGCCGGCGTGACCGAGGTGCAGCGCCGCTTCTTCGGCACGCTGTTCAACACGTACTCTTTTTTCGCCCTCTACGCGAACCTGGACGAGTTCCGAACCCGCGAATTCGACCGCGTTTCGCTCTCGG
>NZ_JANNOD010000034.1:0-5481 GCF_031398885.1 Hymenobacter sp.
GGCCTGGTGGTGCTATTTCAACGGCGAAACGCAAATGTTGCGCCTCTGCAACTTAGCCTTGTTCCTGACTGAAGGAACGTCATGCTGAGCTGGCCGAAGCATCTCGCGTGCAGCAGTGACCAAGACCGTTCATCGATTTGATTACCACCCCATGCGAGATGCTTCGGCCAGCTCAGCATGACGTTCTCTCAGTCAGGAACAAGGCAAATTTTTAACCCGAAGTGTTTCGGCGGCGCAGAAACTCGCGCAGGGCCTGGTCGAGGGGGTCGGCGGTGCTGAGCTGGTGGTAGTCGAAGCCCTGGCGGCGGGCGGCTTGGGCGGTGGCGCGCAGCCACTGCTGCAGCTGCTGCTGGTAGGCGGGACGCTGCTGGTCGGCATCGAGCTGCAGGGTGTGGCCGGTTTCCAGGTCCCGGAAAGTAACGGTGCCCTGGTGGCTGAACTGCAGCTCGTTCCGCGCCATCAGGTGCAGCAGCAGCACGTCGCCGCTCACGGCCCGCAGGCGGGTGAGCAGGGCGTTGATTTCGGCTTCGTCCTCGTACAAATCACTCACGCATACCGTCAGGGCGCGCTGCCGCCGGGCGGTGAGCGGGGCCAGCGCGGCGGCGGCGGGAAAGCGGCCGGCGGCCTCGGCCGTTTCCAGGGCGTGGTAGAGGCGCGGGAGCTGGCGGGCGTCGGCGCGGGGCGGCAGGTGGCGCAGGCCGGCCGGGCTCAGCACCGTGAGGCCCACGGCGTCGCCCTGCTGGTGGGCCAGGTAGGCGAGCGCGGCCAGCAGCAGGCGGGCGTAGTCGAGCTTGGTGAGGCCGTTGTCGTCGCGGTGGTTCATGCTGGCGCTGGCGTCGAGCAGCAGGTGCACGGTCAGGCTGGTATCCACTTCCGACTCGCGCAGGTAGTAGCGGTCCGAGCGGGCGGCCAGGCGCCAGTCGAGGCGGCGCAGGTCGTCGCCGGGCTGGTAGGGGCGGTACTGGCTGAACTCCATGCCCGCGCCGTGCCGCCGGCTGGCGTGCGCGCCGTTGAGGAAACCCTCGGCCGCTTGCCGGGCGGCGAGGCTCAGGTTGCGCAGGTTGTGGAGGAGTTCGGGAGTTAGTGGGGCCATTTCTCGCAGAGGCACGCAGAGGTTTCCGCAGAGGTACGCAGTGGACGACCTCCGCGTGCCTCTGCGGAAACCTCTGCGTGCCTCTGCGAGAAATTTATACTAAAATCACCTTCAGCAACGCCACCACCGCGTCATCCGCCGTCAGGTTTTCGGCTTCGGCGTTGAAGTTCAGCAGCACCCGGTGGCGCAGCACCGGCGGGGCCAGCGTGCGGATGTCCTCCAGGGTAGCGGCGAAGCGGCCGTGCAGCAGAGCCCGCGCTTTGGCGCACAGTATCAGGGCCTGACCGGCGCGCGGCCCCGCGCCCCAGCGCCCGTAGTCCTGGATGAACTTCACCTCCGAGGTGGCCGGGCGGGTGGCCCGCACCAGCCGGTTCACAAAATCCATCAGCTCGGGGCTGAAGCTGACCTGGCGCACCAGCTGTTGCAGGGCCCGGATGTCGGCGCCACCGAGCACGGGCGTCACTTGCTGGCCCGCCGCGCCGGTGGTGCCGCGCAGCACGGCCAGCTCCTCGGCCGCCGTGGGGTAGCCGATGCGCACGTAGAGCAGAAACCGGTCGAGCTGGGCCTCGGGTAGCGGGTAGGTGCCCGACTGCTCGATGGGGTTCTGGGTGGCCAGCAGGAAGAACGGCCGGGGCAGGGCGTGCTCGGTGCCGGCGTAGGTCACGTGGCCTTCCTGCATGGCTTCGAGCAAAGCCGCCTGGGTTTTGGGCGGCGTCCGGTTGATTTCGTCGGCCAGCACCAGGCTGGCGAAGATGGGCCCGGGGTTAAACTTGAATGAGCGGTGGCCGGTGCCGTGGTCTTCCTCCAGCACCTCGGTGCCGAGGATGTCGGTGGGCATCAGGTCGGGCGTGAACTGAATGCGGCGGAAGGGCAAATCGGTAGCGGCGGCCAGCGTGCGCACCAGCAGGGTTTTGGCCAGGCCGGGCACGCCTTCGAGCAGGGCGTGGCCGCCGGCCAGCAGCGCCACCAGCACCTCGTCGAGCACCTGTTCCTGGCCCACAATGACCTTGGCAATTTCGGCTTTGAGCACCGGCAGCTTGGCGAGAAGGGTGTTGATTTCGGGTTCAGTCATTAGGTAGTTGTCAGTTGCTCATTGTCAGTTGTTAGTCGCAGTTCCAGGGGGGCCTGACAACTGACAACGAGCAACTAACAACCAAATCAAGTCAGCGCGTACAGCAAAATATTGACCCCGAACTTGGTGTTGTCCTCGGCCAGGAAGCGCTTGTTGCGGAAGTCGTAGTCCCACTCGCAGCCGTAGTCCTTGTTGGAGTAGAGCACGCCCACCCGGCCCTTGATTTCCACGGCCTTGAGGTAGTCGTGCACCAGGTCGTCGCCCCAGCCGTTGAGCTCGAAGCCGGTGTTGGGCGGGCCGTCCTTGAAGGTGAAAAACTGCGAGTAGAGCGGGTGGGTTTTCGGGATTTTCTTGAGCGCGCCGGCCCCGAAGCACTGGCGCATCTGCTCCTCGAAGGAGCGGGCAAACAGGCCGTCGATGTCGTGGTTGCAGTCGTCGACGAACACGAAGCCGCCGTTGCGCACGTACCGGGTAAAATTCTGCTTTTCCGCCGCTGAAAACTGCACCAGCCGGTGGCCCGAGAGGTAGCAGAACGGGTAGTTGAACAGCTCCGGGCTGGCCAGGGCCACCACTTTTTCCTGGGGGGCAACCGGCACGGTGGTGTACTGCACCAGCGAGTGCAGCAGGTTGGCCGGCATCCGCTCGTCCACCGCGTCCCAGTCGCCGGATTGGTATTTCAGGCGCACGAAAGTGAAGGGAGCAGCGGGCACGAACGAAGTAATGGAAAGATAATGGAGGCGCAGTAGGAGCCGAAATTTGCCCCGAATGGATGCGGGCTGAGAATAAACGGGATAGTTCTGGCGTTGGGACTCCTCATTCAAACGGAGCCTTTTTCAAAGCGTTTCGGTTAGCAGCTGAGCCGCAAACTTTTTAATGTCCGGCCGCCGTACGCAAGCCAAAAGTAGTGGCCAAGGCGCCGGACGTTGCACCGCAGGCCGCTCAACCGCGTAAAAACTCTCCCGGTAAGTTCTCAACTCTTTCCCATTCAAGCTATGAAAAAGGCCCTCATCCTCGTGTTACTAAGTTTGTTTACGGTGCCCCTCGCGCAGGCGCAATTCGGCATAAAAGGCGGCCTCAACGTGGCCGAGCTAACCAGCAGCGCCGACCAAAGCTCGTCGTACAAAGCCTTTTACCACGTTGGGGTTTTTTACCAGGCCAACCTCGTCGGGCCGCTTTCAGTGCAGCCTGAGGTGCAGTACTCGCTGGCGGGCGGCAGCCTCAAGTCGGCCTTCACCAACTACGACACCGAACTGCGCTACCTCACGGTGCCCGTGCTGGCCAAGCTCACCTTGGGTCCGGTGTTCGTGGAAGCCGGCCCGCAGTACGGAGTACTGCTCAGCGCCAACCAGTCGGGCAACCTGCAGGTCGACCTCGCGCCCGACGGCACGCCGGCCTACGGCAACGTGTCGCGCCCGGCCACCGGCAGCTTCAAGCGCAACGACTTCAGCGTGGTGGGCGGCGTGGGCCTCAAGCTGGCCAGCGGCTTCTCGCTCGGCGGCCGCCTCGTGGCCGGCCTCAACGACATCAACGACGCCGACAATCTCACCGGCATCAACGACCCGCGCCTGCAGAACCGGGTGTTCCAGGTCTACGCAGCGTTTCAGTTCGGGGGCAAGTAGCAGCGCCCGGCAACCTCACCCCCTGACCCCCTCTCCAAAAAAGAGGGGGCACCGGTTTTGCCCCAGTTAAAAGTGAAGAGTTAAAAAGCAGATAGTCCGTTCTCGCTTTTAACTTTCCTTGCGTGTGCGCAACTCCGGTGCCCCCTCTCTTTCGGAGAGGGGGTCAGGGGGTGAGGCGAACGCGGAGGGCGCCGAACTCAAATCGCGTCCGACAAGCTGGTGAAGGTGAAGTCGCGGATTTTGAGCGGTGGAATCAGGCAATTGGCCAGGCGCTGGGGCTTGCCGATGGCCTCCACGTTGTTGAGCATGATGATGGGGCTCTCGTTGAAGCGCAGGTTCTTGATGGGAAATTTAATTTTGCCGTTTTCGATGTAGAACGTGCCATCGCGGGTGAGGCCGGTGTAGAGCAGCGTCTGCGGGTCCACCTCGCGGATGTACCAGAGGCGGGTGACCAAAATACCTTTGGCCGTGCCCTTGATTAGCTCGGCCGTGCTCTGGGTGCCGCCGGTCATCACGAAGCCGCTGGGGAAGGCCGTGGCCGTGGCCTTGTTTTTCTCGGCCCAGAAGCGCGAGTAGAACAGGTTTTTCACCACACCTTTCTCAATCCAGCTCATGCGCTGGGTGGGCAGTCCTTCGCCGTCGAAGGCACTGCCGGGCACCTCGGCGTTCAGCGGGTCGGAGTAGATGTTGATGCGCTCGTCAAACAGCTTTTCGCCCTTGCGGTTGCCGCCGCCTTTCTTGGTGAGGAAGCTCCGGCCCTCGTCGGCCGAGCGGGCGTCGAGGCCGTACATCAGGCCGCCGAGCAGCGAGAGGTCGTCGCCGGCCATGAGGGCGGCCGGCTCCAGAATCACGGTGTACTTGCCGGGCTCGATGGCCTTGGCGTTCACCGAGCCCAGGGCCTTGTCGGCGGCGCGCTGGGTGAGGGCCTTGGCGTTGAGCTTGGCCGGGTCCGTAACGTCGGCAATGGCGTAGCCTGAGCCTTTGCCATCGGCGGTGCGCACCGTCACTGAGAAGTCGGTGCTGGTGGTCTGCTGGTAGGCTTCCAGGCCCTTGGAGTTGCGCAGGGCCTGGAACCGGGTGCCCCCGTCCAGGAAGCCGGCGGCGGCCAGATTCTTGGCCGCGCACAGCGTCATGCTGTCGGCCGCGGCCTGGGCGCGGGTGGCGGCCGTGAGCAGGGTGGGAGCCGTGGAGGGCGGACTCACATAGGTTTGCGGCCCGAGCAGGGGTACGTACTCGGGGCTTTCGGGGGCGAGCTTGGCGATTTCCTCGGCCCGCTGCACGCACTGGCGCAGGGTGGCGTCGTCGAACTCGTTGCAGGTGGCAATGCCCGAGCGCTTGCCGAAGCGCGACTCCACGGCCAGCGACACGGTGTCCTGGGCGCCGGCCGTGCTCACGCTGTTGCGCGCGTAGCGGATGTTGCCCGTGGTGCGCCCGTTGAGCGAAACTGCGCACTCGTCGGCAGTGCTGTAGCCGAGGACCTTTTTCAATAACGCCTGGGCGTCGTCTTTGGAGAGAATAGCCATGATGGATTTGCAGGGGTTGAAAGGTGTAAAAACCCCCTCCTCAGCTGAGGAGGGGATGTTCGAGCTCAAGCCTCCGTTCGCCCTGAGCCCGTCGAAGGGGAACGCAGGCGTGTCGACGGCGCGCGATGGTCCGCGCACGGATTCTCCTGCATTCACCCTTCGACGAGCTCATGG
>NZ_JANNOD010000040.1:0-90729 GCF_031398885.1 Hymenobacter sp.
ACCGACTGGTTGACGCTGCGCGTAGGAACGCTGCGCTTGATGAGGAATGAGGAGTTATCGTTTAGAATCTATTTAGATAGGGCGTCATGCAGAGCGCAGCGCAGCATCTCGCGCGCATCGTTCAACGATTGAGAATACTGCGGCACGCGAGATGCTGCGCTGCGCTCTGCATGACGCCCTATCTAAATAGATTCTAAACGATAACTCCTCATTCCTCATCAAGCGCAGCGTTCCTACGCGCAGCGTCAACCAGTCGGTCCTTTTGCCAGATAGGCAGCACCGTAGCGTAGGCATCCAGCCGTAGGCAGAAGGCGAAATCCTGGCTGGCTTCCAGCGAATTGAGGCGGCGCACGTGAGCCGACTGCTCCAGGTACGCAGCCAGGTCGGCTTTGCCTTGCTGCCAGAGGTGCAGCGCGGCCAGGGTGGCATCGGAGCTTTGCACGTCGAAATCCGCCGCCAGCCGCTCGGCCAGTGCGCCGCCAAATACGGTGTCTTCGAGGCAAAACTGGCCTTTCCAGCCGGCGCACACCACCAGCACATCGCGCGCTTGCTCGCGGGCAAATGCCACAACGGCCGCCAGGTTCAGGAAGGAACCGACCACCACCGCCTTCGCCGCCAAGGAGCGTTGCAAAGCGGCCGTGCCGTTGGTGGTGCTGATGGCCAGGGCCCGGCCCCGCACCCGGCGGGCGGCATCCCGGAAGCCGAAGGGCGAGTTGCTCAGGTCGAATCCGGCGGCGGGCAGCCCGTCGCGCTCGGCGGCGGTCAGGCAGCCGTGCTGACGGCCCAGCGCCGCGCATTCTTCGAGCGAAGCCACGGGGAAAACGTGGGTAACCCCCTCCCCCAACGCCGTCACAATGGTGCTCGATGCCCGCAAGATGTCCACAATGACAGCTACCCGGCCGCGCAGGTCGTAGAGCAGCAGCAGCTCGGGGGAAAAGCAAATGTCTAGCTTGGGCACTTGTTAGTTGTCAGTTGCTCGTTATCAGTTGTCGGGAGCAAATCGATTGCTGGCATAGTATCTAACAACTGACAACGAGCAACCGACAACTAATAATCTATTCGGCCCCCTTGGTCAGCGGCAGCTTGCTCACGGTGGCGGGCAGGTTTTTGCCGCGAATCTGCACGAAAATCGAGGTACCGGGGGCCGCGAACTCGGTTTTCACGTAGCCCAGGCCAATGCCCTTGCCGAGCGAGGGCGACTGCGTGCCGCTGGTCACGTCGCCAATTTTCTGGCCGGCGGCGTCCACCAGCTCGTAGTGGCCGCGCGGAATGCCGGGGCCGTCCATGACGAAGGCGACGAGCTTTTTGCTGACGCCGGCTTCTTTCTGCTTCTTGATGTTGGCCGAGTTGGTGAACTCCTTGGTGAACTTGGTAATCCAGCCCAGGCCGGCTTCCAGGGGCGAAGTGGTGTCGTCGATGTCGTTGCCATAGAGGCAGTAGCCCATTTCGAGGCGCAGGGTGTCGCGGGCGCCCAGGCCAATGGGCTTGATGCCGTAGGGCCGGCCGGCGGTCATCACCTGGTCCCACACGGCGGCGGCGCTCTCGTTTGGGATGTACAGCTCGAAGCCGCCCGCGCCGGTGTAGCCAGTGGCCGAGATAATGACGTCGGGCGCGCCGGCAAAGGTGCCCTGCACGAAGGAATAGTACGGAATGCTGCTCAGGTCCACGTCGGTGAGGGTTTGCAGCGCGGCATTGGCCTTGGGGCCCTGCACGGCAAACAGGCTGGTGCGGTCCGAGATGTCCTCCATTTCCACGCCCTGGGTATTGTGGTGGCGAATCCAGTTCCAGTCCTTTTCGATGTTGGAGGCATTCACCACCAGCAAATAATCGTTGTCGGCCAGCTTGTACACCAGCAGGTCGTCCACAATGCCACCGTCGTGGTTGGGCAGGCAGGAATACTGGGCCTTGCCATCGGCGAGCTTGCTGGCATCGTTGCTGGTCACGCGCTGAATCAGGTCCAGCGCCTGCGGGCCGCGCAGCCGGAATTCGCCCATGTGCGACACGTCGAAAATGCCCACCGCGCGCCGCACCGTGTGGTGCTCATCCAGGTCAGAAGAGTAGCGCACGGGCATGTCGTAGCCGGCAAAGGGCACCATTTTGGCGCCCAGCTGGCGGTGCGTGTCGTTGAGGGTAACGGTTTTCAGGGAAACGGTCATGGATGCCAGGGAGTGAATGGGTGAGTGCGTGAATGGGTGAATTAGAGAAACCGCACTCAACGGCACAAAGGTGGGGCAAAAAAGAAAAGCCGCTTCGTCCCGAAGCGGCTTCTTCCATCATTTCGAGCACCCCAGCTTCATTCCGCCATTCGCTCATTCACCCATTGATTACACCCGCACCATCCAGTTGTGCGCATCAGCGCCTTCGCCGGTGCGGATGGCGTCCAGAGCCGCGCCCACGCGCTTCGAGAAGGCATCGGGGCCCACGGCAGGCAGGTCGTAGTCGTGGCCTTCGTAGCCGATGGTGGCGATGGGCGCGATGGTGGCGGCGGTGCCGGCGCCAAAGGCCTCTTCCAGCTTGCCGGCGGCCAGGGCTTCCATGATTTCGCGGCTGCTCACTTTGCGCTCTTCCACGGTCAGGCCCAGGTCGCGGGCCAGCTCCAGCACGCTGCGGCGCGTCACGCCGTCAAGGATGCTCGTGCTCAGGGCCGGCGTAATTACTTTGCCGTCAATCACGAAAATGGCGTTCATCGTGCCTGATTCCTCCACGTACTGGTGCTCGGAGGCATCGGTCCAGATGAGCTGGTTGTAGCCTTCCTGTTGGGCCAGCTTGGTGGGGTACATGGCCGCGCCGTAGTTGCCGGCGTTCTTGGCGAAGCCCGCGCCGCCCTCGACCGAGCGCACGTACTTCTGCTCGAAGCGCACGCGCAGGGGCTTGTTGTAGTACAAGCCCACGGGGCAGGTGAAAATCATGAAGCGGTACGACTCCGAGGGCCGCACGCCGATGAAGCCGTCGGTGGCGAACATGAACGGCCGGATGTAGAGCGAGCTGCCGGCGCCGGTGGGCACCCAGTCCGCATCGAGCTTAATGAGCTCCCGCAGGCCCTGCATGAACAGCTCCTCCGGCATGGCGGGCATGCACATGCGCTCGGCCGACTTGTTGAGCCGGGCCCAGTTGTCGAGGGGCCGGAACAGGGCCGTCCCGCCGTCGGCCTGGTGGTAGGCCTTCATGCCCTCAAAAATGGCCTGGCCGTAGTGCAGGGCCGAGTTGGCCGGGCTCACGGCCATGTCGCCGTAAGGCACGATTTGGGCTTCCTGCCACTCGCCGTCGCGGAAGTCCACGGCAAACATATGGTCAGCAAACGCTTTACCGAATTCCAGGTGGTCGAAGTCGAGCGTGGCCAGCCGGGAAGCCGTGGTACGCTGCGTGCGAATGGGGAGAATGTCAATCATAGGGCTTCGGTAGCGGGGATTGGAACGGGTGGGATTTTGCGAGTACGAAGGATGAGGGCAGGGCGACTAAAAAGAACAAAATCAATAGCAAGGTTAGCAAAAAAACCACGCCGCCGACGCGGGCCGCTCCAAGCGCGAACCAGGCGACAAACCCGCAAACCCCAACAAGCTCAAAGTCGTGCCTGCCAGGTTACCTCTTCCACACCCAGCTCGTGCGCCATGGTGCGGCTGAGCACGAACAAGTAGTCGGACAGCCGATTTAAATACACCATCACCAGCTCGGCCACGAAGGACTCGGCCCCAAGGTGAATGACCAGGCGCTCGGCGCGGCGACACACGCAGCGGGCCACGTGCGCGTGGCTCACGGCGGGGTGGCCGCCGGGCAGAATAAAGGCGCGCAATTCGGGCAAGTCGGCGTTCATCCGGTCCATTTCGTTCTCCAGCAGCGTCACGTCTTCAGCGTGCAGGTCGGGCAGCTTCATGCGCGACTTCTCAGGGTCGGCGGCCAGCGCTGAGCCGATGGTGAACAACCGGTCCTGAATTTCCTTCAGCAGCGGCCGGCGGGTGGCGTTGATATCCTGGTCGCGCACCAGGCCGACATAAGAATTCAGCTCGTCCACGGTGCCGTAGCACTCGATGCGCAGGCTGCTCTTGGGCACCCGGGTGCCGCCGATGAGCGAAGTAAGGCCGGCATCGCCGGTCCTGGTGTAAATTTTCATGGCTAGTGCCCCGCCACAGCGTGGGTGTGTACTGTTTTGTTTTCTTCGTCCGATTCTACAAGTCCGTCGCGGAGGCGCACGATGCGGTGGGCGTAGCGGGCAATGTCCTCCTCGTGCGTCACCATGATGATGGTGTTGCCCTTGGCGTAGAGGGCCTCGAAGAGGTCCATGATTTCGTGGCTGGTTTTGGAATCGAGCGCGCCGGTGGGTTCGTCGGCCAGCAGCACGCTGGGGTTGTTGACGAGGGCGCGGGCAATGGCCACGCGCTGGCGCTGGCCGCCGCTGAGCTCGTTGGGCCGGTGCGAGGCGCGGTCGGCCAGGCCCACCGAGCGCAGGGATTCCAGCGCCAATTCGTTGCGCTCGCGCTTGCTCAGGCCGGCGTAGATGAGCGGCAGGGCCACGTTGTCGAGGGCGCTGGCGCGGGGCAGCAGGTTGAAGCTCTGGAAGACGAAGCCGATTTCCTTGTTGCGCACCTCTGCCAACTGGTTGTCACTCATGCGGCTCACGTCCTGTCCGTTGAGGATGTACTGGCCCTGGGAAGGAGTGTCGAGGCAGCCGATGATGTTCATGAGCGTGGACTTGCCCGAACCCGACGGCCCCATAAAGGCCACGTATTCGCCGCGCGGAATCTTGATGCTAACCGAACGCAGCGCGTGAATCTCTTCGGCCCCCATCACGTATTTCTTGGCGATGTTCGTGGTTTCAATTACGTTCGAATTCATGGCGCGGGGCTTACTGCGGAGATGGGGTGGCGGGAGCAGCGGAGAAAGACGCAGCCGCCGCGGCGCGGGTGGCCCGGTGGGCGGCGTACTCGGCTGCTAAAGTAACATAAGCGGCCGCTGGCAATTGCCGGCGCAGCTGGGCAAGGGCATCGGCGGCGTAGTCGGTCAGGCCCGCGTCGGCGGCGGCCAGCACGTAGGCCTTCAACAGCGGGAGCGAGTCGGGGTTTTCATCGAGGCCGGCGCGCAGGGCTTCGTAAGCGGCGGCATGGTCGCGGTGGCGCGTGTAGAAACCGGCCGCCGCCAGGATGGCCGGCTCATTGAAAGGCGCCTCGCGCACAACGCGCCGGTAGCTGGCAGCGGCGGCGGCAGCCCGGTTTTGCTGCTCGGCCCGTTGCGCCTCAACCAACCACGGCTGACCCACGCGCCCGGCAGTGTTGGCAGGCGGCAAAAACGGCCCAGCGGCCAGCCGCGCCTGCGCCCGCTGCCCCTGCTGTTGCAATACCGAATCAGGCGAAGCCCGCAGCCGCGCCGCTTCCGCCCGGGCCGAGTCGGGCCGCCCGGCCAGCGCCAGCGCGTAGGCGCGCGCCTCGCGGGCCGTGGCCGCGCCGTGCCTCGCCGCAAACGCCAGCTGGTCGGCCGCCGTGACGTACTGGCCCTGCTGCAGCTGCCACAGCCCCAGCAGCTGCTGATAGTAGCCCGCCGTGGCCGTGGTACCGGCCGCCAGCGGCAGGAGCAGCTGGCGGGCCACCTGCTCCTGCCCCGCCGCGTGCTGCCCCAAAGCTTGTAGAAACTGGAGCTGCTCGTAGTACGAAGCGTTGGCGGGCCGGTCGGTCAGACGGCCCAGCGCGGGCAGCAGCCGGCGCAGCTCCGCGGCCTTTCGGGTGCGCAAGCTGCTCAAAACCTGATGGTAAATTTGGGCAAACGTAGCGTCATCCAAATCAGCCGGTGAGCCAGTTGGGGGGGCGCTGGCTACCGCGGGGCCCGGCGGCTTGGTCAGCAGCGCCAGCAGCAGATGGTTGGCCGTCAGGGCTGGCTCAGTGGCCGGATTGCCGCCGGCCGCTGCTAGCGCCCGGGCCTCCGTCAGTAAGTTCTGGCTCAGCAGGAATCCTATTTGATTGGTGCGACTGGCGTAGCTGCCCGGGGCCAGTTGCTCAGCCTTATCCAGGTAGAACCCAACCGAGTCGGTAAGCGCCGTTTGGGTGAAAAGCTGGGCCAAAGCGCCAGCCAGAGCGGCACTGCGCGGCTGGGCTTTGAGCCCGCGCCGCAGAATGTCCAGGCCTTCGAACAGGTCGCTGGGCTCGTTGAACAGCCCGGCCAGGCGCAGCGACACTTTCTCGTTCGGCCCGCGAAGCAGCGCCCGACGCAGCGCGTTGATTTCGTTCTGGCGCTGCTGACGGAAGCGGTAGAGCGCCGCGCGGCCAAACTGGGCGTGCAAATTAGCGCGGTAAAGCACGTCGCCGCTTTCGGCGTAGTAGCGCTCGGCCAGCCCGGCCAAGCCGAGGTCGTCGGGCTGGGCCTCGCTCTGCTGACGGGCCAGGTCGCCGAGGTTATTGTACTGGCCGGCCCGCACCTGGTCGAGCAGGGTGAAGCCTTGGCGCGTTTGGATGATGACGATGCCGCCCAGCGCCAGGATGTAGACGACGTAGAACGGCAGCCGGCGCGGCTCGAACACCACGCGGTACACCCGCAGCCGCTGCCGGATGAGCGGCGCGAAATTGATGAACACATACAGCCAGAACGCCCCGCCCAGCAGCAGCAGCGCCAGCGCGGTGAAGCTGCGGGCCGCCACCAGCAGCGGCGTATTAGCCGTGGCGAAGGCGTAGCCCAGCGCCCCGGCTGCCCCCATCACCAGCAGCGGATAGAGCAGCGCCGCACCATTGGCGTAGGGCAGCCAGTCGGCGTAGCTGGGCGCGCGCAGGCGCAGGCCCAGCCCGCCGGCCAGCACGGCCGGCAGCAGCAGCACCAGC
This sequence comes from Hymenobacter sp., assembly GCF_031398885.1. Lineage (GTDB taxonomy): Bacteria > Bacteroidota > Bacteroidia > Cytophagales > Hymenobacteraceae > Hymenobacter. The sequence continues at coordinate 6,798 of NZ_JANNOD010000040.1, forward strand.
GGGTCCAGGCCCAGGCCCGGCCACAGCTGCACGGCGCCATTATTCCACACGTACAGCAGCAGCACGCCCAAATACAGCCCGCTGGCCGCCAGAAACGGCCCCAGCCCAAAGCGGCTGCCCGGTTGCTCGGCCTGGGTATTGAACCAGAGCAGCGCCCGGATATTTTCCACGCCCACCCACAGCACCAGCAGCGCCACCAGCACCGCGCCGCCGGGCGTGGCGTAGGCGGCCAACTGCAGCACCGTCTCCGTAGCCGACAGCAAGCTTTGCGCAAACAGCAGCCCCGTCAGCCCCGCCACAAGGGCCCCGATGATGACAACGCGCCAGCGGAGCCCGAGCTGCTCGGCAAAAGCGTGCAGCCCGAAGGCCCCGCCACCCACCAGGCCCAGCGTGAGGTACAGGAAATACCGCTCGTCGGTCCCAAAAATTCCCAGCGACTCGGTGTTCAATGACAGCAGCAAGAAGATGACCGGCACCATGCCCGCCACGAAAGCCGCCCGCGCCAGCGTGCTCACCACCGCCACCCAGCCCGTCAGCGCCAACGCCAGCAGGCCCAGCCACAGGCCCGCCGCCACCGGTTGGGTAAACGGCCCCACCGCGTCGGGCGTCAAGCTCACGATGAAGCCACTGGCCTGCACCGGCAGCCGCACCGGGCCCACGGCCACGCTGTCGATGGTGAGCGGCACGGGAGCCAGGCGCGGCACCAGGCGCAGCGGCAGGGTGCTGGCCTCGCCCGTAAAGTAGTAAAACACGGCCAGCCCCACCGCCAGCGTCGCCAGCACGGCCAGCCAGCTGGGGCGCCCGGCGCGGGTCGAAAGCAATTTCGGCCCCAACTACTCCAGCACTTTGGGTACCCGGAAGTAGTCCGAATCCTTGCGGGGCGCGTTGCGCAGGCCATCCTGATGGCTCACGGTGTTGCGGGCCTCGTCGTCGCGCAGCACGTTGATTTCCTGCGACAAGTGCACCAGCGGCTCCACGCCCGTGGTGTCGAGGCCTTCGAGCTGGGCCACAAAGTCAAGGATGTTGTTCAGGTCGCCGAGCATTTGCTGCTCGCGGGTGGCGTCGAATTCGAGGCGGGCCAAATGGGCCAGGCCGCGCAGGGTGGCAAGGTCAGTGCTCAACTGAATTAAGAATTAAGAATTAAGAATTAAGAATTTGCTCGTTGCAAACTCTCTTGCGCCGTAGAGTCCGGCACGGTGGCCGGGGCGCGCCAGGTGCTCGGGCCGGGCTTGCGGGCGCCTTCGGGCAGGAAGTCGCCGGTCAGTTGCGCAGCTACCCGCTCCTTCAAGGCCGGGATATCGGCCAGGGTGAGGCCCGCGGTAGCAATAGCCGGGTGAAAGACGATTTTGAGGCGGTGGTAGCGCACCCGCAGGTCTTTCTCGACATCGGGCATGAACATATGGTTCAGGGGCATGCCCACCGGCACCAGCGGCACCCCCGCCTCAATGGCCACCTGAAACGCCCCGTCCAGCAAGGGCAGCAGCTCCCGGCCGGGCGTGGGCGAAATGCGGCCTTCGGCAAAAACGGCAATGCTCTTGCCCGCCGCCAGGCCGCGCCGGGCGGCCACCATGGCCCGGCCCCGGCTCACGGCGCTGTTCCGGTCCACGGTGATGTAGACCCGCCCAAACAGCGGCCCCCACACCGGCACGCGCGCCAGCGAGACTTTGCCCATCATGTTCAGGAATCCGGGAATGGTCTTGAACAGCAGCATGATGTCCACGTATGAGCCGTGGTTGGCCACGTACACGCAGGGCTGCGGCGGGGGCGCGGAGCTTTCGCGTACCACCTCCACCGGCATGCCCCACATCGCAATCGAAAGCTTCGACCAAAACCGGTTCAGGGCGTGCACCACCTTGTGGCCGCCCGGCCGCCGGCTGAAATACGACTGCGCCGGGTAGATGAGCAAAAACGGCACAATGAACCAGAACACGGCCCACATGGTGTACAGGCGCTGACCCAGGTAACGAAGCAAGTGGCGCATACCGGCAAAGTTAGGCAATGGGTAATGAGGTGATTGGTGATTGGTGATTGGTGATTGGTGATGAGGCGCTGGGTGATGAGGAGTGTTGGGTGATGAAGTGATATATCCCATTAAACACGGAATACTTCTTAATCACCCAGCACCTCATCACTCCATCACCCTTTTCTCCCCGCCAGCACCTTCTCGGCTTTCAGCAGGCCGGCTACGCTCATGCCGTCGGTGATGCGGTCGGCCATCACCAGGCGCACGGCTTCGGCCAGGGGCAGCTTCCAGAGGCGCAGGTCCTCGGTTTCCTCGGGCTCCACGTTGCCGGGGGTCAGGTCTTCGGCCAGAAACACGAAGCCTTCTTCGTCGGTCACGGAATTGGAGGTGTGCAGGCGGGCAATGCGGGTCCAGCGGGCCGCCGTCAGGCCGGTTTCCTCCTTCAGCTCGCGCTGCGCCGAGGCCAAAATGTCCAGTTCGAGCAGGCCGCCGCCCATCGGGATTTCCCAGCTGTACTCGTTCAGCGGGTAGCGGTACTGGCCCACCAGCCAGGTATTGCCTTCCGCGTCGACAGGCACGATGCCCAAAGCCTTGTTCTTCATGCTCACCACGCCGTAGATGCCCCGCCCGCCGCCGGGGTTCAGCACCTGGTCTTCGCGCACCGAAATCCAGGGGTTGTGGTACTTCACCTCCGAGCTCAGGGTTTGCCAGGGGTTATGGGTTTCGTCAACAGCGGGTGCGGAAGCGAGTGGCATGCAGCAAGAGGGAACAGAAGAGGGAATAGAAGGGAGTCAGGCCGCAAAACTACGCCCGCCCTGGGCTGGGCCGATTGACGCCCCGCCGCCCGCGCTCCACCATCCACCGCGCCAATGACGCCGTTGGCCGCCCAAAGTCATTGGTTCACCAAAAAACCATTGCGTACCCCCGGCCACGCCCTGTATCTTTGAATCATAAGTACCCCCGCACGGGCTGGAAATGTGGAAAGGAAGGACCTCTCGTGCGGCGGCGCGCTGGCTGAAAAGGTGGGGTAGACACCTTCAAGCCAGACCCGCCACTTTAAGGCCGTTGCCCTCGGGCGGCGGCCTTTTTTGTGGGCAACCCGTCCCACGGCATCCGCCTGGCGTCGCCAAGAGCTGGTCCAGCCGCCCAGTGAAAGGGCATTAACCCTGGCGAGCAGTGTGCCGTACCACGCTACTCCGACCGCCCACATTCCGGCCGGTACCCGCTACATGGCCCAGCCCAAATCCACCCCGAATCCCTCCCCAGACGAGCACGACCCGTTGTTCAACCTCAAGCACGCCCAAGCCGAAGCCGACCTCGCCCAAAACACTCAGGGCCTCGGCCCCGTCACAAACGAGTACGTGACCACCGACGAAGACACCGAAATTGACGAAGGCCCCCGCGACAGCCAAGGCCAGCGCCGGGGCGAAACCGACCCCACCGACGAAGGCAGCACCGCCGGCCGGCATTAGATTCAGTGAGCAATTGACAGTGAGCAGTGAACAGTTAGGGAAAGAGCAGACTGTATTTTTGGCTCCTGCCCATTACTCACTGCTCACTGTCAATTGCTATTGTTACTCGCTTCTCACACCGGCCACGCCCTCGAAGCCGGCCTCGACGAAGCCGGCCGCGGCTGCCTGGCCGGGCCCGTGTTCGCGGCGGCCGTCATCCTGCCGGCCGCTTTCAACCCGCGCTTTCTCAACGACTCCAAGCAGCTGAGCGCCAAGCAGCGCGAAGCCTTGCGCCCCGAAATCTGCGCTCAAGCGGTGGCTTGGGCCGTCGGCCAGGCGTCGGTAGCAGAAATCGGCAGCCTCAACATCGCGCAAGCCAGCTACCTGGCCATGCACCGGGCCGTCGCGGCTTTGGCCGTCGTGCCCGCTCACCTACTGGTTGACGGTAACCGTTTCGCGCCACTAGCCGGCGTTCCCCACACCTGCATTATCGGCGGCGACGGGCTTTACCGCAGCATCGCCGCCGCGTCTGTGCTAGCCAAAACCTTTCGCGACGAGCACATGCGCGCGCTGGCCGCCAACTTTCCGGCCTACGGCTGGGAACAAAACGCCGGCTACCCAACCCTGCAGCACCGCGCCGCCATTCGGGCGCACGGGCCTTGTCCGCACCACCGCCCGGGGTTCCGGCTTCTGTAGGCGCCGCCAAGCCCGCAGGCCGCTTAGTTTTTAAGCTTCAGCAAGTCTAGAAACAAGCTGAACCCGTCCACGCTCGTGCCGCCCTCCCCAAATTTATCAAAGCTCAACGGTTTGACGATGTAGCCGCTCACGGCGAGCTGCTGGGCTTTCAACCGGTCAGATTCCAGGTCGGAGGTCGTCATGATGAAAACATTGAGCCCCACAAACTCGGGGTCGGAGCGCAAAATTTCGAGCAGCTCCAGGCCATTCATGCGGGGCATGTTGATGTCGAGCATTACCACGCTGGGCTTGGCCATTTTGGGCTCTTCGCCCTCGCCGCGCAACATTTTGAGGGCGTCGCGGCCGTTGCGGGCGTGCACGAGGGGCACGTCGATGTTTTGGCGGCGCAGCTCGCGCTGCACGTTCATGACGTCCATCTGGTCGTCTTCCACGAGCAGAATGCTGGGCGTGGGATGGTCGGCGGACATAGGCAAAACAGTTGTCAGTAGCGGGAATATGCCCGCAGCGAGCCGTAAAAAGCAGCCTCTAGATAGGAAGTGATACGGCAGAATTGGACTCGGTGGCCACCGCAGCGGCCAAATTCTTGGATTTAGGCGGTTGCTTCGGCCAGGTGAAGCTGAACTTAGCGCCCTGGCCTTCCGCCGATTTGACCCCGATGCGGCCGCCCTGGCGCTCCACAATTTTTTTTACGATGGCCAGTCCCACGCCGGTGCTTTCCAGGGTATCCCGCTCGGTGAGGGTTTGAAAGATGACAAAAATCCGGTCGTGGTACTCCGGCGCGATGCCCGGCCCGTCATCGGCTACCGAAAACAAGTAGAACTCTCCCGCGTCGTCGCAGCCGATGGTCACCAGGCCCGTCTCGGGGTGGTCGTGGTACTTGAGAGCGTTGCTGATGAGGTTGGTAAATACCTGCTGCAGCTGCACAGCGTTGGTGGTGAGCGTGGGCAAAAAAAACGGCAGCTCGACCCGGAAGCCCTGTTGCGGGTTGAGGGTGTCAATCACCTCGCGCACCAGGGTGCGCACAAACACGGTTTCGTTGGCTTGGGCCATGCGCCCCACGCGCGCCAAATCCAGAATGCCGGTGATGAGCTTTTCCATGCGGTGCACGCGCTGGCGCATGAGCCCCAGAAACTCCCGAATGTGGGCCGGCAGCTGCTCCTGGCCCATGTCTTCCTCAATCCAGCGCGAGGCGCTCTCGATGCCCCGCAAGGGCGCCTTCAGGTCGTGCGACACCACGTAGGCGAACTGGTCCAGCTCCTGGTTGCGGCTTTCGAGCTGGCTGATGTTAGCCCCCACGGTCCGCGCCATCACATTGAGGGCCGCCGTGAGTTCGCTCACCTCGTCTTTTTCCGTGTCCAGAATCTGGCTGTTGTAGTCCCCGTCGGCCATGCGGCGGGCCAGGTCCAGCATGCCCCGCAGGCGCCGGGCAAAGATGCGCACGATGTACACCGCCCACAGCAGCCCCAGCCCCAAGGCCGCCACCGCCAACGCTGCCGATACCCACTTGGCCCGCGCAACGCTTTGGTCCAGGCGCTGCCGCAGTTGCTCGCGGGTCCGGGCCTCGCTGCGTTCGAAGGCAGCCAGCCGCGCCCGGATGTTATCCATTACCTGCTTGCCGGTGAGGCCCTCGGTAAGGCGGCGGTGCGCCATGCCTTCGAGGCCACTTTGGCGGGCATCGCGGCGGCGCGCTTCGCGTTTTTCGGCCACCAGCAGGTGGCTGTAGCCCGACCATTGCTGGAAGAGCCGCTGGGTTTGGTCCACCAGTTGAGCCTGCGTGGGCATGCCCGCTACCAGCGCCCGCAACTGCGCAAACCGGCCAATCAGCTGGCGTTCGCCGTCGTAGTAGGGCTCCAAGGTTTGCTCGTTGCCGATGAGCAGGTACCCGCGGAAGCCCGTTTCCATGTCAATGATGTTGCGCAACAAGGTGGTCGCGTCGCTGGAAATCCGCTGCGAGGCTTCTACCTGCCGGGCGTTGCGCAGCACCTGGCCCGCCAACTGGTAGTACAGCACCACCACCACCGCGAACAGGGCCAGCAACAGTACAAATCCGGCGAAGAGTTTGGTGGTGAGCGTAATTTTCATGCGGGGGCGCGGCAGCGCATCGGTCAGGCCTCCGTACGCAGCTTAGCTTCCATGGTTCCGAGCCGCGCCGCCATTTCGTTGGCAATAACTTGCATAAGCGTAAAGCCAGCAATAGCCTCCTCCTCAAAACCCGCTTGATGCGTATTCATCAACCGATTGACTTACCGATGAACAGGCACGTGCTGCTGGCCAAACTGCCGGGCTTCGGGCAGGTGCGCGTAGTGCCCGTCGTCCCGCAGCCGGTCAGCAATTCAGCGGCCCAGGTCGCACTGCTCGGGTTTGCGCAAAGGTCCTTCCTCGCCGCCATTCCCAAAGAGAAACGAGCGCAGCTTGCTCTTGCAATGCACGTGCTTGACGCGCACGGACCCAAAAGCACGCTTCAGCTCTTCGTTGGCCATGCACAGATTTACCCTGCTCCGCCCTTCAATACACCCTCTTCTTGTTGGGGACCAACCGGATACGGCAGCTTTCAACGGCAAACGACTCGCCCGGCTCGGGCCTGACCCGGGGGCAGCCCAACATTGGGCGCCGCCTGCGTCAGAATTAGGTAGTTTTGTGCTGCGATAATTTCATTGCGGACGGCCAAACAGCTTTTTGCGTCCCACAGGCCCTCCTTTCATTTTTTCCCCACCCATGACCCAAGACCAGATTAAGGACTTGAAGGGCCGCGCCGAGGCCCTGAGGAGGTATCTTTGACTACGATGCCCGCAAAGAACAAATAGCCACCGCCGAGGCCTTGACCACCGCCCCCGGCTTCTGGGACGACTCCAAGGCCGCCGAGGTCACCCTGCGCGAAGTCAAGGCCATCAAGACCTGGACCGACGACTACGACGCCGTGCAAAAAGCCTTGGCCGACACGGAAGTGCTGTTCGATTTCCACCGGGAGGGCGACGTGTCTGAAGCCGAAATGCTGGCCGACTACGACGCCACGCTCAAAAAAGTGGAGCAGCTGGAGTTCAAGCGCATGCTCTCCGACGAGGAAGACCAGCTCTCGGCCATCATCGACATCAACCCCGGCGCCGGCGGCACCGAAAGCCAGGACTGGGCCGAGATGCTCATGCGCATGTACATCATGTGGGCCGAAAGCCACGGCTTTGGCGTGCGTCAAATCAGCTACCAGCCCGGCGAAGGGGCCGGCATCAAGTCGGCCTCGCTGGAAATCGACGGCGACTTTGCCTACGGCTACCTCAAGAGCGAAATCGGCGTGCACCGCCTCGTCCGCATGTCGCCCTTCGACAGCAGCGGCCGGCGCCACACGTCATTCGCCTCAGTGTTTGCCTACCCGGTCATTGACGACACCATCGTCATCGACATCAATCCCGCCGACATTTCCTGGGACACCTTCCGGGCCGGCGGTGCCGGCGGGCAAAACGTAAATAAGGTCGAAACCGCCGTGCGCCTCACCCACGCCCCGTCGGGCATCATCATCGCCGTCCAGATTGAGCGCAGCCAGCTCATGAACAAGGAGCACGCCCTGCGTATGCTCAAGTCGCGCCTCTACCAAATCGAGATGGACAAGCGCCACGCCGAGCGCGACAAGGTGGAAGCCACCAAGAAGCGCATCGACTTCGGCTCCCAGATTCGCAACTACGTGCTCCACCCCTATAAGCTCATCAAGGACCTGCGCACCGGCATCGAGCGCACCGACGTGCAAAACGTACTGGACGGCGACTTGGACGAGTACATCAAAGGGTTTTTGATGCGGAGTTGATGAAATCAAGAAGAAATTTACAACAAATAGATTATTCTTTCTTAAATTGTTACCTGATAGGCTTAGAAGGTAAAGAACCAATAACCATCGCCGTTAATGCTTTTTTGCCTACATCTGTGACCTTAAGCACGGTTTGCGTAGTGCTGGACACGCGCAAGAGCCACTTTTTTGTGTTATACTTGCCGCAGTCATTTGTCATCTAATCTTTTTTTTAACACTCACCAAACGTTTCACCAAACCTTTCCTCCGATGAAGAAAACATTATTAATGATTCTTTTCTTGGTCACAGCCCTGTTGCAGCAGGCCGTGGCGCAAGACAGAACCGTATCAGGCAGGGTCATCGACCGAGCTACCAATGAGGGTTTACCTGGCGTAACCATTCTTGTGCCTGGCACAACCATTGGCGCAGCTACGAACTCAGACGGGTCCTTCTCATTGTCAGTGCCTGCGTCAGCTACCACGTTGCGCATAAGCTCGGTAGGCTACACAGGAGTCGACCAGCCTATCACAGAAGGCCAGATAACGGTATCGCTTCTCACCGACACTAAGCAGTTGAATGAAGTAGTCGTGACCGCCCTGGGCATTGAAAAAGAAAAAAGAACCCTGGGCTATGCCACTCAGACCATCGATGCGGCTCAACTGACTCAGGGTCGAGACCGCAGTGTACTAAACTCGCTGCAAGGCAAACTAGCCGGAGTACAGATCAGCAACGCATCGGGGGGAGTTGGCAGCTCAACGCGCGTGGTTATTCGTGGCAATAAATCGTTTTTGGGTAATAATCAGCCCCTTTACGTTATTGATGGCATTCCGATTAGCAACGAGTCTACCGGTACTGGTGACAACCTCAACAACGGAGTGGATTATGGCAATCGTGCTAACGATGTCAACCCAGATGATGTGGAATCGATTAACGTACTGAAAGGTCCAGCTGCTACCGCGCTTTATGGTACCCGGGCCGCCAATGGGGCCATTATTATCACCACCAAGTCGGGTAAGGGTGCTGCCCGTAACGGCAAGAAAGCTGAAGTCACGTTTACTTCCTCTTATGTAATCGATGATATTTTATTTCTGCCGGAGTTCCAAAACGAGTTTGGCCAAGGTACGGATGTGCGTACCCCCGACAGCCGTGAGAACTGGAGCTTTGGTCCACGTTTTGACGGTGTTGACCGTGTTTGGGGCCAAGTGATTAACAACCAGCAACAGTCGAAACCTTACGTGGGTCTTCCTAATAACGTACGCGAATTTTTTGACTATGGCAAGACCTTCACTAACTCTGTCTCGTTGGGTGGCGGAGATGAGAAGTCAAACTATATCTTGTCGGCTTCGCATGTAAATCAGACCGGTGTTACTCCTGGCACTGAATACGACCGTAGCTCAGTGAAGATTGGTGGCGAAACTAAGCTGACTAACAAAATTATTAGTAGCGCTAACCTCACTTACACACACACAGGTAGTAAATTGGCTGTTACAGGTCAGGGTGATAACTCGATCTATGACCAAGTACTGCAGACCCCACGCGATATCAGCTTATTGGATTTGAAAGATTTAAACAACAGATTCAATACCATCAACGGCTATTATGGCGCTTACACGGTAAACCCCTGGCAGATACTGGCCAACAACCAAAATATCAACCGGGTCGACCGTCTTTTTGGAAACGCCCAACTGGGCTACGTCTTCAATGACCACTTTCGAATTACCGGCCGTGCTGGAGTAGACACATACAGTGACCGTCGTAGTTCTTTTTCAGCCCGCCGTGACCCAGTTGGTCAGAACGCATCAGTTAATGACAACGGCTTTTACGTCGAAAACCAGATTAGCTACCAAGAGTTGACCACCGACCTTATTGCTACTTACAATGGTAATATTACATCCGATATCAGCATTAGCGCCTTGGTGGGTCAGAACTTCAATCAGCGCCGCCGAGATGTTGTTGGACTGCAAGCTGACGCGTTAGTAAGTAATAGTATCGGCGCAAACTTTGCTAATAATTCTGGCATTTTTGTGGATCCTAATTCCGGTCAGAATATTGATTCTGAACGCCGGCTCATCGGTGGGTACGGAACTGTTGATCTTGGCTTTCGCGACTATCTGTTCCTGGGCTTACAAGCTCGCAACGATTGGTCGTCGACTCTGCCCCGAGCCAATCGTAGCTTCTTCTACCCAGCTGCCAGCCTCAGCTTCGTCTTTACTGACTTATTGAAGCTCAAGGACAATAATTACTTCAGCTATGGTAAGCTTCGCGCCAGCTACGCCGAAGCTGGTAATGATGCTGATCCGTACCAGACACAATCAACATTCAGTATCACCAATCCTACCAGCGGATTTGCCGGTGCTGACCTGTTGTTCCCGATTGGTTCAGTTTTGGCTTACACGGCCAATAATGGCATTGGCAGCAATACCTTGGAGCCGGAAAGAACGAAAGCGACTGAATTAGGTGTTGAGCTGCGTTTCTTCCAGAACCGCTTGACGGCCGATGTATCGGTTTATGATTCGCGCACGGTTAATCAGATTGTGAACGTCCCAATCTCCAGTGCTTCGGGCTTCACCGCACAAAACCGCAATATTGGCGAAGTGAAAAATCGCGGTATTGAGATATTGGTAAGTGGCACCCCGGTGCGGATAGGTGGCTTTACTTGGGATGTGAGCGTAAACTATACCAAAAACCAGAGCGAGGTTGTATCCATCTTTCCCGGTACGGAAGAGGTTGCTATTGGTGGCTTTGGGGGTGCCAACCTTACGGCCCGGATTGGAGAACCGTATGGAATTATTCGCGCCGTGGATTTTTTGACTAATGACGCTGGCCAGATAGTGGTAAGTCCTACAACCGGTCTTCCGCTTCAAAGCGAAGTAAAAAGTATTGGCACCATTACGCCTGACTTCACAGCAGGCTTGACTAGTACCTTCGCCTTCAAAGGCTTATCATTGAACGTTGTATTTGATACCCGTCAAGGCGGTATCATGTATTCGCGAACTAAGTCAATTCAGCGCTTTGTAGGCACTAGTCCTGAAACGCTCTACAATGACCGTCAACCGTTCATTGTGCCCAATAGCGTCATTGAGAATCCTGATGGCACTTATGCTGCGAATACGGTGCCGGTAGACGTGCCTGCTTATTGGACAGCACTTTCGTCTAATGCCGGCACCAACGTTATTGATGCCTCCTTCACCAAACTGCGCGAAGTATCGTTCTCCTACGCACTGCCCAGTAAATTGATCGAGCGGACTCCTTTTGGCGCTCTATCTATTGGGTTAACCGGCCGCAACTTGGCACTCTGGCGCGCCGATGGGAACACATACATCGATCCGGAGGTCAATAGCTTAGGTAATGGAAACGTGCAAGGTTTTGACTTCACCAGTTCTCCTTCGTTGCGTAGCTACGGTGCCAACATTCGGGTGACTTTCTAACTTCTTCTTTCCCTGACCAATGATGAACAATACCTCAAAGATTCTTCTGGGCTCTCTACTTTTAGGTAGCTTGAGTTTAACCAGTTGCGGAGACGACTTTCTAGATGTCAATAACAATCCCAATCTACCTACCTCGGTCTCACCTGACTTGGTATTAGCATCGGGTACCGGCACCATGGCTTATGTGCTAGGTGGGCAATTTCAGATTGCTGGTAATTTTCTGGCTCAGCACTGGACCCAAAACCTGGTTTCGAACCAGTACAAGGAGTTAGATAGGTATAATATCCTTCAAACTACCTATGACGGAACCTTTGTGACCTTGTTTGCAGGCGCACAGCAGGACTTTCAGATTGTCATTAACAAAGCCAGAGGTGACAGCTCCAATTATGCTGCTATCGCGGGCATCGAGCAAGCTTTCACTTATCAACTGTTAAGCGACGCCTATGACCGAGTGCCTTTCACAGAAGCCCTGCGTGGCAGCCAGAACGTGCAGCCACTGTACGATGAAGGACCGGTGATTTATGATGGAGCTATCGCACTTATTAATCAATCATTAGCCAATATTAATGCTGATGGGGTTTCAGTGGGAACGCAGGATATAGTGTTTGGTGGCGATATGGAAAAATGGCGCCGTTTTGCCAACACGTTGAAATTACGCATGTTCTTGCGGCAGGTTTATGTACGACCACAAGTGGCACAAGATAGTATTCGTGCTATGTTCAACCGAGGTGCTCAGTTTTTAGGTGCAACTGAAGATGCTCAGATTGCCATTTTCACTTCGGCTAAAAATGCTAATCCCATCTCCATAACGGAATTATCCGGCTCCGGTATTACCGGTAATATCATTGCTAGTTCCACAGTCATTGATTACCTTAATCTTACTGTAGACCCACGTATCAATGATTTATTCGACCGTCCAGGTAACTCTACCACAGCAGCTTTTATTGGTACTCCCCAAGGGCTTGCTGGTACGTCTGGCGCTCCAACGCCTGCTATCACCGCCCGTTCACGCCCTGATATCATAAAAATCATTGGCCCTACAGCACCTGTAATTCTTATCAGTGGTGCCGAAAGTATGTTTCTACAAGCTGAGGCTGCTCTATACGGATGGGCTGGTGGTACTAGCGCAAAGTCGCTGTACGAACAGGGTATAGAGTCGTCGTTCGTTCGACTTGGTACCGCATTACCTGCTGGTTTTTTGGCTAGCGTCGACATTAATTTAGATAATGCTACTGACACAGCTGCCAAGCTCGACCGTATCATCACCCAGAAATGGGTGTCGATGAGTGGTTCCCAAGGATTTGAAGCCTGGGCAGAATTACGTCGCACGAATTACCCTTCGTTCATAAGGCCTTCGCTTAGCTCAACGTTAGCTCCTGGCGTTATTGCCAACCGTCTGTTGTATCCTGCCACCGAAACAGCTCGCAACCCTAATACACCTCCGGTAGCACTCGCACAGGTACCAGTTTGGTGGGATACCAAGCCGTTGTAATCGTACTGTTAATTTAACGCACAACCATGAAAGTATTTCCTTTTTTCGGCTTGTCTCTACTTTCGTTGGCCTTAGCGCTGACGGGGTGCAAGAAAGACGAAACCGATAACCTCTCACGCATCAAGAGTTATCCTGCCATCGACTTGCGCGGTGATGAATACTACGTCCTGAACGTAGGAGAAACTTTTACCGAACCAGGTGTCACAGCTACGCTGGCAGGGGAAGCAGTCGAGCCCACAATTGTAGGAACAGTAAATACTGCTACACCTGGGATATATAGAATTACTTATTCGGCTGCCAATACGGAAGGTGACGAAGTAACTGCTGTGCGGAGTGTAATCATCACCAATCCAGCTGTGAACAATCTGGATCAAAGTGGTGATTTTCAACGCACTGGATTCGCACTCTCACCGGTAACGAAAGTTGGCTCTAAGGGCCTATACCGATTGGATAATTTTGGTTTCACTAATGCTCCCAATTTGTTCCCAGCTTACTTTGTGCAAACGACACCAAATAGTATTGTTGTCCCATCTCAAACCATAGAAGGCCTAGGTTTCACAAATTTTGCATCTGTTTCCTCTGCGTTCACAGCCGGCCGCTTGACGAGGATTACGTATTCTATCAACGCCCCAGCTGTTTTTGGTACTCCTCCTCGGACAGCGAACAGGCTTTAGGTACCAGCCAAAGGAATATAGAAAAGGCAGTGTTTACGCTGCCTTTTTTTATGGTCTAGACAGGTGCCGGCCGTGCGTCCGGTGGGCTACTACCAGTGGCAGCAGTCTAGACCAACAGGTGGCGGCGTGGCAGGAGGCGGCGGCGCAGGCCACCTTCACACGTCATCCCGCTGGTACGGCATCCGGCGGTTATAAGCCGAATTGCACGCTGGGGGCCACGCCGTTGGCCGCCATGCACTGCGCACGGGGCAGCACCGGTACGGGCTGCGGGCCTTGAGAACCTGTTCGCAGCACTCGCGCACGACTGTAGACGACCCGGCCGCTGTGGTAACCGAAAACCGGCTGCTGGGCTAGCCCACGCCCACCGCCCCGGACCAAGTGTGGTGGGGGACAGTACCTACATGTCGCTGGTAAGCGAGCTTTGGTGCTACCTAGCTACGTGGCGCGACGCCTATTCGCGCCGGGTCGTGGGCGGGTAACTTGGCGCGAACACCAACTGAACCTGTGCTTACTGCCCTGGAACAGGCCCTGACATTGCGTCAACTCGCCCCAACCTCCTCATCCACCCTGACCAGGGTAGCAAAGTACACCCGCGCGGCTTACCGCGCCCGCTTCGAAGAGGCCGACGCGCTACTTAGCTTCAACTGGCTATGCAGTCCTCAAGATAACACTTAAACCGGAGCACCCTCAAAACTGGACTGCTGCCCAGTGACAGCACCTTTGCCTTTTACTACTCGCTGGAAGAGGCCCGGCTTAAGGTCGTCTGGTACTCGGATACCTACTTCAACCTCAACCGTTGCCACTTCGTTCTGGATTACTGTTCGCGCCACCAATTTGAACCCAACCCGAGAATCAGCCTACCATGGTTTACTACCTGGTTTTTATTAAACCACCCTATACTATATGTGAATCACATATACGCTAATCTGTTTGGGGCTTAGGAAGCAAACGCGGTCAAAGGGGCTGTTGACGGAGCAATTTAAGCAGGAGTTTATACAGGTCTTCGTGGCGGTGATTGAAGCGAAATTCGGACTTTTTCAGATGCAGCAAAAAGGTGTGTTTGGGCACGCCGGCAAATTGGTGCAGGCGGGCTTTAGCAAAGCTCCAAAACGACTCGATGCCGTTGATGTGCGAGGCCCCGTGGACGAACTCGTCCTGGCCGTGGCGGACGCGAAAGTGGCGGTCGTAGCCCACATCCACCAGCCCGTCGTAGCCGCGCCAGCCATCGGTGTTGACCAGGGCGGCCACGTCGATTTTGCCCCGAATAACGCCCTGCAGGGTCTTTTTGGAGCAATCCGGGACGATTTCGGTGTACCCCTGCCCACCGCGTTTGAACAGGCCGAAGACCACGGTTTTGCCCCCCGCTCCCCGGCCCCGTTTGCCGCGCACCCGCCGCGGGCCGAAGTAGCTTTCGTCGAGTTCCACCGCCCCGTCCAAGCCCGCCGGCACTGGGCACCAGGCCCGCAAGCGGCGGCGCAAACGCAGAAACAAGTCGTTGACCGTGCGCACGCTCAGGCCCGTGAGCCGGGCCGTGTCGGAGGCCGTCAAATCCAGGGCAAACAGGCGCAGCACGTAACGAAATTTAGCCTCGGAAATTTTTGCGCGATTGTAGTAGCGATTAGTGGGCTGCATGACAAAAAGTTACGCCACCTTTTGACTACGTTCGCTTTCTAAGCACCTGATTTTAAATTATATATAGTTCAACATTAATCCACTTACTCTCAAGTAAGAGGTGTGTTTCTGAATACCTTGTTTGCTTTTGGTCGCATGCTAGTTTCAGATAGCAGTAGGCCAAGGCCACTATTCAGTCGTTGAGAGCAAACGATTTGTTACGGTAGGCTTGAAAGCGCTTGGTTTCGTTGATGGCGTGTCTTACCTTAACGTGACGGCGGCGCGGGCCCGGTCATCAACCTTTTGCATGTCAGTCAAGGCTGCATACGAATTCTTTTTGTTGCAGTAGGACACGCTGCTGGGTGCCCTGCGTAGTTCTTATCCACACTCAAGTAACCTAAGAACCTATCCAAAAAATACTGCGGCTGCGCAGACGTCCGTCATGCTGAGCTTGCGGAAGCATCTCGCCCGCTTCGTCAGCGTGGTTCAACGAAGCGAGCGAGATGCTTCGGCAAGCTCAGCATGACGTTCAATTTATTTTTCGGATAGATTCTAAGTCGGCCAGCAACTAGCGCATCTCCCGCAAACCCAGATTGACATCGAGCATCCTTTTAAGCATTTGGTGGTTGTGATCGGCTCCAGGTGGTGAGTATAGCGCCAAGCATCGCAAATGAGCATGTTCTACGGGTCGGTCTTTTTTTTGCCCGAATGTCGGCCCGTCAGTTGGCCACTGTCTGTGCCCGCCGGTAAGGCCGCTCGGTGGCGTCGAGCAGCAACGTGGGCACGTCAGCGCGGACCTGCTGCATCGTTTCCAGTGAGTCGATAAGAGGCCCAGCCGTGTGCAGCGCCTGCTGCACACGGCTGGGCTGGGCGATTGGCATATTCGCAGGCTTTAAAGCGGGGCAAGCTAAATGTAGCGGCTAGTAACCGAGGGTTGGGTACACTTTCGAGTAATAGAGCATGAACAACAACTTCTGTTCCGGGCTGACCAGCACGCTCTTGCGCCCACCTTCGGTTCGGCGTTGGCGCAGCATTACCCCGAAAAACGGGCAGCCGCTTCTTCCTGGTAACTCCTTGCGCAAACAACTCAGCGCACAGAACATAGCTAGGTCAAGTCCCGTCAGCGCCCATACTAGTAGTCATCGGCAATCGTTTTCGCATTAATTATATATTAATTTATATTAATAATTTTTTTATCCTTACCCGTACTCCAAAATTCGGATTGCTTAAGAATTTTAACCAGAATAAGGAATAATTCTAAAAACGTGTTACCTTAGTGCTCGAACCGTGATTGAGTTCGTCAAAAACTTTTCAAACCTTGATTCCTTCTTTCTTCTCGTTGTTATGAAAAAATTTGCCATCACATTAGCTGCCAGCTTGTTCACTTTGGGTTTAGTATCTTGTCAAGATGACGATTCAGACTTAATCATTCTCTCGCCGGTAGCCGGTGATTACACTGGCAACGAAACTTGTGCGCCTTCTCCTGCAGGTGGCGACTATGTTATTCATATTTATAACACAGCAGCCAACGATGGTAAGGTATTTATTGACAACATTTACAATATCGGTAATCGTTTTGAAGCTGATGTGTCAGGCAATAATATTACTATGGTAGCTCAGCCCTATAGTTATGTTATCCCTACTGGTCCTAACGCTGGAACCTACACTGGTAACGTCTCGGCTACCGGTACTGTAGAAGGCGAGATTTTGACTTTAAATTTCACACTTGACGGTGGTTTGGCGGACAATTGTCAGTATGTAGGCAATCGGGGTTTGCTTCCATAATTGTACGCTCCCCCTAAAAGCGGGACAGTCAAAAATGGAGTCAGGCAACTTGTTTAGATCCGAAGAGAGTTAAAAAATTGAATGCTTGGTGTGGACGAAGGGTATCACAGTCACTCATTCATTGAGGTGGTCTAGGTAAAATGGACAGCGTGAAGTCTTATCTTCCACTACCCATGACCGAGAAACTGAATCCTGGCGGCCTGCCCGCCGCCTGCAAGAAATATACGCCCGCTTTCAAAACCAAGTGCTTCCGCCAAGTGGCGGCCGGGGCCCGGCAAAGCGACGTGGCGCGTGCCTAAGGCATTTCGCCGGCCTTGCTGGGCCGCTGGCAGCGCCAGGCGCTGGAGTAAGCCGTGCCCAGCAGCGCCGAGCGGGACGAAATCAAACGCCTACGTGCCGAGCTTAAGCGCGTGGAAATGGAGCGCGACATGCTAAAAAAAGTCGTGACCATCTTCTCCCAACCCCCTCAGTCATGAGCCGCTACCAGTTCATCGAGCCTGCACCGAACCCTGGCCGGTGCACGTCCTTTGCTACTTGTTGGCCCTGAGCCCGGCGGGCTATTACCAGTGGCGGCAGCGGCCCGCTCGGTCCACTGCGGGGTGGCAGCAAGCAGCGCAGGCGGCCTTTACGCGCCATGCCCGCCGCTACGACACCCGCCGGCTGCGGGCCGAATTACGCGCCGAAGGCCGTGCCGTGGGGCGCAGCGCACCTGGCTGCACCGCAATGACCTGCGGGCGCTGAGTACCCGCCCGCAACGCCCCCGCACGACCGTGGCCGACCCGGCCGCCGTGGTGGCCGAAAACCGGCTGCTCGGCCAGCCCGTGCCCACCGCCCCGGACCAGGTGTGGGTTGGTGACATCACGTACCTGCCCCTTGTCGGCGGGCGCTAGTGCTACCTGGCCACGTGGCGCGACGCCTATTCGCGCCGGGTCGTGGGCGGGCATCTGGCCGCGCAGATGCCCACCGAACTCGCACTCCATGCCTTGGAACAAGCCCTGACGCTTCGCCAACCCGCGCCGGGACTCCTCGTCCACGCCGACCGGGGCAGCCAGTATACGAGTGCGGCCTGCCGCGCCTGCATCGCCGCCGCTGGGGCCGTGCCCAGCTTCAGCCGGCCGGGTAACCCCTACGACAACGCGCAGGCCGAAGCCGGCTGGAGCACGCTCAAAACCGAATTACTGCCCGGTGGCAACCCGTTTGCCTCGCTGGAAGAAGCCCGCCTCGAAGTGGCCCACTACCTCGACACCTACTTCAACCTGGACCGCCGCCACTCCGCTCTCGGCTACCGCTCGCCCCACCAATTCGAATACAACCTGAAAATTAACCTACCTTAGGTCACTGTTTGTTTTTACTGGACCACCCCACATTCTGTGAGAAGTTGCCGTAGTTGCTGCAAACTAATAAGAAGGTAAACGTGAGCCTCCTCGTTCATTGGGTCAATTAAAACTAGAGCTAGGCCGCTTGTTTAAATTCCATCGGGGTTAAAAAACAAAGGACCTGGTGCAGGCGCAGGGTATTCTAATCGTTCATTCACTCGGTGAGTAGGTGGCGCACTTGGCGCAAGGTAGCAAAGAGGTAAGCATTGAGCACTTTGCGGCGGAAGGAGCCATTGAAGCGTTCCACGTAGGCGTTTTGGGTGGGTTTGCCCAGTTGAATCCAGTGCAGGACGATGACCTGGACCTCGCACCACTCGCCCAGAGCGGCGCTGATGAGTTCAGGACCGTTGTCGCAGCGCAGCCTTGGCCGGTTGCCCGTGCTGCTCGACTAGTGAGCTAGCAAACGCACCGCACCACGCCGGCCGCTGGCGGGGAGAAGCCCACTTCGATACCCAGCACTTGGCGGTTGAAATCATCGAGTACGTTGAGCGTGCGGAAGCGCCGGCCGTCGGTGAGCGTGTCGTAAAGTCCAGCGACCAGCACCCATTGGGCCGTGTGGGAGCATGCAAGGGCTCTTTCAATCGCTCGGGCGACCAGCGCTTTTGCGGCGTTTGCCCAGTTGCAGGCCAAAGGCCCGGTGGAGGCGCCACAGGCGTTTGTGGTTGACCATCACCCCGTTTTTGCGCAAGCGGTGGTATTTCCAGAACCCCCAGCCGGGATGACGCCCCACCAGTTCCTGCAACGCCTGCCGTACGGGCTCATTGGCCACGGCCTGCTTTTCTTTATTGCCCCCACCACCGTAGCTGCCGCGGGCCAGGCTCGCCATCTGGCAGGCGCGATGCTGGTTCAGCCTCTGCGCCACCAATTCGTGGGCCACTTGGCGACGGGCGGCAGGAGCCGTTGCTTTTTTCGCAACACCTCTTTGATGGCGTAGTTTTCCAGGCTCGGTTCGGCGCAGAGCCGCTTCAAGCGCTAGTTTTCGGCTTCCAGACGCTTCAACCGCATCAGCTCATTGACTTGCAAGCCCGCGTACTTGGTAGGTGTAAAACGTGGCCTCGCTGATGCCGTGCTCGCGCACAATGTGCGCCACGGTTTGCCCACTTTGCTGCTGAAAGGATGGCCACGATTTTTACTTCGCTGAATCGACTCTTTTTCATAAGGCTGAATTGAAGGTGAGAAAATTACGCCTTTCTCTACTTTCAATTGGCCTGCTTTCAGAGGAAGCTCACAGGCCGACTCAAGCAGTTCCGGCGCTTGGCCACACGCTATGACAAGACGGCCAGCAGCTTTTTGGGCATGCTCCATTTCATCTCCGCTTTGCTTTGGCTCTGCTAATTGTCCCAACAACCTAGCTTACTTTCAAGGGAAGCTTATAAGCTCTACTTATTTTTGACAAAAGCTGTATATTAGGCTTTTGCAAATCCTTGACCCCGTACAGCATCTGTCTTTTCTCACACCCACTTTGGCAACTAAATGAAAAAAACTTTACTATTGACCTTGCTTTTGATTGTGACGCTGGTCGGGCGGAGCTGGGCCCAGAGCCGTCCCATATCGGGCCGGGTGCTCGATAAAAGCACCAATGAGGGCTTACCGGGGGTAAGCGTCATTGTGAAAGGCACCACCACGGGCACGGCCACCGACGCCGACGGGCGCTTTGCCCTGAACGTGGCGGGCCCCAGCGCAATACTTCAATTCAAGTATCTGGGCTACGTCACGGCGGAGCAGGTGGTCGGCAGCTCGGCCACGGTGGACGTGGCGCTGGTGGTTGATGCCAAACAGCTGGACGAAGTAGTGGTGACCTCCCTGGGCATTCAGCGGGAGAAGCGCGCCCTGGGGTACGCCGTATCCGAAGTCAAGGCGGAGCAGGTGGTGCAGAAGTCGGAGCCGGACATCCTGCGCACGCTCTCAGGCAAGGTACCGGGCGTGAACATCACGAGTTCGAGCGGGGTGCCGGGCTCCTCGTCGCGCATCACCATCCGGGGCAACACTTCGCTGCTGGGTAACAACCAGCCGCTATTCATCGTGGACGGCATTCCGTACGACAACTCCCAGACCGAGTCGGAAAACCAGCTGGTGCGCGGCGCCGGCTACTCCAGCCGCACCGCCGACATCGACCCCAATAACATTGCCTCCATCAACGTGCTGAAGGGCGCGGCGGCCTCGGCCCTGTACGGAACCCGGGCGGCCGGCGGCGTCGTTGTGATTACGACCCGCACCGGCAGCGGCCAGCGCGGCGCCAAAGGGGTGCAGTTGGGCTACACCACGGGCTATTCGATTGAACAACTCGCGGGCCTGCCCAACTACCAGAACACCTACGGTACGGGGGCCAACTTTGGGAGCGGCGGCAACAACTACGCCACCAACGGGTCGTGGGGTCCGGCCTTTGGCAGCGACATTGCCCCGAGCCGGCTGCCCCACCCGCAGGCAGGTAACCCCAACTTGGGCCTTGCGGACTCAGCTACTATCCCATACAAAGCTTACCCGAACAACGTTAAGAACTACTTTGAGACCGGGCACTTATACGAGAATTCCGTGTCGCTGAACGGCACCGGAGACAATGCCACCTTCTCGGCCATCCTGTCGCGAGCCGACCAGACCGGCACCATTCCGAATTCTAAGTTTACCCGCAACAACATCAGCGCGGGGGGGTCGGGCCATTTCAACAAATTCACGGTGAGCGGGTCGGTGGGCTACTCCAACACCGCGCAACAGGGCCCGCAGCTGGGGGCTAACAACGCCTTCGGCAGTGCGTCGGCCTTTGCCCGCACCCTGTTCATCCCGCGCAACCTGGACCTACAGGGCCTGCCCTACATCGACCCCGTTACCCGTCAGCAGTACTTCGGCTGGCTCTCGGCCCAGGCCGACAACCCCCGCTGGAGCACCGAGAACAACCAGTATATTTCGCGGGTCGACCGCGTCACGGCCAGCACCAACTTCACCTACGCTTTCAAGGACTGGCTGTCGCTCAGCTACACTGGCGGGGTTAACACCTACACCGACAACCGCCGCACCACCGTGCGGCCCGGCTCGAACGGCTACGGCGGCGACGGCAACGTGCTGGAAGACAACATTCAGAACACCGAGCTGGACCAGACGCTGCTGCTCAACTTCAACAAGAACCTGACCGAGGACCTCAGCCTGCGGGCGTCGGTGGGCCAGAACATCAACCAGCGCCAACTGGATTTCCTGGCCTACGTCGGCCAAAAAATCATTGTGTTTGGCATCGACAACATCGAAAACACCACTGAAAAGAATACTAACGGCTACGCGTATTCCAAGCGCCGGCTCATGGGCCTGCTGGGCGAAGCCACCGTGGGGTACAAAGACTGGGCTTTCATCACGGGCACGGCCCGCAACGACTGGTCCTCGACGCTGAACCGGGACGGGCGAATTGGCGAGAGTGGCCGCTCGTTTTTTTACTCGGGCCTCAGCGGCTCGCTCATCGTCAACGAAGCCCTGGCGCTGGACCTGCCCTGGCTGTCGCTGGCCAAGGTGCGGGTGGCCTACGGGCGCGTCGGGCGCGATGCGGACCCCTACGTGGCCGGCCCCAACCGCTACAGCATCAACCCCGGATTCGGCAACCCCGGCCAAGGCATCGGCACCGAGTTTCCGTTCAACGGCACCACTGGGCTGAGCCAGCAAGGCGCCATCTACAACCCGGCCCTGACGCCCGAATTCACCACCGAGCTGGAAACGGGGACGGAGCTTTCGTTCTTCAAGAACCGCGTCACGCTTGGGGCTTCGTACTACCGCCGGCGCTCCACGGACCAGATTGCGCCCGTGGCGCTGGATGCCGCCACGGGCTTCGGTAACTACTACACCAACTTTGGGGAGATTTCCAACGAGGGCGTGGAAGTTGCCTTTACGGCGCTGCCAGTGCAAATCAAGGATTTCCAGTGGAGCAGCACGTTCAATTTCACCCACAATAAAAACAAAGTGGTGAGCCTGGCCGATGGTCTGCCCCAGCTAACGCTGAACGAAGGCAACAACTTCCTCGGCGGCGTCCAGGCCATTCTGAAGCCGGGCGAGGACTACGGCGTGATGTATGGAAGCACCGCCGCGCGCGACGACCAAGGCAACTACCTGGTGAACCCGGCCACGGGCTACCTCATCGAAGACGCCGTGAACCTGAAGGTCATCGGCAACCCCAATCCCCAGTTCCTGATGGGTTTCATCAACCAGTTCACTTACAAAGGCCTCAACCTGAACGTACTGGTGGACTACCGCAAGGGCGGTGACCTGTACTCCACCACCCTGCAGTCGTACCTGGGCCGGGGCGTGACCAAGGATACAGAGGACCGCAACCGGCTCGTCGTCATCAACGGCGTGCAGGGCGACCCCGCCACCCGGCAGGCGCTTACGAACGCCGATGGCGGGACCATTCCCAACAACACAGCCATTTCGCTCAACGACTACTACTTCAGCTCCGGCGCGGCGGGCCTGGGCAGCTTCGACGAGCAGGGCATCTACGACGCCACCACCGTGCGCCTGCGGGAAGTGTCGCTGGGCTACGACTTGCCCAAAGCACTGCTGGCCAAGACGCCCTTCGGCGTGGTCAACATCTCGATATCCGGCCGCAACCTGTACTGGTACTCGCCCAACATCCCCAAGCACACCAATTTCGACCCCGAGACCAGCACCTTCGGCTCGAGCAACCAGCAGGGTTTTGAATACACCAACGCCCCCAACAGCCGCCGCTACGGCGTAAACATGCGGGTAAACTTCTAACCGGCGTTGCCTCCCTTTACCATGAAAATACGTTCTATTTCCGTCGGGCTGGCCTTTACGGGCCTGTTGCTGGGAACTCCGGGGTGCAAAGACTTTTACGACGTCAACGTTGACCCCATCAGCCCGACCAAGGCGGAGCTGCAGCAACTGCTGCCGGTGACCCAAACGGCCATGTCAACTTACCTGGGCTTTAGCATTCAGGGCCTGGGGCAGGCTACTTCAGCGCTGATGCAGCAAATTTCCAACTCCCGCGGCATTGGCACTTACCAGCAGAACGGCGACTCGTTTGGCAACCAATGGAGTGGGCTGTACACGGACATGCTCGCCAACAACGAGCTGCTCATCACCCAGGGTACCACCGAACAGCGCTGGGGCTACGTGGGCATCGCCCAGTTGCAGAAGGCCTACGTCATCAGCCAGTTGGTGGACCTGTTTGGCGACGTTCCCTATTCGGAAGCCCTCAAAGGCGTCCAGAACCTGGCCCCTCGCTACGACCGAGACGCTGATATCTACAACGGCAACTCCGACCTGGGCATCCAAAGCTTGTTTCTGCTTATTGACGAAGGCATCCGCAACCTCGCCAAACCAAGCCCGGGAGCCCAAACCGGCGACCTGATTTACAACGGGGACCTGGCCAGCTGGGCCCGCTTCGGCCGCACGCTGAAGCTCAAGCTGTACGTGCAAATCCGCAAAACCCGCGCCGACGGCTTCCGCCCCCAAATCGACAGCCTCCTCACCGATGCCGGCGGCCTGCTTGAGCGGGACTTCGAGTTTGCATACGGGGAGTCGCAGGAGCCGGCCAACCGCCACATCGGCTACTTGGCGGACTATGCCAACCCCGGGCGCGAAAACACCATCGGCCGCTTCCTCTACCTGCTGATGAAGTACGGCCAGGGCACCAACGCCGCCACCCCGGTGGCCGTGCGCCCGCTCCCCAGTCCTTTATTCCCCTACACCGACCCCCGGGTTCCGTACTATTTCTTCAACCAGCAAACGGACCCGACCGTCAACCGGGCTGCGTTCGACTACCAGGACCCCAACGACGGCCGCTTCGTGACCACCCGCCAGGGCAGCACCGGCCCGGCCAACGCCAGCGCACTGTCGGCCAGCACCCGCACCCTGCCCGGCCTCTACCCCACTGGGGGCCGCTACGACGACGGCCGCGGCGGCGTTGCCAACACCACCTTCGGCCGGGGCGTAGTGGCCCAGCGCCTGCTGCCCTTCTTCAGCCGCAAGTTCCTCGAAGCCGAAGCGCAGCTAATGGTCCGCAACGACCGGGCAGCGGCGCGCACGGCACTAGAAGCCGCTTTACGTGCTTCGTTTGACAAAGTCAACGCCATTGCCCAAGCCGAAGGCGCCTCCCCTTCCCCCATAACCGGCACGGCGTATCCCACGCAAATCCCCACTGGCGCGCGGGCTTTGGGGCCCATCCCGGCGGCCGAAACCAATGCTTACGTTGCGGCCGCCCTGGCTCGTTTCGATGGCATGCTCAGCGGTGGGCCCGCCAAGACCCCGCTTCAGGTCATCATGGAGGAGAAATACGTCGCCAGCTTCGGCATGGGCCCCGACCTCTACACCGACTGGCGCCGGACGGGCTTTCCCATCCTCACGGTACCCGACAACAATAACATCGGCAACAACGCCGGGCTCGTGGAAGACAACGACCCCATTACCCGCGGCGCGGGGCTCTTTCCCCGGCGCTTGTTTTACTCGCAAGGTTCCCTCACCGCCAACCCCAACCCGGCGGCGCCCAAAGCCCAGGTGGACCCCAGCGAAGCCAACTACCGCATTTTCTGGGATCAATAGCCCCCTTTTCCCTTCTGATTTTGTATCTTCAGTCCCATGAAAAAAATTCTATTCGGGGCACTGCTTGCGGTGGCAACGGGCTCGCTCAGCTCGTGCGAGGAAAATAGCAAGAACCCGGCCCCGGAGTTCACCAGCGTACCGTTGATTTTCGCAAAAGTTAGCTCAGACGTTGAAAAGAGCTATTTTAACACCACGCGGGCCGCCGCCAGCATCAACAACCTGCCCAATACACCAGACGTGACGCCCGCCGACCCGCGCAAAGGCCAGCGGCCGGTGTTCGAGTTCACGTTTGACGTGCCGGACCAGCGCGATGTACGGATACAGGCAGTGGAGGTGTACAAAAGCTTCCAGCGCGACATCCGCATCGGGCCCCGCGTGCTGGTGGGCTCCTATGATTCATTTCCCGCTACCGTGTCATTGAACAGCCAGGAAGCACTTACGGGCTTGCAGCAGCTTTTTTTTAGCGGGCCCAGCGCCACACTGCCCACCCTGCGCAACCTGCTGGGCGCCACGCCCAACGCCCGTAATGAGGTCATCACCGGCGACGTTATTGTGTTTACTTTTGAATACGTCCTGGAGGATGGCTCCAGGATTATCCTGACCCCCCTCTCCGATGTTAGACTGGCCGGGAACGCAACCCCGGCTAAGGTAATCTCAGGCACCCAAATCAACCCGCCTTACGCGCTGTACGCCAGGTTTTTTGTGTTGCCATAGGATGAACCAGGGAGATATTGAATACGCTTTATACTATCATCTATATTGTATCTGAGCAATAGCTATCGGATAATAGTCACGATTTATTTTAGTTCTTTTTCTAACTATAATTGACGATATCTAACCGAAATACCTTATTTTTGGCAGCCTGCAGTTTCACCCTTGGTAATTCACCACTCCTCGCCACCACTCAAGTCATATCTTCAACTTTAATTTTTCCCAGATGAAAAAAATCTTACTCATGGGCCTGGCGCTCATGTTTACCCTTCTCCATGGGGCGCTGGCACAAACGCGCAGCATCTCCGGGCGGGTTACCGATAGGACGACAAATGAAGGGTTGCCCGGCGTGACGGTGCTGGTGAAAGGCACTTCTAATGGTGCCTCGACAAACTCGGACGGCGGCTTTACCCTTGACATACCTGAAGCGGGCGGTACTCTCGTTTTCAGCTCGGTAGGCTACGTGAACCAAGAACGCCCCATCGGTACAGAAAGCGTTTTTACCATTGCTTTAGTGACCGACATCAAGGAACTCAGCGAAGTGGTGGTAACGGCTTTAGGCCGCTCGGAAGAAAAAAAGGCACTTGGTTTCTCAGTTTCTGAGGTTAAAGCTCAAGAACTGACCCAGGCACGTTCGACAAATATCTCTAACTCATTAACTGCCAAGGTAGCTGGAGTGCGAGTGCAAGGGTCCAGCGGAATGGTTGGGGCCTCGTCTAACATTTTCATTCGGGGCCTAACGACGTTCACGGGCAGCAACCAGCCCTTGTTCGTAGTGGACGGCATCCCGATTGATAACGGTGGTGGCACCAATAATCTGCAGAACGGCGTTTCCAATTCGAACCGTGCCATAGACATCAACCAAGATGATGTGGAAAGCGTGTCGATTTTGAAAGGGCCAGCTGCTGCCGTACTCTACGGTTCGCGGGCCGCTTCGGGCGCCATTCTCATCACCACTAAAAAAGGTGCCACCCTTGGCACCAAGAAGCAGAGCGTATCGGTGCTCTCCAACTACAACATCGTCAAAGTCGGTCGTCTGCCCGATTACCAGAACACCTACGGTCAGGGTAACTTGGGGAATTTTGACCGAATCACTAATAGTTCGTGGGGTCCTCGGGTAACAGGACAAACTGTTCAAAACTTCCGGGGCGAGGACGAAGTACTAACTATTCAGCCTGATAATGTGAAGGATATTTTTAAGACGGGGTCTAACTTCCAGAACAACGTCTCCTTGTCGGGCGCCACTGATAAGACGCGCTACTACGCTGCTTATGGCAATTTGCACGAGGTAGGCATATTGGACAACAACGATTTAAAGCGCAACAACCTTACGTTCAACGGTAATGCTCAGCTCACCAATAAGCTGCGGTCAAGCGTAAACCTTATATATAGCAACAACGCATCTAAGCGAACCTCACAGGGCAACGTACAAACCAATCCTTTCTTTCGGTCGTGGTTCCTACCTCGTACCTACAATGTAAAGAGCTATCCCTTCGAGCAGGCTAACGGTGGACAGCAGGGGGCGGCGATAGCGACCACCTTTACGCCGAACAACACGTGGTACAGCAACGATGACAACCCACTATGGAGCATCAAGTACAATACGTACAACGACGAAATTAACCGCATTGTGGGCAACGTCAGTGTCGGATACGACATCGCCGACTGGCTTGCGGTTGACTACAAAATCGGTACTGATACCTATAACCAGGCCATTAAGTCGGTCAATGCCCGCGACAGCCGCGGGGTGAGCATTGCGAATGGTGCCGGTGGCGCCATTGGCAACATCCTCGACCAGTCGTTCACCCGCGTTGAAAACAGCTCTTACCTCAATATTACAGCTCGCCGCAACATTACGGAAGATTTCGGCCTGCGCTTGCTGCTAGGTAATGAAATCAACCAACGCGCATCTAATGACGTTGGCATCGTTGGCAGTGACATTCAGGTGCGTAACTTCGACAACATTACCAATACTAAAACTTTCTTACCCTTCGGCAACCGCACCAAACGCCGCTTGATTGGTTTTTATGGTGACCTGCAGATGTCGTTTCGCGAGTTTGCATACTTAACTGTTTCGGGCCGCAACGACTACTCCTCGACGTTTAGCCGGGACAAGCGCAGTTACTTCTACCCTGGCGCTTCAGCCAGCGTGGTACTAAGTGAGGCTTTCCCAACAATTAAGCAGAGTAATGTAGTTAATTTGATTAAGTTACGAGCCGCTGTTGCTCAGGTAGGTCGGGAAGCACCAATATACGCTACCGATTCCTACTTTGCTCCAACCAACAATCCCGCCGATGGATCCGGCCCGCAAATAACGTTCCCCTTCCGCGGGCAGTTAGGGCAGTCGCTAGACGACTTGGCCGGAAATGCTGACCTTGGCCCTGAATTCACCACCAGCTACGAAGCCGGAGCAGACCTGAGCTTTTTTGGTGGCCGCGTGGCCTTGGAGGCCACTTATTACCAGCAGAAAAGTCGTGACATTATTTTCCCGGTCCCAGTGGCAGCTGGCTCTGGCTTTGTCACCCGCTACCTGAACATTGGTCAATCGGAAGCCAAAGGTTTTGAATTCTTAGTAAATACTATCCCACTCAAATTAGGTGACTTTACTTACAGCAACTCATTCAACTTCTCGCGAGTGCGCAATAAGGTGCTGGAACTCGCTCCGGGCGTAACCCAAATCACACTGGGCGGGTTCGTGACGCCCAGCACTCGTTTGATTGCTGGCCAACCTTACGGCGTCATTTTTGGCAGTGTGTTTCAGCGCGAAAACGTGGACGAGAGCGGTCGGCCACAGGGCCGTTTACTGCTAACGCCCCAAGGCCGTGCGCAGTTAGCTGCTGATAACCAGATTGTGGGCGACCCCAATCCAAAGTGGACTGGCGGTATTTCAAATAATTTTGCTTTCAAGGGATTGACCTTGAGTACTCTGCTCGATATCCGCTACGGCGGCGACATCATCTCGCGTAACGTGAGCGACCTACGTCGCCAGGGGGCAGCTGAGGAAACCGGCAATCGCGACCAGACCTACATCATCGACGGCGTGATACGCCAGCCCGATGGTTCGGTAACCCCCAATAACGTGCAGATTACCGCCGAGAATTACTATGACGACCTGTATGGTTTTGGCAGAGCCGAACTCGTAGTTTTCGACGCTTCGTGGCTGCGTCTGCGGGAGGTTTCACTGACGTATGCGCTACCCAAAACGCTGACCGACAAAACCTTCCTTGGCGGCGTAGAGTTCGGCTTGAACGCCCGCAACTTGTTTCTGTACGCCCCGAATGTGCCGCACATCGACCCAGAGGTGAACGCCCAGGGCCAAAGCAACTCGCAGGGCCTAGAGTTCAACGCTTTGCCTCAGTCGCGCACCTATGGTGGCTCTCTCCGGCTTACTTTCTAACTTTTGCTCCTTTTATTTCGTCATGAGAGTACTTACCTTAACCAAATCGGTCGCGCTGGCAGCAAGTTTCATTGCGCTGAATTCTTGCGACAATTTTTTGGATGTCAACGTCAATCCCAACGTGGCACTGACGGCTCCCCCAGCCAACGCGCTGATAGCCGGTGAGACGCATTTGGGATTTCTAATGGGGTCCGACCTGCACCGTTATACCTCACTCATCGCGCAGCAATTTTCTGGCCAGGGCGGCTCGGGAGCGCAACCGGCCGAATACGACCGCTACAACATCACCGCCACTGATCTGAATAACGCCTGGCGTACCGGCATCTACGGTGGCGCCCAAGCTGACCTGCAAAAACTAGTTGAGCTAACACAAAGCACCAGCCCGCACTATGCGGGTGTAGCCAAAATCATGCAGGGCTTTCTGTACTCGGTGACGGCCGATGCGTTCGGCGATATCCCTTTCAAAGACGCCGTCAAGTTTGCCGATAATCTACAGCCTGTTTACGACCCGTCAGCAGAGGTATACAGCGGGGTCATCACCCTGATAAACTCTGGTATTGAGGACCTCAAAGCAACGTCAGCTTTCAGCCCCAGTGCGGACGACCTCATCTACGGAGGAGACCTGAAAAAGTGGGAGCGGTTTGCGAATACGCTCAAGTTGCGGCTGTATTTGCACTCCTTCCCTTTGTTATCGCAAACCAGCAATGCCGAATTTGCTACCCTTTTGGCGGCAGGTAATGTAATGAACAGCAACGCTGACAACTTCCAGTTGGTGTTTGAAGCGAACGCAAACAAAAATAACCCTATCGATCAATTCGAGAAGGCCCGGGTAAATCAGTTTTTCCCCAGTGCGACGTTAGTCAATTTGATGAATGCGAAAGCGGACCCCCGTCGCGCAAGCTATTTCACTGTAGCGCCGAATCCACCGGCGCCGGCGCCGCCGCTGCCCGCCAATACTTACATTGGCGCGGTTAATGGCACCGGTGTGATTGGTGCTCCCAATACGAATTTCTCGCGCATGTCTACTTACCTGCGTGGTACACGCACCGGTACCACAGTTCAGGCATACGAAGGGGCGGCGCCTATTCGTATGCTGACTTTTGCGGAGCATAATTTTATCTTGGCAGAGTACTATGCTCGCATTGGTAATTTGGCCAGCGCCCAGATATCGTTCAATGCCGGCATCACGGCTTCAATGACTATGGCTGGAATTGAGACTTCTACCACTCCAACCATGTCGGCAGGTGCTGTATATATCGCTTCACGTCCCGTATTAACAACTCTTACTGCCGTTCGGCAAATTATTGAGGAGAAGTTCGTTGCTAACTTCGGCGTGGCAGTGGAACCCTGGACGGATTATAGACGCACTAATTTTCCGGTACTCCCCGTGCCAGTTGGGGCTCTGCAACCCAGTATCCTGCGTATTTTGCCCTATCCTGACTTAGAGCGGGTGGCTAACCCGGCCAATACGCCGGCCCGGCCCAGCCTCACGGCAAGCAGTGTATTTTGGGACCCAGGCATGTAAGTAGTTCATTTGTCAGCGGGCCGTTTTCAGCGGCTCGTTGCCTCATCCTCTCAATTATTAATCATGAATAAAATATTTCACCCCCTGCTGCTACTCTCACTAGTTGCGGCTAGCTTAGTAGGCTGCGAGAAAGACGAACCAAATTTTAACGTTGCCCCGAAATCGCAAATCGTTTTTGACGATAACATTGACAAGACTGGGGCCGAATATCAAAGAACCGGAACTTTGAACCTTAAGATTGCGGTGAGTGGCGCCGCAACTCAGGTGCGAATTGAAAGCCGCTATTCCGTGGTAACGCCAGGAGTGTTAACGCCTAAAAGTTTTGAAGTGGGCGTTTTTCCTGTGACAGATGGCGTGGCAAGCATTAGTATTCCTACCACGAGCATACGCGCAGCAACTGACGGCCCAGCTGTCGGGGCTGGTGCCACCCCTGCAGGGTCTTTGAATCCTGACGAAAATACCAGACCTAATAACACTTACACACTGGTGGTTGATGCAATCACTCCAAGTGCAGAATCAGAGCGCAGATTCTTTGCCGCCGTTATTCTTCGATAGGTGGGTACCGGCCCCAACAAAAAAAAGGCTCCAATTGGGGCCTTTTTTTGTTGGGGCCGGTACCCGTCACGGCAGTGAATTTGGTTGCTAGCGCCTTTAAAACAAGGGGCCCAGGAAGCAAACTCGGTCAGAGAGGCAGTTGACAAAATAATTTAAGAAGCCATTTATAAAGGCCTTCGTAGCGATGCTTAAAGCGGAATTCGGACTCTTTCAAATGCAGCAAAAAGGTGTGCCTGGGCACGCCCTTGAACTACTGGAGGCGGGCCTTGGAAGGACCCGATACCGTTGATATGTGGGGCCCAAAGGTAAACTCGTCCCGGCCGTAACGAACGCGAAAATGATGGTTGAAGCCCACGCACACCAGCCCATCGTACCCGCGCCAGCCGTCGGTGCTGAACATGGCCGCGACGTCGATTTTACCCCGAATCACACCCTGTGAGGTTATTTTAGAACAGTCGGGAACAATTTCGGTGTACACCTGCCCACCGCATTTGAACAGGCCGAAGACAATGAATGGTTTTGCCGCCCGCGCCCCGTTTGCTGCGCACCCGCCGCGGGCCAAAATAGCTTTCGTCGAGTTCGACGGCCCCGCCCAACTCCGCCGGCACTAGGTCTGCAACCAGCCGCGAGAACGCAGGTACAACGCGTTGACGGCGCGCACGCTCGGGCCACTGAGCTAAGCCGTGTCCAAAGCCGTCACATCCAAAAAAAACAGGCGCAATACGCAGCGAAATTTAACCTCAGAAATTTTGCTGCGCTTATAGTAATAATTAGATATTTGCATAATAGGAAGTTATGCAGCTACTTCTTGATTCTTTCTTCCTAATTCCCTAATTTAATATCACAAAGAAGCCCCAGCCAATTGGCTGGGGCTTCTTTGTGGCCTGCTCAGTTACAAAATATACTGGCTCAAGTCTCGGTTTTTTACCATGCTGGCCAGGCGCTCGTCGACCAAGCCGGCGGTGATGAGGACGCGAGCGTGAGCGCCAATCTTGTCCGGCACGTCGTAGAGGATGTCGTTGAGCAGGCGGCTCATGACGGTATGGAGGCGGCGGGCGCCGATGTTTTCGACTTCGGCGTTGACTTCGGACGCAATTTCGGCCACGCGCTCTAGGGCGGCGTCCTCGAAGGTTAATTCGACTTCTTCGGCTTTGAGCAGGGCTTCGTACTGCTTGGTGAGGGCGTTTTTGGGGTCTTTGAGGATGCGGAAGAAGTCTTCCTTGGTCAGGCTTTGGAGCTCGACGCGGATGGGGAAGCGGCCCTGCAGTTCAGGGATGAGGTCGCTGGGCTTGCTGACGTGGAAGGCCCCGGCGGCGATGAACAGGATGTGGTCGGTATTGACGGTGCCGTACTTGGTGCTCACGGCCGAGCCTTCGACGATGGGCAGCAGGTCGCGCTGCACGCCCTGGCGGCTCACGTCGGGGCCGCTGGACTTGCTGCCGCCGCTGCTGGCCACCTTGTCGATTTCGTCGATGAAGATGATGCCGGCGTTTTCGGCCTGGCGCACGGCTTCCTCCTTCACCTCGTCGAGGTCGATGAGCTTGGCGGCTTCTTCGTCGAGGAGGAGCTTGCGGGCTTCGGCCACGGTGACCTTGCGCTTGCGGGTTTTCTTGGGCATCATGTTGCCCAGCATGTCCTGCAGGCCCGAGAGGGTGCTTTCGTCCATGCCGGGAGGGGCGCCCATGAGGCCCACGCTGGGGGCGGCCTGCGCTATTTGGATGTCGATGCGGCGGTCTTCCAGCTCGCCGTTTTTGATTTTTTGGCGGAACCGCTCGCGGGTGCGCTCGTTCAGCTCGGCGTCGGACTGCGGCAGGTCGTCCTCCCCGGCCCCACTGCCGCCGAAGCCCACGCCGGTTTTGGCGCCGGCGGGCCGGGACACGGCGGGGATGAGGGCGTCGAGGATGAGCTCTTCCACGGCCTCGGCGGCCTGGGCTTTGACGGCTTCCTGGCGGCGGGCCTTCACGCGGTTGAAGGACTGCTCGGCGAGGTCGCGCACCATGCTTTCCACGTCGCGGCCCACGTAGCCGACCTCGGTGAACTTGCTGGCTTCCACTTTTACGAAGGGCGCGTCGGCGAGGTGGGCGAGGCGGCGGGCAATTTCGGTTTTGCCCACGCCGGTGGCCCCAATCATGAGGATGTTATTGGGCACGATTTCGGCCTGCATGTCGGCCGGGGCGTGCAGGCGGCGCCAGCGGTTGCGCAGGGCAATGGCCACGTGGCGCTTGGCCTCGTGCTGGCCGATGATGTACTTATCGAGTTCGGCCACGATTTGGGCCGGGGTCAGGAAATTCTGCATGTGAACTGTTTCGCGAGAAGAGGCGGGTCGAAAACAAACGCCCGCCGCACGGTATCAGGAACCGGCTTTGCGGTACTTTGTCTTCGCGCCATCGGGCTTTGGCGCGGCGGGAGGGCCCGGGGTGCTGTCGCGGTCGTTTTTCTTAAACAACGAATCGAGGCTGCGGGAAATGGTGAAGTACTCACTGGAACCGGCCGCCTGCAGCGTGGCGTGGGTATAATCGAGTTGAAAGCTGCTGATTTTGAGCATCGCGCCAAAGCTGAGACCGGCGCTGCCGCTGGTATTGTCGAGGCGCAGCTCGCGGCGCTGCAAGTGGTTGTAGCCCACGCGGAAGTTCAGGTTTTTGCTGAGCACGAGGGCGGCGCTGGCAGTGAAGTGCCGGGCTAGGTTGTCGCCAAAGCTTTTGGTGGGCTTTTTTTCCACGCCGTTGGCATCGGGCTGGCCGCGCTGGTTGGGGTCGAGATACTCGATATCCCAGCGCTGCAGGTGATGGGCGGTGAGCGAGAACCGCAGCGGCATGTGCTCGGGCTTGACGGTGGCGCCCACCTGCACGTCGAGCGGCAGAGGCCCGCGCTCGGTGCTGGGGTAGGGCGCGAACTGGTAGCCCACGTTTTTGGCCGCCAGACCCACCGTCAGCTCCTGGGTGGGGTGCTGGTACACCACCCCGGCGTCGGCCACGCCCGCCAGCGAGCGGCTGCCGTCGATGCTCGACACGGCCAGCTTGGTGGTGGCCCCGAAGGTGAATTTGCCCTTGGTGTACGAGTCCGATACGCCCACGGTGTACTCGTTCACGCCGAACGTGCCCAGGCTGTTGCCCGCCGGGTCGTAGCTCTCAAAGTTGCCGTAGTTGAGGTAGGTGACGCCCACCCCGAAGCGGCCCAGTTTCTCGGTGTTGAAGACGTAAGCGGCGGTGCTCTGCTTGATGTCGGCCAGGTAGGCCACGTAGCTCAGGGCCAAGCGGCCGTCCATCTCGGGGTTGAGCAGGGCCGGGTTGCCGAAGAGCATGGTCGGGTCGTCGTTGCGGGCCGAGACGTTCATACCGCCCAGGGCCGCCAGCTGGGCGCTGGGCGGCAGGTCCAGAAACGGCAGCACCGTGCGGCCCCCAAGCTGCTGCGCGGCAGCGGGCCGCAGCCCCATTAGCCCCAATAACAAGCCAAAACTGGCCACCTGGTACGCGGAAAACTGCTTCATAGGTCTAAGATAAGGGAGAACCCCAGGCTCCTGCCGCCCCTAACGCAACCGTGGGGCCGGAAAGTACCCCGGCACAGGTAAAAACACCCACCGAAGGTGTTTTTGCTGCTTCGCGGCGACCTGTTGGGGCCACCGAAGCAGCAAAAGGTGCTGCCGCGAGACCTTTTACAGCTTCCCTACAACCAAAAGGTCCTGCGCTGGCACCTTTTACACCCGTCGTCGCCGCAAAAGGTCCTTCCGTGGCACCTTTTGCTGCTTCGGTGGGAGTATTTAATGGGTCAGACCCATTAAATAGTAGGTCAGACCCATTAAATACTCCCGCCGACCCAGTAAAAGGTGCCTTCACTGCACCTCCACGCTGGGGCCGGCCACGGGCATGGGCTCATCGCGCACGGGCAGCTTCTGCGGGCGGGGCACCAGCTCGTCGAGCAGGGCCACGCGCAGCACGTCGTCCACGCGGTCGGCGTAGTGAATGGTGAGGCCTTTGAGGTAATCCTCCTGGATTTCCTCGATGTCCTTGCGGTTTTTGGGACAGAGAATGATGTCCTTCATGCCGGCGCGGCGGGCGGCCAGCAGCTTCTCCTTGATGCCGCCCACCGGCAACACTTTGCCACGCAACGTGATTTCGCCGGTCATGGCCAGCTTGGCCCGCACCCGGCGCTGGGTGAAGGCCGAGGCCATGCTAGTGAAGATGGCAATGCCCGCGCTGGGCCCGTCCTTGGGCACGGCGCCCTCGGGGAAGTGAATGTGCAGGTCGTATTGCTCGAACAGGCGGTAGTCAATGCCGATTTCGTCGGCCCGGCTGCGCAGGTAGCTCAGGGCCGTGATGGCCGACTCTTTCATCACGTCGCCGAGCTGACCGCTCAGCGTGAGCTTGCCCCGGCCGCGGCTCAGCAGGCTTTCCACGAACAGGATGTCGCCGCCCACGCTGGTCCAGGCCAGGCCCGTCACCACGCCGGCGGTGTCGTTGTCCTGGTACTGGTCGCGGTCGAAAATGGCCCCGCCGAGAATTTTGCGGATTTCGGCCGGCTCCATCACGGCGGGCAGGGGCTCCTTGCCGGCCTTGCGGCGGGCCAGGTTGCGGGTCACGGCGGCCAGCTTGCGTTCGAGGCCGCGCACGCCGCTTTCGCGGGTGTAGTCGTCGGCCACGCGGTGCAGGGCGGCGTCGGTAATCTTCACCTCGGTGGCGCCCAGGCCGTGCTCCTTGAGCTGCTTGGGCCAGAGGTGCTTGCGGGCAATCTGCACTTTTTCCTCCTGGGTGTAGCCGGTCAAATCGATGATTTCCATGCGGTCGCGCAGGGCGGGCTGGATGGTGTCGAGCGAGTTGGCCGTAGCGATAAAGAGGACCTTGCTCAGGTCGTACTCCACTTCCAGGTAGTTGTCGGTGAAGGTGGCGTTCTGCTCGGGGTCCAGCACTTCGAGCAGGGCCGAGCTGGGGTCGCCGCGGAAGTCGCTGCTCACCTTGTCAATCTCGTCGAGGATGATGACCGGGTTCGAGCTGCCCGCCTTTTTAATCTGGGCAATAATGCGGCCGGGCATGGCCCCCACGTAAGTTTTGCGGTGCCCGCGAATCTCGGCTTCGTCGCGCACGCCACCCAGGCTCATGCGGATGTACTTGCGGCCCATGGCGGCGGCAATGCTGCGGCCCAGGCTGGTTTTGCCCACGCCGGGCGGCCCGTACAGGCACAGGATGGGCGCCTTCAAATCCTGTTTCAGCTTGAGCACGGCGATGTACTCCAGGATGCGCTCCTTCACTTTTTCGAGGCCAAAATGGTCGGCGTCGAGGATTTTCTTGGTCTGCTTGAGGTTGAATTTGTCCTTGGTGTACTCGCCCCAGGGCAGGTCGAGCAGGAACTCGACGTAGTTCATGCTCACCGAGTAGTCGGGTGCCATGGAGTTGGTGCGGGCCAGCTTCTCCATCTCCTTTTTGAAGTGGAGGGCCACGGCCTCGGGCCACTTCTTGGTTTCGGCGCGGGCGCGCAGGCGGTGCACGTCCTCGTCGGGGCCTTCCTGGCCCAGCTCGTCTTGGAGAGTTTTGAGCTGTTGGCGAAGAAAATACTCGCGCTGCTGGGCGTCGATGCCGGTGTGGGTTTTCGAGCGGATATCCTGCTTGATTTCGAGCAGCTCAGCCTGGCTGAGCAGGGCTTCGAGC
Organism: Hymenobacter sp.; assembly: GCF_031398885.1. Lineage (GTDB taxonomy): Bacteria > Bacteroidota > Bacteroidia > Cytophagales > Hymenobacteraceae > Hymenobacter. The sequence continues at coordinate 43,408 of NZ_JANNOD010000040.1, forward strand.
AGTTGGCGGGCCTGCTGCTCGGGGTCGGCCAGCTCCAGGAGCTTCTGCTTGGCGGGCAAGTCGAGCTGCACGTTGGACGACAGAAAGTGCGTGAGGAAGGCCGGCGACTGAATGCCGTCGAGCATGGCCCGGGCCTCCATCGGAATCTCGGGGGTCAGCTCCAACACCTTGGTGGCCGCCTCGCGCAAGGCCTGCAGCAGGCCAAACTCCCCCGGGATTTCGGGGTTCAGCGCCACCTCGGCGAAGTAGCTGACCCGCGCGATGAGCGGCGCGAAGGAAAGCTGCTCCTCCACGGTGAAGCGCGCCTGGCCTTGCAGGATGATGGTAATCTGGCCATCGGGCTGCTCCAGCAGCTTGAGGATGCGGGCGAGCGTGCCCACGGCGTGCAGCTCGTCGGTGGCGGGCTCGTCGGCGTCGGGGTTGAGTTGGGCCACCACGCCCAGCAGCTTGTCGGCGGCGTAGGCCTTGCGCACCAGCTTCACGCTTTTTTTGCGAGTGACCGTGACGGGCAGCACCACGCCGGGAAACAAGACCGTGTTGCGCACGGGCAGCAGCGGCAGCGTGGGCGGGGCGTCGTCGCCGCGCAACAAATGGTCGGGGTCGGCGGCCATGATGGCAATGGCTTCGGGTTGGGAATTAGACTCGCTCAGCCTCCAGAACGGGGACGCGGCGGTAGAGAAAACGGGTGCCAGACGCATGGACGGGGGTAAAGCCAAAAGCAACGGCGGCGGGTGCCAGATTGGCAGCCCGCCGCCTTGTGAAGCGGGAAGTACAAGGTACGGCTTCCCGGCGCGTTTGCGCGTCAAGGGCCGTGCCAGGGGGGCCGAACCGCCAAAGCGGCGCACCCAGGGCCGGGGCGGGACCGGGCGCCCGCGCAAATCCCTAATTTCTTGGCAACTTGCGCTACTTATTATTTCAGTACCGCTATCAATGTCCTCTTTATTGCGTCGTCGGTTGCTGCTTTTCCTGCTCGTGCTGCTGGGAATGACGGCCGCAACCCGCGCCCAGGCCCAGCGCCGGCCCGTGAAGCGCGTGCCCGCCGCCGCCTCGCCCTCGGCCGATACCACCAGCGGCGGGGCCTCGGCCGCCCCGGTCGGCAGCAAAGCACCTACCAAAAAAACGGCCGCTAAACCGGCCGCGCCCAAACGCCCGCCCGCGGCCCGCGGCTCAAAACCGGCGCCGGTGCGCACCTACCGCGTGCAGGGTCTCCGCGGCCGCAAGCTGCGCCTGCACCCCGACGGCACCCCTAATTTCGCCGACATCAACCACTACCCGTTTTACGAAAACAAAAAAGCCCTGCGCGCCATTGCCAAGGCCGAGAAGCGCCGCGAGTACCGCAAGGCCCGGCTGCTGCTCGAAGACTACGTGGCCCACTTCGGCCCCACCAACTTTGCCCGCAACCCCGACATGCTCTGGCGCCTGGGCCAGCTGCTGGAGCGCGACAGCCAGCAGGTGAAAGCCAAGGCCTACTACCGCCTGGCCCTGAAGCACCGCCGCACCGACATGACCCGGGTGCAGCTCTACTACGACTCGCTGGAGCGGAAAAACGCGGAGCTGTACGTGCCCCTGAAAACGTACTACGACCTGGTGGAGTACCGCAAGAACATCAACACCTTCCACCCGCCCCGGGGCGTGGACATGAGCATGGGCGACGCCATCAACAGCAAGCTGCCCGACTACGGGCCCGCGCTGGCCGGCAACGACTCGCTGCTGCTCTTCAGCAGCAAGCGCAAGCGCCGCGGCCTGACCGGCGTGGTGGACGAGGACCTGTACACCTCGCACAAGGAAGGCATCAGCTGGAGCGACGCCGAGCCGCTGCCCAAGCCCATCAACTCGCCCAACAACGAGGGCTCGGCCTGCCTGAGCAAGGACGGGCGCACCATCTTCTTCGCCCGCTGCGAGTGCCCCACCTGCCACGGCAACTGCGACCTGTTCACGGCCACGCGCGGCCAGGACGGCAAGTGGGGCGCGCCCAAAAGCCTGGGCAACGCCGTGAACTCGGCGGCCTGGGACTCGCAGCCCACGCTCTCGCAAAACGAAGACACGCTGTACTTCGCCTCCGACCGGCTGGGCGGCTTCGGGCTGTCCGACATTTATTTCACCCGCAAGCTGCGCAACGGGCAGTGGAGCACCGCCGAAAACGCCGGCCCGGTGGTGAACACCCGCGAAAGTGAAGTGAGCCCCTTCTACCACCCGCTCTACCACGTGCTGTACTTCAGCTCGCGCGGGCAGCTGCTGAATTTTGGCGACTTCGACATCTACAAAACCTACCGCGTGGCCGGCCGCTGGCAGGAGCCCCGCAACATTGGCCCGCTGGTGAACGGCAAGGGCTCGGAATACTACTTCACCATCGACGCCCAGAGCAAGAACCTCTACTACGCCCGCTCCGAAGCCGCGGACCTGAACAACCTGGACCTCTACTCCTTCCCGCTGCCCATGGAAGCCCAGCCCCTGGCCACCACCATCGTGGAGGGCACGCTGCTCGATTCGGTGAGCAACAAGCCGCTGAACGGCATCGTGAGCATCATCGACACGGACAACGGCATTGAGGTGGCCAGTAAGTTCATCCGGCCCGACGGCACGTTCGACTTCGAGCTGATTGAGGGCTCGCACTACGCCATGCTCATCCAGAGCCCGGACTTTTTCAGCGTCGAGAAGCAGTTCGCGCTGAAGGGCGACACGGTCATGACCCTGCTCACGAACAGCATCGACTACAAGCTGCCACTCATCTTCAAGAACATCGAGTTCGAGGCCGGCAAGTCGGCCATTCTCGCCTCCATGCACCCGACCCTGAACCGCTTGGCCGTGTTCCTGGTCGACCACCCCTCGTTCCGACTCAACATCGCGGGCCACACCGACACCAGCGGCGACCCCGACGTAAATGAGCGCCTCTCGCAGGACCGCGCCGCGGAAATTCACCGCTACATCGAGCGCCGGGGCAAGCTCAAGCCCAACCGCATCGAAAGCTTCGGCTACGGCTCCTCCCGGCCCTTGAAAGACGAGCTGACCGACGCCGACGCCCAAGTGAACCGCCGGGTGGAATTCCGCTTGGTGAAACCCACCAGCGACAAGCCTGCCGACGGCGGCGGGGAGTGGAAGTAGGCGGGTTGGGAACGCGGAGGACGGGCTGACGTTGTTGTACCGGGCTGTTGCAAATTTGCTCACTAAAAATATCCTTGCTGTGACCGTCCGCGAACAGATTATCAAGGAAGTGGCGACCACCGACGACTCGCGGCTGTTGCTAGACTTGCTCGCATTCTTGAAAAGCCGGCAACGGGACCCGGGCCAGCCGCCGCGTGGCAGCTACGAGTCCATCATTCGCCACAAAGGCACACTTTCTAAGGAAGACGCCGATGAAATGACTGGCATTATTGACCGGGAGTTTAATAATATCGAAGGCGAATGGTAGCCATCGACACCAATGTTGCCATCGCGTACTTGAGGAATGAATTCACTTTGCCGGATGGCATTAGAGTGGCTGACTTTGTTTTGCCTGCCGTGGTCGCCGGCGAACTGTTGTTTGGAGCGCACAATTCCGGTCGGCCAGCCAAGAATCTGGCTTACTATCGCAGCTTTAATTTACGACCTGAACTTTTTGTTGCTAGACGAATCGGCCGCCGAGCACTACGCTGAAATCCACTTCTCGCTCAAGCAAAAAGGCCGACCCATTCCCGAAAACGATATGTGGATTGCCGCCATCTGCCGCGCCCACAACGTGCCCCTGCTCACCTTCGACCACCACTTTGCCGAGGTGTCCTCCTTGGCGCTCGTTGCGCTTTAACTCACCGCCGTCACCCGCACCACCTGGCCGTTGAACACGGCCTCCTCCCCCGCCCGTAGCCCCTTGAGCGCCACCGCCACTGGCGCCACGGCCGACACGGCAAACACCTCCGGCCTCTCCCCGGCCAGCTTGCCCGCGCTGATACTGATGTAGAACCACCCCAAACTGGTGGTCACTAGCGCGCCGGGCCGCACGGTGTCGCAGGGCGCATCGGGGCTGATGCGGGCCAGTTCGGCCTGCAACTGCTGGGCCTGCTGGAGGTGAGCGGCGTTGCGGTCGCGCTCCTGGTTGGCCATTTCGCGGCCTGTTTCGTACTTGTCGCCCGCGCTGCTCTTGGTTTCGGAGCGGGAAGACTCCTGCGCCGCCTGCATGGCCGTGCGCGCTGCTTCGATGCGCTGCGCGATGAATGCCTGGCAGGCGGCGTGGAGGTGGGGTTTTATATTCGTTTCCACATCATTACATCCTCCTGTCCAGCATCATCTTCTTCGTTTATCAACTCCCATTTCAGCGTTGAGGCAAGCTTGACCAAAAAGGCGATTTGCGAGGCTGGCACACAGCCTTCGGCTGACTTTGAACACGCAATTGGAATTGTATTGAATTCGTCGTGCCAAGTATCGTTGGAGCAACTAAAATTGCCGCTCTGCACTTTCGCGAGCACTAAATCTACCCAGGGGTAGCCCGTGGCATTCTTATAATTCATCAATCCGACCCGCTTTAACTCCGGCATTGCATCAAGTACGGTTTGCATCTGCTTCGTGTCGGCAGTTACATAGCTCGCTGACGCTCTGATTTCATAGTAGTCGTAATAAGTGCTCCACATCTGAGTTTGGCTTTGGGTTTGAGGCAATCGGCCAGCAACTGAGCAGCAAAAGAATCCTTGGGCAACGAACTAGATTACTGACTTATTTCCGCTTGACTTTATTGAGGTTGCGCAGGTCGGTAGCGTCTTTGCGGCGGCCAGTGCTGGCTTTGTTCTTGCGCAAATCGGCTAGGCTGATGAAGTTCACACTCACACCATCCCAAGTTGAAGGCTCACGTGCAGCATAGCAGTCAGCGAAGGTTACGCCATCGATTTCATTTAGAATATCAATGCGCACTGGCGCTACGCCCAACTGAATGATTCCACCCGGCAGTAGAAAGTCAGCTTCCCGATACATGCTGCCAAACCCGAAATCGCGCATCACCTGCACCAGCAGGGCAGCATTCGCTGGGCTAACTTCCACCCACACATCAATATCGCCCGTGTAGCGCAGGTAGCCATGATACGCCACCGCATAGCCGCCAACCACCATGTACCGGACTTTACGAGCGTTTAATAGCTCGATAAACTCTTTGAAGTCTTGGTCCAGGGAATTGGCTAGGGGCATGGCGATAGGTAAACCAAATGGATTGGAGGCGCAAGTGTTCCAGCGCAGCCAGACGTTCCTGCGGCGTTTTGGTAAGCCAATAGGCGAGGTCTTCGCTTTCCTGGTCGGCGTGCAAAGTGGTTTTGCGAGAAACAGTTTTATCGAGGCGAAGCATGGCTAAAGTTACGGATTTCTACCCTGCTAAGATGAGTCCTTCTGCCACCTGCCGGTCGTTGCCCAGGCGCGGCACCTTGTTCTGGCCACCCAGGCGGCCCAGGCTTTTCATGTAGCGCTGAAAGGCCCCGGCCGGCAGCGGCGTGAGCTGCAGCGGCACCAGGATATTGCCCCGGCGCAAGTCGTCGTAGTAAGTGTTGCGGCGGCGCAGGGCCGCATCCAGCGCGGCGGCAAAAGCGGCGGCATCGTGCGGCGGGCGAGCAAATTCCACCAGCCACTCGTGGCGCGAGGGCGTGGCCGGGTCCTCACTCACCAGCGGGGCCACGGTGAATTCGATGACTTCCACTTCGGGATGTTGCGCCATGGCTTCGCGCAGGGCGTGCTCCACTTCCTCGCCGATGACGTGCTCGCCGAAGGCCGAGAGAAAGTGCTTGATGCGGCCCGTGACCACCACGCGGTGCGGCGCCAGGCTCACAAAGCGCACCGTGTCGCCGAGGCTGTAGGCCCACAGGCCGGCGTTGGAGGTGAGCACCACGGCGTACTGCTGGTCCAGCGCCACGTCGGCGATGGTGAGGCGGGGCGCGTTGGGCTCGAAGAACCGTTCGGCGGGCACGAACTCGAAGAAGATGCCGCTGTTCAGCAGCAGCAGCAGGCCGGGGTTGCCGGGCTCGTCCTGGAAAGCCAGGAAGCCTTCGGAAGCCGGAAACAGCTCGATGCTGTCCACCGGCCGGCCGATGCTCTCGAAGAGCTTGGCGCGGTAGGGCTCGAAGTTGACGCCGCCGTACACGAACAGGCTGAAGTCGGGAAACAGGTCCTTGACGGGCCGGCCGGTGCGGGCCGTGAGGCGGTCGAAGTACATCTGCACCCAGGGCGGAATACCCGAAATCAGGCTCATGGGCTGGCCCAGGGTTTCGTCCACGATGCGCTCCAGCTTGGTTTCCCAGTCTTCGATGACGTTGGTGGCGTAGCTGGGCAGCTGGTTGCGGCGCAGGTAGGCCGGCACGTGGTGGTTGGCAATGCCCGAGAGCCGGCCGGTGCGCAGGCCGTGGTGCAGTTCGAGTTCCGGCGAGCCGGACAGGAAAATTAGCTTGCCGTCCAGAAACCGGCCGCGGCCGGTGCGGTGGATGTAGTGCAGCAGGGCGTCCTTAGCGCCGTTGATGTGGTTGCCGATGCTGGCCCGCGTGATGGGAATGTACTTGGTGCCGGAGGTGGTGCCGCTGGTTTTGGCCAGGTACAGCGGCCGGCCGGGCCAGAGCACGTCGGCCTCGCCGGCCTGGGTGCGGTCGAAGTAGGGCCGCAGGGCTTCATAGTCGCGCACGGGCACCTGACGGGCCAGGTCAGCGGGGGTGCGCACGGCGCCCAGGTCGTGGGCGCGGCCGAAAGCAGTGCCGGCCGCCGTGGCAGTCAGGTGCTGCAGCAGCCGCTGCTGCGTGGCCTGCGGCGCCGCCTGCCAGCGCCGGTCGCGCCCAACGGTGTAGGCCGCCAGGGGCCGGCTCAACGCGGATTTTATTCCCATGGCCCAAAGAAACAAGGTTTGCCCCGGGCGCCAGCGGGACACCGCCAGGCCAAAACCCTACCTTGCCCTTTGCAGTTGACAAGCGCGGCCCGGTCAATTTTGCTCATCTTTGCCGGCAAACCCAAACTCACCTCCTTAACCCACCAACTCACCATCATGGCAGACCACAAAGGCACCGCCGCCTGGACCGGCGACATCAAAGGCCACGGCACGCTCAGCACCGAAAGCGGCCTCCTCAACGCCCCCTACTCGGTGGGCAGCCGCTTCGAAGGCAAGCCTGGCACCAACCCCGAAGAGCTGATTGGCGCCGCCCACGCCGGCTGCTACACCATGTACCTGACCAGCGTGCTCACCAAGCACGGCCACCAGGTGCAGACCATCAACACGACCTCGACCGTGACGATGAACCCCAACAACGGCCACCCCATCATCGAGCGCATCCACATCAGCGTGGAGGGCCACGTGAGCGGCGGCAACATCACGGCCGACGATTTCCAGCGCCACGCCGAGGACGCCAAAACCAACTGCCCCGTCTCACGCGCCCTGAGCGCCGTGCCGGAAATGACCCTGGAAGCGAAGTTCGTGGGCTAGTTTTTAGTTGTCCGTTGCTAGTTGTCAGTTACAAGGGCCGGGGAATAGGGGGAGTTCTTTTCCTTACCGACCTGCACTAACTGACAACGGGCAACGGACAACTAGCAACGGACAACTAAATTTGCCCCATGCCCACTGGTACCATCCGCATCCGCCTTCGGCCCGCCAATACTTCCCGCATTCCTTTCTGGGGACAGCTGGCCATCGGCGGCTTCTGGCTGACCTACGTGCTGTTCTCGATGTGGGGCGACACCAACGCGCGCGACTACCACTTCCTGCACTGGGTGTTTCTGGTGTTCACCCTCGTGTACCTGGGCTACGTGCTGGTGCACAACGCGCCCGTTTTCGGCACCCAAAGCTACCTTGAGTTTGCCCCTGGCTACCTCGTGCACAAAGGCGGCCTGTTTCGGGCCAAGCAGGTATTCGCCGCCGAAAAAATAGCCGCCCTGGAGCTTCGCCCGATGATGCTGCGCGTGCAGCAGAAGGACGGCGAAGTCTACGCCCTCAACCTGCGCGAAGTAAAGGGCAGGACGCGCAAAACCCGCTTCCGGGAGCAGGTACGGCAGTTTGCGGCCCAGCACGGCGTGGCGCTGCAGGAAGCGGCGCCCTCCTGAAATCAGTCGAACAATTGACTGACTACCAGGCTGGCGCCGGTTGTGGGGTCGGCCAGCGTGTCGCCGTTGTAGAAATACCGGTACTTGGTGGGCGTCGAATACACGGCCACGGCCCGCAGCTCGGGCACCACCAGCCAGTACGACTGCACGCCGGCGGCAAAGTAGCGCCCGGCCTTTTCCAGCAGTTCGGCGATGACCTGGGTGGGTGAGAGAATTTCAATGACGGTACGCGGCACTTGGGCCACCGCAATTTGCTCAACCGTCGCGTCGATGGCGGAACGCAGAAAAACGGACACGTCCGGCACCGCTTTTTGGGCGTCCAGCGCCAAGCTCAACTCGGGCAGGACCAGGTACTCGGTACCTAATTCCATCCGCAAAAAGTGTATCAGGTTACCCTGTATAAGGGCGTGCTTGAGGCTGGGCATGGGCTTTCCGCGTTCGAGTTCGTAGTCGGAAATTTCCGGGGCAAGGGTTTCCATAAGGCAGGGGCTTTCCCAAATATAACGCGACCAGCCGGGAGATAAGCGTCCGGGCTACTTCGCGAATTTCTTGCGCAGCTCGTCTACCTGGTCGCGGAATTTCTTGTCCGAATCCACCAGGTCCGACACCGTTTGCACCGAGTGCATCACGGTGGTGTGGTCGCGCCCCCCGAAGTGAAAACCGATGGTTTTCAGGGTGTGCGCGGTGTGGTGCTTGGCAAAGTACATGGCTACCTGCCGGGCCGTCACCACTTCTTTTTTGCGGGTTTTGTCCTTGAGCAGCTCCACCGAGATGCTGAAGTAAGCGGCCACGGTCTTCTGAATGAAGTCGAGATTGACCTCGGCCTCCACTTCCTCGATGATGTGGCGCAGGGCTTGCTTCACCATTTCCAGGTCGATGTCGCGCCGGCTCAGGCTGCTCTGGGCCACCAGCGAGGCAATGACGCCCTCCAGCTCGCGCACGTTGGTGTGCACCGAATTGGCGAGGTAGTCCACCACGTGGTCCGGCGGAATGTCGATGCCGTCCTGCTCCATCTTGTTGCGGATGATGGCCACCCGCGTCTCAAAGTCGGGGCTCTGCACATCGGCCGTCAAGCCCCACTTGAAGCGGTTCAGCAGCCGGTCTTCCAGGCCCAGCAGGTCCTTGGGCGGCCGGTCGGAGGTCATCACAATCTGCTTGCCCGACTGGTGCAAATGATTAAAGATGTGAAAGAACATTTCCTGAGTCTTGCCCTTGTTGGCCAGAAACTGCACGTCGTCCAGAATCAGGGCGTCGACTTGCAGATAGAAATTGGCAAAGTCCTGCACCTGGGCGCGCTGCACGCTGTCGATGAACTGGTTGGTGAACTTCTCGGCCGACACGTAGAGCACGAACCGCTCGGGCGCGGTGGCCTTGATGTGGTTGCCGATGGCCTGTACCAAATGGGTTTTGCCCAGGCCCACGCCGCCGTACACCATCAGCGGGTTGAAACTGGTGGTACCAGGCTTGTTGGCCACAGCCAGGCCGGCCGAGCGGGCCAGGCGGTTGCAGTCGCCCTCGATGTAGTTGTCGAAGGTGTACGAGCCGTTGAGTTGGGAGGGCACGAGGTTGCCGTCCATCGGCCGGGCCGTGTCGAAGGGGTTGCGGGGCGGGGCCAGGGTGTCGGCGTGGGCGCCGTAGGTGCCGGCCGCGAAGTTGCCGCGCGGCGTGGTGCGCACCGCCCCCGAGGCCACGTAGCGGGCCGAGGCCGCCCGGGCGCTGCCGGCCAACGGGTTGCCCGCGGCCGGCGCCGGGGGCGGGCCCTGGGGCTGGCTGGGGTCGCGCGGGTCGGGGGCGGCGGCTTTGCGGGGCGGCGGCAGGTGCAGCGTGCGCGGTTGGGCCTGCTCGTTGCCCTGGTCTACCACCACGCTGTATTCGAGGCGGCCCTCAGCGCCCAGCTCCCGGAACAGCGCCCGGCGGAGCTCGTCCACGTAGTGCTCCTCCAGCCAGTCGTAGAAATAAGCACTCGGCACCTGAATGGTCAGCACGTTGCCCTTGAGCTCGACGGGCGCGATGGGCTGGAACCAGGTCTTAAAGCTCTGCTCCCCGATTTCCGCAGCGATGCTGCGCAAGCAGCCAGCCCAAACCGTGCGAAAATCCTTGAGCATGAGAGAAGTTAAGGCAACAGCCGGTAATTAGCCGGGGCAAAAAGAGGATAAAAACGCTGCTTTTGCAGCCGCCATTTTTTTTAAGGGGGGACAAAATTGTGGAAAACTCTGCACTTAAAAAAGCAGAAATTCACTTGCTTTTGTCGCGCTTTTAACAGGCCGCCCGTACCGGCACTACGGCGGCGCTGGATAAGCCCGGCCGTTTATTTTTCAACGAAAATTCATAATCCAGTCTTCCTAAATTTATACCCGACCAGCCCACTTGGTTAACCAAAGTTCGGTGGCCGTCGGCGCCGGTGATGGCTTCCGGCGCATCCAAAAAGGTGTGGGTATGGCCCCCCAAAATCAAGTCGATGCCCGTGACCTGAGCCGCCAGCTTGCGGTCGTCAAGCCTGGCGTTTTCGTACCGGTAGCCGAGGTGCGAGAGGCAGATGACCAGGTCGCACTTTTCGGGACCGCGGAGTTGAGCCACCATCTCGGCGGCCTTGGCAACGGGGTCCAGGTAGACGGTACCGCCGAAGTTTTTGTCGGCCACTAAGCCGCTCAGTTCGATGCCTAAGCCGAACACTCCCACGCGGATGCCTTGCTTCTCGAAGACCTTATAAGGCGCAAATTGGCCCGCCAGGGGCGTTTTGGCAAAGTCGTAGTTGGCCACCAGAAACGGGAAGGCGGCGTTGGGCAGCTGGCGCTGCAGGCCATCCAAGCCGTTGTCGAAGTCGTGGTTGCCGAGCGTACTGGCGTCGTAGCCCATCTGGCTCATGAGCTTGTATTCCAGCTCGCCCCCGAAGAAATTGAAGTACGGCGTGCCCTGAAAAATGTCGCCCGAGTCGAGCAGCAGCACGTTGGGCTCCTTGCTGCGAATGTCCTTGATGAGGGCCGCGCGCCGGGCCATGCCGCCCAGCCCGGCCCACTGCCCGCCGTTGTCGGGAAAAGGCTCGATGCGCGAGTGCAGGTCGTTGGTGTGCAGGATGGTCAGCTTCACCGGGGCTTTGGCAGCAGGAGCGGCGGCCACGGGGGCAAGGCTGCCCAGCGCGGTGAGGCCGGCAGTGCCCAGCAGGGTGTTGCGGAGAAATTCGCGGCGTTGCATGGGAAATAACTAAAGATTGTAAATTGTAAATTAAAAATTAAAAAAATAGCGAGAAATATTGGCGCGAAATCCGCTTGGTTTTTTTACCATTTTTAGTGCTCAATTTTTAATTCTCAATTCCCTCTCACCCGGCCTTCCACCTTGGCCGTCACGGGCTGGCCAGCCTTGGTGAGGCCGCGGATGTGGTCGGCAATGGCGGTGCGGAGCAGGATGTTGGTGCGGCGGGGCACCAGCGGCTTGAAAAACCCCATGTTGTCGCCGCCCGAGGCCAGGTAATCGGAAATGGCAATGGGCCAGGTGCGGTTTTGGTTGGCGTCAAAAAGCTCGCTGCCAATGCGGATGTCCTTGGCCAGCCCGTCGAAGGTGACGGCGTAGGTGGCGCCGGACACCGCCATTTTGATGTGCGCGGCGTAGTCGAACAGCTGCTGCACCACCGGGCCCGGCGCATCGAGCACCACCAGCTCGTTCTCGAACGGCATGAGCTCAAATACGGAGCCGAGGGTGACGGGACCCGCCGCGAAGCCGGCGCGCAGCCCGCCGTTAGTCATCACGCTCAGCGGCACGGGCTGACCCAGGGCCCGGCCAGCGCGCTCCCGCTGCAAGTCGGCCACGAAATTAGCCAGCGGCGACTCGCCGGGACTTTTCACCAAAGCAACCGGGGCGGTGCCCAATACTTCGGCCATCTGGCTGGTCACTTTGTCGCGGTAGGGCGCAATGAGCGCGGCAATGGCCGGGTCCTCGGCCTGGGTTTTGGCCACGGGCTGGCTGGTGACCGGGGCAAAGCGCGCCGTGGGGACGTAAGCCGCGCGCTGGCAGCCGGGGGCCACCGCGAGGGCGAACAACAGGGGAAACAGCGCGGCCCGAAGACGGAATTGCAACATGAGCGAAGAAAGCAGGCGACGGACGAAAGCACCTTGCGGTTTGCGCAAAGCTACGATGCGGGCCTGGCCAGCCGACGGGGCACAGCGGCGGCTTCGGAGTGAGTGCGGTATCTTTCGGCCCGTGTTGAGGTGGTGGCCCGTCGTTGAGGGAACCGCCGCGTTGCTGGCACCCGAAGAGCCTCCCATCCATGTCCGATACCCCGGCGGCCGCGCCCGTTTCCTTTGCTGAATTTCCGGCCGTGACCACGGCCGAGTGGCAGGCCCGCCTGGCCCGCGACCTCAAGGGCCAGGACCCCGCCACGCTGCGCTGGCTCCTGCCCGACGGCTTTAGCGCGGAGCCCTTTTACCACCGCGAAGCCCTGGCGGCTTTGGGTGGCCCCCCGGTACCGCTGCCCCACCCCCAGACGCCCTGGCTGAACGTGCCGGCCCTGAACGTGCCGGCCGGCGACGGGCGCGCGCAAATCGACCAGGCTGCCGCCGCCCTGGCCCGCGGCGCCGACGGCATTCACTTCATCCTGACCGACGCACCGGCGTTTGCCGTGCGCTACCTCGCCGAACTGCTGCCATTGGCCCGCACTTTTGTGGGCTACACCGTGACCGAAGCCCCGGATGCGCTATTGAGCCAGCTGGCAGAAGCTGCGCCCGGCACGGCGCTGCGGGGCTTCCTGCGCTTCGCGCCCGGGCCGGTGCCCGAAGGCGCCGAGCTGGCCGACTACCGCGCGGCGCTGCGGCGCTGCGTGGCCCTGACCGCGGCCATGCCCGACTTCCGGGCCCTGGCCGTGAACGGTGCCTTTTTCGGCAATCGCGGGGCCACGGCCATCCAGCAGATTGCGTTCAGCCTGAACACGGCGGCGGCCCTGCTAGCCGAGCTGCCCGACGAGGAAACCAGCGCGGCCCAGGTGGCGGCGGCGCTGCACGTGCACGTGGCCATCGCGCCCAGCTACTTCCCCGAGCTGGCCAAGCTGCGGGCTCTGCGGCGGCTGTGGACCACGCTGTTGCATGGCTTCGGCTTGCCGGCTGCGCTGAACGCGGGCCTGCGCATTCACGCTCTTACGTCGTCCTGGGCCCAGACCACCCTCGACCCGCACACCAACCTGCTGCGCCACACCACCGAAGCCATGAGCGCCGTGCTGGGCGGGGCCGACTCGCTCGCGGTAGCGCCGTTCGACTGCCTGTTTGCCGAGGCCAATGACTTTTCGGGCCGGCTGGCGCGCAACCTTTCGGTGCTGCTGCGCGAAGAAGCCGGCCTGGGCCGGGTGCAGGACCCCGCCGCGGGCTCCTACTACCTCGAAACCCTGACCGACCAGTTGGCCCGGGAAGCCTGGGGGCTGTTTCAGCGCATGGAAGCGGCGGGCGGACTGCCCCGGGTGCGGGGCCTCATGCTGGAGGAAATCAAGGCCGCGGCCACGGAAACGTTTCGGCGCATTGCCAGCGGCCAGCAGGTGGTGGTGGGCACCAACCGCTTCCAGAACCGGGACGAGCGGTTTGGCTTTCACCCCAAAAAGCTGCTGCGCTCGGCGGCGTTCGACGTGACCCGGGCCGCCTATCCCACGGAGGTGCTGCGCCTGGCCACGGCCCTGCACTTCGAGCGGCGCGAAAAGAAAAGCAAGCGCGCGGCCGTGGTGTTGCTGGGGGCCAACACCAACCAGACTATCATGGACTCGTTTCTGCAACTGCTGCAGGGCCACGAGCGGCCCGAAATCGCGGCCAGCCACCCGGAAGGCACGCTGTCGCTGCTGTATTCTTCGGCCGAGGAAGCCACGCTGATGTACGCCACGCCCGAGCAGTTCCAGCGTTTTGCCCGGTTTATCTACCAGATTCCGACCGAGCGGCAAGTCTTCGTCCCGCCCGCGCTGCTCAGCTCCGACCTGCCGACGCTGCAGGAGGCCGTGCGCGTGTTCGGCTTTCACGAAATGAAGGTGCAGGGCTACACTACCGAAGAGGTGCTGGCCCGCCTGCAGGGACGGTGAGTCAATTAAAAATTAAGAATTAAAAATTAAGCCGCCGACAGTCTTCGATGCTAAAGGTTTGCATCGGTCCCGCCGCTTAGTAATTCTTAATTTTTAATTCTTAATTTTTAATTCCTTTCATGAAGCCCGATTTCTCCACTATTGCTTACGACGCGGCCCCGGCCCCGGCCGCTGCGGCGGCACCTGAAACGGCCGCCACGCTTACGCCCGAGGGCATTGCCGTGAAGCCGGTGTATACGGCGGCCGACGTGGCCCACCTTGACCACCTGGGCTTTGGCGCGGGGCAGGCGCCGTATTTGCGCGGGCCCTACGCCAGCATGTACGTGCAGAACCCGTGGACCATCCGGCAGTACGCGGGGTTCTCGACGGCGGAGGCCAGCAATGCCTTCTATCGGCGCAACCTGGCCGGCGGGCAGAAGGGGCTGAGCGTGGCGTTTGACCTGGCCACCCACCGGGGCTACGACTCCGACCACCCGCGGGTGCAGGGCGACGTGGGCAAGGCCGGCGTAGCCATCGACTCGGTGGAGGACATGAAGATTCTGTTCGACCAGATTCCGCTCGACCAGATGTCGGTGAGCATGACCATGAACGGGGCCGTGCTGCCGGTGCTGGCCTTCTTCATCGTGGCGGCTGAGGAGCAGGGCGTGAGCCCGGAACAGTTGCAGGGCACCATTCAGAACGACATTCTGAAGGAGTTCATGGTGCGCAACACCTACATCTACCCGCCCGCGCCGAGCATGCGCATCATCGCCGACATTTTCAGCTACACGGCGGCGCACATGCCCAAGTTTAACTCGATTTCCATCTCGGGCTACCACATGCAGGAGGCCGGCGCCACGGCCGACCTGGAGCTGGCCTATACCCTGGCCGACGGGCTGGAGTACGTGCGCGCCGGCTTGGCCGCGGGCCTGAAAATCGACGAGTTTGCCCCGCGCCTGTCGTTCTTCTGGGCCATTGGCATGAACCACTTCATGGAGATTGCCAAGCTGCGCGCCGGGCGCCTGCTCTGGGCCAAGCTCATGCAGCAGTTCAGTCCCGCCAACCCCAAAAGCCTGGCCCTGCGCACCCACTGCCAGACTTCGGGCTACTCTCTCACCGAGCAGGACCCCTACAACAACGTGGCCCGCACCGCCATTGAGGCGCTGGCGGCCGTGCTCGGCGGCACCCAGAGCCTGCACACCAACGCCCTCGACGAAGCCATTGCGCTGCCCACCGATTTCTCGGCCCGCATTGCCCGCAACACCCAGCTTTATCTCCAACACGAAACCGACGTGACCAAAGTAGTGGACCCCTGGGGCGGCTCCTACTACGTCGAAACCCTCACCCATGAATTAGCTGATAAAGCCTGGGCCCTCATCCAGGAAGTGGAGGCGCTGGGCGGCATGGCCAAGGCCATCGAAACCGGCCTGCCCAAGCTGCGCATCGAGGAAGCCGCCGCCCGCAAGCAGGCCCGCATCGACGCGGGCAAGGAAATCATCGTGGGCGTGAACAAGTACCAGACCACCGAAAAAACCGAAGTCGAAGTGCTGGACATTGACAACGACGCGGTGCGCGAAAGCCAGATTGCCCGGCTGAAAGCCATTCGGGCCACGCGGGACAACGTGGCTGTGAGAGTAGCCCTGGCGGCCATCACCGAGGCGGCTGGAATCCGCCTCGGTGAAATAAAGAATGAAGAATTAGGAATGAAGAATGATGGGGCCGCCCCCTCCGATAATTCCTCATTCCTCATTCCTCATTCTTCATTAGATTCAAAGAATCTCCTGGCCTTGGCCGTGAACGCCGCCCGTGCCCGCGCCACGCTGGGCGAAATCTCCGACGCCCTCGAAGCCCAGTACGGCCGCCACCAGGCCACTACGCGCACCGTGTCGGGCGTGTACTCGCAGGAGATGCACCACAACGAAGCTTTCGAAGCGGCCCGCGCCGCCGCCGAAGCCTTTGCCGCCCGCGAGGGCCGCCGCCCCCGGATGCTGGTGGCCAAGATGGGCCAAGACGGCCACGACCGCGGCGCCAAAATCATCGCCACCAGCTTCGCCGACGTGGGCTTCGACGTCGACATCGCCCCGCTCTTCCAAACGCCCGCTGAAGTTGCCCGCCAGGCCGCCGACAACGACGTGCACGTGGTGGGCGTGAGCAGCCTTGCCGCTGGCCACAAAACCCTGCTGCCCCTGCTGCTCACGGAACTGCGGCAGCTCGGCCGCGAGGACATTTTGGTGATTGCCGGCGGCGTGATTCCGGCCCAGGACTACCGGTTTCTATTCGACGCCGGCGTGGCCGGCGTGTACGGGCCGGGCACGGTCATCGCCACGGCGGCGCTGGAGATTCTGGGGAAGCTGGGGGAGTAATCAAACCGGACGGACATGTGCATTTCCAAAGAAGAGCAGCAGGCGTATGACTTTGATTGGTTTGCGGTGGACGCCGACGGCTACCTGGTGCATTTAAGCTCGTGGGGCGGCAAGCTGCCGGCTTCCGTGGCGGATTCCCGAGAGAACCTGGAAACCCTCGAAAGCTATTTCGGGACATTGCCAGAGCTTTCGACGAATGAGGAAATAGAAGCAACGTTCACGGCCGCCACGCCCAACGGCGACTTAAGCAGCTACCTGGAATACGTTCGGCGCGGCCTGTTTTCCTTCGATAGGATAGATTACAACAACCACGACTCTTGCGCCTACCGCTTGGTGGCCCGGCCGCCCAGGCCAGTGCGAGCGGCCGATTTACCGCCCGGCATAGCCGCGGTAGTCATCCAAACGCAGTTGCCCTCTGCAGTGACGGGTTTGGCCAATCTTGATACCGCAGCAGTCGCCTAGCTTCGCCCCCATGCCCCTCTTCACCGATATAACCCGCCTCAAAGCCGACCTTGACGTCCTGCGCCCCCTGGCCCCGGAACAGGAGCAGCGGGTGCTGCAAAAGTTTCGGCTCGAATGGAACTACAACTCCAACGCCATTGAGGGCAACTCCCTCACGCTAGGCGAAACCCGCTCGCTGCTGCTGCACGGCCTCACGGCGGCGGGCAAGCCGATGCGCGACCATCTGGACATCAAAGGCCACAACGAGGCCGTGCTCTGGCTCGAAGATTTCGTGCGCTCACAGGAACCGCTGACGGAACACTTCGTCCGAAGTATGCACCAACTGCTGCTGGGCGAGGCCTACTACACGCCCGCCCAAACCGCCACCGGCCAGGCCACCCGCAAAATGATTGTGCCCGGCCAGTACAAGCAACAGCCCAACAACGTGCTCACCGCCACCGGCGAGATGTTCTACTTCGCCAGCCCCGAGGAGACGCCGGCCCGCATGACCGACCTCGTGGACTGGTACCGGCAGGAAGACAGCGCCCCCACCATGCACCCCGTGGCCCTGGCCGCTGAGTTTCACTACCGCTTCGTCCGCATCCACCCCTTCGACGACGGCAACGGCCGCATGTCGCGCCTGCTGATGAACCTGATTCTGCTGCGCCACAGCTACCCGATGACGGTCATCAAAGCCGATGACCGCAACCGCTACCTAGCCGCCCTCGCCGAAGCCGACGCCGGCGAACCCGAACCCTTCCTCCGCTTCATCATCGACAACGTGGAAGCCGGGCTGCGGCTGATGATTCGAGCCGCAAAGGGCGAATCAATTGATGAACCGGATGACTTGGGTAAGAAATGGGCCCTTCTTAAGAAACAGGTGCTGACCCAGGAACAAGCGTCGGTAACTGCGTGGGGGTTGACACTTCAGACACAATTTTACCAAATTCTGCTTGAAAACTGGATTACGGACTTAGCCGCCCAAGTTGAACAGGCTAACGAATTATTTGCTGTTTATGGAGTGCGCTTTGTATGGCACGAACCTGATTTAGACTACAATTCGAGTCAGGTGGGCACATGGAAGGACACTTTGGATTTTGCTGAAAAAAGCTTCGCACGTGCCCGCAATGCTTTTGACAAAGTGTTTTTTGTGCTTAATTGGGGCGGCTTCAAAGACAATAGAGTTGTACTCAATTTACGACTCTCAATTGAGTACAAATTCTTACCTGACAATTTTAAAGTGGCTTACCGGATTGGCGAGGCTACTTCTATTGATGACAGTACTTGGCCAGTTGTGTTCCAATCGTTTTACAAACCCACCTACGACCACGTCCGCATTCACGAAATCAACTACAAGCTCGCCAACAAAGTCTACGATTTCATTGCTGCCAAAGTAGCCGAAGCCGACACCTCCCCCAGCTAACACCCGGCCTGCCCCACCCGGCGGGACTTACTTATTGTTCAAAACCTTCGCGCCATGCACCTGCTCAGCCAAGTTCTCATCGGCCTGGTCGTCCTCATCCACGCCTACATCCTGTGGCTGGAGATGTTTGCCTGGACCACGCGCGGGCCCAAAACGTTCCGTTCGCTGCGGCCGGAGCTGTTCGCGCCCACCAAGGTGCTGGCGGCCAACCAGGGGCTGTACAACGGCTTTCTGGCGGCGGGGCTGGTGTGGGCGCTGCTGATTACCGACCCAACTTGGCACCGCAACGTGGCCAGTTTTTTTCTGGGTTGCGTGGCGGTGGCCGGCGTTTACGGCGCGCTCACGGCCGGCAAGCGCATCTTGCTGGTGCAGACCGTACCCGCGCTGCTGGCCCTGGCGGCGGTGTGGCTGGCGTACTGACCAGCTAGCCTATCTTTACCGGGTGATGCCAACCCTCCATTATTTCCGCAACCCGGCGGCTGTCATCTCCTACGCGCCGGTGGGCTACGTCCGCCTCGACTGGCAGCCCGCGGCGGTGACGCCGGGCGAGCTGCGGGGCATTTACGAGCACGTGCTGCGGGCCCTGCTGCACCACCGCGTCACGGCCCTGATGACCGTGCACAACCAGCGCCCGCCCATGCCGCCCGAGATTCAGACCTGGCTTACCCACGACTGGATGCCCCGCGCCGTGGCCGAGGGCGGCTACGACCGTTGCGCCGTGGTGGAGGCCGACACGCCGCTCGGCCGGCTGGCCGCCCGCGCGGTGGGCGCGGGCGTGAATGGCCAGCTCACCTATCAATACTTCGACACCGCGGAAGCCGCCGACGCCTGGTTGCGAAAGCAGCTCAGCCCGCGCCAATAAGGCCCGCATTAGGCCGCCAGGGCACCGGTTACGGGCTTGAGCTGTTCGGCGCTGCTTTAGACTGGAGGCTTACCGACCCCGGAGTTCTCGGGAAGTCCCGGCTTTTTAAAACCACAGCAGGATAATCAAGGTCAGCACGGCCAGCAGGCCGCTGACGACTGCCGTGTTCACCACCGTTTCGGCGGCGCGGCCGGGCCACGCCCCCACCGCTGCCACCACGGCCACCAGCAGCGGCAGCAGGGCAAACGTGCCGTAGATGGTGCCGCCGTAGGGCTGAAACGGGGCGGGCCCCTCGGGCGAAGCGGGCACGCTCACGCGCCGCACCACCCCGAGCAAGGGCGTTTGCCACACCACGATGCGTTCGTACTCGCGCACCCGGTAGCCGATGGCGCTGGGCAGCCGGAACGTGGTGTGCTCGGTGCGCACGCGGTAAGCCAGCTGCGGGTCGGAGAGGGACGAGGACACCGCGATGGGGAAGCGGCTGCGCACGGTTTCGCGGGCAAACTCGCGTGCGGGCAGGGCCCAGTCGAGGGCCAGCAGCAGGCAGCAGGCCAGCAAAGCCACGTTGAGGCGGCGGGCCACCGGGGCGTAGCGCCGCAGTTGCTCGTCGGCGGGCCGCGGGCGCGGGGCGGGCGGGGCGGGCTCGTCGGCCAGCAGCACGTCGTAGGCGAGCCGGCGCCGGGGGTTGCCCAGGATGTCGAAGCCCGTTTCCACCTCGGCCAGCCGGGACTTCATGGCCGGGTCGGCGGCGGCCAGGCGCTTGAGGCGGGTGCGCTGGCGCAGGTAGCCCTGCTCAATTTCCAGCGCCGTGGCGGCGGGCGCGACGCCCAAAACGCGGTAGTAGTTCTGCATGAGCCGGGCGCGAGGATGCTCGAAAATACAGTGCCCGCGCGACTTCTCCAACGAGCCCGCGCGGCGCCTATTGCCCGCCACTCCCGGCCCGGCCCGGCCCGGAGCAGCACCCAGGACGGCGTTCGACCAACCCGCGGGCGGAGGCTGGGCCGCTCAGAGCCGTAATTCGCAGGACCGAAAGCATTTCAGCAACCCGTAGCCCCCTACACCATTGCTCACCCCCCGCCCCGCATGAACACACCCGCCGAATGGAGCACGCTGGAGGTGGCCGAAGTGCGCGGCCGGTCGCGCCTCGTGGCTTGCCAAAGCGTCCAGCCGCTCAAGGTTTTCAACCCGGCTTCGCCCTCCGCGGCCTGCCACGTGGTGCTTTCCAGCTACGGCGGCGGCCTGGTGGCCGGCGATGCGATTCGCCTGCGCATCAGCGGGCAAGGGCGCAGCCGGCTGTTCGTCAGCACGCAGGCCAGCACGAAGGTTTTTCGGTCGATTGACGGGGCCGTGGCCGAGCACCAGACCGTGGGCGCGCTGGGGGCCGGGGCGCTGGCCGTAGTTTTCCCCGACCCCGTGGTGCCGCAAGCCGAGAGCCGCTACCGCCAAACCCAGGACTGGCACTTGCAGCCCGATGCGCTGCTGCTGCTGGTCGACTGGTTTCACTCCGGCCGCGCGGACCAGGGCGAGCGGTTTGCCTTCACGAGCCTGCACGCGGAGCTGCGCGTGCGCATGGCCGGCCGACTGGTGCTGCTGGATAGGTTTGCCTTCCGTCCCGACGAGCACATTGCCGCCTCACCGGCCAATTTTGCGGGCTACCAAACCTTCTTTTCCGTATTCCTGGTGGGCAGCCCAGCCGATGCGCGCTTCCGGCATCTGGCAGCGATGCTGGAGCGGCAAAAGATGCCCGGCAGCACGGGCCCGCACTTCCGGCTCAGCAACCAGGAATGCGTGGTTTCAGTGACGCAGGCCCGCGAAAACGTGTGCGTGCTGCGGGCGGCGGCGCCCAGCCGCCTGGCGCTGCAGCCGCTGTGCGATGCCCTGCTGGCGGGGCTGGCGCACAAAGAGCTGCTGGGTTACAATCCCTTGCTGCGCAAGTATTGACGCCAGCAAGTGCCATTGCTCATTGCTCATTCTTCATTGAACCGCAGGCGTCCTCACCGCCGGTCCTCGCGCACGGCGGCCACCGCCCGGGCTTTGGCAGCTTTGATGTGGGCAGTGATTTCATCTAGCCCGAAACCATCCGTGGCGCGGGCAAACAGGAATGGTCCATCGCCGCGCATCCGGGCCGAGTCGCGCGCCATTACGCCGAGGTCGGCTTTTATCAGGTCTTTGAGGTCAATTTTGTTGATGACGAGCAGGTCGGATTGGGTGATGCCGGGGCCGCCTTTGCGCGGGATTTTGTCGCCGCCCGACACGTCGATGACGTAGATGGAATAGTCGACCAATTCGCGGCTGAAGTGGGCGGCCAGGTTGTCGCCGCCGCTTTCCACGAACAGGTAGTCCAGGCCATAGTTGAAGCGCTGCATGAGGCCTTCGAGCGCGTCCATGTTGAGCGAAATATCCTCGCGGATGGCCGCGTGCGGGCAGCCACCGGTTTCCACGCCCACGATGCGGTCCTCGCTCAGGGCGCTGTGGCGGATGAGGAACTCGGCGTCTTCGCGGGTGAAAATATCGTTCGTCACCACGCCCAGCTCGAACTCGTGGCGCAGCCGCTCGCATAGGGCCTTGAGCAGCGCAGTTTTACCCGTGCCCACCGGCCCGCCAATGCCCACCGTGAAGGCCCGCTTGCGGAAGTTGCGGTACGACGGCAGCCGGCGCGTTTCGCGCTCGTCAAAGGCGCCGGGCGACTCGTAGGCCTCGTGCGCGTGGCCGTGGAGCAGCAGAGCGAGTTTTTCGACGAAAGCCATGTTGATAATGGTTAGTGGTTAGTGATTAACGGTTAGTTCAGAACGTCATGCAGAGCGCAGCGAAGCATCTCGCGTGGGAACAGTAAATCAATCGCAAGAAAAGAATTCCTACCCCACGCGAGATGCTTCGCTGCGCTCTGCATGACGGACAGGCATTAATTCTGAAACAGCTTGGAATACATCTCCGCGTGCAGCACCTGCGCGGCATCGAGCAAAAACGCGGAGCGGGTCGCTTCACCGAATTCCTTATCGGCATTCACGGCTATGATGTGCTCGAATACCGCATAAAAATCGTGTTGCAGCTGGTGCCCCTCCAGCGGCCCCAGAAACCCGAGGCGAATGGCGGCGCTGAGCTGGTCGCGCAGCAGCATGTGCAGGTACATGGCTTGCAGCTCGCCCAGCGCAAAGCTCACTCGCTGCAAGGCCAGCGCGAAAACCAGCGTGAAATGCGGCGGAATGCCCTGAGTTGTGAACCACTGGGTGATGGTTTCCAGCTGCGCGGCGGGATAGAAGGCAGTCAGCAGCTTCAGCCAGTTGCGGCCCTGCGCGGCGCTGGCTTTGTAGAGGCCGGGCACCAGCAGCTGGGCATCATATTCTTCGGCTACGATTTGGAAATCGGGGCTTTTTTCGGTGAGATGGAAGGCCGAATGGATGAAGGGTAATTCGGCGCTGCCGGCTTGCTGCAAGTAAGAATACAGGTAGTTGCGCAGGGCAAACGGCGTGGTGATGAGGCCAAAGGTGATGCTGCTTTCCAACCCGTAGGAATAGGCAAAAGAGCCGGTGGGCAGGGCCGAATCGACGAGGTGCAGGAGGCGGGCGAAGTGCATGGGTTGATGGCGCGGCCGTGTTCACCTCACCCCCGGCCCCTCTCCCCCGGCGAGGGGAGCCAGTCGTTATTCAATAAAATAAATCGTCAAGCTCCCACTCTCCGCGGGAGAGGGGGCCGGGGGGTGAGGTGCCGGCGCTAAAACAAATTATACAGCTGCGCCAGCGGCAGCACCTCCGCCGGCTCGCAGGTCAGGTGCACGCCGTCCACCATCACGCGGTACGTTTCCGGGTCCACCGAAATATTCGGTAAGTAGTCGTTCAACGCCATGTCCTTTTTGCTGATGTTGCGGCAGTTTTTCACGGCCACTACCTGCTTGGTCAGGCCGTAATCAGCCTGCACCCGCGCTACCGAAGCGGCGCTTACGAACACCATCGAGGACTTGCCCACGGCCCCGCCCAGCGCGCCGAACATGGGCCGAGAGAACGAGGGCTGCGGCGTGGGAATGGAGGCGTTGGCGTCACCCATTTGCGATTGGGCGATGATGCCGCCTTTGAGAATCATTTCAGGGCGGGCGCCGAAAAACGCGGGCTTCCAGAGCACCAAATCGGCCAGCTTACCGATTTCGACGGAGCCGACTTCGTGCGAGATGCCGTGGGCGCGGGCCGGGTTGATGGTGTACTTGGCCACGTAGCGGCGCACGCGGAAGTTGTCGGCGGCGCTGCCGGCGTCTTCGGGCAGGGGGCCGCGCTGCTGCTGCATTTTGTGGGCCGTTTGCCAGGTGCGGGTGATGACCTCGCCCACCCGGCCCATGGCCTGCGAGTCGGAGCTGATGATGCTGAGCGCACCCATATCGTGCAGGATGTCCTCGGCCGCGATGGTTTCGCCCCGGATGCGGCTCTCGGCGAAGGCCACGTCTTCGGGAATGTTGCGGTCGAGGTGGTGGCAGACCATAAGCATGTCGAGGTGCTCGTCGATGGTGTTCACCGTGAAGGGCCGCGTGGGGTTGGTGCTGGAGGGGATGACGTTGGGCTCGCCGCAGATTTTGATGATGTCGGGCGCGTGGCCGCCTCCCGCGCCTTCGGTGTGGTAGGAATGGATGGTGCGGCCCTTAAATGCGGCCGTGCTGGTTTCCACGAAGCCGCTCTCGTTCAGCGTATCGGTGTGGATGCAGACCTGCACGTCGTACTCCTCGGCAATGCGCAGGCACATGTCGATGGCCGCCGGGGTGGTGCCCCAGTCCTCGTGCAGCTTGAAGCCCAGCGCCCCGGCCTCGATTTGCTCGCGCAGGCCCTCGGGCTTGCTGGAGTTGCCCTTGCCCAGAAACCCGAAGTTGAGCGGGTAGGCCTCGGTGGCCTTCAACATTGTTTCGAGGTAGAACGCGCCGGGCGTGCAGGTGGTGGCGTTGGTGCCGGCGGCCGGCCCGGTGCCGCCCCCAATCATGGTCGTGACGCCCGAGGCCAGCGCCTCGGGAATCTGCTGGGGGCTGATGAAATGGATGTGGCAGTCGATGCCGCCGGCAGTCAGCAGTTGGCCTTCGCCGGCAATGACTTCGGTGGTGACGCCCACCACCATGCCGGGCGTGACGCCGGGCATGATGTGCGGGTTGCCGGCCTTGCCGATGCCCACGATGCGGCCGCCCTTGATGCCGATGTCGGCCTTGAAAATGCCGGTGTAATCGACCACCAGCGCGTTGGTGATGACCAAATCCAGCGCGTCGGCCGGGCCGATGCCGGCGGCCTGGCCCATGCCGTCGCGCAGCACCTTGCCGCCGCCGAACTTGCATTCCTCGCCGTACACGCAGTAGTCGCGTTCCACGGCTATCAGCAGGCCGGTATCGCCGAGGCGCACCCGGTCGCCGGTGGTGGGGCCGTACATGTCGGTATACGCGCGACGGGAGATGGGGAGGGACATATGGGAAGGCTATTTTTAGCGAATATTTGCCTCAAAATCATAGCTCATATCAGCCCATTTTTGAGGTCTAAAATGAGAGAGTGCCCGTTGGATAACCTCTTGTAAAGAATGGCCTTTTCCTTGAAGAACATGAATCGCCTCTAAGTAGCGACCATAAGGCATTTTGCGCCCCAAATAGCCTTTAGAAATTGGGTAATTAATGTCTTCTTGTATAACAATCCATTTGATAGATTTGAATAACTCTTCAATAGTTAAATCCCAGCTGTTTCCTCTTTCATTATAGGGTTTACCGGCGTGCGCTGCTTTAGCCTCTGCAAGAAGCTCCTTTGAGGGCTGAACCGGAGTGTACGGGAGTAGCTTAGCTAATTCAGTATAATCCAAAGCACAATTGCCAGCTTGGTCTTGTAGAGCTTGCCCCAGATTTGCAATGCTCATACCTCCATTAATACACTTGTTGAAAATATCAACAATAATGTTTGCATGAGATAAAGAAGTAGTCACACCATCTCTGGTAATATCCACTCTATAATCTGGTTTTTCGGAAGTGGCTTTATAGCCAGGAAAAGTGATGCTGATTATACTTCCATTTTGGCATCGGTCTACCTCCGTTGTAACAGCATGTTTGCGATTATTAACTTGGTGGCCTTTGAAATCATGCTTCAAAAACAGGCTGCTCAGGTGGCTTAGGCTTGCTTGGTAATTCATTGTTGATTGATTTGAGGTTTGTTGTGAGCACAAAGGAGACAATTATTACCCTAGTTTCTCCAGCGCCTGCTGCTTCTTTCCAGCATCATCCAGCTGCCCATCAATCCGCCCATTGCCGCCGTACACGAGGCGCTCGCCGGCCAGGGCCACCAGGCGCACGCGCTTGCGCTCGCCGGGCTCGAAGCGCACCGCCGTGCCGGCCGGGATGTGGAGGCGGAAACCGTAGGCGGCGGCGCGGTCGAAGTGCAGCGCCGCGTTGGTTTCGAAGAAAGGATAGTGCGAGCCGACCTGCACGGGCCGGTCGCCCATGTTCACGACGTCCACGTCCACCGTGGCGCGGCTTTCATTCAGTATAATTTCGCCGTCGGCTAACTGGTACTCGCCGGGCTGGGGGTGGCTGGCGTTGTCGGGCGCGGCCGTGGGAGCGGTTCGGGTCAGGCCAGAGCCGTAGAGGGCCAGGGCGGCATCGCCGGTTTCGCGGCAGATGGGGTGGTGCACGGTCACGAGCTTGGTGCCGTCGGGGAAGGTGCCTTCGATTTGGACTTCGTGGAGCATGTCGGCCACGCCGGGCAGCACGTCGGCCAGGCCCAGCAGCTGCTTGCCCTTGTCCATGAGCACGGCCACCCGCTCGCCGTCGCGGATGAACTCCAGCAGCTGGGTGGCGAGCAGGGCCAGGGCTTCGGGGTAGTTCAGGAGCAGGCCGCGGGCGTAGCGCTTCTGCGCCACGAAGCCGGCCTGGTGGAGAACGAGCTTGTCGAGGTCTTTGGGGCTTAAATGCATAGTTGTTCTGGCGTTCGCCTCACCCCCTAGCCCCCTCTCCGAAAGAGAGAGGGGGGACTAGTTTTAGTTTTTAGAGGCGGCTTTTCAGGATGATAAATTTAGGTCTAGAGCTAGAATCTGGTTCCCCCTCTCCTTTTCGGAGAGGGGGCTAGGGGGTGAGGCGCACGTGAGCGCACGTCAGATATTCCCCCATATCATCCACCCGCCGTACCCGATACACAGCAGCGACGACAGCGTAACGGTAGTGAATTTCAACCTCCGGCTGATTCTCATGCGCCGGGTGAAGGGCACGCTGCACAGCCCGGCCACAACGAACATGCCCAGGATAGAACCCAGGCCGAACACCGCGAAATACAGCACGCTTAGCCACGGGTTGCGGATTTCACTCATCACCAGCAGCACCAGCGCGCCGCTGCCGGCCAGGCCGTGGAGCAGGCCCACGGCGTAGGCCACGCGCGGCGGCGCCACGCCGGGCCGCACCTTGGCGGGCCGGCGCTGGCCGAGCAGGCGGCCGAGGCCCAGAACGACGAGCATCAGGCCCACGGCGGCTTCGAAATAGCCGGAGGTGAGGAACGTGACGCGGCCCAGCAAAATGAGGGCCCCCGCAATGACCAGGGTAGTGGTGTGGCCCAGGCCCCAGTACACGCCGTCGCGCAGGGCCTCGGCCAGGGTGTCGCGCCGCGAAACAAGGTTGCCCACGGCCAGCAGGTGGTCGGGCTCGAAGGCGTGACCCGTGCCGGCAATCAGGGCAAAGAGCAGGGGCAGCGGGCTTTCCATCGGCGGGTCCGCGCGGGGACAAGACAGGCGGGCAAGGTAGCAGCCAACGGCCGTACTGCCACACTCGGCCTCGCCACGGCCCTGGCTCGGCCCCCGCAATGATTTCCGGCGGCTCTGGGCCGCGCGGGGTTTGGGGCCGGCTAGATAATTGTGCTTTTGCCGTCGGCGATGTTGCCGTGGTGCAGGTGGCAGTCCGCCAAATCGAGCACGCCGTAGGCCACGAAGCTGCCCACCTGCTCGGTGGTGTAAGCCGCAGTGTTGTTCAGCTCGGGGGTAAGCACCTGCTCGTTGAGGGCGTTTTCGACGGCGGCGCGCACGGCGCGGGCTTCTTCGGCCAGCCCGAAATGGTCGAGCAGCATGGCGGCCGAGAGGATGGCGGCCAGCGGGTTGGCAATGCCCTTGCCCTTGGCCTGCGGGTAGGAGCCGTGCACGGGCTCGAACAGCGCGGCCCCGTCGCCGATGGAGGCCGAGGGCAGCAGCCCCAGCGAGCCGGCAATCACGGAAGCCTCGTCGGAAAGAATGTCGCCGAACATGTTCTCGGTCAGCACCACGTCGAACTGCCGCGGATTCAGAATCAGCTGCATGGCCGCGTTGTCGACGAACAGGTAATCGACGGCCACGTCGGGGTATTCGGTCGCCAGCTCCCGCACCACCTCGCGCCAGAGGCGGGAGGTTTCGAGCACGTTGGCCTTGTCCACCAGCGTGAGCTTGCGGCGGCGGCCCTGGGCGGCGCGGAAAGCCCGGTGGGCAATGCGCGCAATCTCGTCGCGGTGGTAGGTGCAGTTGTCGAAGGCGGTGCCGTCGGGCCGGCGGCCTTTCTCGCCGAAATACACGCCGCCGGTCAGCTCCCGAAAAATGAGCAAATCGGTGCCGCTGATGCGGTCGGCGCGCAGGGGCGAAAACTCCAGCAGCTGCTCGTAGGCCGTCACGGGGCGGATGTTGGCGTAGAGGCCCAGGCTTTTGCGCAGGGCCAGCAGGCCCTGCTCGGGGCGCACCGGGGCGCCGGGGTCGTGGTCGTATTTCGGGTCGCCGATGGCGCCGAGCAGCACGGCATCGGCCCGGTGGCAGGCGTCGAGGGTGGCATCGGGCAGGGGCACGCCGGTGGCGTCGATGGCGCAGGCGCCCATCAGCCGGTGGTCGAACGCGAAGTGGTGGCCAAACCGCTCGGCCACGGCCTCGAGCACACGCACGGCCTCGCCGCACACCTCCGGGCCGATGCCGTCGCCGGCCAGCACCGCAATGCGCTTGCTGACGGGAGTTTTCAAAAGGTCCATGGGCGGTGTTGTTCGTAGGCGGAGATGGCGGCCTGCTGGCTGAGCAGGTAGTCGATGTCGTCGTAGCCGTTGAGGAGGCACTCTTTTTTGTAGGGGTCCAGCTCGAAGGCGATGCTTTCCTCCCACACCGGCACGGTGAGCGTCTGGGCCGGCAAGTCGACCACGAGCTGGGTGCTGGGGTAATGCGTGACGCGCGCCACCAGGCGGTGCAGCACCGCGGCCGACACTTGCAGGGGCAGCAAACCAGTGTTCAGGGCATTGCCCCGAAAGATGTCGGCAAATCCGCTGGAGACAACCACCCTGAACCCGGCGTCGTGCAGTGCCCAGGCGGCGTGCTCGCGACTGGAGCCGCAGCCAAAATTCTGGCCCGCGACGAGAATCCGGCCGCGGTAGCGGGTGTCGTTCAGCACGAAGCCGTGCTTGGGCTGGCCGTCGGCCGCGTAGCGCCAGTCGGCAAACAGGTGGGCCCCGAAGCCCTCGCGGGTGGTGGCCTTCAGGAACCGGGCCGGGATAATCTGGTCGGTGTCGATGTTCTCAAACGGCAGCGGCACCGCCGTCGAGCGCAGGGTCTGAAACTGGTCCATGGGCAGTAGTGGGCAATTCGGGGGAAATGAGGGCGGCGGGGGCGGGCGGCGGGGCCTCGCCGCCGGGCTGCGGCGGCCGGCTCAGCCCGCCGGCGTACTTTATCCAGTCAATGATGCCGCCCTGGTAGTATTTAAAATCGGATAAGCTTAGCATGACGTCGTTTTGCTGGGTCATCAATTCAGGTACTGGGTGATGTCGACAATGCGGCCCTCCACGGCCGTGATGGCGGCCACCAGCGGCGAGGCCAGCAGCGTGCGCGCGCCCGGCCCCTGCCGCCCCTCGAAGTTGCGGTTGGAGGTGGACACGCAGTAGGCGCCGGCCGGAATCTTGTCGTCGTTCATGGCCAGGCAGGCACTGCAGCCGGGCTCGCGCAGCTCGAAGCCGGCGGCGGCCAGAATCCGGTCGAGGCCCTCGGCAATGGCCTGCCTTTCCACTTGTTTTGAGCCGGGCACGATGATGGCCTCGACGTGCGCGGCCTTGTGCTTGCCCTGCACGTAGGCGGCTACGGCGCGCAAGTCCTCGATGCGCGAGTTGGTGCAGCTGCCGATGAAGACGTAATTGATTTCCTTGCCCAGCAGCGACTCGCCGGGCTGAAATCCCATGTACTTCAACGATTGGTCGAAGCTGGCGGCTTCGCCCTCGGCCCCCCGGGCCGGAATGCGGCCGGTGAGGGCCATGCCCATGCCGGGGTTGGTGCCGTAGGTAATCATCGGGGCAATGGCCGCCCCCTCAAACGTCAGCTCTTGGTCGAACACGGCGTCTTCGTCCGAATACAGCGTGTGCCAGTAGGCCAGGGCCGCGTCCCAGCGCGCGCCCCGCGGGGCGTAGGGCCGGCCGGCCAGGTAGGCAAACGTGGTGGCGTCGGGGGCGATGAGGCCGCCGCGGGCCCCCATCTCGATGCTCATGTTGCACACCGTCATGCGGCCTTCCATGCTCAGGGCGCGCACGGCGCTGCCGGCGTACTCCACGAAGTAGCCCGTGGCCCCACCCGTGCCGAGCTGGGCAATGACGTGCAGAATCAAGTCCTTGGCCGTGACGCCGGGCCGCAGCGCGCCGTCCACCGTAATGCGCATCCGCCGGGGCCGGCTCAGCAGCAGGCACTGGGTGGCCATCACCTGCGTCACCTGGCTGGTGCCGATGCCGAAGGCCACGGCCCCGAACGCGCCGTGCGTGGAGGTGTGGCTGTCGCCGCACACAAGGGTCATGCCCGGCTGCGTGAGGCCCAGCTCGGGCCCGATGACGTGCACGATGCCCTGGTTGGGGTGGCCCAGCCCAAACAGCTCAACTCCGAACGCGGCGCAGTTCTCGGTGAGCTTGTCCACTTGCGAGCGGGAAATGGGGTCCTCGATGGGCAGGTGCTGGTGGCGGGTGGGCACGTTGTGGTCGGCCGTGGCCACGACTTGGGCCGGGCGCAGCAGCGGCAGCCCGCGCCCGCGCAGCTCGTCAAACGCCTGCGGGCTGGTGACTTCGTGAATGAGGTGGCGGTCGATGTAAAACACCTCCAGACCACCAGGAATGGCTTTGACCACGTGCGCCTCCCAGATTTTATCAAATAAGGTCTTAGGCATGAGGGGGGTGGGATTTTGAGAAGGAGGGAAATGAAACTGCATCAGAACGTCATGCAGCGCGCAGCGCAGCGGAGTCGAAGCATCTCACTCGGGGTAGTAATCCAATCGAATGAATTACTGCTGCAAGCGAGATGCTTCGGCTCCGCTCAGCATGACGTCCTTGTTTTGGTGGTTGACTAACCATTTAGTCGTTTACCCCGCGCTCACCAGCTGCTCCTGCTCCAC
This sequence comes from Hymenobacter sp., assembly GCF_031398885.1. Classification (GTDB taxonomy): domain Bacteria; phylum Bacteroidota; class Bacteroidia; order Cytophagales; family Hymenobacteraceae; genus Hymenobacter. Next base: position 73,882 of record NZ_JANNOD010000040.1, read on the forward strand.
CAGGGCGTGCAGGTCGTCGTCGACCACTTCTTTCTGGCGGTCGGCGAGCTGCACGAACGAGGCGTAGGCGCGGTTCAGGCCGTCGCGGTCGAAGTCGTAGCCGATTTTCTGAAGGCGGTAGGCGAGCGCGGCACGGCCCGAGCGGGCGGTGAGCACGATGGACGAGTCGGCCACACCCACGTCGCGCGGGTTCATGATTTCGTAGGTTTGGCGGTGCTTGATGACGCCGTCCTGGTGGATGCCGCTGGAATGCGAAAAGGCGTTGGCGCCCACCACGGCCTTGTTGGCCTGCACCGGCATACTCATCAGGTGGGCCACCAGGGCCGAGGTTTCGGCCAGCAGCGGGGTGTTGATGCGGGTGTCGAGGGCGAGGTAGGGGTGCTGGCGCAGTATCATCACCACTTCTTCGAGGGCGGTGTTGCCGGCCCGCTCCCCCACCCCGTTCACGGTGCACTCAATCTGGCGGGCGCCGTTGATGACGCCGGCGATGGAGTTAGCCGTGGCCAGGCCCAAATCGTTGTGGCAGTGCGTCGAAAGGGTCACGGCGTGAATCCCGGCCACGTTTTCGCGCAGGAAACGAATTTTCGCGCCGTATTCTTCGGGCAGGCAGTAGCCGGTGGTGTCGGGGATGTTGAGCACCGTGGCCCCGGCCCGGATGGCGGCCGCGCACACGCGGGCCAGGAACTCGTTGTCGGTGCGGCCGGCGTCTTCGGCGTAAAATTCCACGTCCTCCACAAAAGACTTGGCCAGCTGCACGGCGGCCACGGCGCGGGCCAGCACTTCGTCGGGCGTGCTCAGCAGCTTGTAGCGGATGTGCAGGTCGGAAGTGCCGATGCCAGTGTGGATGCGCGGGTAGCGGGCGGGCTCCAGGGCGGCGGCGGCCACGCGGATGTCGTTTTCCACGGCCCGCGACAGCCCGCAGACGGTGGCCTCGCGGGTTTGGGCCGCAATGGCGCGCACGGCCTCGAAGTCGCCGGGGCTCGACACCGGAAAGCCGGCCTCAATGACGTCCACCCCCAGCCGCTCCAGCTGCCGGGCAATCACCAGCTTCTCGTCGCGGTTCAGCTTGCAGCCCGGCACTTGCTCGCCGTCGCGCAGGGTGGTGTCGAAGATTTGAATGTTATGGCTGGCCATGGGGGTCGCGGTGCGGGGCACTACACTGTGGCTCGCAAGTACACCGCTGCGGCCAGTGGCCGAAAACTAATTTTTGGGCAGCTTACTATTTCCAATGCCCGTCGGCTCTTTTGCAAGCATTTATTTATTAATGGCTTAATGAAAAATAAATTACAAAATCCAACCTGTAGCGCGGGCGGCCGCACATGGCCCCGGCGGGGCAAAATCCGCGCGCGTTTGGGCGGGCAAAAAGACGCCGCGTAGCGGCTGGCCGGCGTGGGCCACGCCCAGGGCGCGGGGCCAGCGCTGGCGCACCTGGTTTCGCGCCCGCCGGCTTTGGCCGGCCGCGGGCTCATCTTGCGGTACGCGCCCCGGATTTTATTAGGAGCGCACCCCCGCAGGTCCTCGCGCTTCAGCAGCACCGTGGCCCCGTGGGGAGCGCGAGGCCGCGGTTTTGCCGCAGCGGCGTTTTGTAGACGACGCCCTTGGGGTTGCGCGCCGCCCGCGCCACTTTTTTCAGGCTCGCGGCGGTGTATAGTCCGGAAAAACGCGGGTATTGTGGTCGAAATACATGAGGCAACGGGTTGGTTACACGGCATCGGCCGGCAAAAAGCCTTTTCGAGCGCGGGGCTGCGAAAGGCTGGTTCCTGGCGGGCAAGCAGGCGCTTTCAGCCCCGCGGCTGGCTGCTGATGGCGTGAACGACGGGCCAAAGCGCGGCGACCGGGGGGCGAAAGTGGCAGCGCGGGCCGAAGCCCGGGCCGCGCGTTCGTGCTTAGCTTGCGCCGAGCGGAAGCGGCAAAACCTGACGGCCGCACGCGGGGAAGCAGGGCCGGCGCAGCCCGCGCTTGGAGCCGGCCAGCAAGTGCAATTTTAGGGAGGCCCAGCGCGCGCCGAAAACACGTTTCGAGACGGCTTACTATCTCCAGGCAGGAAGATATCTGCACATTAGCTGATAGTCAACGCATAAAACAACACCGGCTTACGATGCCAAACGAAAACAATGACCCGGTTTTTCACTTGATAAAATCGCTTACCCGCTCCGAAAAACGACATTTCCGGTTGTTTGCCAAGCGGCAAGGGGCGAGCGAGGGCCTGAAGTTCTTGCAACTTTTCGGTGCCCTTGACGGCGCCGCGCACTACGACGACGAACGGGTGCTGGCCCAGGTGCCGGCCATCAAAAAAGTGCAGCTGGCCAACCTCAAGGCCAACCTCTACCGGCAGCTGCTGGCCAGCCTGCGCATGTACCACGCCGGCCAGAACCTCGACATTCAGCTGCGCGAACAGCTCGACTACGCCCGCGTGCTCTACAACCGCGGCCTCTACCAGCAAAGCCTGCGCATGCTGGAGCGTGTGAAAACGGCCGCCCAGCAGGTGGGCATGAGCCACGTGACCCTGCAAGCCCTCGACTTTGAAAAGCTCATCGAGGCCCAGTACATCACCCGCAGCCTGCGGGGCCGCGCCCAGGAGCTGTCGACCGAGGCCCTGGCGCTGGTCGAGCACGTGGGCCAGCAGCACGTGCTCTCCAACCTGGCGCTGCGCATGTACGGCTTCTACCTGCAAATCGGCCACGCCCGCAACCAGGCCGATTTTGAGCGGTTGACCGGGTTTTTCCGGTCGGCCCTGGCGCACGTGGACATGCGCCACGCCGACTTTTTCGAGCAGCTCTACTACTACCAGGCCCACGTGTGGTACCACACCATCGCCCAGAACTTCCTGGCCTGCTACCGCTACGCCCAGAAGTGGGTCGACTTGTTTGAGCGCCACCCCGCCATCCGCGAGCAGCAAACGATGCTCTACCTCAAGGGCCTGCACAACCTGCTCATCACTTCCTACAACCTGCTCTACTACAGCAAATTTCAGCGGGTGTTGGCCACGCTCGAAGCTTTTGCGGCCAACCCCAACCGGCGCTCCAATCCGAACATCGAAATGCTCCTTTTTCTCTACATCTACACCAACCGGATTAACGCCTATTTCATGCGCGGGCGTTTCACCGAGGGGCTGGCCATCGTGCCGCCGCTGCTGGCCAACCTCGCGCAGTTTCAGCAGCAACTCGACCCGCACCGGCTCATGGTGTTTTACTACAAGATTGCCAGCTTGTACTTCGGCAGCGGCGATTTCAACAAGGCCATTGAGTACCTGACCAAAATTATTCAATTCAAAGACAGCGCCCTGCGCGAGGACATTCAGTGCTTTGCCCGCATCCTGAACCTGATTGCGCACTACGAAGCCGGGCGCGACGAAAGCCTGGACCACCAGGTGAAGTCGGTGTACCGCTTCCTGGGCAAGATGAACGACCAGCAGCAGATGCAGGTGGCCATTTTTCAGTTTTTGCGGACCCTGGGCAACGTGAACCCCCGGGAGCTGAAAAGTGCCTTCGTCGCGCTGAAAACCCGGCTGATTGCCATTTCCGCGAATCCGTTCGAGCGGCGGCCGTTCATGTACCTCGACATCATCTCCTGGCTCGAAAGCAAGATTGAGAACCGGCCCGTGCAGGAAATCATGCAGCGCAACTTCGCGTCGTTGAAGTAGCCCCGAGGCCGGCCGCCACGAAACTGGTTTGACGTTGTACGCTTATTCCGCGCAGCTCACTCATTCTCAAACCATTGTCCTTCAGCTCGCCGGCCCAGAAATAGTACAGTGGAGGCAAATGGCGTTTCGGCCCGCCGGGGGCCGCCGGAAATTGCAAAAAGCCGTGGCCCGCCGGCTGATTTCCTTCCCAACCGGGATGAGAGGCGGCGCCCGGCCACTTCCTTCCGCCCGAATTTAGCACTCCCGATGCACGCGACAAACCCGGCTCCGGGCCTGTACCGTCCCGAATTTGAGCACGACGCCTGCGGGACCGGCTTCATCACCTACCTCAACGGCCGCAAGACGCACCAGACCATTGCCGACGCGCTGACCATGCTCGAAAACATGGAGCACCGCGGCGCCTGCGGCTGCGATGCCGACTCCGGCGACGGGGCCGGCTTGCTGCTCCAAATCCCCCACTGGTTCCTGCTGGAGGAGTGCGTGGCCCACGGCATCCGCCTGCCCGAGCCGGGCAGCTACGGCGTGGGTATGGCTTTTTTGCCCAAGGACACCACCCTGCGCGAGGCCTGCCGCACGGTCATCAACGGCGCGGCGGCGCGGCTGGGCTTTCCGCTGCTGGGCTACCGGCCAGTGCCGGTGAACCCGGCCGGCATCGGCCCCACGGCGCTGGCCGCCGAGCCGGTGATGGAGCAGGTATTTTTCGGAAGACCGGCCGGCATCAGCACCCCCGACGACTTCGAGCGCAAGCTCTACGTGCTGCGGCGCCTGATTTTTAAGACGGTGCGCGAAACGGTACCGGCCGCGATGGACGTGTTCTACTGCGCCTCGCTCTCCTGCAAAACCATCGTCTACAAGGGCCAGCTGACCACGTACCAGGTGCGCGGCTACTTCCCCGACCTGAGCGACGAGCGGGTGGTTTCCACGTTCGGCCTGGTGCACTCGCGATTTTCGACCAACACCTTCCCGAGCTGGAAGCTGGCGCAGCCCTTCCGCTTCCTGGCGCACAACGGCGAAATCAACACGCTACGCGGGAATCTGAACTGGTTTTACGCCGGGTTGCGCAACTACGTGTCGCCCTACTTCTCGGCCGAGGAGATGGACATGCTGCTGCCGGTGGTCGATGCCGGGCAGTCGGACTCGGCCTGCCTCGACAACGTGGTGGAAATCCTGCTGCACTCGGGCCGCCCGCTGCCGCACGTAATGATGATGCTGGTGCCCGAGGCCTGGGACGGCAACACCCAGATGGACCCGCTTAAAAAGGCGTTCTACGAGTTCCATGCCACGTTTATGGAGCCCTGGGACGGCCCGGCGGCCCTGCTCTTCACCGACGGGCGGATGATTGGGGCCATGCTCGACCGCAACGGCCTGCGCCCCCTGCGCTACCTCGAAACCACCGACGGCCGCGTGCTGGTGGCCTCCGAGGCCGGCGTGCTGCCCATTGACCCCGCCACCGTGGTGCAAAAAGGCCGCCTCCAGCCCGGCAAAATGCTGCTCGTGGACACCGTGGCGGGCCGCATCGTCACCGACGAGGAGCTGAAGGCCCAGGCCGCCGGCCGCCAGCCCTACGGAGCGTGGCTGAACGAGTACCAGATTCGGTTGGAAGAGTTGCCCGAGCCCCGCCAGATGTTCACGGATTTGGCCGCCGAGTCGGTGTTCAAGTATCACCAGGTGTTCGGCTACACCCGCGAGGACATTGACGCGCTCATCACGCCCATGGCGCTGGAAGCCAAGGAACCCATCGGCTCGATGGGCGTGGACGTGCCGCTGGCCGTGCTCTCCGACCAGCCCCAGCACCTGAGCAGCTACTTCAAGCAGTTTTTTGCCCAGGTCACCAACCCGCCCATCGACCCCATTCGGGAGCGGCTGGTGATGAGCCTGGCCACCTTTCTGGGCAACAACGGCAACATCCTCGACGAGGACAAGCACCACTGCCACTGCGTGGCCCTGCGCCAGCCCATCCTGAGCAACCACGAGCTGGAAAAGCTCCGCAGCATCGACACGGGCATGTTCAATGCCAAAACCCTGCAAACGTATTTCAAGGCCGACGGCAAGCCCGGCGCGCTCGAAAACGGCCTCGCCCGCCTCTGCCGCTACGCCGAGGATGCGGTGAACGATGGGTTTGAGGTGCTGATTCTCTCCGACCGCGCCGTGGATTCGGAGCACGCGCCCATTCCGTCGCTGCTGGCCGTGTCGGCCGTGCATCACCACCTGATTAAGCTGGGTTTCCGGGGTTCGGTGGGCTTGGTGGTGGAGGCCGGCGACGTGTGGGAAGTGCACCACTTTGCCTGTCTGCTGTCGTTTGGGGCCACGGCCATCAACCCGTACCTGGCGCTGGCCACCATCCGCACCATGCACGAGGCCGGCCAGTTTGCCACGGCGCCGGACAACGCGCAGCTGACCGACAACTACATCAAGGCCGCGTGCGACGGCCTGCTGAAGATTTTCTCGAAAATGGGAATTTCGACCTTGCAGAGCTACCACGGCGCGCAGGTATTCGAGATTCTGGGCCTCAACCAGGCCGTGGTGGACGCCTATTTCTGCGGCGCGGTGACGCGCATCGGCGGCTTGGGGCTCGATGAAATTGCCCGCGAAACGCTCTACAAGCACTTCCAGGGTTTTAAAAGCACGACGCCCGAGGAGCAAACCCTGCTGCCCGACGGCGGCCTCTACCACTGGCGGCGGCGCGGCGAGGCGCACATGTTCAACCCCGAAACGGTGCATTTGCTCCAGCACGCCACCCGGACGAATAACTATGCCACCTACCAGCGCTACGCCGGGCTCATCAACGAGCAAACCCGGCAGATGTTCACGCTGCGCGGCCTGCTGGATTTTGCCCACCACCGCGAGGCCATTGCCCTGGAGGAAGTGGAGCCGGCCGAAGGCATCCTGAAGCGCTTCGCCACCGGGGCCATGTCGTTTGGCTCGATTTCGCACGAGGCGCACAGCACCCTGGCCATTGCCATGAACCGCATCGGCGGCAAGAGCAACACCGGCGAGGGCGGCGAGGACCCGCTGCGCTACGAGCAGATGGCCAACGGCGACTCCATGCGCTCGGCCATCAAGCAAGTGGCCTCCGCCCGCTTCGGCGTCACGGCCCACTACCTCACCAACGCCGACGAGCTGCAAATCAAGATGGCCCAGGGCGCCAAGCCCGGCGAGGGCGGCCAGCTCCCCGGCCACAAGGTGGACGAGTGGATTGCCCGGGTGCGCCACGCCACGCCCGGCGTCGGCCTGATTTCGCCCCCGCCCCACCACGACATCTACTCGATTGAGGATTTAGCGCAGCTCATTTTCGACCTGAAAAACGCCAACCGCGCCGCCCGCATCAACGTGAAGCTGGTGAGCAAGGCGGGCGTGGGCACCATCGCGGCCGGCGTGGCCAAGGCCCACGCCGACGTGATTCTCATTGCCGGCTACGACGGCGGTACCGGTGCTTCGCCGGTCAGTTCCATCAAGCACGCCGGCCTGCCCTGGGAGCTGGGACTGGCCGAAGCCCACCAGACCCTGGTGCGCAACCAGCTCCGCAGCCGCGTGGTGCTGCAAGCCGACGGCCAACTGAAAACCGGCCGCGACCTGGCCGTAGCCGCCCTGTTGGGGGCCGAAGAATGGGGCGTGGCCACGGCGGCGCTGGTAGCGGGCGGCTGCGTAATGATGCGCAAATGCCACCTCAACACCTGCCCCGTGGGCGTGGCCACCCAGGACCCGGAGCTGCGCAAGCTCTTCACCGGCCAGCCCGAGCACATCGTGAACCTGTTTCGGTTCCTGGCCGAGGAGCTGCGCGAAATCATGGCCACGCTGGGTTTCCGCACCGTCAACGAGATGGTGGGCCGGCCGGAGTTTCTGAAAGTGCGCGAAGGCATCACCCACTGGAAAGCCCGCCACCTCGACCTGAGCGGCATCCTGCACCCGGCCGCCAACATTTCCGGCGGCACCCTCTACCACAGCGAGGCCCAGGACCACGGCCTCGACCACATCCTCGACTGGCAGCTGCTCGAACACGCCCGGCCGGCGCTGCACGAGCAAACGCCGGTTTTCGGCGAGTTCGAGGTCCACAACACCGACCGCACCATTGGCACGCTGCTTTCGAATGAAATTGCCAAGCACTACCACGCCGCCGGCCTGCCCGACAACACGATTAACTACCGCTTTCGCGGCTCGGCGGGGCAAAGCTTCGGTGCGTTCAGCGTGCGCGGGCTGTCTTTTTCCCTCGAAGGCGAAGCCAACGACTACGTGGGCAAGGGCCTGAGCGGCGCGCAGCTGGCCATTTTCCCGGCGGCGGAAGCCCGGTTTGTACCCGAGCAAAACATCATCATCGGCAACGTGGCGCTGTACGGCGCGACTTCCGGCGCGCTGTTCGTGCGCGGGCAGGCCGGCGAGCGGTTCGCGGTGCGCAACTCCGGCGCCACCGCCGTGGTGGAGGGCGTGGGCGACCACGGCTGCGAGTACATGACCGGCGGCCGGGCCCTCATCCTGGGCCAGACGGGCCGCAACTTCGCCGCCGGCATGAGCGGCGGCATCGCCTGGGTGTACGACCCAAACGGCACCTTCCCGCCCAACTGCAACCCCGAAATGGTGGAGCTTGACCCGCTCGACGCCGACGACGAGGACCAGATTCAGGCGCTGCTGCGGCAGCACGTGCAGCTGACGGGCAGCCAGGTGGCCGCTTTTCTGCTGGATAATTGGAGCGAGGAAGCCGGGCGCTTTGTGAAGGTGTTCCCGAGCGAATACAAGAAAGTGCTGCAGAGGGCGCGCTACGCGGAGGTGGGATAATGCCGCCCTTGCGGTTCACCTCACCCCCAGCCCCGGTTCGCTACAAGCGCGAAGCCCGCGGAGAGGGGGGCCAGGCGATTTCCACACGAAGCATAACCGGTGCCCCCTCTCCGCGGGAGAGGGGGTCAGGGGGTGAGGTGAACCGCCAGCGCCGCCCGAACAATCAATTAACCCAATACCATGCCCAACCCCACCGGTTTCAAGGAATTCAGCCGCGAGCTACCGCCCAAGGCGGCCCCGGAAGAGCGCGTGGCCCACAACCGCGAGTTTGTCGGCACCTACTCCGAAGGACAGCTCACGCAGCAGGCGGCCCGTTGCATGGACTGCGGCATTCCGTTCTGCCACGCGGGCTGCCCGCTGGGCAACATCATCCCCGAATTCAACGACGCCGTGCGCGAGGAAAAGTGGGAAGACGCCTACCAGATTCTCAGTGCCACCAACAACTTCCCGGAGTTCACCGGCCGCATTTGCCCGGCGCCGTGCGAGGCGGCCTGCGTGCTCAGCATCCACAGCGCGCCGGTGGCCATCGAGGAAATCGAGAAACACATCATCGAAATTGCCTTCTTGAAAGGCTACGTGCAGCCGACCGCGCCAATCTTGAAATCGGGCAAGACGGTAGCGGTGGTAGGCTCGGGGCCGGCCGGGCTGGCGGCGGCGGCGCAGCTGGCCAAGGCCGGCCACTCGGTCACGGTATTCGAGCGCGACGACCAGCCTGGCGGCCTGCTCCGCTACGGCATCCCCGATTTCAAGCTGGATAAATGGGTAATTGACCGCCGCATTCAGCTGCTGGAAGACGACGGCATCGTATTCCGCTGCAACACCGAAATCGGCCGCGACCTGCCGGGCGCCGAGCTCACCCGCGGCTTCGACGCCGTGGTGCTGGCCGGGGGCGCCAGCGTGCCGCGCGACCTTCGAATTCCTGGCCGCGAGCTGCCGGGCATCTACTTCGCCATGGACTACCTCACCCAGCACAACCGCCGGGTGAGCGAGCTGCCCATCGACCACGAGCCGCTGGTTTTCACCGGCCAAGACGTGGTGGTCATCGGCAGCGGCGATACGGGCTCCGACTGCGTGGGTACGGCCAACCGCCAGGGGGCGCGCTCCGTCACGCAGTTTGCCCTCATGCACCGGCCCGGCGCCGAGCGGCCCGCCCACACGCCCTGGCCGCAGGAGCCCCACATTTTCCGCAGCAGCAGCTCCCACGAAGAAGGCTGCCAGCGCTACTGGGGCATCAACACCAAAGCCTTTCTGGCCGATGAGGCCGGCCAACTCCGCGCCCTGCTCGTGAGCGACGTGACCTGGGAAACCGACGTGCTGGGCCGCCGCCTGCGCTTCGAGGACGTGCCGAATTCCGACCGCGAAATCCCCTGCCAGCGCGTGTTGTTGGCCCTGGGCTTCACCGGTCCGCGCGCGGATGGCCTGCTCACCGAGCTGGGCGTGGCGCTGGACGAGCACGGCCACGTGCGCGCCGCCGAGCCGGCCTACCAAACCACCCGCCCCAGCGTGTTCGTGGCCGGCGACATGCGCCGGGGCCAGTCGCTGGTGGTGTGGGCCATTTCGGAAGGCCGGGAGGCGGCGCGGGAAGTTGATGTGTTTCTGATGGGGAAGACGGCTTTGCCTAGTAAGAATGCGGTGGGCATGTTCGCGTAACGCCGGTGCTTGCGAGTGAAGGGTGGCGGCTTGCTGTCGAAAAGCTACGAAGCGGCTGCCCGCTTGGTAATCGAAGCCCTCGCTTCAGAGCCGCTGTCAGTACTCCTCCTTGCTGCGCGGCATTTTTCCGCAGCCCAAATTATTGGTTGGTTCCGTTCCCGCCCTCTTCCCTACCCTATCGCCCGCTGCACCCAGGGCTTGAGCCCCGGCACCCGCGCCAAGCGCACGGCGGCGTCCACCAGCCAGGGCTTGGTGCTGAGGAAGCGCATGAGGCGGTAGCTCTTGGCCAGCTTGCGGCCAATTTTTTCGGCTATTTGCGCATCGTATTGGGCGGTGAAGGCGGCGCTAAAATCCCGCTGCGCACAGCACGCCGCCGCTTGGGCAGCGGCCAGAATACCGCTTTGAATGGCCGTATCGATGCCGTGGCCCTGCAGCGGGTCTATGAGGGAGGCCGCATCGCCGCAGAGCAGAAACCGCGCGCCGCTGATGGGCCGCACGCGCCCCCCGCCCAACGGTAGCCCGAAGCCCACCACGGGCCCCAGCTGCCGGGCCGCGGCGAAGCGGCCGGCCAGGGCGGGGTGCGTGGCCAGCAGCCGGAGCAGGGTTTGCTTGAGGTCGACTTTGTGCGCCGCCACCACTTCGGCCAGCATACCCAGGCCCACGTTGTAGCGCCCCTGCCCCACCGGAAACAGCCAGCAGTAGCCGGCCAGGTAGTCGCGGGTGAGGAAAAACTCGGTGGTGCCGCTCTCGGCCCCGGCAATGTTTTCGAAGTAGGCCCGCACGCCCACGCAGTGGTGGGCCCGCGCCAGGCGCGGCTCGGGCAGCAGCTTGCGGCCCACCACCGAGTGGGCCCCGTCGCAGCCTATCACCAGCCGGCTGGTAATCTCGGGGCCCTGGGCGGGCAGCAGGCGCACGTGGTCCGCCTCCAGGCGCAGGTCCCTGAGCGCCGTGCTTTCGAGGATGACGGTGCGGGCGGCGTGGGTGCGCACCAGGGTCAGCAGGGCCTCGTCGAACGTCGCGCGGGGCGAGCTGAAGCTGGGCAGCTTCCACTCCAGCACGAGGCTGCCGCCGTTGGGGGCCACCAGTCTGGACTGGCGCACGGCATCCAGTGGCTCCAGCTGCCACAGGCTGTCGGCAAAAGCGGGGTCGAGCTGGCGCAGGGCCTTGAGCGCGTGGCCGGGGATGGCGTCGCCGCACACCTTGTCGCGCGGGAACCGGGCCTTGTCGAGCAGCGCCACGCGCAGGCCGCTGTGGCGCAGGGCCAGGGCGCAGGCCGTGCCCGCCGGGCCCGCGCCGATGATGGCCACGTCGTAGTCGAAAGCAGGCGAAGAAAGCACGGCTTCAAAGGTAGCGGGCGGCGCGGGGCGGCCGGCGGCCGGCCCGGACGTCCGCGTTTCTGCGCGGCGGGCAAGCCGAATTTTTTTACCGTGCGGGCGGCCCCAACACGTTCGGTTTGACCCGAAATGGCCGCGCAACGCCCCACCCGGCCCGCCCGCCACGGGCCCGACCCGGCCGCCGGTATTTTTTTATCACCGACTCACATTTTTCAGTAGATTGCCCGCTCTTCGCCCTGCTTTGACTACCACGCCTCCCTCCTTGATTCCGGCCGACGATGCGGCCCGCCTCCGCGCGCTGGAACGCTACCAGCTTCTGGACGGGCGCAGCGAGCACGTGCTGGACGAGGTGGTGGCCGCCGCCGCCCGGCTGTTTCGGGTGTCCAACGCCATGCTGTCCATCGTGGAGGAAAACGAGGTGCTGATTAAGGCGCCCTACAACCTGCCGGTGGCCCCGGAGCGCATTCCGCGCGCGCAGAGCCTGTGCTCGGCCACCATTCTGCAGGCAGACACCGCCGTGTTCGAAGACCTGGCCACGGCCAGCGCCCCGGGCGTCGACATCGCGCTGGTTCAGCAATTGGGCCTGCATTTCTACGCCGGCCACAGCCTGCGCACCCCCGACGGCCACAACATTGGCTCGCTGTGCCTCTTCGACGGCCCGCCCCGCAGCTTCACGCCGGCCGAGCGCGGCTTGCTGGGCCAGGTGGCCGGCCTGGTCATGAGCCTGCTGGAGCTGCGCCGCTCGCTGGGCCCTCATTCCGGCATCACGGCCGTTTTTTGGGAACTGATTTACCGGGCCATCGCCGAGCAGCTGGCCCACCTCACGGCCCTGGTCGAGCACGCAACGCCCCCTGCCGGCCCCGCGCCGCTCACCGACGCCGTGGCCCAGGACGCCGGCGCCATCGTGGCCAGCATCCACCAGCTCGTGGCCGCCACCCTGCGCCGGCCCTGAGCCGGGCCACCCGGGGGCGCCGTACTTTTGCGGCGTTTCCGTGTTGGTAGCATTATGGTCAAAGACAATACAGTAAAAACGCTGGCCCTGCTCGGGTCCACGGGCTCCATCGGCACGCAGGCGCTGGAGGTGGTGCGCCAGCAGCCTGGCCGGTTCCGGGTGGCGGTGCTCACGGCCCAGCGGCAGTGGGAGCTGCTGGCCCGACAAGCGCGGGAGTTTCGGCCCGCCGTGGTCGTTATCGGCGATGAGAACTTGTACCAGTCCCTGAAAACGGCGCTGGCCGACCAGCCCGAAACCGAAGTGGTGGCCGGGGCGGCGGCCCTGGCCGAAGTCGTCACCCGGCCCGAAATCGACATGGTGCTCACCGCTCTGGTGGGCTACGCCGGGCTGCTGCCCACGGTGGCCGCCATCCGCGCGGGCAAGGACATTGCCCTGGCCAACAAGGAGACCCTGGTGGTGGCCGGCGAGCTCATCACCGGCCTCGTGCGGCAGCACCGGGTGCGCCTGCTGCCCGTCGACTCCGAGCATTCGGCCATTTTCCAGTGCCTGGTGGGCGAGGAGCAGAACCCCATCGAGAAAATCATCCTCACCGCTTCGGGTGGTCCGTTTCGCGGCCGCTCGGCCCAGCAGCTGGAGGCCGTGACCAAAGCCCAGGCCCTGAAGCACCCCAACTGGGAGATGGGCGCCAAAATCACCATCGACTCGGCCTCGCTTATGAACAAGGGCCTGGAGGTGATTGAGGCCAAGTGGTTGTTTGGGCTTACGAACGAGCAGATTGACGTGGTGGTGCACCCGCAGAGCATCGTGCACTCGCTGGTGCAGTTCCGCGACGGCTCGCTCAAGGCCCAGCTCGGCCTGCCCGACATGAAGCTGCCCATTCAGTACGCGCTGGGCTACCCGCACCGGCTGGCCAACGCCTTCCCGCGCTTCTCCTTCCTCGACTACCCCAGCCTCACCTTTGAGGCGCCCGACCGGGCCGCGTTCCCGAACCTGGAATTGGCCTTTGGGGCCATGCGCCGCGGCGGCAACGCGCCCTGCGTGCTCAACGCCGCCAACGAAGTAGCCGTGGCCGCCTTCCTGCGCGAGCAGGTGGGTTTCCGCCAAATGTCGGACCTGGTGGCGGGGTGCCTGGCGCGGGTTTCGTACCTTGCGGAGCCGCGGCTGGCCGATTTGGTGGCCACCGACGCGGAGACGCGGCGGCTGGCTGTTTCTTTGTTATGAGCAGGCTAAAAGAACGTCATGCTGAGCGGAGTCGAAGCATCTCTATCGCGCAACTAAATTCACCCGATTGGGATTACTACCCCGGTAGAGATGCTTCGACAAGCTCAGCATGACGTTCTTGTTTGCTTCCGTCACTACTTCCCTTCATCACTAGTTCGTTACCCCGTTGGAAATTCTCACCATGATTGGCCAGCTGGTGTTGGCCCTCTCGATACTCGTTGGCTTGCACGAATTCGGCCATTTTGCCTTCGCCAAGCTGTTTAAAATCCGGGTCGATAAATTTTACATCTTCTTCGACTTTCTATTTCCGATGCCCACGGTGGCAAATTTCGCCCTCATCAAAAAGAAGGTGGGCGAGACGGAATACGGCATTGGCTGGTTCCCGCTCGGCGGCTACGTGCAGATTCACGGCATGATAGACGAAACCCAGGACGCCTCCTCATTGGCCGGGCCACCCAAGCCCGACGAGTTCCGCGGCAAGCCGGCCTGGCAGCGCCTGCTGGTCATGCTCGGCGGCATCATCATGAACGTGGTGCTCGGCATTGCCATTTTCGCGGCCATGACCTTCCACTACGGCGACGTGTTTCTGCCGGCCTCGGAGGCCCGCTACGGCATCCTGCCCAACGGCCTGGGCCGCGAAATCGGCTTCCGCACCGGCGACAAAATCGTGAAAATCAACGGCCGCCCGTTCACCGAGTTCGACGACGTGTACCGGCCCGACGTCATCATGGGCGACAACTCCTACTACACCGTGGAGCGCAACGGGCAGTTGGAGGACATCAAAATTCCGGCAAACTTCCTCGACAAGTTCGGCAAGCAGAGCGCCGACAGCCTGCTGGTACGCCCCCGCGAAACCTTCGCCGTGGAGCGCGTGGTGGCCGGCGGTGCCGCGGCCAAAGCGGGCCTGCTGGCCGGCGACGAGATTACGACCGTGGGCGGCCGGCCCGTGCTCTTCTTCGACGAGCTGCAGGCCGCCCTGCTAGCCAACAAGGGCAAAAAAACCTCGGTTATCGTGCGGCGCAACGGCCAAACCGTGCCGCTGGCCATTGAGGTGAGCAGCTCGGGCCGCATCGGCTTCGAGCGCAAGTCCACGCTCAAGCTCGGCACCCGCGAGTACTCGCTGGCCGAAGCCATTCCGCAGGGCGTCACCAAGGCCTTTGGCGTCATCGGCCTGCAGGCCCGGGCCTTTGCCAAAATCGGCCGGGGCGAAATCTCGGCCTCCGAAAGCCTGGGCGGGCCGGTGGAAATTGCCCAGCAGTTCGGCGGCACCTGGGACTGGCAGCACTTCTGGGGGCTGGCCGCGGGCCTGAGCATGGTGCTCGCCTTCATGAACCTGCTGCCCATTCCGGCCCTCGACGGCGGCCACGTGGTGTTCCTGCTCTACGAGATGGTGCTGCGCCGCAAGCCCTCCGATGCCTTCCTGGAAGGCGCCCAGCGGGTGGGTACGGTCCTGATTCTGGCCCTGATGGCCTACGTCATCGTGTTCAAACAGGTGATGAAGCTGTTTTAGCAGTTAATGGCCTCAAGGCTAGCTGTCGCTGAAACGTTGTAGAGACGCATAGTTGCGTCTTGCCATTGCCCAATGATGGCGCAGACGACGAGACGCAATTATGCGTCTCTACAACGGGCCCGCTATTTCGGCTTCTTTTCAACCAGCGCCCATTCCACCTTGCGCCGCTCTCCCGCCAACTCTCAGCAACTGATGCGCTTTTTCCTGGTTCTCGTCGCGGGCGTCTTGCTGGCCACTACGGCCCGGGCCTTCCACGCCTACCACGCCACGCTCACCGAGCTGCGCTACAACGCGGTCAAGCAGCAACTGGAGCTGTCGGTGAAGGTGTTTACCGACGACTTTGAAAAAGCCCTGTCCCGGGGCCAGCCCACGCCGGTGAGCCTGGCCGCGCCCGGGCCCCGCGCCCTGGTGCTGGCCACGGCCTACCTGCAGCGCACCCTGCAAGTGAGCACGCCCACCGGCGCCCCGCTGCCGCTGCAGGTGCTGGGCATGCAGGCCGAAAAAGACGGCTACTGGTTTTACTGCAAAGTGCCGCTGCCCGGCCCGCTGCCCGCCGTGCAGTTGCGCCAGGCCGTGCTGCTGGACGTGTTCGGCGACGAGGTCAACATCGTCAACGTCGAAGCCGGCGCCAAAAAGCAAAGCGCCCTCTTCCGCGCCGGCCACGAGCAGGAATTGCTGACGTGGTAGCCCCGCAGCGCGGCAAGCGCCTCTGCGGCGCGCTTGCCTAGGGCAGTTTTGCATTCAGTGTACCGGTTGGCTGGCTCCCCTCTCCACAGGAGAGGGGCCGGGGGTGAGGTCAGCCCGGCCGGAGTCGATACCACGATTCCGAAATGGTGCTAGGGCGCTACGGCGCTGCGCAGGTACTGGCAAAACGGCACCATGGCCCGGAACACCTCCAACACGTGAGCCCGAAAGTCCTCGTGGCTAAGCACGTCGGCATCGGGCATTTCGTACCAGGCGGTGAAGCTTTTGTGCTTCAGCAGCTCGATTTCGGGATGGTCGGCGGGGTAGCCGGCGGGGCCTTTCTTGAGCTTGTCGCCGGTGATGCGGCCGAAGTAGCGCTGGAAGTCGGGGGCGGCCACCACGGCTTTTAGCGCGTCGGCATTGTAGTCGATTTCCTGCCGGATGGCGGCCAGCTGGGCTTTATCGGGCTGGTAGAGGCCGCCGGCCACCATCGTCTGGCCGTTAGGGCCCAGCTGCAGGTAGTAGCCGGGGGCGTCCACTTCCTTGGCCCGGCTGGCGTTGAAGTAGGCCGAAAAATGCGTTTTGTACGGATCCTTGTTCTTGCTGAACCGCACGTCGCGGTAAATGCGAAACAGGTTTTTGTTGCCCTCGGGCCCGGCCAGCGCCGGGTCGAGCAGGGCCAATTCTTGAAACCAGAAGTCCGCGTCCTCTTCAAACTGCCCGCGCAGCTGGTCGTAGGTGGCCTTGCGCTCCTGGAACCAGGGCCGCTCGTTGTGCTTGGCCAAGCCAGAAAGGAAAGTGAACAAAGGTTTAAGCTGCATGAGTTGGTGAGGTTTGGGCGGGCGAATTCTTCCTTGAAAAGAAAGGGTGTTTTTGTTTAGAAGCTGTTTGAAATAACAAAACGGTCCTGCCTCGTTCCGGCGTCAACCTCACCCCCTGACCCCCTCTCCCAAGGAGAGGGGAGTCTGACGCCAGGGCGGGACCGGTGCCCCCTCTCCACGGGAGATCCTCGACCTCGTCATCGGCCTGCGCCAGCAGCGTGACATGCGGTGCAAAGCGCAACGCAGCGCCGAGGCAGCTCTCG